>NZ_CP016282.1:695750-1391500 GCF_001679725.1 Cryobacterium arcticum | reverse complement strand
CGATCCGATCGCCGTGGCTGTCCTCGTACCATTGGTTCGTTGTGCCCCCAACGCCGTCTATTTCGACCATGATCGAAGCGTCCTCAGCTGCGGCGGGTAGGCGCCAGTCGGTGGCTCCTCGAGCGAGGGCAGCATGAAGGTGGGAACGGAGGCCACGCTGATTCATTGCCTGGTTGCCGCTATGGAATGACTCGACCGTGCGCATCGCAGTCCCGAGTCCCGGCCGAGCGAAACGCCGCCACGTGTCCTTCGCGTGATCACCGAGCGGCACGACTGTATGCAGTTCAGGAAGCATTTGAATCAGCTCGCGGAGGATCTCGCCGACCTCGCGCTTCTCGGCAACCCGTGTTCAGCATCTGGCGGGTGCTGATGTCCCCGAAGGTGCCGATGGTCAACCGTTGCCGCGGCATCTCAGCTCACCGCCGATCGGGATGCCTCGGCGCGCTGGAGGAGGGGTCCCGCTGCTGGGCGATCCAGGCCCGCACATCGGAGATCGCAAACTTCAGGTGTTTGCCGAACCGGTACGCCGCGGGGCCTTTGCCGTGCACCCGCCAGTCGTAGACCGTGGAGATCGGGATGCCCAGATAGGCCGCCAGCTCGGCAACGTCCATCAGTGGCTCCAGGCCCCAATCGTCGGAAGCAGGAGAGGTGGGGTTCTCGTTGTGAATGCTCATACCCAGAAGGTGTGCCGGGCGATCCCGGACGACCGGGAGGAACCGAAACCGACCTCAGCGCCTCAGATGACGGGGCCGGAAAAGCGGCGGAAATGGGCTGAAAGTGATGGGGTAGTGATGGGAACATCAAATCTCTTAACCAAAAAAGTCCCGGAAACCCTTGAGTTTCCGGGACATTTGGTCGGGCTGACAGGATTTGAACCTGCGACCCCCTGACCCCCAGTCAGGTGCGCTACCAAGCTGCGCTACAGCCCGCCGTGTTCTGGTGGATTCCCAAGGGGATCTACCGGAGACAACTGGACTAGCTTACCGCGTCGGGAGAGGGGTTGCGTTCACTTTTGGGGGTTGAGGGGAGGTTGACAACCGTCCAGACCGTTTTAGTGTCTACCGGAGACGGGGTTCCGGATCTCGACAGGCTCGATCAGCGTGTGGGGGCGTTGGGTTCGAAAGGTTGCGGGGTCTCGACAAGCTCGACCGACGTGGGGGTGCGTTGGGTATCGAAAGGTTGCGGGATCTCGACAAGCTCGACCGACGTGGGGGTGCGTTGGGTATCGAAAGGTTGCGGGATCTCGACAAGCTCGACCGACGTGGGGGGGGCGTTGGGTTCGAAAGGTTGCGGGTCTCGACAAGCTCGACCAACGAGAACCAAGCTCGACCGACGTACCCAGGGGGACACAGGCCGGGGTGTGGAGATTCCCTGGTGGTACATAGGTTGTCCATAGGAACGGTGCGTAGCGTGACGCGAGGTCGTCACCGGCCGCTCATCAATCGAAGGAAGATATGTCCCAGAACAGCTCACGTCCCCTGTCCAAGTTCAACCTCGTCCTGGCGGTGCTGTGGCTTGTCGACCTGGTTGTGACCGTGGCGGGGTATCTGATCCTCACTTCCTCCAACGCCACCCAGGCCGAGTTCTACACCTCGCAGTCTTCCGACTACGTGGCGTACTTCACCGCCCAATCGGGCAGCAACCTGGGCGCCAACCTGCTCGCCGCCGGCGTCATCGGCTTCATCATCACCCTCGCCGCCCTCGTGGTGAGCCGGGCCATCGCCAAGAGCGCCACCGCCGTTGCGACGGTCGATGCTGCACACGACGAGCCTGACTTCAACTTCGACGACGACAGCGACTTCGACGCGGAGGAGACCACCCCGATGCGCGCTCGGACCGCCGAGACCGGCACGGTCAGCGCCACTGACGCGCCGGCCGAGCGCCCCGTGACGCCGTCCGTGGTGGCCGACGAAACCGCAGCCGCCCCGGCCAACGACTCCCCCACCGCGACGACCGCGAAGACGACCGACGCGTCGGGCGACGAGCCGACCGTCAAGTTCTAGAGTCTGGGCACTGCGCTTCCAGCGCGTGCCGCTAAGCTCGGCCTCACCAGGCGTTTCGACGCCAATGGGGAATGCCCGGGATGGTGCCCTAACCACCACCCCGGGCATATCTATGTTTGGGCCTCGCCGCCCAAAAACCTGTCTACTTCGGAAGGGCGTCGAGGAGCTTCTTGACCTCGGCCTCGGGGAGCGGCGACCACGGCGAGCCGTCGGGGTTCGCAGCGGCGGCATCCGGGCTCTCGCCCTGGTTCCACCACTTGCTCTCGTAGGGCACGCCGTCGAAGAGGATCATGTCATTCTTCTCGTACACGACGGTGCCTTGCCATTCGGGGTAGGTGCCTGCCGGCAGGGTGGGCTTGGGGATGGGGGTCTCCCCCGGCAGCACCGGGCCGATCAGCACCCACGGCGTCTCCCACTCGTTGAGCACAGGGTTGTCGGGCAGGTCACCGCGGGTCCACCACTTGGTCTGGTAGACGTTCTTGTGCCAGACCACCTTGGTGCCCTCGAGGTAGGACGACTCCGCCGCCCAGATCGCGTACGGGCTGGTGGCCGGGTCGTCGACGATCGAGCCGATCTCCTCGGCCTCATCGGTGGTGACCGCCGCGGCGGCGGCAACCGGGCGGCCGGTGAAACCGTCGCCCAGCAACGCCACGAACTTCTCGTCGCCCTGGTCGATGCCGCTGCAGGAGTCCGACACCCGTTTGACGTCGGCGTAGTTCGACCCACAGGTGGTGTCCCGGTTCAGCGACCAGAGGGACATCCGGCCCACCTTCTGCTCCTGGGCGAAGGTGTTCAGCGCCTTCGCGTCATCGAGGTCGAAGATCTCCCCCGCCACGTCGTTCTGGCCCACCATCGGGGTGATGCCGATCTTCTGCCACACCGTGGCATCCGTCAGCTCGGTGCCGGCCCGGCTGTACAGGGTGCCGATCTGCCGGTGCGCGGCGGTGACACCGCGAATGGATGCCTCGGCCATGGTCTCGTCGGCGTCCTTGCTGCTGCCGAAGTCCATGGTCATCAGGTTCACCCCGGCCAGGTCCACCTGGGCGTCGAGCATCGCCGAGACGGCGTTGGTGCCGTCTTCGGTGAGCCCGCCGGTGGCCACGGGCAGGGTCAGCCACACGGCGAGGTCCTCCCCCGCGGCGCGCCGGTCGGCCTGCAGCTCGGCGATCGCGGTGGCCCGGCGGGTCGCCGCGGCCGAGTCGGTGAGGTTGGCGCCCTCGAGGTCGAGGTCGATGGTGGTCACGTCGTAGCGGTCGAGCACGGCGGCGTACGCGGCGATGAGCGCATCCTTGTCGGTGCAGCCGGTGCCGAGTTCGGTGTTGAGCAGGCCGCCGAAGGAGACGACGATCTGGCCGCCGAGCTGCTTCACCCGGGCCAGACGGCGGTCGAGGTCGAGCTCGTCGGACGCCTCGTCGAGGCTGAAGTGGGTGCCCCAGCTGGGCGCGCAGGCGTCGTCGGTGGCGGCGACGATGAAGGAGAGCACCACGTCGTTGCCGGCCAGGTCGGCCGTGGCCTCGAAGTCGTAGGTGGGGGTGGCCGTCACGTCGACGTACCCGGCGAACCAGGGGTCGTAGGCTTCGGCGGCCTGCGCCGAGCCCCACCACTGCCAGCCGAGGTAGCCGCCGGCGGAGAGCGCCACGACAAGCACGATGCCCAGGAACACCCGCACCACCGAGAGGCGGCGGCGCGGCCGGTCGGCCTTGACGGCGGGCGCGGTCAGCGTGACGGGCGCCGCAGCGCCCGGGTCTGCGGCGCTCACCGGAGCACGCCCTGCTTGGCGGCGCGCTTGGAGACGACGGGCTTGACGAACGGTCCGGTCACCAGTTCCACATCGCTGGGCAGCTCGCCGACGACGTGTCCGTGGTAGATCACGGCCCGCCAGTCCAGGGTGGGCTCGACCGGCTGCGGCAGCGCCACCTGGGCGCCCTTGCGGCGCGGGGCCCGTTCAATGAACATCCACTGGGTCAGGCCCAGCCAGATGTCCACGATCGAGTTCCAGATGCCAATGTAGGTGAGGATCGCGGTGCTGGCCAGCAGGGCGTTGAACCCGGCGAACGCGGCGTTGCCCCAGTTCTCGTTGGAGACATCCCGCCACAGGGTGAGGGCGGAGAACGCGACGATGAGGAACGGCACCACCACGAACAGGAGCGGGGCGGCCGTGCGGTTGCGCACCTTGGGGGTGCGGGCGAACGGGATCTTCTTGCTGGTCACGGCCTGCTGCAGCGACTTGAGCACCCCGGCGAGGTTCACCGGCAGCAGGATCAGGTTGAACCCGTAGATGCGGAAGATGTCGCTGAACTTGTACCCGCAGTAGCGCAGGTCGCTGCCCATGGCGAGGAAGTACGGCAGGGCGGCGAGCACCACGACCGGGCTGAGCAGCCGGCTGTCGTACGGGTAGGCGAGCAGGAAGATCAGGCCGAAGCTGGCCCAGGCGATGCTGGTCATGTAGTTCACCCGCAGGGCCAGTTCGATCAGGCTGATCGGGTGGCCTTGGCGGCGGCGTTCACGCATCTGGCGCCACAGCTTGGGCAGGATGAGCAGGCCACCGTTGGCCCAGCGGCGGCGTTGCACGATGAGCGAACCGAAGTCGGGCGGGGTGGCGCTGTAGGAGAGCCGTTCGGGGTAGTTCACCAGCGACCAGCCGTGCGTGCCCAGGTCGATGCTGGACTCGGTGTCCTCGATCACGGTGCGGTCCTGCACGTACCGGCGCACCTCGAAGCCGCCCACGGTCTCGACCTCGACGATGTCCTCGAGCGCCACCTTGCGGATCACCGCGTTGGCGCCCACCCAGAAGGTGGCACCGTAGTACGACATGCCCTGGTGCAGGATGTGCTGGATGTCGGTGGTGGCGCCGGCGAGGCGTTCGATGCGGGTGGGGGCGCCGCGGAACGAGGAGTACGGGGTCTGGGTGACCGCGACGCGGGCGTTGTCGGGCTGCTCGAGGAAGTAGACCAGGCGCAGGCAGTAGTCGCGCAGCAGCAGCGAGTCGGCGTCGAGGGTCAGCAGGTACTCGGAGTCGCGCACCACGTAGTCGGCGGGGGCGTCGTCCTCGACCGGGCGCAGGATGGTGCCGTCCGGTCCGTCTTCGCGCTGGAACCGGCGACCCATCAGGCCGATGTAGGCGTTGAGGTTCATGGCCTTGTTGGCCTCGTGCGAGAGCGAGGAGAACAGTTTGCGTTCGAAGGTGTCCAGCTCGGCGGAGAACGTCCAGAGCAGCCGGCGGTGCAGTTCAAGCATCCGGGCGGCGGAGGGGGCGGTGCCCTCCTTCGCGGCGGCGGCCAGGGCCGCGCCGGTGAGGGAGAGTTCGGCGGCGAGGCCACCGAGCACCTGCTCGACGAAGAAGGTGTCGACGTGGTCGTCGATGGTCTCGGCGGAGGCCATCGCCTGCAGCCAGCGGGCGGCCCACTGGTAGTTGTCGGCCAGGCGCTGCACGGCGCGTTCGGTGGGGTGCTCGTTGGCGGCCAGTTCCAGCTCGCAGATGAGCAGCTCTTCGGTGAACCGGGCCTTGGGTTCGGCCAGGGCCCGTTCGATGTCGCGGGCGATGCTGCGGGACACCTGCAGCTGCGCGGCCACGGCCGGGTCGGTGGGATGGGGCGGGTCATCCAGCAGCAGCACGATGCGCAGGTCGGGGTATTCCTGCAGCGCCGCCGACCACAGGGTGCCGCGCACCACGCCGGGCTCTTCGCTGTAGGAGGGCACCAGCACCGTGAGCGAGCCGTGGTGGGTGGCGAAGTGGCTGTCCAGTTCGGCGCGGGGCACCCGCACGTGGTCGCGGAAGCGTTGCAGCGCACCCTGCCGGGCGATGAGGTACATCAGCGCGGAGAAGGTGAGGAAGCTCACCACGACCCAGTACGAGACGGCTTCGGTGGTGAACCGGAAGCTCTCGGTTCCGTTGTTGAGGAACTGGCGCAGGATCGTGTAGATCACGTAGGCGAACCAGGCCACGACCGTGGCGATGATGGCCAGCCGGCCCCAGGTGATCTTCGAATCACTGGGGATATCGTGCACGGTGGGGAGCGGCTGGGTGCTGCGTTCGGCACCGAGCTGACGTTTGCGGGCAGGCGAAGCTAGGGACTTCGTAGGCACAGTAATTACATCCTTGGGGTAGGGCCAGGGATCTCGCTGGATCAACGGTCGAGAGTTTCGGGTTCTCGTATAGACCAGGTATCAACGAAATGCAGGGGGGACGCGGAAATGTCGGAAGGCTTCGTGGTGCACCCAGAGCCGCTCTAGGAAGCGGCCGGCTGGGGTCCTGCGGGAGGGAGGAGCGCACCCTTCGGGTGGTGCGACGGCAATCTGACGCCCGGGCTTCGGGGCCCGGTGGGTGACCGGGCTTCGGGGCCCGGCCGGTGCTGCGGATGCTGGGTGGTGCAGGTTGAACCGGGCCGGAGCCCGAAAGGAGTGGAGCACGTCGGGTGGTGCACTTCGGTGTGGATCACGGGCCGGGTTGGGCCCGTTGGCGTGCTGTGATCGGTGGAGCCGGGTGGACTCTGCCGACATTCAAAACCTAGAACAATCTCGGCGGCGACAGAAGACCCCTCCCCCGGGGGCAACCCGAACGAGGCACAGCCTTCGCCGGGGCCGAGATCCGCGCCAGCACTGGGATCCACCGTCGGAGAGCAGCGATTCCTGCGGCGGGCTTGCGGGCTCCTTGCGGCAATCTTGCGTAAACCTTGCGCCAAATCCACCTGTTTTGGTGGGCCGGCCCCGGGGCGTCCACTAGGGCCATGCGCCTTAAACGGGGGGTGCGGGGTGCCGGGCGGCGCATCCGCACAAAAAAAAGAACCGCACGCCGTCACCCGAAGGTGGCGGCGTGCGGTTCGTCAGCGGCGCTGAGTGCTTAGCGCTTGCGCTTCTCGCGCACGCGCATGCTGATGTTGATCGGGCTGCCGGCGAAGCCGTAGACCTCGCGCAGGCGGCGCTGGATGAACCGGCGGTAGCCCGGGTCGAGGAACCCGGTGGTGAAGATCACGAAGGTCGGCGGGCGGCTGGAGGCCTGGGTGCCGAACAGGATGCGCGGCTGCTTGCCGCTGCGCACGGGGTGCGGGTGCTCCGCGGCCAGCTCGGCCAGGAAGGCGTTGAACTTGCCGGTGGCGACGCGGGTGTCCCACGACTCCAGCGCGAGCTCGAGGGCCGGAACCAGCTTCTCCATGTGACGGCCGGTCTTGGCCGAGATGTTCACGCGCGGGGCCCAGGCCACGTGGGCCAGGTCCTGCTCGATCTCACGCTCGAGGTAGCGGCGACGGTCGTCGTCGATCTGGTCCCATTTGTTGAAGGCAAGCACCAGGGCGCGGCCGGATTCGAGCACCAGGTCGATGACGCGCACGTCCTGCTCGCTGATGACCTCGGTGACGTCGATGAGCACGACGGCCACTTCGGCCTTCTCCAGCGCGGCGCTGGTACGCAGCGACGCGTAGAAGTCGGCGCCCTGGGACAGGTGCACACGACGGCGGATGCCGGCGGTATCGACGAAGCGCCAGACCTTGCCGCCGAGCTCAACCTGCTCGTCGACCGGGTCGCGGGTGGTGCCGGCGAGGGCGTTGACAACCACGCGCTCTTCGCCGACGACCTTGTTCAGCAGGCTGGACTTGCCCACGTTCGGGCGGCCGAGGATGGCGACGCGGCGGGGGCCGCCGACTTCCTGCTTGGCGACGTTGGAGATCTCGGGGAGTTCTTCGAGGATCGCGTCGAGCAGGTCGGCGACGCCGCGGCCGTGCAGCGCGGAGACCGGCCAGGGCTGGCCGAGGCCGAGCGCCCACAGGCTGGCCGCTTCGGGCTCCTGGCGGATGTCGTCGACCTTGTTGGCGATGAGGAAGACGGGCTTGCCGCTGCGACGCAGCAGCTTGACGACGGCCTCGTCGGTCGAGGTGGGGCCCACGTTGGCGTCGACGACGAACATGACGACGTCGCACAGCTCGATGGCCAGCTCGGCCTGCATGGCCACGGAAGCGTCGATGCCCTTGGCGTCGGGCTCCCAGCCGCCGGTGTCGACGAGGCTGAAGCGGCGTTCGTGCCACTCGCCCTTGTAGGTGACCCGGTCACGGGTCACACCGGGGGTGTCCTCCACGACGGCCTCGCGGCGGCCGAGGATGCGGTTCACGAGCGCGGACTTGCCCACGTTGGGGCGGCCGACGATCGCGATGACCGGCAGCGCCGGCAGGTACGTGATGGCGTCGGGGTCCTCTGAGACGTGGTCGAGAACGTCGAAGTCCTCGTCGTCGAGGTCGTACTCGTTCAGGCCGGTGCGCAGCGCGGTGGCGCGCTGCGAGATGAGCGCGTCGTCCTCGTCGAGGTCGGTCAGGCGCGATGCGATTTCCGGGTCGAGTTCGGGGATCGTCGTGTCGTCGAATTGATTAGTCATTGCGAGTTCCTCGCGGTATTGATGACCTCTACAACCGCGTCAATGGTCTGGTCGAAGTCGAGATGGGTGGAGTCGACGGTGGTCACACCGTCTGCGGCGCTCATGAATTCCACTACCTGGGAGTCAGCGCGATCCCTCGATCGCAACTGTTCCGCAACGGTGTGGGCCGATTGGGTTGATATTTCCGCAGAGCGCCTAGCCATTCTAGCCTCTTCGGTCGCTGTGAGTAGAATGCGCACCTCGGCCTCCGGTGCCACGACGGTGGTGATGTCGCGGCCCTCCACCACCACACCGGGCTGCGGAACGGCCCGGGCGATCGTGCGGAACAGCTCGGTGAGGTGTGTGCGCACCGCAGGGACCCGCGCGATGGCGCTGACCACGGCCGAGATCTGCGGTTCCCGGATGGCGTCGGTGACGTCGGTCTGGCCCACCCGCACGAAGTAGGCATCCGGTTCGGTGCCGATCGTGTAGTCGAAGGTGTCCAGGGCGCCGGCGACGGCATCCGCGTCCTGCGCGTCGATGTGCTGCGCCAGCACGTGCCAGGCGAGGGCCCGGTAGGCGGCGCCGGTGTCGAGGTAGCCGTAGCCGAGCTTGCGGGCCACGGCACGGCTCACGCTGGACTTGCCGCTGCCGGCAGGCCCGTCAATCGCAACGAACAGGGGGTAGGAGTGCTTACTCAAACGTCTAACCGACAATCCGCCAGCCGCGCGCGGCCAGCTCAGTGGTGAGGCGGCTGACCGCCTCGGGGAGGATGCTGATCTCGGCGAGCCCGATCTGGGCTCCCGGGGAGTGCTCGAGGCGCAGGTCCTCGAGGTTGACGCCCACCTCGCCGATCTCGTTGAAGAGGCGGGCGAGCTGACCGGGGGTGTCGTCGACCATCACGGTGATGACGGAGTAGCGGCGGTCCTGACCGTGCTTGCCGGGGAGCCGGGCCACGCCGGTGTTGCCGCCGGCGATCTCCTCGGCCACCTGCCGGCGGGCGCCGGGGGCGGACGGGTCGGCGAGGGCGTCGATGAACCGGTCGAGGTCGTCGCGGAGGGCCAGCAGGATCTGCCGCACCGGGGCGGGGTTGGCGCCGAGGATCTGCACCCACAGTTCGGGGTCGCTCGCGGCGACCCGGGTGACGTCGCGCACTCCCCCGCCGGCGAGGTTGAGCGCGGAGCCGGGGGCATCGGTGAGCCGGCGGGCCATCAGGGTGGAGACCACCTGGGGCACGTGCGAGACCAGGGCGACGGCGTTGTCGTGGTCTTCCGGGCTCATCTCCACGAGGGTGGCGCCGAGGTCGAGGATGAGGTCGTCGATCGCGGTGGCGCGCTGGTAGCTGATCGCGTCGTGCGCGGCGACCACCCAGGGCCGGCCGATGAAGAGGTCGGCGCGGCCGGCGAGGGGTCCGCCGCGTTCGCGGCCGGCCAGCGGGTGCGAGCCGATGTACCGGGAGACGTCGGCGCCGCGCTCCTGCAGCTCGGTGAGCGGGGCCAGCTTGACGCTGGCCACGTCCGTCACGATCGCGTCGGGGAACGCCTCGAGTTCGCGGGCGACGACGTCGGCGGTCACGTCCGGCGGCACGCACACGACGATGAGCTGCGGGGCGTCGCCGGGGGTGGCGGCGCGGCCGGCGCCGTAGTCGATGGCCAGCGACAGGTTGGTCGGCGACGCGTCGGCGAGGATCACGTCGAGGCCGCGGGCCGTGAGGCCCAGACCGATGCTGGTTCCCAGGAGCCCGGCGCCGACGACACGCACCGGCCCGATCAGGCGAGACTCGACCACGTTCGGCTCCAAACTTGCGCGGCTAATAGGGGTGAAACGGATGCTGGTGGGGCTACTTCTGAGCTCTACTTCTGAACTTCGGCGCGGGACACCGTGAGCAGCTGACCGAGTTCCACCTTAGTGAGGTCGCGCACGGCGCCGGCCCGGAGGGTGCCCAGCTGCAGCGGGCCGAACTGACGGCGCACCAGGTCGACGACGGGGTGGCCGACGGCGTCCATCATCCGTCGCACGATGCGGTTGCGGCCGGAGTGCAGGGTGAGCTCGACGAGGGTGAAGCCGTCGCCGGGAGGGCTGGTGAGGATGCGGGCCTTGTCGGCGGCGATGGGGCCGTCGTCGAGCTCGATGCCGCTCTGCAGCTTGCCGATGGTCTGCGCCGAGACGCGGCCCTCGACCTTGGCGATGTAGGTCTTGGCGACACCGAAGGAGGGGTGTGCGAGCACGTGGGCGAGGTCACCGTCGTTGGTGAGGATGAGCAGGCCGCTGGTGGCGGCGTCGAGGCGGCCCACGTTGAACAGGCGTTCTTCGTAGCCCTCGGTGAACTGGCGCAGGTCGGGCCGGCCGCTCTCGTCCTGCATGGAGGAGACCACACCGACGGGCTTGTTGAGCATTACGTAGCGGCGGCTGGTGTCCAGCTGGATGGCGATGTTGTCCACGGCGATCTTGTCGGTCTCGGGGTGCACGCGGCGGCCGAGTTCGGTGACGACCTTGCCGTTGACCCGCACGCGGCCGGAGCTGATCATGTCTTCGCTGACTCTTCTCGAGGCCACGCCCGCGGCGGAGAGCACCTTCTGCAGGCGGATGCCGTCGGCGGCGGCCTCGGGGTTCGTCGCGAAGTCCGGGTTGCTGCTGCTGGTGTCGGTGTAGCCGTCGTTGTGGTCGGTCATGGTAGATCCTCGAATCCGTTCGCACCGTCGGCGAGCAACGGCGAAATTAGTGGCAACTCGTCGAGCGAGTTGATTCCCAGCTGCACGAGCAGCAGGTCGGTGGTGGCGTAATTGATCGCGCCGGTCTCGCTATCGGTGAAGGCTTCGGTGATCAATCCGCGCCCCAGGAGGGTGCGCACCACCGAGTCGACATTAACCGCCCTGATCGAGGCTACCGCGCCGCGGCTGATCGGTTGCTTGTAGGCGATCACGGCGAGGGTCTCCAGGGCGGCCTGGGAGAGCCGGCTGGGGTTCTGGGTGAGCACGAAGTCGGCCACGACGGGGTCGTGTTCGGCGCGCACGTAGATGCGCCAGCCGCCGGCGACCTCGCGCAGTTCGAATCCGCGCCGCACGGTACCGTCGACGCCGTCGAAGTCGGCGACGAGCCGCAGGATGGCCTCGCGCACCTCGACCAGCGGACGCCCGACCGCGCTGGCCAGGTGCACCAGGCTCTGCGGCTCATCGGCCACCATCAAAATCGCCTCGAGCCGCCGCTCGATCGGCTGCGCCTCGCCCGCTCCCCCGTCCCCGGTCGAGACCGGGTCACCAGGTCTCGACAAGCTCGACCGACGTTCGGTCGCGCCCGTCTCGCTGGTCGAGCCTGTCGAGACCCCGCGAGCCGACCCATCGGACGCGCCCATCCCGCTGGTCGAGCCTGTCGAGACCCCGCGAGCCGACCCATCGGACGCGCCCATCCCGCTGGTCGAGCCTGTCGAGACCCCGCGAGCCGACCCATCGGACGCGCCCATCTCGGCGGTCGAGCCCGTCGAGACCCCGCGAGCCGACGTCGCGGACGCGCCCATCTCGGCGGTCGAGCCTGTCGAGACCCCGCGAGCCGACCCATCGGACGCGGCCATCCCGCTGGTCGAGCCTGTCGAGACCGAGTCACCTGGTCTCGACAAACTCGACCGACGTTCGGTCGAGTTCTCCACGTCAGCATCCGTCATACCGGCATCAGGCGTCATAGTCGGCTCCGAGATTCGCGAGGTTGTCGTCCGACCAGCCGTCGGCGTCCCAGTGCAGGCTGAGCTCCCCGAGCGGTTCCAGCTGGTCGAAGGTGAGGGCGCCGTGCCGGTACAGCTCGAGTACGGCGAGGAACCGGGCGATGACCTGCCCCTTCTGGGCGCAGTCCACGATCAACTCCCGGAACGTGAGGCTCTGGTTGGCGCGCAGCATCGCCACGACGATCGCCGCCTGCTCCCGGATGCTCACCAGCGGCGCGTGCAGATGCTCCAGCCCCACAGTCGGCAGCTCGCGCGGCGTGAGGGCCAGCGCGGCCAGCGCGCCGAAGTCGGCGAGCGAGAGCGTCCAGACCAGCTCCGGGGTCGTCGTGCGGTACTTCTCCTCGAGCCGCACCGACCGCACGTGCCGGGTGGCCTCGTGTTCAAGGTTCTCGAGGAACCACGCCGACGCGGTCTTGAACGCCCGGTACTGCAGCAGCCGGGCGAACAGCAGGTCGCGGGCCTCGAGCAACGCCACGTCCTCGGCATCCACCAGCTCGCCCTGCGGCAGCAGGCCCACCAGCTTGAGGTCGAGCAGGGTGGCGGCCACGACGAGGAACTCGGTGGCCTGGTCCAGCTCCTCGGCGGCGTCGAGACCGCGCAGGTAGGCGATGAACTCGTCGGTGACCCGGCTCAGCGAGATCTCGGTGATGTCGAGTTCGTGCTTGCCGATCAGCGAGAGCAGCAGGTCGAACGGGCCCTCGAAGTTCTGCAACGCCACGGAGAAGCCGGGCGCAGGCATCCCGCCGCCGGCGTCAACCAGCGTGCCAGCCGTGCCAGCGGCGGCCGAGGCTGTCGCCGCGGCGGTGGCCGGAGCGGCCGAAAGCCGCTTAGGCGACCGCGCCACGCTGGATCAGTTCCCGCGCCGCCTGCTTGTAGGCCTTGGCGGCGGCGTGCTCCGGAGCGAACTCGGTGATCGGCACCCCCGCGACACTGGCGTCCGGAAACTTGACGGTGCGGCCGATGACGGTGTCGAGCACCCGGTCACCGAACGCGTCGACGACCCGCTCGAGCACCTCACGCGAGTGCAGGGTGCGGGAGTCGTACATGGTGGCCAGGATGCCGTCGAGTTCGATGGCCGGGTTGAGCCGGTCGCGCACCTTGTCGATGGTCTCGATGAGCAGGGCCACGCCGCGCAGGGCGAAGAACTCGCACTCCAGCGGGATGAGCACCCCGTGGCTGGCGGTGAGGGCGTTTACCGTGAGGATACCGAGCGACGGCTGGCAGTCGATGAGAATGATGTCGTAGTCGTTGGAGACCTTGCGTAGCACCCGGGCCAGGATCTGCTCGCGGGCGACCTCGTTGACGAGGTGCACCTCCGCGGCGGAGAGGTCGATGTTGGCCGGAATGATGTCCAGGCCCTCTACCGAGGTCTGCTGGATGGCCTCGTGCGGGTCCTTGGAGCCGCTCAGGAGCAGGTCGTAGATGGTGGTGACGTCGTGCGTGGGCACACCGAGGCCAGCGGACAGAGCGCCCTGCGGGTCGAAGTCGATGGCGAGCACCCGGCGGCCGTAGCCGGCCAGCGCCGCACCCAGGTTGATGGTGGTCGTCGTCTTGCCGACGCCGCCCTTCTGGTTGCACAGCGACACGATGCGCGCCGGCCCATGGCTCTTCAGCGGGGCGGGCTCCTCGAACACCTGCACCGGTCGTCCGGTTGCGCCGGTGGGGAGCTCCTCGAGTCCGGGAAGCTGCGTCCGGCTATCCGTCTTACGCGCCACTGGGCTGTCCTCGATCCGTCAAGCAATTCACTTGGTAGATTCTACCGAGCCGCCACGCCCGCCCCCGCCAAGATCCCCGGTGTGCCGCCACTCGCTGCCGCTCCCTCCCGCCGGTCGAGCCTGTCTGCGAAACGCACCCAATACGCTGGTCGAGCTTGTCGAGACCCCGTGAGCAGGTCTCGAGGCACGTCACGAGGTCTCGACAGGCTCGACCCACGACGGGGCGCGACACACACGCACGTCACGAGGTCTCGACAAGCTCGACCCACGACGGGGCGCGACACACACGCACGTCACGAGGTCTCGACAAGCTCGACCAACGACGGGGCGCGACACACACGCGGGACCGGTCAGCCGGCCTTCTTGTCGTCGGTGCCGGCGCGCACCCGCACCACGGTCTCCCAGCCGGCCACGATCACGAGCACCCCGGTGGTCACCGCGCCCAGCTGCAGCGGGGTGAGCGCGAACGCGGCCGCGAACGCCACCAGCAGCGCCCCGATGCCCACCAGGTACGACACGAGCAGCTCCCGCGCCACGACCAGCCTGAACAGCAGCATCCCCGCCACGTAGAGCAGCGGACCGCCCACCAGCACTACCGCGGTCGACAGGGTCATCTCGGCGTGCGGATGCGAAAGCACCTCCTTGTCGGCCACCGAGGTGAGCACGATGCCGGCGATGATCACCGCGTGCACGTAGGTGTATGCCAGCCGGGCGATGCGCCCCGGCTCGGCCGCGGCGGCGATGGCCTTGGCGCCGGCGCGTTCGCTGTGGTCGAAGTACAGCCACCACATGGCCACGCTCGCGCCGAACGCGAGCAGCATGCCCAGGATGCTCTCCGCCGACGATTCCTTGTCGACGAACGCGAACCCGGTCACCAGCAGCGATTCGCCCAGGGCGATGATCACGAACAGGGCGCTGCGCTCGGCGATGTGCGGGCCGGAGAGGTCCCACTGGTCGACCCCGGAGGCACCGAGCCCTGGCACCCGGAAACCCACCCCTGCGGAGAGGTACTCGATCGCCAGGGCGATCAACCAGAGCGGCAACCGGTACTGCAGCGGCAGCAACGCGCCGACAACCCAGAACACGCTGGACAGGGCCAGCCAGACCAGGATCCGCACGAAGGTGCGGCGCAGCTCCGGGTCGTGCCGGGCCACGGCGAGCAGCATGAAGGCGGTGCGGCCCAGTTGCAGCATCGTGTACGCGAGGGCGAAAACGATGCCGCGGTCGCCGAACGACTCGTAGATGGAGACGCTCACCACGAAACCCACCAGCGACAGGCCCAGCACCACACCGCGCACGGGCAGCTTGGCCGGGTCGAGCCAGTTGGTCACCCAGGTCGTGTACACCCAGAGCCACCACAGGGCGAGCACGAGCATCGCCGACTCGAGGGCACCCTCCCAGGACTGGTTCTCGTACAGGTAGCGGGAGAGCTGGGTGAGCGCGAAGACGAAGATCAGGTCGAAGAACAGCTCCACGTAGGTGACGCGGTCGGCGGCCTCCGAGTCGTCGGGGCGCAGCAGGTTACGACGGATGCCGAAGCGGCCGGCCGGCGTCGCTGCCGGCGGGGGCGGGGAGGTGCGGGTCACTCCCCCATTGTCACGGATGCGGCCCGCTGAGCGCACCCAGCACGTTGGTCGAGCCTGTCGAGACCACGCGAGCCGGCCTGCAGAACGCACCCACACGACGGTCGAGCCTGTCGAGACCACGCGAGCCGGCCTGCAGAACCCACCCACACGTCGGTCGAGCCTGTCGAGACCCGGTGAGCCGATCTCGAGGCACGTCACGAGGTCTCGACGAGCTCGACCGACGCACGGGACGCGACATGCAGGCACGTCACGGGGTCTCGACAGGCTCGACCGACGCACGGGGCGCAACAGGCGGGCATGTCACGAGGTCTCGACGAGCTCGACCGACGAGGGGGCGCGACATGCGGGCACGTCGCGAGGTCAGCGGGCTCGGGGGTGGGCGGTGGTGTACATGTCGCGGAGGGTGTCGATGGTGACGAGGGTGTAGATCTGGGTGGTGGCCACCGAGGAGTGGCCGAGCAGCTCCTGCACCACGCGCACGTCGGCGCCGCCGGAGAGCAGGTGGGTGGCGAAGGAGTGCCGCAGCGTGTGTGGTGACACCTCGATGCCCAGCTCGGCGCGTTCGGCCGCCGCCTTGATGATCAACCACGCGTTCTGCCGGCTCACCCGGTGCCCGCGCACCCCGAGGAACAGCGCCGGGGTGGCCTTGCCGCGCACCGAGAGCACCGGCCGGGCCCGCACCAGGTACGCGTCGATCGCCGCGCGGGCGAAGCTGCCCACCGGCACGATGCGCTGCTTGTTGCCCTTGCCGGTGAGCCGCACCACGTCTTCCTCGAGCACGTCGTCGACGTTGAGGTTCACCACCTCCGACACCCGCGCTCCGGTGGCATAGAGCAGCTCGAGCAGCGCCTTGTCGCGCAGCTGCGGCAGCTCGTCGCCGTCGGTGGCGGCCAGCAGCTGGTTCACCTGCTCGATCGAGATGGCCTTGGGCAGCCTGAGGCCCAGCTTGGGCGGTTTGGTCTCGTGCGCCACATCGACGTCCACGAGGGATTCCTCGAGCAGGAACCGGTGGAACCCGCGCACGGTGGAGAGGATCCGCGCCACCGACGACGCCGTCAACGGCGACTCGGCGCGCGCGCCCAGGAACTGCACGAACGCGCTCACCTGCGCGGCGGTGACGGCGCCGAGGTCGGTCACACCGGCATCCGTCAGCCAACCGGCGTAGATGACCAGGTCGCGCCGGTACGCGGCGACCGTGTTGGCGCTGAGCCCGCGTTCAATCGAGACATGCCGCAGATACGAGTGCACGGCCTCCTCGACGAACACGGGGCCGGTCACACCGTGTGGTCCCAGTTCGACGGATGCCGCGGCCACGGCAGGTCGGCCGGCGCCAGTGACGACCAGCCGCGTGCGCGGGACGCGGCGGCGGCCAGCACCCCGACGACGAGGGACGGGTTCTGCACCCGGCGGGCGAGCGCGGCGTCGACGGCGTCGTCCAGGGACACCCAGCGGGTGACCATGTCGGCCTCCTCGTCGGTGCGATCGAACGCCTCGTTGGCCGGCGACAGGCCACGGGCCAGGTAGATGCGGATGACCTCGTTGCTGCCGCCCGGAGACGTGTAGAACTCGGTCAGCACGTTCCACTCGGATGCGACGACGTCGGTCTCCTCGGCCAGCTCACGCTGCGCGCCGATGAGGGCATGTTCGCCGTCGATGTCGAGCAGCCCGGCGGGCAGTTCCCACTCCCGCATCCGCACCGGGTGCCGGTACTGCTGAATGAGTAGCACCCGGTCCTGGTCGTCGAGGGCGAGGATCGCCACGGCGCCGGGGTGGTCGACGTACTCGCGCACGATCTCGGCGCCGTTGTAGTCGAACGCGTCCTGGCGGATGTTCCACACGTGGCCGTCGAACTGCACCGCGCTCGAGGTCAGCGCGGTGGGCGCCGGTTCATCCTCGATGCGGGGCAACAGCGCGTCGGCCTCGGCGCGGGCGGAGAGGCTCTCAGGCATCTTCCTTCACCTCGAACAGGCGGCTGGCCTGCTGGCGGTCAAGGGCCGCTCCGATCAGGCCGCGGAACAGCGGGTGGGCGTCGCTCGGGCGTGAGCGCAGCTCGGGGTGCGCCTGGGTACCCACGTAGAACGGGTGCTCGGCGCGGGGCAGCTCCACGTACTCGACGAGGTGGCCGTCGGGCGAGGTGCCGGAGAACCACAGGCCGGCCTCGGCGATCTGGGCGCGGTAGTTGTTGTTCACCTCGTAGCGGTGACGGTGGCGTTCGGATGCCTCGGAGGCACCGTACAATTCGGCGACGAGCGAGCCGTCGGCGAGGGTGGCCGGGTACAGGCCGAGGCGCATGGTGCCGCCCAGGTCGCCGCCGGCGATGATCTCGACCTGCTCTTCCATGGTCGCGATCACCGGGAACTCGGTCTCCGGGTCGAACTCGCTGGAGGAAGCACCCTCGAGGCCGGCCTTGTTGCGGGCGTACTCGATGACCATGCACTGCAGGCCGAGGCACAGGCCGAGCACGGGGATGGCGTTCTCGCGGGCGAACTTGAGGGCGCCGAGCTTGCCCTCGATGCCGCGCACGCCGAAGCCGCCGGGGACGCAGATGCCGTCGAGCTCGCTGAGCATCGCGGCAGCGCCCTCGGGCGTCTCACAAGTGTCGGAGGCGATCCACTCGATCTTCACCTTGGTCTGCTGGGCGAAGCCGCCGGCGCGAAGCGCCTCGGTCACCGAGAGGTAGGCGTCGGGCAGGTCGATGTACTTGCCGACCAGGCCGATGGTGACCTCGTGCTTGGGCTCGCGCACGGCGTCGAGCACGCGCTGCCAAGCGGTCCAGTCCACGTCCTTCACCGGCAGGCCGAGCGCGTCGGTGATGTACTTGTCCAGGCCCTGCTCGTGCAGCACGGCGGGGATCTCGTAGATGCTGGGCACGTCTTTGCAGTTCACGACGGCGTCTTCGTCCACGTCGCACATGAGCGCGATCTTGCGCTTGTTCGACTCGGACACGGGCCGGTCGCTGCGGAGCACGAGCGCGTCCGGCTGAATACCCAGCGAACGCAGCGCGGCCACGGAGTGCTGGGTGGGCTTGGTCTTCTGCTCACCGGAGGCGGCCATGAACGGCACCAGGGAGACGTGCACGAAGAAGACGTTCTTGCGGCCGAGCTCGTGGCGCACCTGACGTGCGGCCTCGATGAACGGCTGCGATTCGATGTCGCCGACGGTGCCGCCGACCTCGGTGATGATCACGTCGGGGCGGGGCTCGTCGCTGGCCTGGAGCCGCATCCGTCGCTTGATCTCGTCGGTGATGTGCGGGATGACCTGCACGGTGTCGCCGAGGTATTCGCCGCGGCGTTCACGGGCGATGACCTGCGAGTAGACCTGACCGGTGGTGACGTTCGCCGCCTGGGTGAGGTTGATGTCGAGGAAGCGCTCGTAGTGGCCGATATCGAGGTCGGTTTCGGAGCCGTCGTCGGTGACGAAGACTTCGCCGTGCTGGAACGGGTTCATCGTTCCAGGATCGACGTTGAGGTAGGGGTCGAGTTTCTGCATCACAACGCGCAGTCCGCGAGCAGTGAGCAGGTTGCCGAGGCTTGCCGCCGTCAGGCCTTTACCCAATGAAGAAACGACACCACCGGTCACAAAAATGTGCTTCGTAATGTCGTTTGATTTGTCCGCGTTTATATTGTTCACCACGGGCTTCGATCCTATCACCTAGTGTGGGCCTCTCCGTTGGAGCTGGTTGAGTGGGCAAGTTCGATGAGCTCGCGCGCGTGCTCGAGGCCGCTGGCGGAGTCGGGCAGTCCGGAGAGCAGACGGGCCATCTCGGCGGCCCGGTCGTCGCCGGTGAGCTGGCGCACACTGCTCGCGGTGACCGAGCCGTTGCTGTCTTTGACGACGCTGAGGTGGTTGCCGGCGAACGCGGCGACCTGGGCGAGGTGGGTGACCACGATCACCTGCGCGGTTTCGGCGAGCCGGGCGAGTCGCCGGCCGATCTCGATGGCGGCCGCCCCGCCCACGCCGGCGTCGACCTCGTCGAAGACGAAGGTGGGCACGGGGTCGGTGGCGTTGATGACGACCTCGATCGCCAGCATCACCCGGGACAGTTCGCCGCCGGATGCGCCGCGCGCCAACGCCCGCGGCTCGGCGCCGGCGTGCGGCTGCAACATGATGCGCACGAGGTCCAGACCGGTCACCGACACCTCGTCGAGCGGGTCGATCTCCACCACCAGGCGGGCGTCGGGCATGGCCAGGGCGGCCAGTTCGCGGGTCACGGCGGTGCCGAGCGCGGTTGCCGCGGTGGTGCGGATGCCCGTGAGGGTATCGGCCAGGCGCTGCACGAGGTCCCGGTCGGCGGTGGTGTCCGCCTGGAGGGTCTCGATGCGGTCGGAGTCGCTGTCGAGCTCAAGCAGGCGGCTGCTGCCGGTGTCGAGGAAGTCGATGGCCTCGTCGAGGCCGCCGGCGAACTTGCGTGACAGGGCGCTCAGCTCGGCACGGCGTTCCTGCACCACCTCGAGCTCCCGGGCGCCGTCGGCGTCGAGGCCGGCGAGGTAGCTGGAGAGTTGCCCGGCAATGTCGGCCACGGCGAACCCGGCGTTGGCGAGGGCCTCGGCCAGCGGCGGCAGGGTGGGGTCGTGTTCGGCGGCGCGTTCGAGCTGCCGGCGGGCGGAGTCAAGCAGGGCGACCACGTCGGGGGTGTCGTCGCTGGAGTCCTCGGCCGAGAGCAGTTCGCGGGACGAGGCGGCGGCGAGGCGCAGTTCCTCGAGGTTGCCGAGCCGTTCGGCGCGGGCGCTGAGCTCGTCGTCCTCGCCGCGTTGCGGGGCGGCCAGTTCGATCTCGGCGATGGCCAGCCGCAGATCCTCGGCTTCGCGGGCGCGGCGGTCCTGTTCGGCGATGAGCAGGTCGAGTTCGGCTTGGTTGGCGTGCCAGCGGTGGTAGGCGTGCTGGAAGGCGGTGAGGGCATCCGCGAGTTCGGCGCCGGCGAACCGGTCGAGCGCGCCGCGTTGGGCGGAGGTGGAGCGCAGGCGTACCTGGTCGGACTGGCCGTGCACCACGACGAGGTCGCTGCCGAGGTCGCCGAGCACGCCGGCGGGGGCACTGCGGCCGCCCACGACGGCGCGGCTGCGTCCCTCCGCCGACACGGAGCGGCTGAGCAGCAGTTCGGGTCCGTCGAGGTCTCCCCCGGCGTCATGCACCCGCTGGGCCACGGCCCCGGCCGGGTCGACCAGCCAGCGGCCCTCCACCCAGCTCTGAGACTGGCCGGCGCGCACGGTGCCGGGGTCGGCACGTTCGCCGAGCAGCAGGCCAAGCGCGGTCACGACCATGGTCTTACCCGCGCCGGTCTCGCCCGTGATGGCCGTGAAGCCGGGGCCGAGTGGCAGGGTGGCTTCTTTGATCACGCCGAGGTCGCGGATGACGAGTTCTTCGATCATGGCCGGGCCTCACTCCCGCCCGACCGGGCCGCGCCAGCCCGTGATCGGCAGATCGAACTTGTTCACGAGCCGGTCGGTGAACGGACCGCTGTGCAGCCGGGCCAGGCGCACCGGCACCGGGGAGCGTCGCACGATCACGCGGGCGCCCGGCGGCAGGTCGTGCACGCGGCGGCCGTCGGCGCAGAGCACGGCCGAGCTGTCACCGCGGGCGAGCACCTCCACGGCCAGTGAGGAGTCCGGCCCCACGACCAGCGGGCGGGCGAACAGGGCGTGCGCGCTGAGCGGCACGAGCAGCAGGGCGTCCAGGCTCGGCCAGACGATGGGGCCGCCGGCGGAGAACGAGTAGGCGGTGGACCCGGTGGGGGTGGAGAGCACCACGCCGTCGCAGCCGAACGCGGAGAGCGGGCGGCCATCGACCTCGATGATGACCTCGATCATCCGTTGCCGGCTGGCCTTCTCCACGGTGGCCTCGTTGAGCGCCCAGGTTTCGTAGACCACCTCGTGGTCCACCTTCACCCGCACCGACAGGGTCATCCGCTCTTCGACGAGGTAGTCGCGCAGCAGCGCGCGGCGCACGGCCTCGCCCAGGTCGTCGCGTTCGCTTTCGGCGAGGAACCCGACGTGGCCCAGGTTGATGCCCAGCAGCGGGGCGGAGCAGCCGCGCACGATCTCGGCGGCCCGCAGGATGGTGCCGTCGCCGCCGAGCACGATGACGAGCTCCAGGTCGGTGGCCTGCACGGTCTCGCCGAGCACGGCGGTGCTGCCGTTCAGTTGCGGGCAGGAGGCGAGCAGGTCGTTGCGCTCCTCGGCGGCCAGCACGGGCACGGCGCCGGCGGCGATGAGCTGCTCGCACACCGTCGCGGCGGCTTCCAACGAATCCTGCCGGCCGGTGTGGGCCACGACGAGGATGTGCCTGGACGTTGCGGTCATGCTCGTCACGCTCCCACCAGGACGGTTATCCGATCGATCCATTCTGTCGGATTGGTGCCGGTTCCGGTTCGCATCCACACGAGATACTCGTGGTTGCCGGCACCGCCGGCGATCGGCGAGGCGATCAGGCCGTTGATGCCCAGGCCGAGATCCCAGCCGGCCCAGAGCACGCCGGAGACGGCGTCGGCGCGCAGGCCCGGGTCGTGCACGACACCCTCACGGATGCCGCCGCGTCCCACTTCGAATTGCGGCTTGATCAGCAGCACGAAGTCGGCGCCCTCGGCGGCGGTGGCGACGAGGGCCGGCAGCACCGTGGTGAGCGAGATGAAGGACAGGTCGCCCACGACGAGGTCGGGTCGGTCGGTGATGCCGGATGCGCCCGCGATGGTCTCCGCGGTGGCGTAGCGCAGGTTGAAGCCCTCCACGAGCGTGACGCGGGGGTCGGCCTTGATGGTGGGCGACAGCTGGCCGTGGCCCACGTCGACGGCGATGACCCGGCCGACGCCGCGTTCGAGCAGCACCTGGCTGAACCCGCCGGTGGAGGCGCCGGCATCCATCGCGGTGCGGTCGGCGACGGGAAGTTCGAAGGCGTCGAGGGCGGCGACGAGTTTGTGCGCCCCGCGGCTGACGTAGTGGTCGGTGGGCGCGACGGCGATCACCTGGCTGTCGCGCACCTTCGCGGACGCCTTGACGACGGGGCTGCCGTCCACGGTCACCAGTCCCTCGGCGATGAGCCGGGCGGCGACGGTGCGTGAGCGCACCAAGCCGCGGTCGGACAGCGCCGAATCCAGGCGCTGCTCCCCCGTGGACGCCACCGGCTCGGCGACGGGCGCCGGGGTGTGGACGGGCACGCTGGTCGGCTGGGGTGCCGGCCGCTGCGGTGCCGGAGTCTGCTCGGAGTCGGTCCCCAGGTCGGGGTCTGGCGCGGTCGGGTTGTGCGTAGTCATTCGGCCTTCGATCGGGGCACGTCTCCACCTTCGAGGTGGTCGCGCAGACTGTCGTGCAGCTCGGAATAGGCCGCGGCCCGCTCCGCGAGTGGCAGCGCCTCGACGGCCGCGAGGCGGGCGTCGAGTTGGCCGTTCAGAACGGGCGGGGCCGGTACGTCGGCGGTGGGGCCGGGGGCCGGAGCAGACGGCGCGGGGCGCGGCCCCGGGCGGCCCGGGGTCGGTCCGGCCGGCGGTCGTGCCTGGTCTACTCCGTCTGCACTCACGCCTCCTAGGCTACCGTCCGAGATAGAGACTCTCCGGAACGTTGAGCCCGTAGATCGGTCGGCCGGACGCCCAGATCACGGCGCACGCCGCGCGCAGCAGGTTGATTCCGTCGTCGCCGACGGCCATGATCTCCACGTCGGCACCGTGGATGCGCACGGATGCGCCGTCGACGGTGGCCTGGGATTTGTCCTTGGAGAACACGGTCACCGGGTAGGGCTCATGCAGTTGGCGCAGGTCCTCGAGGATGAACGTGGGGCGTTCCTCCGGGCCGGCGGCCAGGGCCTGCTTGGCCTTGTCGATGCCCGTGAGCACCAGCACGGCCGGGATGCCGGCCCGGTTGGCACCGAGGATGTCGGTGTCGAGCCGGTCGCCGATGAACAGTGGCGTGGTGGCCTCGAAGCGCTTAATGGCCTCGAAGAAGATCGGCGTCTCGGGCTTGCCGGCCACGAGGGGCAGGCGTCCGACGGCGGTGTGCACCGCGGACACCAGGGTGCCGTTGCCCGGAGCGATGCCGCGGGCCTGCGGAATGGTCCAGTCGGTGTTCGTGGCGATCCACGGGATGCCCGCATAGTCACCATCGGGGGTGACGCCGGCGTTCAGCGCGAAGCAGGCCTCGGCCAGCTGGGTCCAGCCCACGTCGGGCGCGAACCCCTGCACCACGGCGGCCGGGGAATCCTCGGCGGACCGGGTCACCTCGAAGCCGTGCTTCTGCAGTTCGTCGACGAGCCCGTCGCCGCCCACGACCAGGATGCGGGAACCGGCCGGCACCTGCTCCACGAGCAGCCGCATGGCCGCCTGGGGCGAGGTGACGACGTCGGACGGGGCCACTGTGAGACCGAGGTCGGTGAGGTGGCCGGCGACGGACGCATCCGTGCGTGAGGCGTTGTTGGTGATGTACCCGACCCGGATGCTCTCGGCGGCCCGGTTGAGGCTGTCGACGGCGAACGGGATGGCGTGGGGTCCGGCGTAGACCACGCCGTCCAGGTCGGCCAGCACCACGTCGATGCCGGCCAGGGGCGTGGCCGGCTCAGTCAACGGGCGTCGTTTCAGGATCTTCGTCCACGCCCTCGGCGTGGTTGGTCGCTGACTCGGACTCGTCGGTTGATTCGTCATCGGGTGAAGCAATGTCCTCGGTGTCGGTGATGGTGATGTCGGCGGTCTCGAGCTCGTCGGGAGTGTCGGCGTTGTCGGCCTCGTCCTCGTCGGACTCGTCGTCGGTGTCGTCCTCGTCCTCGTCGAACTCTTCGTCGTCGAGTTCGACGATCTCGATGGTCTCGTCGACGTCGCCGTTGAGCGCGGCGTCGGCGCGGGAAGCGCGTTCGTTCCAGAGGTCGGCTTCGTCGGTGCGGCCGAGTTCTTCGAGCACCTCGGCGTAGGCGGCGAACAGCTCGGAGCTGTAGGAGAACGCCGTCTTGGGGTCGAGCTGGGCGATCTCGAGCTCGCTCAGCGCGGCCTCGGCTTCACCCAGGTCGAGGCGGGCGCCCGACATCGCGATGGCCAGGGCCACCTGCACGCCGGCCGGCAGCGTGCTGCGGTCGACGGACCGGCCGAGCTCGAGGGCGCGGTCGGGGCGGCCGACGCCGCGTTCGCTGTCCACCATCAGGGGCAGCTGGGCGTTGGAGCCCGAGATACGGCGGTAGGTGCGGAGCTCCCGCAGGGCCAGGGCGAAGTCGCCGGTGGCGTAGGCGGTGATGGCGAGGCTCTCGCGCACCACGGCGATGCGGCCGGCGCGACGGGCGGCGCTCATCACGTGGCGGTGGGCCAGCTCGGGGTCTTCGTCGATCACGCGGGCGGCCATGGCCAGGTGGCGACCCACGGCTTCGGCGTTGTCCTTGGTGAGGGTCTTCAGCTCGTTGCGCGCGATGCGGTCGAGGTCGTCGGCCGTGATGTCGTCGGGCAGCTCCGGGTCGTCGTGACGGGGACGCACCGAACGGAGCTCGCGCTGCATGCGCTGCTCTTCGGTCATCTCCTCTTCCACGACGCGGGCGTCGCGGTCGTTGCGAGCGGGAGCGCCGTCGCGGGTCCACAGCTTCTTACCGGCGTCGCGGGGCGCGCCGGCGCGAGTCGGTGAACCGCCCCGGGCGCTGTCCTTCAGCCACGGCTTGTTCTCGGTGTCGCGCTGCGGGCGGTCGGAGTTGCCTTTGTATGCGGGGCGGTCGCTGTTGCCCTTGTACGCGGGACGGTCGCCATCGCGCTGGGGACGGTCAGAGGTGCCCTTGTATGCCGGACGATCGCTGTCGCCCTTGTACGCGGGACGGTCACCGTCACGCTGGGGACGGTCGCTGTTGCCCTTGTACGCGGGACGGTCACCGTCACGCTGGGGACGGTCGCTGTTGCCCTTGTAGGCAGGACGATCGGAGTTGTACGCCGGACGGTCGCCGTCGCGCTGGGGGCGATCGGAGTTGCCCTTGTACGCCGGGCGATCCGTGTTGCCCCGGTACGGAGGACGGTCGCCGTCGCGCTGCGGGCGATCGGAGTTGCCCTTGTATGCGGGACGGTCCGAGTTGTACGCCGGACGATCGGAATTGCCGCGGTAGGGAGGACGCTCGCCGTCACGCTGCGGGCGATCAGAGTTGCCCTTGTACGCCGGGCGGTCCGAGTTGTAGGCCGGACGGTCGGAGTTGCCCCGGTACGGCGCGCGCTCCCCGCCCTGGGGACGGTCAGAGTTGCCGCGGTACGGAGGACGATCGCCATCACGTGCCGGACGGTCGGAGTTGCCGCGGTACGGAGGACGATCGCCATCGCGCGCCGGGCGGTCGCTGTTGTATGCCGGACGGTCTGAATTGCCGCGGTACGGCGCACGCTCGCCACCCTGAGGGCGGTCGGAGTTGCCACGGTACGGAGGACGGTCGCCGTCACGCTGCGGACGGTCAGAGTTGCCCTTGTACGCCGGCCGGTCGGAGTTGCCTCGGTACGGAGGACGATCGCCATCGCGCGCCGGGCGGTCGCTGTTGTATGCCGGACGGTCTGAATTGCCGCGGTACGGCGCACGCTCGCCACCCTGAGGGCGGTCGGAGTTGCCCCGGTACGGTGCGCGCTCCCCGCCCTGCGAGCGATCGGAGTTGCCACGGTACGGAGCACGATCGCCATCGCGGGCCGGGCGGTCAGAGTTGCCGCGGTACGGAGGACGTTCTCCGTCGCGCTGCGGACGGTCATTGCCGGAGCCGGCGTTGCCCTTGTACGGCGTTCGTGCGCCGTCTTGGCGAGGCCGGTCGGAGCCTCCGCGACCTCCCTGGTAACCGCCGGTTCGACGGTCGCCGCTTCCGTTATCGCGTGCGTCGTTCCCGTTGCGTTCCGTGGGGGTCACTGTTTATCTCCTGTAGGTGTGGCTTACGTACCGGACTGCATCTCCAGCGTACGTTAACGCAAAATGGCCACCCGAATGGGTGGCCATTTTGACTAAGTTAAGTCCGGCGGTGTCCTACTCTCCCACAGGGTCCCCCCTGCAGTACCATCGGCGCAAAGAGTCTTAGCTTCCGGGTTCGGAATGTGACCGGGCGTTTCCCTCTTGCTATGGCCGCCGAAACAAGGTGCGATGCCCCGGCACCAGGTGCCGGCCATCAAGTCGTTTCGAACCATCAAGCTTCGATCCCTCAATCCTACAGGACAACGGCCCTCACCGCCTCCCCCGCGATCGGTCAGCGAGGCCCCAAGAACGCGCCCGCTCCGGTGCTTTCCTCACAGGTCGCGGATGTCTGCGAAACGCATCCGATCGCTGGTCGAGCTTGTCGAGACCCGGGTGACGGGACGGGTGTGGTGCGGTTCTAAGGTCGGCTCGCGGGGTCTCGACAGGCTCGACCACCGTGTGGTGCGGCATCCGGACCAGGTCGCGGATGTCTGTGGAACGCATCCGATCGTTGGTCGAGCTTGTCGAGACCTGGTGACTCGACCTACGGGACGCACCCGCCTCGGTGGTCGAGCTTGTCGAGACCCGGTGACTCGACCTACGGGACGCATACGATCGCTGGTCGAGCTTGTCGAGACCCGGGTCCGGGACGGGTGTGGTGCGGTTCGGAGGTCGGCTCGCGGGGTCTCGACAGGCTCGACCGACGTATGGTGCGGAATCCGGGACACGGTCGCGGATGTCTGTGGGACGCACCCGCCTCGGTGGTCGAGCTTGTCGAGACCTGGGTCCGGGACGGGTGTGGTGCGGTTCGGAGGTCGGGTCGCGGGGTCTCGACAGGCTCGACCGACGTGGGGTGCGGAATCCGGGACACGGTCGCGGAGGGGAATGTCGCGGAGGGGAACGGTGTGGGGGGGAACGGTGTGGGGTTAAACGCAAAATGGCCACCCCGCGTGGGGTGGCCATTGTGTGTGTTTCTAAGTTAAGTCCGGCGGTGTCCTACTCTCCCACAGGGTCCCCCCTGCAGTACCATCGGCGCAAAGAGTCTTAGCTTCCGGGTTCGGAATGTGACCGGGCGTTTCCCTCTTGCTATAGCCGCCGAAACACCTGGTGATGGTGAATCGAATCTATATTTTTAGTTATAGAACACTCCTGGTGGAGTGTGTTTGTTCTCGACCGTACATCGAGAACCACATAGTGGACGCATAGCAGCTTATTCAAACTGAGTGTTATCAAATTATCGGCTTATTAGTACCGGTCAGCTCCAAGAGTCTTTAGTCCTCTCTTCCACATCCGGCCTATCAACGCAGTAGTCTAGCTGCGAGCCTCTCCCCCTAAGGGATGGAAATCTCATCTCGAAGCCGGCTTCCCGCTTAGATGCTTTCAGCGGTTATCCGTTCCGAACGTAGCTAATCAGCGGTGCTCCTGGCGGAACAACTGACACACCAGAGGTTCGTCCATCCCGGTCCTCTCGTACTAGGGATAGATCTTCTCAAATTTCCTGCGCGCGCAGCGGATAGGGACCGAACTGTCTCACGACGTTCTAAACCCAGCTCGCGTACCGCTTTAATGGGCGAACAGCCCAACCCTTGGGACCTACTCCAGCCCCAGGATGCGACGAGCCGACATCGAGGTGCCAAACCATGCCGTCGATATGGACTCTTGGGCAAGATCAGCCTGTTATCCCCGAGGTACCTTTTATCCGTTGAGCGACAGCGCTTCCACAAGCCACTGCCGGATCACTAGTCCCGACTTTCGTCCCTGCTCGACTTGTCAGTCTCACAGTCAAGCTCCCTTGTGCACTTACACTCGACACCTGATTGCCAACCAGGTTGAGGGAACCTTTGGGCGCCTCCGTTACTTTTTAGGAGGCAACCGCCCCAGTTAAACTACCCACCAGGCACTGTCCCTGAACCGGATCACGGTTCGAAGTTAGGTATCCAATATGACCAGAGTGGTATTTCAACGATGACTCCACCTGAACTAGCGTCCAAGCTTCAAAGTCTCCCACCTATCCTACACAAGCCACACCGAACACCAATACCAAGCTGTAGTAAAGGTCACGGGGTCTTTCCGTCCTGCTGCGCGTAACGAGCATCTTTACTCGTAATGCAATTTCGCCGAGTTCGCGGTTGAGACAGCTGGGAAGTCGTTACGCCATTCGTGCAGGTCGGAACTTACCCGACAAGGAATTTCGCTACCTTAGGATGGTTATAGTTACCACCGCCGTTTACTGGGGCTTAAATTCTCAGCTTCGCCTTACGGCTAACCGTTCCTCTTAACCTTCCAGCACCGGGCAGGCGTCAGTCCGTATACATCGTCTTGCGACTTGGCACGGACCTGTGTTTTTAGTAAACAGTCGCTTCCCACTGGTCTCTGCGGCCTTCGAACGCTCCAGGAGTAAATCCCTTCACGCCTCAGGCCCCCCTTCTCCCGAAGTTACGGGGGCATTTTGCCGAGTTCCTTAACCACGATTCTCTCGATCTCCTTAGTATTCTCTACCTGATCACCTGAGTCGGTTTGGGGTACGGGTGACTAAAACCTCGCGTCGATGCTTTTCTTGGCAGCATAGGATCACTGATTTCACCCTTACGGGCTACCCATCGGGTCTCAGCCTTATATGAGAGACGGATTTGCCTATCTCTCGGCCTACATCCTTAGACCGGGACAACCATCGCCCGGCTCAGCTACCTTCCTGCGTCACACCTGTTAATACGCTAACCGCACCAGCATAGGGTCGCACGCTAGGCCTCACGCTTCACCCCGAAGGGATCCATCTAGAGGATTCAGATGCTTAGCATTACTGGATTAGCTTGGACGGTTTTTCATCAGTACGGGAATATAAACCCGTTGTCCATCGACTACGCCTGTCGGCCTCGCCTTAGGTCCCGACTTACCCAGGGCGGATTAGCCTGGCCCTGGAAACCTTGATCTTTCGGAGGACGGGTTTCTCACCCGTCTTTCGCTACTCATGCCTGCATTCTCACTCGTGTAGCCTCCACGGCTGGTTTACACCGCCGCTTCGCTGGCCACACGACGCTCTCCTACCCATCAACACGGCTGAACCAACACCACAAGGGTGCGGCTTACCAAAAATATCAATGCCACAACTTCGGTGGCGTGCTTGAGCCCCGTTACATTGTCGGCGCGGAATCACTTGACCAGTGAGCTATTACGCACTCTTTCAAGGGTGGCTGCTTCTAAGCCAACCTCCTGGTTGTCTATGCAACTCCACATCCTTTCCCACTTAGCACGCGCTTTGGGACCTTAGATGGTGGTCTGGGTTGTTTCCCTCTCGACGATGAAGCTTATCCCCCACCGTCTCACTGCTGCGCTCTCACTTACCGGCATTCGGAGTTTGGCTAACGTCAGTAACCTTTTAGGGCCCATCGGCTATCCAGTAGCTCTACCTCCGGCAAGAAACACGCAACGCTGCACCTAAATGCATTTCGGAGAGAACCAGCTATCACGAAGTTTGATTGGCCTTTCACCCCTATCCACAGCTCATCCCCTCCATTTTCAACTGAAGTGGGTTCGGTCCTCCACGACGTCTTACCGTCGCTTCAACCTGGCCATGGATAGATCACTTCGCTTCGGGTCTAGGACATGCGACTGAATCGCCCTATTCAGACTCGCTTTCGCTACGCATTCCCCTCTCGGGTTAAGCTCGCCACATATCACTAACTCGCAGGCTCATTCTTCAAAAGGCACGCTGTCACACCAACAAAGGGTGCTCCAACGGTTTGTAAGCAAACGGTTTCAGGTACTATTTCACTCCCCTCCCGGGGTACTTTTCACCTTTCCCTCACGGTACTTGTTCACTATCGGTCATGTAGGAGTATTTAGGCTTATCAGGTGGTCCTGACAGATTCACACGGGATTTCTCGGGCCCCGTGCTACTTGGGATACTCTTCGGGCGATTGCTGCATTTCGACTACGGGGTTCGCACCCTCTATGACCAGGCTTTCAATCCTGTTCGTCTATACAACGTTCTAACCCTCACTGTTCGGCAGAAGCAGCAGAAAAGTCCCGCAACCCCGACCATGCAACGCCTGCCGGCTATCACACATGATCGGTTTAGCCTCTTCCGGGTTCGCTCGCCACTACTAACGGAATCACTATTGTTTTCTCTTCCTGTGGGTACTGAGATGTTTCACTTCCCCACGTTCCCTCTACCCGCCCTATATATTCAGGCGGGAGTCACCAGGTCACCTTGCGGGCCTGGCGGGGTTTCCCCATTCGGACATCCTCGGATCACAGTTCGTTTATCAACTCCCCGAGGCTTATCGCAGATTACTACGTCCTTCTTCGGCTCTACATGCCAAGGCATTCACCGTTTGCTCTTAGAAATTTGAAATCACATGAGTTTGAATCGATTAAGTGTCACGAACAAAGTTCGTGACCGAAATTGACCAATGATCACACACTTCGAAAAGTGTGTTGATCTTTGTAATTTGACCCCGAAGGGTTCAAATTTAAGATGCTCGCGTCCACTGTGTAGTTCTCAAAGTACGGGCGGTACCCCTTACGACCAGCGGCTCTCTTACGAAAGCTCGACTGCTGACCGAAAAAGGTCCAGAGGAAAAGTTCACGACCCACCGAAGTGACTCGTGTTCCGGTCCCTCAGGACCCAACAGCGTGCATATGTGTTCGTTCCTCAGACCCGGTTTTCCAACCCCCGAAGGAGCGTACTTACCGGAACTGGATCAGTTCCACATCAATGTCAATGTTCCACCCATGAGCGCCATCGAAGAACATTCGTCTTCGTATGACTTGGCACCTTGAATCTCCCTGTATACAGAGGAGAGGTGCTGTGCTCCTTAGAAAGGAGGTGATCCAGCCGCACCTTCCGGTACGGCTACCTTGTTACGACTTAGTCCTAATCACCGATCCCACCTTCGACAGCTCCATCCCTTGCGGGTTTGGCCACTGGCTTCGGGTGTTACCGACTTTCATGACTTGACGGGCGGTGTGTACAAGGCCCGGGAACGTATTCACCGCAGCGTTGCTGATCTGCGATTACTAGCGACTCCGACTTCATGAGGTCGAGTTGCAGACCTCAATCCGAACTGAGACCGGCTTTTTGGGATTCGCTCCACCTTGCGGTATTGCAGCCCTTTGTACCGGCCATTGTAGCATGCGTGAAGCCCAAGACATAAGGGGCATGATGATTTGACGTCATCCCCACCTTCCTCCGAGTTGACCCCGGCAGTATCCCATGAGTTCCCACCATTACGTGCTGGCAACATAGGACGAGGGTTGCGCTCGTTGCGGGACTTAACCCAACATCTCACGACACGAGCTGACGACAACCATGCACCACCTGTATAGAGACCTTGCGGGGCGACTGTTTCCAGACGTTTCCTCTATATGTCAAGCCTTGGTAAGGTTCTTCGCGTTGCATCGAATTAATCCGCATGCTCCGCCGCTTGTGCGGGCCCCCGTCAATTCCTTTGAGTTTTAGCCTTGCGGCCGTACTCCCCAGGCGGGGAACTTAATGCGTTAGCTGCGACACGGAGACCGTGGAATGGTCCCCACATCTAGTTCCCAACGTTTACGGCATGGACTACCAGGGTATCTAATCCTGTTCGCTCCCCATGCTTTCGCTCCTCAGCGTCAGTTACGGCCCAGAGATCTGCCTTCGCCATTGGTGTTCCTCCTGATATCTGCGCATTCCACCGCTACACCAGGAATTCCAATCTCCCCTACCGCACTCTAGTCTGCCCGTACCCACTGCAGGCCCGAGGTTGAGCCTCGGGTTTTCACAGCAGACGCGACAAACCGCCTACGAGCTCTTTACGCCCAATAATTCCGGACAACGCTTGCACCCTACGTATTACCGCGGCTGCTGGCACGTAGTTAGCCGGTGCTTTTTCTGCAGGTACCGTCACTTTCGCTTCTTCCCTACTAAAAGAGGTTTACAACCCGAAGGCCGTCGTCCCTCACGCGGCGTTGCTGCATCAGGCTTGCGCCCATTGTGCAATATTCCCCACTGCTGCCTCCCGTAGGAGTCTGGGCCGTGTCTCAGTCCCAGTGTGGCCGGTCACCCTCTCAGGCCGGCTACCCGTCGTCGCCTTGGTGAGCCATTACCTCACCAACTAGCTGATAGGCCGCGAGTCCATCCCAAACCGAAATTCTTTCCAACTCCTAGCCATGCGGCTGAAGCTCGTATCCGGTATTAGACACCGTTTCCAGTGCTTATCCCAGAGTTTGGGGCAGGTTACTCACGTGTTACTCACCCGTTCGCCACTGATCCAAGGAGCAAGCTCCTCTTCACCGTTCGACTTGCATGTGTTAAGCACGCCGCCAGCGTTCGTCCTGAGCCAGGATCAAACTCTCCGTAAATGTTTAATAGCCTCACCACCGAAGTGATGGGCACATCTAGTGCTGAAAGCCACCGGAATAGGCGAACAATCAGCAAGTTTGAAACTGACAGAACAAATCATTACTGACTTGCTTTGTTGTTTAAATGTTTTCCAAAGGAATCTCTTGGCCCTTCACCGCTAGAAACGGATCCAAACCACGAGGTTTTTGGCATTTGACATTGTGCACGCTGTTGAGTTCTCAAGGATCGGACGCACCCAGCCGCCGGCCATATTGACCTTTGCACTGAGGCACTTCGATGTAATTCTATTTTCGTGTCGTTACGATCTACTCCAGAATTGGAGTGAATCAAACGCCATCAAGCACGGTAGTTCGAATGAATTCGCTGCCGTTACTTGGAAGTGGTCCCGCTTGAGGCCGGGAAGCTCTTCGGCTTTCCGCACCTGTGGGGTGACAAGAGATGACATTACGCGGGTTCCCAGAGCCCCGCAATCCCGGGAGCATCCCGGGCGTGTCGCAAATCGACATCCACCCGCAATGCCCGCGTAACCTCCCGGTCACATAGCGGCTCGGGCCCCGGGACTACTCGACAAAAACGCCGGCGAGGGTCTTCTTGCCGCGTCGGAGCACAGCCACTCCCCCGGCGAGAACGGACCCCTCGACCGTGGCCGCCTCATCCGTCACCTTGACGTTGTTGAGGTAGACGCCGCCCTGGCCAATGGCCCGGCGCGCTTCGCCGAGACTCTTAGTGAGTCCGGTGTCCACCAGCAGCTGCATCACCTGTGCGTTCGGCAAGGTCGTGGTGTTGGGCAGCGCCCGCAGCGCCGCTTCAAGGGTCGCCGGGTCGAGATCGGCGAGCTCACCCTGACCGAACAGGGCCTGGGTGGCCTGGATGGCGGCATCCGTTGCGGTCACCCCGTGCACAAGACTCGTGACCTCGAAAGCCAGCGTGCGCTGCGCCTCGCGCTTGAACGGTTCGGTGGCCACCGCCTCCGCGAGCGCCTCGATCTGGGCGCGGCTGAGGAACGTGAAGACCTTGAGCCGGTCGATCACGTCGGCGTCGTCGGTGTTGAGCCAGAACTGGTACATGGCGTAGGGGCTCGTGAGAGCCGGGTCCAGCCAGACCGCGTTGCCCTCGCTCTTGCCGAACTTGGTGCCGTCGGTGTTGGTGATCAGCGGGGTGCCAATGGCGTGCACGCTCGTACCCTCGGCACGGTGGATGAGGTCGGTGCCGCTAGTCAGGTTGCCCCACTGGTCACTCCCCCCGGTTTGCAACACGCAGCCGTAGCTGCGGTACAGCTCGAGGAAGTCCATCCCCTGCAGCACCTGGTAGCTGAACTCGGTGTAGCTGATGCCCGCGTCGGAGTTGAGCCGGGCGCTCACGGCATCCTTCTTGAGCATGGTGCCCACCCGGTAGTACTTGCCGATGTCGCGCAGGAAGTCGATGGCGGACAGCGGCGCCGTCCAGTCCAGGTTGTTCACGAGGGTCACGGCGTTGTCGCCCTCGGCACTGAGGAACCGGGTGACCTGCGCCTGCAGGTAACCGACCCACTCGTTGACGACCTCAGGGGTGTTCAGCGTGCGCTCGGCAGTGGGCCGCGGGTCGCCGATGAGTCCGGTGGATCCGCCGACGAGGCCGAGCGGGTGGTGCCCGGCGAGCTGCAGCCGGCGCATGAGCAGCAGCTGCACGAGGTTACCCAGGTGCAGACTCGCCGCGGTGGGGTCGAATCCGCAGTAGTAGGTGATCGGTGCCCCGGTGAGCAGAGTGCGCAGGGCCTCCTGGTCGGTGGAGACCTGCACGAGGCCGCGCCAGGTGATTTCCTCCCAGACGTCGTCGAAGGTGGGATCGTTGGCTTGCTGGGCAAGGATGCTGGGGTCTGACACGAAGCCAGATTACCAGCGCGGCTGTGCTCTCCCGCGTGGCGACGCCAGGAACATCAGGGCGGAATCAAGCCGTGAGGCTGAATTGGACTGGATTAATCCCTGAACCTTGATTAAGCTCCATTTAGGACGGAGACTTAACCCATGTTTGTGATTACCGCAGATCAAATCGACAGCCGCCACGACCGGGACCGCGCCACCGAGATGATCGCCGAGCTCGTGGGCCGGCACGCGGCGGCCTTCACGCTGCCGCCCGATCAGACCTCCGGCGACGAGATCCAGCTGCTCGTTCCCATCGCCGCGGACGCCTTCACCGTGCTGCTCGACCTGCACCGCACCGGGTTCTGGAGCATCGGCGTGGGTATCGGCCGGATCCGCACCCCGCTCCCCGCCACCACCCGGCAGGCGACGGGCGACGCATTCATCGCGGCGCGGGCAGCGGTCACCCGGGCCAAGCGCTCCGAGGCACGGTTCGCACTGGAGACCCCGGCGGTCGCAACAGCCGATGCCACTCCCTCCGGCCCGACAGCCCAGGCCGACGGGGACTCCCCCGACACGTCGACCACCGCGGAGGTGGAGGCGCTCGTGTCGATGCTGCTCCTGCTACGCCAGCGCCGCACCGCCGAGGGGTGGGAGGCCGTGGACCTGCTCGAGAGCGGTCTGGCGCAGACCGCCATTGCCCGCGAGCTCGGCATCTCCACCGCCGCGGTCAGCCAGCGCGTCAAGAGCGCCCAGTGGAAGGTCGAGCGCGCCGCGCATCCGGCACTCGTTAGGCTGCTACAGAACCTCGACCGCGACACCAGCGAATAGGAATCGACCGCATGAACATCCTGGACTCCTTCTCCGTCGTGCTCTACCTCTACTGGGTGCTGCTGCTTCTGGTGACCATGGCGTCGCTGATCCTGGCGATTCTCGCCTTCCGGCTTGGCAAGCAGCCCTTTGCCATCGCCTCCGCGGCAGCCCTGGCTGCCGCGCTCCTACTGGCCGCCATTCCCGTGGGCGCCGCACCGGTGGCGTTCGGCGTGGTCATCGGCCTCGCCGGACTGCTTCTCGCCGTCATCGGCGGCGGCCCGGCCGCGGTGCTCGCCCTGCAGTTGGCCACGAAGAACTCGGTGGCCCCGGGCAGCCACGGCGGCATCCTGGTGGGCACGGATGCGCCGGCCCCGGCCGCCGCCGACACCGAGGCCTCCGCCGCGGCGACTCCCCCGGCCCCGGTGCACGAGGTGCTGCGCGGCGGCCTCACGATCGGTGTCCTCGAGCGGCTCGCCGTGGCCGGCGCCATCCTGGCCGGCTTCCCCGAGGCCCTCGCCGTGGTCGTGGCCATCAAGGGTGTCGGTCGGTTCACCGAGCTCGCCTCGTCCGAGGCCCGGGAACGGTTCATCATCGGCACCTTCGCGAGCCTCATCTGGGCATGTGCCTGCGCCATTCTGGTCAGCCTCGCCCAGGTCTGATCCCTGCCGGTCCCAAACCGGCACCCGCACAAAGACAGCCCGGTCGGCAGGATGATCCTGCCGGCCGGGCCGTGTGCTGTGCGAATGCCTACGCTTCGAGCGCCGCATCCAGCGTGATGTCGACGCCGGTGAGCGCCTTGCTGACCGGGCAGTTCAGCTTGGCGGCGTTCGCGGCGGCGAGGAAGGTCTCGCTGTCCATACCGGTGACCTCGCCGCGAACGGTGAGGTGGATGCCGGTGAGGCGGAAGCCGCCCGCCGGGTCGGCGCCCAGGGTGACGTCGGCTGCCACGTCGAGGGCCTCGATGGTGATGTCGCCGGCTGCCGCCAGCTCTGCGGAGAGCTGCATGGAGTAGCAGGCGGAGTGCGCGGCGGCGAGCAGCTCTTCGGGGCTCGTGAAGCCGTTCGCGCTGTCGGCGCTGCGCTTGGGGAACGAGACGTCGTAGGTGCCGAGTCCTGAGCTGGTCAGCTCGACCTGGCCCTCTCCGGCTTCGAGGGTTCCGGTCCAGCCGGTGCGCGCGGTACGAGTGGGCATAGGTAATTCCGTTCTGTTGTGGTGGGACTGGCCAGACGGGCTGGCCGGGACGGGAAGGTTCAGGTGAGCGCGCGGACGCGCTGGGCGAGGGCCGCAATCTGGCCCTGCAGTTCCATGAGTTCGGCCTCCGGAAGTCCGGTGGCCGCGCAGATCTGCTCGGTGATGTGCGGCGCCTGGCTGCGCATCGCATCGCCGGCGGGGGTGAGGGCCACCTCGACGACCCGCTCGTCGCGCTCGGAACGCCCGCGCACGACCAGACCGAGGGCCTCGAGCCGCTTCAGCAGCGGGGACAGGGTGCCGGAGTCCAGTTCCAGGCGCTCCCCCAGCCGACTGACCGTGCTGGTGCCGGACTCCCAGAGCACCAGCATGACGAGGTACTGCGGGTAGGTGATGCCCAGCGGCGCGAGCAGGGTGCGGTAACGGCCGGTGAGCGACCGCGACGCCGAGTACAGCGCAAAGCAGATCTGCTGCTCGGGCGGAAGGATCTGCGGGGTGGCCATGACCCCCACCGTAGCAGAGTTTTGCACGATTGTGTTGTGTGCAACTTAAATAGCGGAGTCCCGAGTCGCGGCTTCCAGGCTCAGGCGGGCATGCCGGCGGTAGGCCGAGACGGTCGGCTCGTCCGGGATCCAGAACCGCCAGGAGTACTCAGTTCCGCCGCCGGCCCCGGCCACGCCCGTGCGTGGCCCCGTACGTGCCACGACCGGCGCCTCGGGCAGGGTGAGCTCGAACGGCTCGGCGAAGAGGTCGGCGCCGTCCTGGTCGAGACGGATGCCGAGGGCCCGGGTCAGCCGCGCCGGCCCGCGGGCCAGGTCCCGGTCGGTCACCGTGGGGCCGCGCCGGGTGCGGGCGTCGGCCGCTCCCGCCACGATCTCGCCGGCCCGCAACAGAACGGCGGATGCCTCCCCCTCCGGTGAGCAGACGATGTTCGCGCAGACGTGCATGCCGTAACTGAAATACGCGTAGAGGTGCCCGGGTGCGCCGAACATGGTGGCGTTGCGAGCGGTGCGGCGCCGGAAGGCGTGCGAGCCCGGGTCGCTGTCGGCGAGGTAGGCCTCCACCTCGGTGATCCGCAGCAGGGTGCTGCCGTGGCGCAGCAGCCCGCCGAGCAGCAGCGGGGCGACGCCGACCGCGTCCTGGGTGAACAGGTCACGGTCGACGGTCATCCGCTGACTTCGGGTGAGGGCGCGGTTCTCAGCGCTCGAGGGCGGTGGCCAGCGAGTGCACGCGGGCCACGAGGGCCGCGCGCTGTTCGGCCACCCGCACTGGGGCGGTTCCGGCCTGGCCGTCGCGCCGGGTGACGGACCCCTGGATGGTGAGCACCTCGCGTACCTCGGGGACCAGGTGCGGGGAGATCTCAGCGAGACCGGCGTCGTCGATCTCGTGCAGGTCGAGGCCCCGGGCCTCGGCCACCTTCACCAGGGTGCCGGTGATCTCGTGCGCGTCCCGGAAACTGACATGCCGTTTGACCAGCCACTCCGCGACATCCGTGGCGAGCGAGAAGCCCTGCGGCGCCAGTTCGGCCATTCGGTCGGTGTGGAAGGTGATGGTGGCGATCATGCCTGTGAACGCCGGCAGCAGGATCTCGAGGGTTTCGATCGAGTCGAAGACCGGTTCCTTGTCTTCCTGCAGGTCGCGGTTGTACGCCAACGGGAGCCCCTTGAGGGTGGTGAGCAGCCCGGTGAGGTTGCCGATCAGGCGCCCGGACTTGCCGCGCGCGAGCTCGGCGATGTCGGGGTTCTTCTTCTGCGGCATGATCGACGAGCCCGTGGAGTAGGAGTCGTCGAGGGTGACGAACCCGAACTCGCGGGTGTTCCAGAGAATGATCTCCTCGGCCAGGCGGGACAGGTCGATGCCGATCTGCGCCGTGATGTAGGCGAATTCAGCCACGAGGTCGCGGCTGGCGGTGCCGTCGATGGAGTTCTCCACGACGGCGCCGAAGCCCAGCTCGGTGGCGATCATGCCGGCGTCCAGGCCCAGGGTGTTGCCGGCGAGGGCGCCGGAACCGTACGGCGAGAAGTCGGACCGCTTGTTCCAGTCGGCGAAGCGGTCCAGGTCGCGCACCAGCGGCCAGCAGTGCGCGAAGAGGTGGTGTGCCAGCAGCACCGGCTGGGCGTGCTGCAGGTGGGTGCGGCCGGGCATGATCGCGGTCTCGTTGGCCTCGGCCTGCGCCGCGAGGGCGTCGATGAGGTCCACCAGGAGCCGCGCGATGACGGCGGCGTGGTCGCGCAGCAGCATCCGCACCAGGGTGGCCACCTGGTCGTTGCGGCTGCGGCCGGCGCGGAGCTTGCCGCCGAGCTCGGTGCCGACGATGTCGATGAGCCCGCGCTCGAGCGCCGAGTGCACGTCTTCGTCGGTCGCGGCCGGCTGGAACAGCCCGTCGGTGACGGCCTCATCGAGGGTGTCCAGGCCGGCGAGCATGCCGGCCAGTTCATCCTCGGTGAGGTAGCCGGCGGCGGCCAGGGCACGTGCGTGGGCGCGCGACCCGCGGATGTCGTACCCGGCCAGCTGCCAGTCGAAATGGGTTGATTTGCTCAGGCGCGCCAGTTCCGGCGACGGTCCGCCGGCGAAGCGGCCGCCCCACAGGGCGCCCGCCTCGCCCGCACGGTTCACACTCTTGTCGCCGGTCATACCGTGACCTACTTCGCGGCCTGGTCGCGGCGAGCCGCGATCTTGCTGGGCAGGCTCCACAGTTCGATGAAGCCCTTAGCCATGGACTGGTCGAAGGAGTCGCCCGTGTCGTAGGTGGCCAGGTCGAAGTCGTACAGGCTCTGCTTGCTCTGCCGGCCGGTGACGACGGCGGTGCCGGCGTGCAGCTTGAGGCGGATATCGCCGGAGACGTACTTCTGGGTGTCCTCGATGAAGGCGTCCAGCGACTTCTTCAGGCCGGAGAACCAGAGGCCGTCGTAGACCAGTTCGCTCCACTTGGCTTCGACGCCGCGCTTGTAGCGGGCGACGTCGCGCTCGACGGTGACGTTCTCGAGCTCTTCGTGCGCGGTGATCAGGGCGATACCGGCCGGGGACTCGTAGACCTCGCGGCTCTTGATGCCCACGAGGCGGTCCTCGACGATGTCGATGCGGCCGACACCCTGGTCGCCGGCGAGCTTGTTCAGCAGCACAACGGCCTCGAGCGGGGTGACCGGCTTGCCGTCCACGGCCACGGGCACGCCCTGGTCGAAGGTGATGATGATCTCGGTGGCTTCGCGCGGGATCGACGGGTCCTGCGTGTAGGTGTAGAGGTCCTCGATCGGAGCGTTCCACGGGTCTTCGAGGAATCCGGTCTCGACGGCGCGACCCCAGACGTTCTGGTCGATGGAGTACGGGCTCTTCTTCGACTGCGCGATCGGCAGGTTGTGCACCGCGGCGTATTCGATGGCTTTGTCGCGGGTGAGGGCGAAGTCGCGCACCGGGGCGAGGGAGGTGAGCTCGGGGGCCAGCGCCGTGACGGCGGCTTCGAAGCGCACCTGGTCGTTGCCCTTGCCGGTGCAGCCGTGCGCGACGCTGTCTGCGCCGAGGGCGCGGGCGGTGGCGGCGAGGTGCTTGGCGATCAGCGGGCGGCTGATCGCGGAGACCAGCGGGTAACGCTTCTGGTACAGCGCGTTGGCCTTGAGTGCCGGAACGATGTAGTCGTTGGCGAACTCGTCCTTGGCGTCGATGACGATGGATTCCACCGCGCCGCAGTCAAGCGCGCGCTGACGGATGACATCCATGTCCTCGCCCTCTTGTCCGACGTCGACGGCCAGGGCCACGACCTCCTTGCCGGTGGCGTCCTTCAGCCAACCGATGCCTACCGAGGTGTCGAGGCCACCCGAATATGCCAGTACAACCCGCTCAGCCATGGTTCTCCTTCATAAAGTGTTCGTGATTCAAGTTTATTGGTGGTGCGTGTGGGTGCTGCGGTTATCGTGCGTTGCGCGCGAGCAGCCAGACCAGCAGTGCCTTCTGCGCGTGCAGGCGGTTTTCCGCCTCATCCCAGATGATGCTCTGCGGGCCGTCGATGACGTCCGCGGTCACTTCGTAGCCGCGGTCGGCGGGCAGGCAGTGCATGAAGTGCGCGTCGGCCTTGGCCAGGCCCATCAGGTCGGCGTCGACACGGTAGCCGCCGAGCGAGCCGAGCCGGGTGGCCTTCTCTTCTTCCTTGCCCATCGACACCCAGGTGTCGGTGATGACCACGTCGACGCCGGTCACGGCCTCGGCCGGGTCGGTGTACAGGGTCACGGAGCCACCGGTCTGCGCGGCGATGGCTTCGGCGTCGGCGACAACCTGCGCGGCGGGCGTGTACCCGGCCGGCGAGGCGATGCGCACGTGCATGCCCGCCGTCGCGCCGGCGAGCAGGTAGGACTGCGCCATGTTGCAGGCGCCGTCGCCGAGGAAGGTGAGGGTCTGTCCGGCGAGGTCGCCGCGGTGCTCACGGATGGTGAGCAGGTCGGCGAGCAGCTGGCAGGGGTGAAAATCGTCGGAGAGCGCGTTGACGACGGGAACCGTGGTGCCCAGCGCCATTTCCTCGAGTCCGGCCTGACCGTAGGTGCGCCACACGATGGCGGCGACCTGGCGTTCGAGCACCCGGGCCGTGTCCGCGGCGGTTTCCTTGCCGCCCAGCTGGCTGCTCGCGGTGCTGATGATCAGCGGGCTGCCGCCGAGGTCGGCGATGCCGACCGCGAACGAGACGCGGGTGCGGGTGGAGGACTTGTCGAAGATCACGGCGACGGTTTTCGGTCCGGCCAGGGGCTGGACCGCGAATCGGTCTCGCTTCAGTTCCAGGGCCAGATCGAGGATCTCGGCCTGTTCGGCCGGTGAGATGTCGTCGTCGCGCAGGAAATGGCGGGTCACGGGGTCACTTTCGCTGGATTCTTCGGTGTCGTGCGGGATTCCTCCACCTTATCTGCTGGTGGAGACGAGCCCTGAACTGGTCACGACCGCCAGGGCAGCCCGGAACCGGTCATCGAAATCGGCCAGCTCGGCATCGCCCACGATCAGTGGGGGCGCCATCCGGATGCTGGATTCGTTCGCGGCGTTCACGATGAGGCCTTCGGCGAGGGCCGCGGCGGCCAGCTTGAGCGCCACCGGTTCGGCCAGGCCGATGCCCAGCAGCAGCCCGCGGCCGCGCACCTCGGTGATGAGCGGCGAGTCGATGCGGGCGATGATCTCCCGGATCTGCTCACCGCGGCGGCGGGCGTTGCCGACGAGGTCGTCGCGCTCGATGACGCCCAGCACGGCGTTGGCCGTGGCGGTCACGAACGGGTTGCCGCCGAAGGTGGAACCGTGTTGGCCGCGGAGGAACAGGTCGCTGGTGTCGCCGAAGGTGACCAGCGCCCCGATGGGCACTCCCCCGCCGATGCCCTTGGCGAGCGTCACGGCATCCGGCAGCACATTGGCGTGCTCGTAGGCGAACCATTTGCCCGTGCGGCCGGCTCCGGTCTGCACCTCGTCGATGATCAGCAGCACGCCGTGCTGGGTGCACAGTTCGCGGGCCCGGGCCAGGTAGCCGTCGGGCAGGTCGATGACGCCGGCCTCACCCTTGACGGGTTCGAGGAACAGGGCGGCCACGGTGTCGTCGAGTTCGCGCTCGAGCGCCTCGATGGTGGTGTCGATGTGTTCCACACCGCCGGGGACGGGCTGGAACGGTGCCCGCATCAGCGGCTTGCCGGTGAGCGCGAGGGCGCCCATGGTGCGGCCGTGGAAGGAGTCGTGCAGCGCAAGGATGCGGCTGCGGCGTCCGCCGGCGGTGTTGAGCCGGGCGAGTTTGAACGCCGCCTCGTTGGCCTCGGCGCCGGAGTTGCAGAAGTACACCCGGCCCGCGTCGCCCGCACCGGTGAGGCGCTTGAGGCGCTCGGCCAGTTCGATCTGCGACGGCGACGCGAAGTAGTTGGAGATGTGCGCGAGCGTGCCGATCTGGCTCTGCGCGGCGGCGACCATCTCCGGATGCGCGTGGCCGAGCGAGTTGACCGCGATGCCGGCCAGGAAGTCGAGGTATTTCATGCCGTGCTCGTCCCAGACGTAGCAGCCCTCGCCGCGCACCAGCACGGCCAGCGGGGGCGCCAGGGTCTTCATCATCGCCGAGTCGTAACGTTCGTGCCAGGTCATGCGGGAACCACCTCTGTACCGATACCGCTGCCGGTGAAGATCTCGACGAGGATCGAGTGCGGCACTCGCCCGTCGATGATCGCCGCTTTCGCGACGCCACCCTCGACGGCGTCCAGGCAGGCCGTCATCTTGGGGATCATGCCCGATTCGAGATCGGGAAGCAGGCCGCGGAGGGCATCGACGTCGATGACCGACACGAGGGAGTCACGGTTGGGCCAGTCGCTGTAGAGCCCGGCCACGTCGGTGAGGATCACGAGCTTGGCCGCGTTCAGCGACACGGCGAGGGCGGCGGCCGCGGCATCCGCGTTCACGTTGAGGGACTGGCCGGGCTGGTCGGTGTCGGGCGCGATGGAGGAGACGACCGGGATGCGGCCGGCGTTCAACTGCGCGTGCACGGCCTCGGGGTCCACGCCGATGACGTCGCCGACCAGGCCGAGGTCGACCTCTTCGCCGTCGATGACAACACCGCGGCGGCGGCCGCGGAACAGGCCGGCGTCTTCGCCGCTGAGGCCGGCGGCCAACGGGCCGTGCGCGTTGATGTGGCTGACCAGGTCGCGGTTGATCTGGCCGGTGAGCACCATGCGCACCACGTCCATGGCCTCGGGGGTGGTCACCCGGTAGCCACCGCGGAACTCGCTCTCGATACCGAGCCGGGCGAGCATCGCCGAGATCTGCGGGCCGCCGCCGTGCACGACGACCGGGCGGATGCCCGCGTAGCGCAGGTAGACCATGTCCTCGGCGAACGCGCGCTGCAGTTCCTCGCTGACCATGGCGTTGCCGCCGAACTTGACCACGATGATCTGGTCGTGGAACTTCTTGAGCCAGGGCAGCGCCTCGATGAGCGTGGCGGCCTTGACCTTGGCCTCGGCCGGCGTGTTGTCGATGTCGTCGAGGGTGGGCACCGGCGGGACCGGTGCGGCGGAGGGGGTGGGCAGGTCGGGGCTCATCAGCTCGAGTACGCGCTGTTCTCTTCGACGTAGTCGTGGGTGAGGTCGTTGGTCCAGATAGTGGCGCCGGCGGTGCCCGCGTGCAGGTCGATGACCACGGAGACGGCCCGGGGGGCGAGGTCCACGAGTTCGCGCGGCTGGTCGGGCTCGCCGGCCGTGCACACCTGGATGCCGTTGATGGCCACGTCGATGCCGTAGGGGTCGAACGCCGCATCCGCTTCGGGGATGGTGCCCACCGCGGCGAGCACCCGGCCCCAGTTGGGGTCGTTGCCGTAGATCGCGGCCTTGAACAGGTTGCTGCGGGAGACCGCGCGGGCCACCGTGACGGCCTCGGTCTCCGACGCGGAGTTGCGCACGGTGATGGCCACGTCGTGCGAGGCGCCCTCGGCGTCACCCTGCAGCTGCAGGGTGAGGTCGCGGCAGAGCTCGGTGAGCGCCGCGGCGAACTCGGCCGGGTCGGCGTCGACGCCGCTGGCGCCGGAGGCGAGCAGGCTCACCGTGTCGTTGGTGGACATGCAGCCGTCGGAGTCGAGCCGGTCGAAGGTGACCCGGGTGGCTTCGCGGAGCGCCGCATCCAGTTGCGCCGAGGTGAGAACGGCGTCGGTGGTGATCACGACGAGCATGGTGGCCAGGCCGGGGGCGAGCATGCCCGCGCCCTTGGCCATGCCGCCGATGGTCCAGCCGGCCGGGGAGACCCGGGTGGCCTGCTTGGGCCGGGTGTCGGTGGTCATGATCGCCTGGGCGGCGGCGAGACCAGCGTCGGCGGAGGACGAGGCGGCAGTGTCGCGGAGGGCGAGACCGGCGTCGAGCACCCCGGCGGTGAGCTTGCCCAGGTCGAGCTGTTCGCCGATCAGGCCGGTGGAGCAGACGAGCACGTCACCGGCTGAGACCTGCAGCTGGTCGGCCACGGCCTCGGCGGTGGCGTGCGTGGTCTGGAATCCGATGGTGCCGGTGTAGCAGTTGGCGCCGCCGGAGTTCAGCACGATCGCGCTGACCCGGCCGTCGCGCATGACCTGCTGGCTCCAGATGATCGGGTTGGCCTTGCAGCGGTTGCTGGTGAACACCGTGGCGGCGTTGGCGAGCGGGCCAAGGTTCGACACGATGGCCAGGTCGAGGCCACCGGACTTCTTGAGGCCGGCGGTGACGCCGGCGGCGGCGAATCCGGCGGGGGCTGTGACGCTCACGGGGCAACTCCATTCGTGCTGAGGCCGCGGGTTTCCGGCAGCCCCAGGGCAATGTTGGCGGATTGGATGGCGGCGCCGGCGGTGCCCTTGACCAGGTTGTCGACGGCGGTGACCGTGATCACCCGGCCGGCGGCCTCGTCGATCGCGAGGCCGATCAGGGCGGTATTGGCGCCGAGCACGTCTGCGGTGCGCGGGAACTGGCCGCTCGGCAGCAGGTGCACGAACGGCTCGTCGGCATACGCCGACTCCCAGGCCGCGCGCACGGCAGCAGCGCTGGTTCCCGGCACGAGCCGGGCGGTCGAGGTAGCCAGGATGCCGCGCGACATCGGCACGATCACCGGTGTGAACGACACCGTGGGGGCGACGGCGCCGGCCCAGCGCAGGCTCTGCTGGATCTCGGGGATGTGCCGGTGGGTGCCGCCGACGGCGTAGGGGTTGGCGGAGCCGAGGATCTCGGCGGCCAGGTTGGGCACCTTGAGGCTCTTGCCGGCGCCGGAGGGACCCACGGCGAGCACGGCCACGATGTCGGTGGCCTCGATCACGCCGGCCAGGATGCCCGGGGCCAGGGCGAGGGCCACGGTGCTGGCGTTGCAGCCGGGCGCGGCGATCCGCCGGGCTCCTACCAGGCGGTCGCGCTGGCGGCCGCCGTCGACGGGAAGTTCGGGCACCCCGTAGGCCCAGGCGCCGAAGTAGTCGCCGCCGTAGAACGCCGCCCAGTCGGCCTCGCTCTCCAGCCGGTGGTCCGCTCCGCAGTCCACCACGAGGGTGCTGGCGGGCAGCTCGGCGGTCAGGGCGCCGGAGGCGCCGTGCGGCAGGGCGAGGAAGACGACGTCGTGACCGGACAGGGCCGTGGCATCCGTGTCGCCCAGCACGAGGTGGGAGAGGGAGCGCAGGTGCGGTTGCACGTCGACCAGGCGCTGGCCGGAGTTGCTGTGCGCGGTGACCGTGCGCACCTCGAAATCGGGGTGAGCGGCCAGCAGACGCAGCAGCTCACCGCCCGCATACCCGCTTGCGCCGGCTACCGCTACCGAAAAGACCATAGATCAAACTTACCCGGCTGCTCGCGCCCGCCAGAATCGCGAAAACGGCCCCGCAGCCGGCGAGCCGGCCCGCCAGGCGGGACGACGGGCCGGAACGGGGCCGTTCACGCGCTGCTGCCGTTACTCGCGCAGGTGCGCTCCGTGGCGGGCGGCGGCGAGCTGCACACCGGCGAGCTTGGCGTCGCTGGCCTCGGCCGCGGTGAGGGTGCGGTCGGGTGCGCGGAAGCGCAGGGCGAAGGTGAGCGACTTCTGGCCCGGCTCGATGCCGGTTCCGCGGTAGTCGTCGACCAGTTCGATGCTCTCCAACAGGTCTCCGCTGCCCTCGCGCACGGCGTCCAGCACGGCGCCGGCGGCGACATGGGCGTCGACGACGAGCGAGAGGTCCTGGGTGGCGGCGGGCTTGGTGCCGATCACGGTGGCCTGCAGTTCCCCGGTCACCTGGGCGAACACGGCGGACAGGTCGAGTTCGACGACCGCGACCACGGCGGGCAGGTCGGCGTCCTTGGCCACCGCGGGCAGCAGTTCACCCGCGTAGCCGACCGAGCGCTCGCCCGCATCCGTGCTCACGAAGAGCTCGGCGGTGCGGCCGGGGTGCATGGCCTTGTGGGTGCCCTGACGAACCTGGATCGGCAGGCCGACGGCCAGGCCGATCTGTTTCACAGCCGTGAGGGCGTCCTGCCAGGATGCGGCGATGGGCGCCTGGCCGGGCTGGTGGCGCACGGTGTTGCCGAGCAGCACGATGCCGGCGGTGAACGGCTGCGGCGGGATGCCGGCGTTCAGCTGGGCCTCGACCTCAATGCTGGGGCGCACGGCGGCCGGCGGCACCACGGCGCTGCCGTAGCCGACGCCCGCGACGGGGCGGAAGACCGAGCCGAGCTCGAAGATGGCCAGGTCGGTGAGGCCGCGGGACAGGTTGCGGTGGGCGATCTGCAGCAGGCCGGGCAGCATCGAGGTGCGCATGAAGGGCGCCTCACCGTCGAGCGGGTTGGCCACCTTGATCTGCGGCACGGTCGTGCTTACCGGGTCACCGAAGAGGTTGTTGGCCTTCTCGGCGACGAACGGGTAGGCCAGCACCTCGGTGTGGCCGGTGGCGGCGAGCACGGTGGCGACCGAGCGCTTGAGCTGCTGGGTGCGGGTGAGGCCACGGCCGGGCGGGGCGACGGGCAGCACCGAGGGGATGCGGTCGTAGCCGACGATGCGGGCGACTTCCTCGGCGAGGGTCCACTTGTCGGTCAGGTCCGGGCGCCAGCTCGGCGCGATCACGGCCAGGCCGGTCGCGGTCTCGGTCATCGAGGCGCCGATCTCGGCCAGCGAGGTGCGCACCTCCTCACGTGTGTACTCCAGGCCGATGAGGCCGGAGACGAAACCGGTGGGCAGGTCGATGGCGGCGCGCTCCGGGGTCGCGTCGTGCAGCGAGCCGAGTCCGTCGGCCACTCCCCCGGCGAGCTCCACGAGCAACTGCACCACCCGGGCGGCCGCGACGGCGGCGACCTCGGGGTCGACGCCGCGTTCGAAGCGGCGCGAGGCCTCGCTGGGCAGCTTGTGCCGGCGGGCGGTGCGCGCGATCGACACCGGGTCGAAGTTCGCGGCCTCGATCAGCACATTGGTGGTTCCGGAGCCGATCTCGGTGGTCGCCCCGCCCATCACGCCGGCCAGGCCGATGGGGCCCGATCCGTCGGTGATCAGCAGGTCTTCGGTGTTGAGGGTGCGGGTGACGTCGTCGAGGGTGACGAGCTTCTCGCCCGGCTGCGCGCGGCGCACGACGAGTCCGCCGGTGAGCTTGTCGAGGTCGTAGCCGTGGATCGGCTGGCCGAGTTCGATCATCACGTAGTTGGTGATGTCCACGATCAGCGAGATCGAACGAATGCCGGCCAGCTTGAGCCGGGCGATCAGCCAGGCCGGAGTCGGCCGGCTGGGGTCGACGCCGCGCACCACGCGGGTGACGAAGACGCTCGCGCCGACACGATTGCGGATGGGCGCCGCATCGTCGATCGAGACCGGGAAGACCTCGGTGGAGGCGGTCGCGGTGACTGCGAGGGCCGGGTCGCGGAAGGTCGCGCCGGTGGCGTGCGAGTATTCGCGGGCCACGCCGCGGATGGAGAACGCGTAGCCGCGATCGGGGGTGACGTTAATCTCGACGGCGGAGTCGTCCAGGCCCAGCAGGTTGATCGCATCCGTGCCGATTTCAGGGTCGAGACCGAGGTCGCCGAGCACCAGGATGCCGGCGTGCTCGTCGCCGAGGCCGAGCTCCCGGGCCGACGCGATCATGCCGTCGGACACGTGGCCGTAGGTCTTGCGGGGCGCGATCGGGAACGGGCCGGGCAGCACAGCGCCGGGCAGGGTCACGACGACCTTGTCGCCGACGACGAAGTTGTGCGCACCGCAGACGATGCCGTGGATGGCCGGGCCGCCGTCGGCGGCGAGTTCGCCATCCGCTGCCACGCGAACCTGGCACCAGTTGATGGTCTTGCCGTTGGTCTGCTCTTCACCGACGAACTCGAGAACCTGGCCGACCACGATGGGTCCAGTCAGCTCGAAGCGGTGGATCTCTTCTTCCTCCAGGCCCACGCTCACGAGCGCCGCGTGGACGTCTTCGGGGGTGGTGCCGGGGGTGAGGTCGACGAATTCGCCGAGCCAGCTCAGGGGAACGCGCATCAGACGGTCATCCCGTACTGCTGGCTGAACCGAACGTCGCCTTCGACCATGTCGTGCATATCCTTCACATCGTTGCGGAACATCAGTGCTCGTTCGACGCCCACGCCGAACGCGAATCCGGAGTAGACCTCGGGGTCGATCCCGGCCGAGCGCAGCACATTGGCGTTGACCATGCCGCAGCCGCCCCACTCGATCCAGCGGGCACCGTCCTTGAAGGTGGGGTGCCAGAGGTCGAGCTCGGCGCTCGGCTCGGTGAACGGGAAGTAGTTGGGGCGCAGGCGCACCTTGGCCTCCTCGCCGAAGAGGGCCTTGACGAAGTGGTCAAGCGTGCCGCGCAGGTGCGCCATGGTGAGGCCCTTGTCTACGGCGATGCCCTCGATCTGGTGGAAGACCGGGGTGTGCGTGGCGTCGAGCTCGTCGGTGCGGTAGACCCGGCCTGGGGAGATGCGGTAGACGGGCGGTTCGTTGCCGAGCAGCGCGCGCATCTGCACGGGCGAGGTGTGGGTACGCAGCACGAGGTGCGCCTCGGGCGGGTCGATGAAGAAGGTGTCCTGCATGGCGCGGGCCGGGTGGTCCTCGTCGAAGTTGAGCGCGTCGAAGTTGAACCATTCGCTCTCGAGCTCGGGGCCTTCGGCGACTTCCCAGCCCATGCCCACGAACACGTCGGAGACGCGTTCCTGCAGCAGGGTGAGCGGGTGCCGGGCGCCGGCCCGCCAGGTGGAGGCGGCGGCGGTGACGTCCACGGTCTCGGCGGCGAGCTGGGCGGTGGCCTCGGCCTCGACGATCTGGGCTTCGCGGGCGTTCATCGCCTGGGTGACCCGGGCGCGGGCCTGGCCGACGAGCTTGCCGGCGGCGGCCTTCTGGTCGCCGGGCACACTGCGCATGAGGGCGTTCAGGGCGGCCAGCGGGGAGGCCTCGCCGACGTGCGCCGAGCGCACGGCCTTGAGGGCGGCGGAGTCAGTCGCGGACTCGATCGCCGCGAGGGCGGCGTCGACGGCCGCGGTGACGACGGGTTCGGTTATTTCAGTGGGGGCAGACACGAGACCCAAGTTTAGTGCCCGGCCGCAGCACAGGCTGCGGACGGGCACCAGAGGGATCTGCGACTACGGGGTGTTCGCGCGCGAGAAGGGGCTCAGCGATTCCGGAGGCGTGAGCACAGGCTCCGGATCGACAAGCTTGCCGGCCTTGGGTCCCGAGCGTCGAGCGATGACGCGTGCCAGCCAGGACAGCGAGAGGTTCATTGCCAGGTAGATGGCGAGCACGATCAGGAAGAAGGAGAACTGGTACCGCTGGCCGAAGAAGTTGGTCATGGTGTACAGACCGCTGCGCAGCAGTTCCTCATAACCGACCACGAAGGCCAGCGAGGTGTCCTTGAGGAGAACCACCAGCTGGGCGATGATGATCGGCAGCATCTGACGGAACGCCTGGGGGAATTCGATGCGGAACCGGGTGGCGATGGGCGTCAGTCCGATAGCGAGACCGGCCTCTCGCTGCCCGCGTGGCAACGAATTGATCCCGGCGCGCAAGGCCTCGCCGATGATCGCGCCGTTGTACACCGAGAGCGCCGCGACGCCGGCCCAAAAGGAGCCGGTGGAGAACACCAAGAGGATGAAGAGCATCATCAGCAGCACGGGCATACCGCGAACGAACTCGAGCACGATCGTCGTGGGCACCCGGATCGCGGCGTGGTCGGCGGAGCGCAGGAATGAGAAGACGACACCGAGGATCAGCGCGAAGAACGCTGCTACACCGGCCATGGTGAGAGTCGCCAACGCACCGCGCCCGAGGGTGCGCCAGACCTCGACATCGAGGAGGGCATCCCACCGGGTCGGATCCCACATCCCGGGCTGCACGGCACCGTTGGCACTGGCCTTGGGGGCGCCGAGCGCCAGAATCAGCCAGGCCAGCAACGCGAGGATGGCGATGACACCGACCACGGAGATGACCTTGGAGCGAGCGCGGGCCTTGGGGCCGGGGGCGTCGTAGAGAACTGAACTCATCGCAGCACCGCCACTTTCTTTTCCACCCGGCCGGCGATCTGGCCGAGCGTGATGGTGACGATCAGGTAGAAGAATGCGACAGCCAGAAGAATGGCGATCACAGCGTCGCCGCGGTCGTTGACGACCTGGCGTCCGGCCCCGAAGAGCTCGAAGACGAAGAACGCGCCGGCCACCGACGTGTTCTTCGTCAGGGCGATGAAGACGTTGATCAGGGGCGGGATCACCATCCGTACGGCCTGGGGCATGATCACGTAGCTGAGCGACTGGCCGAAGGTGAGGCCCACGCTGCGGGCGGCCTCGGCTTGACCGACGGGAACGCCGTTGATTCCGGACCGGAGCGCCTCTGCCACGAAAGGCGATGTGTAGACGGTGAGCCCGATCAACGCGAGATAGAAGTAACCGGGCGAGAACTGCAGGTACGGCAGGATGTACGCGCAGAAGAACAGCACCAGGGTCAGCGGCGTGTTGCGCACCAACTCGGTGTACACGGTCGCGAATGCCCGAAACGACCCGATGGGCGAGATGCGCAGGGCGGCCACGAGCACGCCGAGCACAAGTGCTCCGAGCCCGGAGAGAATCAGCAACCCGAGCGTGTTCTTGAAGCCTTCCAGAAAGACCGGCAGGTTTTCAATGACTGCGTCCAAGACTCACCTCCTCTTTCGTGTCGGTACGAGACCGGATTCAGGACCAGACCGTGCTGGTCGTTTGTGCGTTGTGCGGGAAAAACTGCCGATCGGGGCGGCCGGTGCGGCCACCCCGATCAGATCATGCTTACGCGCTAGTAGCGGTCGACCGCCGGGGGTTCCGGAGTCTCCAGGACCGAGCCTGCGGTGGCTTCCCAGGCCTTGGCCCAGCTGCCGTCGTCGTAGGACTCTTCGAGCACGTCGTTGATGAACATGCGGAAGTCGGTGTCGTCCTTGGCCAGGCCGATGCCGTAGGGCTCCTTGGTGAAGGGGTTGCCCACAACTTCGAACTCACCGGCGTTCTGGTCGGCGAGGCCGGCCAGGATCACGTTGTCGGTGGTGACAGCGTCAACCTCGCCGCTGCGCAGCGGGCCGAGGCAGTTGGAGTAGGTGTCGGTCGCGATGATGTTGGTCGTGTAGGCCGCGATGTTCTTCTCCGAGGTGGAGCCGCTCACGGTACAGACCTTCTTGTCCGCGAGGTCTTCCGGTCCGGTGATCTTCGAGGGGTTGCCCTCGAGCACGAGCAGGTCCTGACCGGCTTCGTAGTACGGGCCGGCGAAGGAGACAACTTCCTTGCGCGCATCGTTGATCGTGTAGGTGGCGACCACGAGGTCGACCTGGCCGTTCTGGATGAACGGCTCGCGGTTGGCGGAGACAGTCTCAACCCACTTGATGTTCGACGCCTCAATGCCGAGCTTCGCTGCGATGAGCTTGCCGATTTCCACGTCGAAACCGACCGGGTTTCCGTCCGGGCCCTTGAGGCCGAACAGCGGCTGGTCGAACTTGGTGCCGATGGTGATCTCGCCGGCCTCGTTGAGGGCGGCCATGGTGGTGCCCTCATCGAAGGTCACTTCTTCCACGGGTGCCGCGGACGGGGCGCTGGCGCCGGAATCGGTGCATCCGCTCAGCGCGAACGCTCCGGCGAGGGCGATGGCTGAGATCATTAGACCCTTGTTGCGTCTCATGGTTTCCTCCTGTGTGCTGTGTGTCTCGCCGACCGGTTAGTGGGCAAGTATTTTGGAGAGGAAATCCTTCGCTCTCGTGCTTTGGGGGTTCGTGAAGAACTTCTCCGGCGTGGTTTCCTCCACGATGTCGCCCTCGGCCATGAAGATGACCCGGTCGGCGGCGCGGCGGGCGAAGCCCATCTCGTGGGTGACCACGATCATGGTCATGCCCTCGTTGGCGAGGTCAACCATGACCTCGAGCACCTCGTTGATCATCTCGGGGTCGAGCGCGCTGGTGGGCTCGTCGAGCAGGATCAGCTTGGGATCCATCGCGAGGGCGCGGGCGATGGCCACACGCTGCTGCTGGCCGCCGGAGAGCTGGGACGGCATCTTCTTGGCTTGGTTGGCCACGCCGACGCGCTCGAGTAGGGCCATGGCCTTCTTCTCGGCGTCGGCCTTGCTCATGCCGCGCACCTTGATCGGCCCGAGGGTGACGTTCTCGAGAACGGTCTTGTGCGCGAACAGGTTGAACGCCTGGAAAACCATGCCGACATCGGCACGCAACTGCGCGAGGGCCTTGCCCTCTGCGGGCAGTTCCTTGCCGTCGATCGTGATCGAGCCGTCGTCGATGGTCTCGAGCCGGTTGATGGCCCGGCACAGGGTGGACTTGCCCGAACCGCTGGGGCCGATGACCACAACCACCTCGCCACGGTTGACCGTGGCGTTGATGTTCTTCAGAACGTGCAGGTCCCCGTAGTGCTTATTGACGTCCGTGATAACGACCAGGGGTTCCCCCCGGCGAACTGTGATGTTGGACGTCGCCGGTGATGTTTCTGTTGGCTCCATACCCCCCAACTTAGGCTAGGGCCGAGGCTGGAGCCACCATTAAGCCGGTCGGTAACCCAAACGTAATAGACGCCCGACCGGCAAAGATGCTACGCGCGGTGCGAGAAAGCGCTCTCGTACAGGCACACGGATGCGGCTGTCGCGAGGTTCATCGATTCGGCGTTTCCGTAGATGGGAACGCTAATCGCGCGGTCCGCCATCGCCAGGTCTTCCTCGGTGAGACCGCGGGCCTCGTTGCCGAACAGCCAAGCGGTGGGAGCCGCGAGAAGGCCGCTGTTGCGGGCCTCGAGGAGGTCGTCGCCCTTGATGTCAGCGGCGAGGATCTGCATGCCGGCGAACTTCGCCCGCTCGCGTACATCGGCGAGGGTGACGCCCACGGCGACGGGCAGGTGGAAGATCGACCCGGTGGACGAGCGCACCACCTTGGGGTTGTACAGGTCGACGCTGCGGCCGGTGAAGATCACGGCGTCGGCGCCCGCGGCATCCGCTGCCCGGATGATGGTGCCGGCGTTGCCGGGGTCGCGCACCTCTTCGAGGATCGCGATGAGCTTGGGCTCGTTGGCGAAGATCTTCTTGATGGAGGTGGGGAACTGGTGGCACACCGCGATGAAGCCCTGCGGGGTGACCGTGTCGGCCATCGTCTCGAGCACCTGCTCGGTGACGAACTCCACATCCACGCCCGCGGCCACGGCGGCATCGCCGATCTCGGTGTAGCGCTCGAGCGCGGTCGGGGTGGCGTAGAGCTCCACGACGAGTTCGGGGCGGAAGGTGAGGGCTTCGGAGACGGCCTGCGGGCCTTCGAGGAGGAACAGTCCCGTCTCGGAGCGGGCGGCTCGGTTCGCAAGTTTCGCGACGGCACGCACGCGAGGAGATCGGGGGTTATCTAGCATGCACCCAGTTTAGGTGCCGAGTATGCCGGGCACAGAATGCCCCGCCGGGCATACAAAACGGGAGCGACCATCAGTGATGGTCGCTCCCGTTTGGGAAATGCTCTGTGACTACTTGGCAACCTTGGGTGCGGAGGTGTCAGCGGGCAGTGCAGCCTTGGCGCTCGCAACGATGGCCGCGAAGGTGGCGGGCTCGGTGACGGCGAGGTCGGCGAGGATGCGACGGTCGACCTGGATGCCGGCCAGGGCGAGGCCCTGGATGAGGCGGTTGTAGGTCAGGCCGTTCGCACGGGACGCAGCGTTGATGCGCTGGATCCACAGGCGACGGAAGTCACCCTTGCGTGCACGACGGTCACGGTAGCTGTAGACGAGGGAGTGAGTGACCTGCTCCTTGGCCTTGCGGTACAGGCGTGAACGCTGACCGCGGTAACCCTCGGCGCGCTCAAGGATTACGCGACGCTTCTTGTGGGCGTTGACGGCCCTCTTTACTCTTGCCATTTTCTAATTCCTTTAGGGGTACGGGGCCTAGTGGCCGAGAAGCTTCTTGATGGCCTTGACGTCGGCCTTGGCGAGAACCTGGTCCTGGTTCAGGCGGGACTTGCGCTGCGTGCTCTTGACCTCGAGGTTGTGGCGAAGTCCGGCCTGCTGCTTCATGATCTTGCCGGAGCCAGTGACCTTGAAACGCTTCTTTGTCCCAGAGTGGGTCTTCTGCTTAGGCATTCTTTTCCTCCTGTTTGGCTGCTTTGTCAGCAGCTCTATGTGCATTGGCCTCTGCCTTGGCCTCTGATTTGTTCTTCAGCGGGCCAATCACCATGACCATGTTTCGACCGTCGATGGTCGGGCTCGATTCCACAGAACCGAACTCCGCGACATCCTCGGCAAATCTCTGAAGCAGACGTACACCCTGGTCGGGACGGGACTGTTCACGGCCACGGAACAGAATCATGGCCTTGACCTTGTCGCCGGCCTTCAGGAAGCCTTCGGCGCGCTTGCGCTTGGTCTCGTAGTCGTGCTTATCAATCTTGAGGCGGAAGCGAACCTCTTTGAGGATCGTGTTCGCCTGGTTGCGCCGGGCTTCTTTCGCCTTCTGCGCAGCTTCGTACTTGAACTTGCCGTAATCCATGATCTTCGCGACCGGCGGCTTGGACGTGGGGGCTACTTCGACCAGATCGAGGTCAGCCTCCTGTGCCAGGCGCAGGGCGACATCAATCGCCACGACCCCAACCTGTTCGCCGTTGGGACCAACGAGACGGACTTCGGGGACGCGGATACGGTCATTTGTACGGGGATCGCTGATGCGTCTCTCCTCTACTCAAGCATCGTGGCTACAGCCTGACAACGGATGTCGTCCGGAGACGAAGAGGAGACAATCGCGCGCGCAATTCCTAAGCCTCAGAACATTTCCTTGTTCTGTTACTCATCAACCACGTACGGCACCCTATCTACCGTGCAAGCTGGAAACCAGCAAGCGACGGCGGAGTGCAAACTACCCGGTAACCTTTATGAAGCGGTCAAGCGCGGGTGGGAGATTATCCACTTTCGTACCGAGACTTTCATCTCGGAGCCCGGGTAAGCATAACAGAGGAAACCAGTGAGCGACAATTTCGACCAGGATTCATCCGGCCAGGCAACCAGGGACATCGCGGATGTGGCGGCGGTGGAGATCATCACGACCGCGGCGGTGCACCTGATGAGCGCCTCGGCGGTCAAGGTCGGGCTCGCCGACGACCCCGACACCCAGATCGACCTGGATGAGGCGCGCAAGCTGATCACGGCCCTCGCCGGCCTGATTACGGCATCCGCCCCCGACATTTCGGACATGCACGCGCGGAGTCTGCGCGACGGCCTGCGCTCGTTGCAGCTGGCGTTCCGTGAGGCATCCGCCATCCCCGACCCGATCGGCCAGGGCCCCGGCGAGAAGTTCACCGGCCCGGTCAACTAGGGCTTTTCCCTAAGCATCTCGCTGGTCGAGCTTGTCGAGACCCCACAAGACAGCCTCGCCAACGCGACAACACGCTGGTCGAGCCTGTCGAGACCCCGCAAGACGACCTCGCCAGGTCTCGACAAGCTCGACCGACGTATGGGTGCGACACACACGCACGTCACCAGGTCTCGACAAGCTCGACCGACGTATGGGTGCGACACACACGCACGTCACCAGGTCTCGACAAGCTCGACCGACGATCGGTTACGACGCATCCGCTGGTCCAGCCTGTCGAGACCCGGCGGGGCGGCCTGCGGAACGCGCCCACCCCGCTGGTCGAGCCTGTCGAGACCCCGTAAGACGGCCTCGCCAACGCAACAAACACGCTGCTCGAGCCCGTCGAGACCCCGCGAGACGACCTCGCCAGGTCTCGACAAGCTCGACCGACGTGTGGGTGCGACACACACGCACGTCGCCAGGTCTCGACAAGCTCGACCGACGTGTGGGTGCGACACACACGCACGTCACCAGGTCTCGACAAGCTCGACCGACGATCGGGTACGGCGCCCGCACCCCTCAGGTTTGGCAGCGCGGGCACCAGTAGGTGACCCGCTTCTCGAGCTCGCTGCGGCCCAGCTCGCCGCTCTGGATGCGCGTGCCGCAGCGCCGGCAGGGCTGCCGTTCGCGCCCGTAGACGAAGGTGCGCATCCCCCGGCGCAGGTTGCCCGTCGTGGTGCGCTCCGAGCGGTCCCGGTTGGCCGTGATCAGCCGGTGCGCCAGCGCGACCAGGCCGTCCACGTCGGCGACCTCGCTGATCGGCCGGGTCGGCAGCAACCCGCGCAGGAAACAGAGTTCGTTCACGTAGACGTTGCCGAGACCGGCAAGGTTGCGCTGGTCGCCCAGGGCCACGGCCACGGGCTTCTCGCCCACGCTGATGCCGGCCGCGCTGGCCACTGCCGCGGTGGTCCCAGCGACGCTGGTCCCGGCGGCGCTAGGCTCTGCCGAGCTGACACCCGGCGCGCTGTCACCGGCCGCACGGAGACGGCGCACGGCCTCCTCTGCATCCCAGTCGGGGCCGAGCAGGTCGGGGCCGAGGTAGCCGAGGTGCTGCTCGTCCTCCGTGGTGGGAAAGAGCTCCAGGGTGCCCAGCTCGAACCCCACGGCCACCCAGTACGCGGTCTCCAGCACGATGCGGGCCTGGAAGGCCGGCCGCTGCCATTTCGTGCCGTGCCTGTAGAGGTGCCAGGTGCCCTCCATCTTGAGGTGCGAGTGGATGGTGGTCTCCCCCACGTGCGCCACCAGGTGTTTGCCTCGGCTGATCACCTCGTGCACCGTCTGACCGGTCAGGTCGACGGTCGCGAACGCCGGCACCCGGATGTCGCACCGGGTGAGCGTGGCGCCGTGCAGCGCCTCATCGAGGCTGCGGGCGCTGCGGTAGACGGTGTCACCCTCAGGCACTGAGCCTCAGCCCCCGCGGGGTCTCGGTGAAGCCGGCCGCGCGCAGGGCGTCGCCCACCGTGGTGCCGAGCACGAAGTCGGCGTTCACGGTTTCCACGGCGAGCTTGGGCACCCTTCCGGTGGTGACCGTCGCGGCCAGCGAGCGGGTGGCCGCCAGCACGGTCTCCGACGGCGCCGCCCGTTGTGCACCCGTGTGGCCAGATGCCGAGGACGACCCGGCAGAGCCTGCCGAGGCCGTCCGTGCCCCAGGCGAGCCAGCCTGCGCAGAACCGGCCGGGGCCGACCGCGCGGACGCGGTCCGCGATCCACCGGTGGGACCCGCGTCGGGGTCGCCAGCGCCCGTGTCCTGCCCGGTGGCGGTGGCGGTGGCGGCGGCAGCGGCGGGGTCGAATACGAGCATCGATTTGCCGCCGCGCTCCACGTAGAGCACCAGGTGCCCGTCGACGAGCACGACGAGGCCGCCCGCCTTGCGGCCCGGCCGGTGTCCGGTGCCCTCAGGCAGCGCGGGCCACGGCAGCACGGCGCCGTACGGGTTGGCCGGGTCGGTGGCGGCGAGGGTCACCGCGGTGGGCGCCGACCGGTCGCCGCGCTCGGCGCGCTCACGCTCGTCGACGTAGCCGCGCATCCGGTCGATGGTGCCGGCGGTGGCGAACTGGGAGGCGCCGAGCCCCTCGACGAAGTAACCGCGGCGGCACCGGCCCATCTCCTCGAAGCCACTGAGGGTTTTGTACACCAGGGCGAAGCCGCCGAGCACGTTCTCACCCATGACAGCGCCGCGGGTGACGACGCCATAACGTTCGAGCATGGTCTCGCCCAGGGCGTGCGCACGACGGGTGGCGGAGGTGTCGGCGACGGGCACGATCGACCACCGACCGGAGACCGTGGGCGGTCCCTGCCGGCTGGGCATGGTGGCCCGGGGCAGGGCACGGCCACGGTGCAGCCGGGCGCGCGGCGCGGCGCGGCGCGTGGAGTGCGCCGACTTGCCGCCGGAGACCAGCGAGCGCACCGGGGCGAAGGTGTCGTTGCTCACCAGGCCGGACCAGACGAGGTCCCAGAGCGCCTCGATGAGCTCACCGTCGTCCTGGCTGCCGACCGAGTCGGCCAGCTGCCGGAAGAAGTAGCCCCCGCCGCCGCCCAGGGTGGCGAGGATCTCCCTTTGCAACGGGGTGGTCTCCAGTTCGGTGGGAACGGGCAGGGTGAGCGGTGCGGTGTCGGTCAGGTGCAGGCTCACCCAGCCGTCGTTGCCGGCCAGCGTACCGGCGCCGGCCCAGAGCACCTCGCCCGCGTTGGTGAGTTCGTCGAGCATGCCCGGGTGGTAATCGCTCACCCGGGCGGGCAGGATCAGGGTCTCCCAGGCGGACGCCGGGATGCGGGCGCCCTCGAGCTGTTCGATCACGGAGACCACGCCGTCGACCCCGCGGAGCTTGCCGCCGACATGCTGCCAGGCCGGCAGGAACCGGCCGAGGGTGGCCTGGTCCACGGGTTCGATCTCATGCCGCAACGCCGCGAGCGAGCGGCGGCGCAGCCGCCGCAGTACCTCGGCGTCGCACCACTCGCTGCCGCTGCCGTGCGGGCGGAACTCCCCCTCGACGATGCGTCGCGCATCCGCCAGCCGGCGCAGGGCGCCCAGGGCGATGGCGCTGCCGAACCCGAATCGGGCCGCCACGTCGGCCGTGGTGAACGGACCGTGGGTGCGGGCGTACCGGCTGACGAGGTCGCCGAGCGGGTCTTTCACACTCTCGGTGAAGGCCTCGGGGATGCCCGGGGCCAGCGGAACGCCGAGGGCGTCGCGCAACCGGCCGGCGTCCTCGATCACCGCCCAGCGTTCCTCGCCGGCGATGCCCACCTTGAGGGCGCGCCGCGCGGCGGTGAGCGTGTCGAGGTGGGCGCGGGCCTCTGCCTCGGTGGCGGCGGGCGGTGCGGATGCGTCGTCGCCGTCGGTCGTGCCGGACCCGGGCGCCCCCGCATCCGCGGTCTCAGCGCTCTCGGGCACGCCGTAGGCCTGCAGCCGAGCGGCGACCTCGTCGACGGTGAGCGGGCCGAGGCCGCGGAGCAGGTCGGCGACGCCTTCCAGCCCGCGGGCACGGCGGTCGGGGGCGAGACGCTGCAGTTCGGCGTCGGTGCGTTCCATCACGACGGGGTCGAGCAACTCGCGCAGCTCCACCCGGCCGAGCAGCTCGGCGAGCAGGCCGGAGTCGATCGACAGGGCCGTGGCGCGGCGTTCGGCCAGCGGTGAATCGCCCTCGTACATGAACGCGGCGACGTAGCCGAACAGCAGCGCGTTGGCGAACGGGCTGGCCGAGTCGGTGCTGGTCTCCACCAGGCGGATGGCGCGGCTGGCCACCTGCTTGGTCAGCGCCACGAGGGCGGGCAGGTCGTAGACATCCTGCAGGCATTCGCGGATGGTCTCGAGGATGATCGGGAACGACGGGTATTCGCGGGCCACGTCGAGCAGCTGGGAGGCCTTCTGGCGTTGCTGCCAGAGCGGTGAGCGGCTGCCCGGCCGGTACCGGGGCAAGAGCAGTGCCCGGGCCGCGCACTCGCGGAACCGGGAGGCGAACAGGGCGGAGCCGCCGACCTCGTCGGTGACGAGTTGCTCCAGTTCGTCGGGGTCGAAGACGAAGAGGTCGGCGCCGGGCGGCTCCGACTCGGTGTCGGGGATGCGCACGACGATGCCGTCGTCGCTCGCGACGCAGGCGCCGTCGATGCCGAAACGCTCGCGCACCCGGGCGCCAACGGCGAGGGCCCACGGCGCGTGCACGGTGAGGCCGAACGGCGAGTGCAGGATGACCCGCCAGTCGCCGAGTTCGTCGCGGAACCGCTCGACCACGAGGGTCTGGTCGGTGGGCAGGTAGCGGGTGGCGGCGCGCTGTTCGTCGAGGAAGGCCAGCAGGTTGGTGACGGCCCGCTCGTCCAGGCCCACGGCCAGGCAGCGCGCGCGGGCCTTCGCCGGGGTGAGCGCGGACACCTCGCGGAGGAACGCGCCGATGGCCGCGCCGAGTTCGGCGGGCCGGCCCAGGCCGTCGCCCTTCCAGAACGGCAGCCGGCCGGGTTCGCCGAACGCGGGCAGCACGAGCACCCGGTCGTGGGTGATCTCCTGGATGCGCCAGCTCGTGGCTCCGAGCGCGAACACGTCGCCGACGCGGGACTCGTAGACCATCTCCTCGTCGAGCTCGCCCACCCGGCGACCGGTGGCCGAGTCGCCGCCGACCATGAACACCCCGAACAGGCCGCGGTCGGGGATGGTGCCGCCGCTCGTGACGGCCAGGCGCTGGGCGCCGGGCCGACCGGTGAGCAGGCCGGAGTCGCGGTCCCAGATGATCCGAGGCCGCAGTTCGGCGAACTGGTCGGACGGGTACCGGCCGGCGAGCAGGTCGAGGGTGGCCTCGTAGGCCGAGCGCGGCAGGGTCGCGAACGGGGCGCTGCGCCGCACGGCGTCGAACCACTCTTCGGCGTCGATCGGTTCGAGGGCGACCGCGGCGATGGTCTGCTGGGCGAGGATGTCGAGCGGGTTCGCGGGCACCTGCAGCGATTCGATCATGCCCGACACCATCCGCTCGGCCGCGACGGTGGCGTGGATCAGGTCGGCCCGGTGTTTGGGGAAGATGATGCCGCGGGAGACCTCGCCGACCTGGTGGCCGGCCCGGCCCACGCGCTGCAGGCCGCTGGCCACCGACGGCGGCGACTCCACCTGCACCACCAGGTCGACCTCGCCCATGTCGATGCCGAGCTCCAGGCTCGAGGTGGCCACCACGCAACGGAGTCTCCCGGACTTGAGGTCGTCCTCGATCATGGCCCGCTGTTCCTTGCTCACCGATCCGTGGTGGGCGCGCGCCAGCAGCAGCTCGGCGCCCTCGGTCTGGCCGCTGCCGCCCATCAGTTCGGCGGGCGGCCGGGCCGGTGCCGCGACGGCCGTGCGTGCCGCGGATGTCGTCCCCACGGCGTCCGCGCCGGCGGCGGCATCCCCGCCCGCAAGCACGAGCTGAGCCTGCTCGGCTGCGTCGAGCCGCTCGCTGTAGATCTCGTTGAACCGCGCCGTGAGCCGCTCGGCCAGGCGTCGGGAGTTGGCGAACACGATCGAGGAGGAGTGCGCGAGCACGGCATCCACGATCGCCTCCTCCACGTGCGGCCAGATCGACCCGGTCTGCGGGGCCGCGGCGGAGGTGGCGCCCTCCGGAGCGGGCACGGCGCCGAGCTGGGTCATGTCGTCGACGGGCACGATGACTCGCAGGTCGAAGCGCTTCTCGTTCTTCGGCGCCACGATCTCCACGGGAGCCTGCCCGCCGAGGAATCGGGCCACCTCGGAGGCCGGCCGCACCGTGGCGGACAGGCCGATGCGCTGGGCGGGTTTGGCCAGCAGTGCGTCCAGGCGCTCCAGCGACACGGCGAGGTGCGCGCCGCGCTTGCTGGCCGCGACGGCGTGGATCTCGTCGATGATCACGGTGTCCACCCCGCGGAGGGTCTCCCGGGCGGCGGACGTGAGCATGAGGAAGAGCGACTCGGGCGTGGTGATGAGGATCTCGGGCGGCGTCTTGACGAGGGTGCGGCGGTCGGCCGCCGGGGTGTCGCCGCTGCGGACGCCCACGGTCACCCGCACCGGCGCCAGGCCCAGCCGTTCTGCGGCCTGGCCGATGCCCACGAGCGGGGCGCGCAGGTTGCGTTCCACGTCCACGCCGAGGGCCTTCAGCGGCGAGATGTAGAGCACCCGGGTGCCTGTATCAGTGGAGGCAGGTGCGACGCCGGTTGCGGCATCCGTCACGGCGGCCTCACCCGTGGAGGCCGAGTACAAGCGGTCGAGCGCCCAGAGGAACGCTGCCAGGGTCTTGCCCGACCCGGTGGGGGCGACGACGAGGGTGTGCGAACCGCGTGAGATGGCATCCCAGGCGCCGAGTTGCGCCTCGGTGGGAGCGTCGAACGCGCCGGTGAACCACGTGCGGGTAGCCGGCGAGAGGCGCTGGAGAATCTCCGTCATCTCCCTATCCTCCCCGATACCCCTGACATCGCACCGGATGCCGCTCCCAACTGTTCCCCGTGCGGAGATGTTCGCCCGGTACGCCGGCACCAATTGTGCGCTTTGGCCACAGTTGAGGGCGAAGCGGGGCGGATGCGCGGGGTGAGACGGGCGGGCAGGTCAGGCGGAGGCGACGAGCTGCACGCGCAGGGAGTCGACGCCCGTGGCGATCACGTCGTCGGCGGCCCAGCGGGCGGCGAGGCGGGCCAGGGTGGCGTCGAGGTCGGCGCGGCTGAGGCCGTCGACGAGCTCCAGGCGCACGATGAGTTCAGGGCCGGCCAGCCGGGCCTGGGGGTCCCCGGCGGTGAGGCTCACCGACAGCGCGGCGAGTTCGGTCGTGATGGACTCTTCGAACGCGGCGGCAACCTGGCGGCTGGCGTAGCTGGGGGTCCACGGTGCGGACTGCGCTATCGCCCAGAGCGCGGGCCGGCGCACGACGAACTCGGTGTCGGCGGTGGGGTCGAGCACCACGAGGTCGGTGTCCTCCTGCGCGGCGGCGAGGGCCACGCGGGCGGCATCGGCGGGAACCGGCCTGGCCTCGGTGTTCCAGCGGCGCATCGCGGCGGCCGAGGAGAACACCGGCAGCACGGCCCGGCCGTCCGGCCCGGCCACCGTGATGATGGACAGTTCCTGGGTCTTGTCGATCCGCAACCCGTGCTCCCCGACCACGTCGGCCTGCCCGTCGTCGGCGCCCAGAGCGGTGACCAGCGGGATGAGCAGGCGCGCCGACCTGAGGGCGTCGATCACGCCCTCCTCCCCCAGTTCCCGGGAGCGGAACCGCTGCAGCGCGTCGAGCAGCGCCGGCGGGGCCAGGCCGTCGTCGTCGCCGAAGTCGGCGTGGTCGAGCGAGCGGCCGGCCCAGGGCTGGCCGGCGGAGTCCGCCCCGCCCTCCGGCCGGCCGGTGGAGCCGAGGTTATGCGCCGGAGACATCCAGCGCCTCGGCGAGCGTGAACGCGCCCGCATACAGGGCCTTGCCCACAATGGCGCCCTCAAGGCCCAGCGGAACGAGCTCACGGAGCGCCGCGATGTCGTCCAGGCTGGCGATGCCGCCGGATGCGATCACGGGCCGGTGGGTGCGCTCCATGACCTCGCGCAGCAGTTCGATGTTCGGTCCCTTGAGGGTGCCGTCCTTGGTGACGTCGGTGACGACGTAGCGGGTGCACCCGGCTTCCTCGAGCCGCTCGAGCACCTGCCACAGGTCGCCGCCGTCCTTGGTCCAGCCGCGGGCGGCGAGGGTCGTGCCGCGCACGTCGAGCCCGACGGCGATAGCGTCGCCGTACTGCGCGATCACGCTGGCGGCCCACTCCGGGTTCTCCAGGGCGGCGGTACCCAGGTTGATGCGCTTGACACCGGTGTTCAGGGCCGCCTCGAGCGACTCGTCGTCGCGGATGCCGCCGGAGAGTTCCACGTTCACGCCGCGGAGCTGCTTGATGACCTTCTTGAGCACGCCGGTGTTGTTACCCCGCCCGAACGCTGCGTCAAGGTCGACGAGGTGGATCCACTCGGCGCCCTGGTTGGCCCAGTCGAGCGCGGCATCCATCGGGTCGCCGTAGTTGGTCTCAGTGCCGGCCTCACCCTGGGTGAGCCGCACGGCCTTGCCGTCGGCGACGTCGACGGCCGGCAGGAGGACCAGCTTCGGGGTTTTGTTGAACTCGCTCATGGTGGTGCCTTTTCATGATTGTGCGGCCGCATAGGGCGACCGGCGGGTGGGAAGACTAGTCGCGCAGCGTGCCGAGCCAGTTCGACAACAGGCGGATGCCGGCGTCGCCGCTCTTCTCGGGGTGGAACTGGGTGGCCGTCAGCGGGCCGTTCTCGACCGCGGCCAGGAACGGTGCGCCGTGGGTGGCCCAGGTGAGGCGGGGAACGGGGAAGGGCGGCATCACGTCGAGCGTCCACTCCTGGGCGGCGTAGGAGTGCACGAAGTAGAACCGCTCCTCCTCCAGGCCGCGGAAGAGCACGGAGTCGGGGTCGGGCGTGACGGTGTTCCAGCCCATGTGCGGCAGCACCGGGGCGGGCAGCGCCGTGACGGTTCCCGGCCATTCGCCGAGGCCCTCGGACTCGATGCCGCGCTCGACCCCGTGTTCGAACATGACCTGCATGCCCACGCAGATGCCCATCACCGGGCGGCCGCCGGAGAGGCGCTTGTCGATGATGTCGCCGCCGTGGGCGTCGTTGAGCGCCGTCATCACCGCGCTGAACGCGCCGACGCCGGGCACCAGCAGGCCGTCGGCCTCGAGCGCGAGCTTCCGGTCACCGGTCAGGGTGACGTCGGCGCCGGCCAGCTCGAGCGCCTTGACGGCCGAGTGCACATTGCCGGTGCCGTAGTCGAGCACGACGACGCTGGTCATAGGGCGCCCTTGGTGGACGGGATGCCGGAGACCAGCGCGTCGTACGCCTTGGCCTGGCGGAAGGCGCGGGCGAAGGCCTTGAACTCCGCTTCGGCGATGTGGTGCGGGTCGCGGCCGCCGACCACGGTGACGTGCACGGTGAGCGCGGCGTTGAAGGCGATTGCCTCGAAGACGTGCCGCACCATGGATCCGGTGAAGTGGCCTCCGATGAGGTGGAATTCGAAGCCGGCCGGCTCGCCGGTGTGCACGAGGTAGGGGCGGCCGGAGATGTCGACGACGGCCTGCACGAGCGCTTCGTCCAGCGGCACGAGAGCGTCGCCGTACCGGGAGATGCCGGACTTGTCGCCGAGGGCCTGCTTGATGGCCTGGCCGAGCACGATGCCGATGTCCTCGACGGTGTGGTGCACATCGATCTCGATGTCGCCCTTGGCGTGCACGGTGAGGTCGGTCAGCGAGTGCTTCGCGAACGCCGTGAGCAGGTGGTCGTAGAACGGCACGCTGGTGTGGATGTCGCTCACCCCGGTGCCGTCGAGGTCGATCGACAGGTCGATGCTCGATTCGCTCGTTTCGCGCTGGATGTGGGCACGGCGAGGCGAGGGCGTGACGTTGGTCATGCGCCTAGTTTATTCGGCTGCCGGGCGCAGCCGTGCGATGGCCGCCAGGAAGGCGCTGGTCTCGGCTTCTGTGCCGGCCGATACGCGCAGGTGACCGGGGATGCCGACGTCGCGGATGAGGATTCCCTCGGCGAGTAGAGCTTCGAAGGTGGCGTGCGGGTCGGTGACCCCGCCGAAGAGCACGAAGTTGCTGCCGCTGCGGAGCGGGTTGAAGCCGAGGGCGCTGAGTTCGGCCACCAGGCGGTCGCGTTGCACCCGGATGTCATCGACCATGGCGAGCATCTCGCCGGTGTGGGCGAGCGCGGCCACGGCCGCCGCCTGGGTGAGCGCGGACAGGTGGTAGGGCAGGCGGACCAGGCGGAGCGCATCCGTGACGGCCGGGTCGGCGGCGAGGTAGCCCAGGCGCACTCCCGCGAAGGCGAAGGCCTTGCTCATGGTGCGGGAGACCAGCAGGCGTTCACGCCCGGGCAGCAGGCTGAGCGCACTCTCCGTGCCGGCGGGGGCGAATTCGGCGTACGCCTCGTCGACCACGACGATGCCGTCGGTGGCGTCGTAGACCGCTTCGATCGTGGCCAGCGACAGGGGTGTTCCGGTGGGGTTGTTCGGGGAGCAGAGGAAAACGATGTCGGGCGAGGTCTCGCGCACCCAGCGCGCGGCGGTCTCCGGGGACAACTCGTAGTCGGCGTCCCGGCCGCCGGCGATCCAGCGGGTATCGGTGCCGGAGGCGAGGATCGAGTACATCGAATAGGTCGGCGCGAAGCCGAGCAGGGACCGGCCCGGTCCGCCGAAGGCCTGCAGCACCTGCTGCAGCACCTCGTTGGAGCCGTTGGCCGCCCAGATGTTGTCGCGGGTGAGGCCGTGGCCGAGGTAGCCGGCGAGGTCGTCGCGCAGCTGGGTGAACTCCCGGTCGGGGTAGCGGTTCACGGTCAGGATCGCTGCGGCGAGGGCCTGCGCGATGTCCGCGGCGACAGCCGGCGGAATCGGGTGGGTATTCTCGTTCACGTTCAGCGCCACCGGTACGTGCAACTGCGGTGCACCGTAAGGGATTTGTCCGCGGAGGTTGGCGCGCAGGGGCAGGTCGTCGAGGCTGGTCACCCGAACAAGCTTAGTTGCGCCGCGGGTGCCCTCTCCCGGCGGCTGCCGGGAGGTGTCGGCTCAGTAGCCGGCGGGGAGGGCCAGGCGCTGGCCGGGCTGCACGGCGTCGGACGGCAGCTGGTTAAGGTTGACGATGTCGGCGATCACGTCGCGCGGGTCCTGGGTGGGGGCGATGGACTCGGCCAGCTGCCAGAGCGACTGCCCGGATTCGATGGTGACGTAGTCGAACGCTGCCGCTCCGACTCCGGTCGTGCCCTCTGCGGCAGCGACGCCGCCGTTGACGGCGACGACGATGGAACCGAGCACCAGCGGCAGTGCCGCGAGGGTCGTGAAGACGATCCGGCCGCGGCGGGTGAGCCGCAGGTGGGTGCGCGGGGCGGATGCGAACTGGGTGGCGTGCTCGCGGCTGTCGCCGACGATGCTCAGCCGTGGGGCGTTCGGGCGAGAAGTGTTCGAACCTCCGGTACCCGAACCGGGCTTTAGTGCGTATGCTGCGCTCATGTCAGACCTCCTGGTAACGCATCCGGCCCTCGGCCGGGAGGGCCGGATGCGAATCTATGTTCCGAATATAACTTCGAATGTTCGAACAATCAACCCTGTTTGCGGATAATATATAGACGGATTCGGCAACACACTCGAATGCATGTCTAGAAACCGTCGCTGTTTGGCTACAGTTTCGATTGGTAGCTGTACTCAAACAGAGACCTCCGACATTGGCTCCAGCAGGCCTTCGCAGCAGCAGATCGCCGGCCGGAATCGCCAGCCGGGAAGACCCACCGGCCAGCAGGAATCATCGGCCGACCGGCCTCACCAGCCAGACCTACTCACCGCCAGACCAAGCAGAGGAGCGACAACGTGGCCCAGCAGAGCACACCTCGGGATAAAGGCACCACGCGGCGCCGCAAGACCCTGAGCGATAAACAGCGCGCCGTCATGGACGTCATCCAGCGCTCGGTGCGTGACCGCGGGTATCCGCCGAGCATGCGGGAGATCGGCGACGCCGTGGGCCTCTCGTCCCTGTCGAGCGTGACGCACCAGCTCCACCAGCTGCAGCTGAGCGGGTACCTGCGCCGCGACCCGAACCGGCCGCGCGCGCTCGAGGTGCTCATCGAGGTCCCCCAGTCCGGCGACGATGTCGTGCCCGGCGCACCCGACGACTATCAGGCCGGCATCCAGGTCGGTGACGCGGCGATGGTGCCCCTCGTCGGCCGTATCGCCGCCGGTATCCCGATCATGGCCGACCAGCAGATCGACGAGATCTTCCCGCTCCCCCGCCAGCTGGTGGGCAAGGGCGAGCTGTTCATGCTCAAGGTGGTCGGTGAGTCGATGATCGACGCCGCGATCTGCGATGGCGACTGGGTCGTCATCCGCCAGCAGAAGACGGCCGAGAACGGCGAGATCGTCGCCGCGATGCTCGACGGTGAGGCCACCGTCAAGGTGTTCCGCCAGCGCGACGGCCACACCTGGCTGCTGCCCCGGAACACCAACTTCGAGCCCATCCTGGGCGACTACGCCGAGGTCCTCGGCAAGGTCGTCGCCGTGCTCCGGTCGGTCTAGCCAGCTCCCCTGGACGAAACAGGCCGGCTCCACCACGGGGAGCCGGGCCTTTTCGTGTTCGGTGCGCTGGGTGCGCTGCCGGGATCAGACCAGCGTCGCCCGCACGGCGCGGGTGGCGTCCACGATGTTGCGGAGCGACTCGACGGTCTCCGCGTACCCGCGGGTCTTCAACCCGCAGTCGGGGTTCACCCAGACCTGGCGGGCGGGGATCGATTCGAGGGCCCGCTCGAGCAGCTCGGTGATCTCGGCCACGCCGGGTACCCGCGGCGAGTGGATGTCGTAGACGCCCGGGCCGATGCCGTGGTCGAAGCCGCTGGTCTGGATGTCCGCCACGACCTCCATCTTCGATCGCGCCGCCTCGATGCTGGTCACGTCGGCATCCAGGTTGCGGATGGCATCGATGACGACGCCGAATTCGGAGTAGCAGAGGTGGGTGTGGATCTGCGTCGCGTCGGCCACACCGGCCGTGGCCAGCCGGAACGACCCCACCGACCAGTCCAGGTAGTCCGCGTGGTCCTTCTTCTTCAGCGGCAGCAGTTCCCGGAGGGCGGGCTCGTCGACCTGCACGACCTGGATGCCCGCGGCCTCCAGGTCGCCGATCTCGTCGCGCAACGCCAGCGCCACCTGGCGGGCGGTCTCCCCCAGCGGCTGGTCGTCACGCACGAACGACCAGGCCAGGATGGTGACCGGCCCGGTGAGCATCCCCTTCACGGGCTTCTCGGTGAGGCTCTGGGTGTAGCTGGACCACTCCACCGTGATCGGCGCCGGGCGGGACACGTCGCCCCAGAGGATCGACGGGCGGGTGCACCGGCTGCCATAGGACTGCACCCATCCGTTCTCGGTGACGGTGAAGCCGTCGAGGTTCTCGGCGAAATACTGCACCATGTCGTTGCGTTCGGGTTCTCCGTGCACGAGCACGTCCAGGCCGAGGTCCTCCTGCAGCTGCACGACCCGGCCGATCTCGGCGCGCATGAGCTCCTGGTAGTCGGCGGGGGCGAGTTCACCGGAGACCAGGCGGGCGCGGGCACGGCGGATCTCCCCGGTCTGCGGGAACGACCCGATCGTCGTGGTCGGCAGCGGTGGCAGGTCGAGCACGGCCTCCTGTGCGGCGACCCGGGTCTCGTAGTCGCCGCGGCTGAAGTCGGCCGGGGTGAGCGACTCGAGCCGGGCGCGCACGGCACCGTCGCGTACCCCCGGTGACACCCGGCGTGCGGCGAGAGAAGCCGTGGCCGCGTCGAGGTCGGCCTGGATGGCCGCCCGGCCCTCGGTGAGGCCGCGGGCGAGGGTGGCGACCTGGCCGATCTTCTGGTCGGCGAAGGCGAGCCAACCGGGAAGGTCCGCGCCGAGCTTGCTCTCGTCGGTCACGTCGTGCGGCAGGTGCAGCAGGGAGGTCGAGCTGGAGACGGCGATCTTGTCGCTCAGTGCGCTGAGCCGGCCGACGGTTTCGAAGGCCGCCGCGAGGTCGCCGCGCCAGATGTTGTGGCCGTCGATCACGCCGGCGACGAGGACGGTTTCGCCCAGCCCGGCCGCGCTGGTGGGAACCGTGCCGCGCACAAGATCGAGCCCGATGGCCTCGACCGCGGAGCCGGCCAGCACGGGCAGCGCGTCATCCAGGCTGCCGTACGGTGCCGCCACGAACAGGGCTGGCCGGTTTTGGACCGCGCCGAGCACCGCGTACGCCCGTGCGAGGGCCGCCAGGGCGGCGTCCCGCGGGATGTCGATGCTCTCGCTGACGAGTCCGGGTTCGTCCAGCTGCACCCACTCGGCGCCCGCAGCGGCGAGGCGTTCGATCAGGGTGGCGTAGACGGGCAGCAGGTCGTCCAGGCGGTCGAGTGGGTGGAACCCGGCCGGAGCGTCGCTCGACGGTTTGGCGAGGAGCAGGAAGGTGACCGGGCCGACGATGACCGGGCGGGTGAGGAATCCGGCGGCCACGGCTTCGTCGAACTCGCGCACGATGCGGTCGCTGGCGAGGGAGAAGGTGGTCTCCGGGCCGATCTCCGGCACCAGGTAGTGGTAGTTGGAGTCGAACCACTTGGTCATCTCCAGCGGCAGGTTCTCTCCGGCGCCGCGCGCGAGGGTGAAGTAGCCGGCCAGGTCGAGGTGGCCGGCGGCGTCGACGAGGTCAGCGAACCGGGCGGGGATGGCGCCGACGGTCACCGCCGCATCCAGCACCTGGTCGTAGTAGGAGAAGCTCTCCGGGATCGACGAGTCGGTGCGGCCCAGGCCCAGGCTCACGAGTCGTTCCCGGGTGGTGTTGCGGAGGGCCGCGGCGGCGGCCTCGAGCTCCTCGGCGTCGATCCGGCCGGCCCAGAACGCTTCGACGGCCTTTTTGAGTTCTCGGCGGCGCCCGATTCGCGGGTAGCCGAGGATCGTTCCGGTGGGGAAGGCGGAAGCGGTGGTGGTCATCAGGAGTCCTTCGTGGGGTGGGTACCGGCAGGGGTGCCGGCAGCGGGGCTGGTGGGGGCAATGGTCGGGGGCGGGAGCTGGGATGTGGCGAGCGGTGCGGCGGGCGCGAGCGCCCCCGCCCGGTCGAGTACGGCGAGCACGGTTTCGTGCTGGTTGAAGGCGTAGAGGTGCAGGCCGGGAGCGCCGCCCGCGATGAGCTTCTTGGCCAGCGCGGCGGCATGGCTGATGCCGATCTCCCGCTGGCCTTGGGCGGTGGGCTCCACCTCGAGCTGGATGGAGAGCTCGGCGGGCAGCTCCTCGCCGGAGAGCTCGAGGATGCGCCGCAGCCGGCCCGGGCTGGTGACCGGCATGATGCCGGGCAGGATCGGGAATTCGACGCCGGCCTCCCTGGCCCGCTGGATGAAGCTCAGGTAGTGGTCGGCGTGGAAGAACAGCTGGGTGATGGCCAGGTTCGCGCCGGCGGCCTGCTTGGCCAGCAGGGTGTCGATGTCCTGGGCCGTGGAGCGCGAGCGTGGGTGCCCGTTCGGGAACGCGGCGACGGCGATACGCACATGCTCGCGTTCGGTCTTGACCGCGCGGGCCTGAGGCAGGCCGGGGATCGGGGTCTCCTGGTAGGGCACCCGTTCGGCCTGCACCCGATGGATCAGCTGCACGAGCTCGCCGGCGCTGTGCAGGTCGCCGAGGAACGCGTCACCCTCGGTCGATCCCGCCGGCGGGTCCCCGCGCAGGGCGAGGAAGCTGCGCACGCCGGCGTCGAGGAACTCGCGGATCAGGCTGCTGGCCTGGGCATGTGACGACCCCACGCAGGTCAGGTGCGCCATCGGGTCCACCCGGGTTGCCGTGCGGATGTAGCGCAGTACGTCGAGGGACGAGGTGCGGGAGGAGCCGCTGGCGCCGTAGGTCACCGAGATGAACTCGGGGCCGGCCGCGGCCAGGGTGTCGATGGTGGAGTGCAGGGCCGTCGTGGCGGCATCCGTCTTGGGCGGGTACAACTCGAACGAGAACGGGGTGGAGGGCGGACAGGCAGGGTCTGCACCTGTGGACGCAACGGCTGCGCTCATGGTTCCTCATTCGGCATGGTCGGTACAACTCGAAGGGCCGGGCGGCCGCGGACCGCCGGCGTGACAAACAGGCGGTCGATCGCGGGCGGGTGCCGGGCTCGGCTGTCGCTCCATGCCGGGCGGATGGTGCTCCCGGCAACGAATGAGATGACTCTAACAACGGGTCTCAGCGGCGCGCATCCGCATAGCCGAATGTTACGTTCGCGGCCATAATGGGGCCATTAAACGCCGAGAGGCGGCCCTCGCGTCTCCGGGGAGACACGGGGCCGCCTGGCGGGCGGAACGGGTACTAGGCGGTGACGGCCGGTGCCACCACGAAGGGCGTGAACTGGGCCTCGATGCCGGGCGAGACGAGCGCCGTCACGAGCGTGCCGGTCTCGGCGTAGTCCAGCGCGAGCACCTTGCCCTGGCCGTGCAGGATCGGGATGAGGTCACCTCGGTCATAGGGAATGAGCAGGTCGAGCCGGATTTCCGGGCGGGGAAGCATGGTCTCGACGGCCGTGAGCACAGCGTCGATACCCTCGCCGGAGCGCGCCGAGACGAAGATCGCCTGTGGGGAGAGTCCGCGCAGCACGAGGCGGTCGTCGTCGCTGACCAGGTCGCTCTTGTTGAACACGACCAGCTCGGGGATGGCGCTGGCGCCGACCTCACCGATGACCTCGCGCACCGTGGCCAGCTGGCTGGCCGGGTCGGGGTGTGAAGCGTCGACGACGTGGATGATGACGTCGGAGTCCGCGACCTCCTCGAGGGTGGAGCGGAATGCCTCCACCAACTGGTGCGGCAGGTTGCGCACGAAACCGACGGTGTCGGTGAAGGTGTACAGCCGGCCGTCCGCGGTGCTGGACTTGCGCACCGTGGCGTCCAGGGTGGCGAACAAGGAGTTCTCGACGAGCACCCCGGCCTTGGTGATGCGGTTGAGCAGGCTGGACTTGCCGGCGTTGGTGTACCCGACGATGGCCACGGAGGGCACCGCGTTGCGCTTGCGGTTGGCCCGCTTGGCCTCGCGGGCGGGCTTCATCTCGATCATCTGCTTGCGCAGCCGGGACATCCTCGTGTGGATGCGGCGACGGTCGAGTTCGATCTTCGTCTCACCGGGTCCGCGCGAGCCCATGCCGGCTCCGGTGCCACCGACCTGGCCACCGGCCTGGCGGGACATCGAGTCGCCCCAACCGCGGAGGCGGGGAAGCAGGTAGGCGAGCTGGGCGAGTTCGACCTGCGCCTTGCCCTCCCGGCTCTTGGCGTGCTGGCTGAAGATGTCGAGGATCACGGCGGTGCGGTCGATGACCTTCACCTTGACCACGTCTTCGAGGGCACGCCGCTGGCTGGGCGCGAGTTCGGAGTCGGCGATCACGGTGTCGGCGCCGAGCGCGGCCACGATGGATGCCAGTTCGAGCGCCTTGCCCTTACCGAGATACGTGCTGGGGTCGGGGGTGGCACGGCGCTGCAACAGGCCGTCGAGCACGGTGGCGCCGGCGGTCTCGGCCAGGGCGGCGAGTTCGCGCATGGAATTCTCGGCGTCGAGCAGGCTGCGGGCGGAGTAGACGCCGATCAGCACCACGTTTTCGAGGCGCAGCTGGCGGTATTCGACCTCGGTGACATCCTGGAGTTCGGTGGAGAGCCCACCGACACGGCGCAGGGCGTTGCGGTCTTCACGCTCGGTCTGTTCGCCGTCGTGGTCGCCGCCGTCGAAGCCGCCGTCGGCCGGGCGGGCCTGCAGGGCCTGCGCCGATCCGCTGGCGAAGAGGGAGTAGCCGGACGAACGGCTCTCGGCGCTGGCCAGCACGCGCGCAACTACATCGTCATCGTCGTGTGGAGCGGTTGATTCAGTCATTGCTTTAACTCTAGTTCCTCTTCTTTCGATAAGTTCGTTGTATGGCTTCCGAACACTATTTCTCGTCGGCTCCGGGCAGCGACCTGAAATTGCGGCAGATCACCGTGAAGATCGCCGGTGCAATCCGCGAGGTCACGACCGCGAACGCGATCTTCTCCCCCGAACACATCGACACCGGCACCAAGGTGCTGATGCGTGAGGCTCCCGAACCTTCCGGCGGCGGCGACATCCTGGACCTCGGCTGCGGCTGGGGCCCGATCAGCCTGCACCTGGCCCTCGCCGATCCCTCGGCCACGGTCTGGGCCGTGGACGTCAACGAGCGAGCCCTCGAACTGGTGCGGTTGAACGCCACCAACTTGGGGCTCACCAACATCAACGCCGTGTTGCCCGCGGATGTTCCCGAGTCGGTGTCGTTCGCCGGCATCTGGTCGAATCCGCCCATCCGGGTGGGCAAGGCCGAGCTGCACGCCATGCTCAGCCACTGGCTGCCCCGCCTGACCCCGGGTACGGATGCCTGGCTCGTCGTGCAGCGCAACCTGGGCTCGGACTCGCTGCAGCGCTGGCTCGCCGACGAGTTCCCCGACACCCTCGAGGTCTCCCGCTACGCGATGGACAAGGGCTTCCGCATCCTGCGCACCCACAAGCCCGCGTGACTCCCCCGCGAGCCCGCCCCGCGAGGTCGAGCCCTCGTGACGTGCCTGCACGTCGCGCCCCCGTCGCCGGTCGAGCCTGTCGACTTGTGCTGAGCTTGTCGAAGTAAACCACTCGACGTGCCTCGAGATCCGCGCACCAGGTCTCGACAAGCTCGACCAACGCAATGGGTGCGTTCCGCAGGTCAGCCCGCCGAATCTCCTCAGGCAGTGCACTTCCGCCGACCACCCGAGCGCGAAGCGCCACCGGGTCTCGACAAGCTCGACCAACGTCCGACAAGCTCGACCAACGTCCGACAAGCTCGACCAACGTCCGACAAGCTCGACCGACGGAATGGGTGCGTTCCGCAAGCCGGGCCGCGGGTTAACCGAGGTGCAGGGTGCCGTCGAAGACGAGTTCGGCGGGGCCGGAGAGCGAGACGTGCTCGCCGTCCTCGGTGGGGAACATGCGCACGCCCAGCACACCGCCGGGGACCTCAACACGCCACTGGTTGGGGGCGCCGGCGCCGGCCCAGTGCCGGGTGGCCAGCGCGGCCGCGACGGCGCCGGTTCCGCAGGAGAGGGTTTCGCCGCTGCCGCGTTCGTGCACTCGCATCCGGATGCGGCCCACGCCGTCGACCACGAGCGGGTCGTGCGGCAGGACGAACTCCACATTGGCACCGTCGGCAGGCTCGGGGTCGAGCTGCGGAATGAAGGTGAGGTCGGCGCTCTCGAGCTCGTCGGCGTCGGCGAGAGCCACGACGACGTGCGGGTTGCCCACGTTGATGCCGAGGCCCGGCCGGGCCACCGCGAGGTTCTTGGCCCGCACGAGGGTCTCCCCCGGCTCCAGCCGCCAGCGGCCCAGGTCCACCTGGTAGCCCGTGGCGTTGCGCTGCAGGTCACGCACGCCGCTGCGCGTGCCGATGGGCAGGGTCTCCCCGGGTCCCAGCTCGACGAGGCCCTGCTCGAGCAGGAAGCGGGTGTAGACGCGGATGCCGTTGCCGCACATCTCCGAGACTGTGCCGTCGGCGTTCCAGTAGTCCATGAACCACTCGGCGGTGTCGTCCTCGGCCAGCGCCGCGGCGCCCGCCGCGAGGTTGGCCGAGCGCACGGCGCGGATGATGCCGTCGGCTCCCACGCCGAAGCGGCGGTCACAGATGCCCTGGATCTGTTCCGGCGTGAGGTCGAGGGTTCCGTCCGGATCCGCGATGAGCACGAAGTCGTTGCCGGTGCCGTGGCCCTTGGTGAAGTGGAGATCGATGCTCATCTGATCAGTTTAGGGACTCGGGCGGGCGGGGCCGTCAGAGCACGGGCAGGTGGCGCGCGGCCTGGTCGACCCGGTCGGCGTCGTCGGCGTCGATCCAGTGCGTGTGCGGGTCGCGCTTGAACCAGCTCACCTGGCGCCGGGCGTAGCGCCGGGTGAGCTGCTGGGTGGCTTCCACGGCCTCGGGTTGGCTGAGGGTGCCGCCCAGCTGGCCGAGGGCCTGGGCGTAGCCGATGGCTCGGCTGGCCGTTATGCCGGTTTCCAGCCCGGCGGGCAGCAAGCCGCGCACCTCGTCGACGAGGCCGGCGGCCCACATCCGCTCGACCCGGGCGTCCAGTCGGGGTGTGAGCACTTCCCGGGGCAGGCGGAGGCCGAGGGTGACGGCCGGCATCCAGTAGGCCGGGTCGCCGGGCAGCACGGCCGCCTGCGGTGCACCGGTGAGTTCGACGACCTCGAGGGCGCGCACCAGCCGGCGGCCATTGCTGGCGCCGATGCGGGCGGCCGAGCCGGGGTCCACGGCCTTCAATCGTTCGTACATCATGCCGGGGCCCTGGGCGGTGAGTTCTGCCTCCAGACGGGCACGCAGTGCGGCATCGGTGCCGGGGAACTGGAAGTCGTAGACCACCGAGGACACGTAGAGGCCGGAGCCACCGACGAGGATGGGTACGGCGCCGCGCTCGACGATGCCGGTGATCGCTGCCCGGGCCTCGACCTGATAGCGGGCCACGGTCGCCTCGTCCGACACCTCGAGCACGTCGAGCAGGTGGTGCGGCACCCCGCGCCGTTCGGCGACGGGAAGCTTGGCGGTGCCGATGTCCATGCCCCGGTAGAGCTGCATCGCGTCGGCGTTGACGATCTCGGCCGGTCGACCGGCGTTCTGCAGCCGTTCGGCAAGGTCGAGGGACAGGTCGGACTTGCCGGTACCCGTTGGGCCGACGATGACGACGAGCACGCGGCTCAGCGTTCCGCGTCGTCGACCGGGTAGATCGGGATGGTCGTGGCGCCGCCGTGCTGGTTGAGGTTGCTGAGGTTGAGGCCGGTGCCGGCCGGGCCGCCGACCCGCAGGGTGGGCAGGCCGAGGGACACGGCACCGCCCGTGGAGCCGGCCGGGGTGGGCACTCCGCAGGACTCGGCCTGCTCGCGGTCCCAGGCATCCCCGGCGATGGTGCGGCGGATGCGCAGCGGCGCGCCGTCGAGGGGGTCAGCGATGAGGTGGAACGGCGCGGCCTGCGTGACCGTGACGGTGACCATGTCGCCGGGGCGGGGCAGGTCGGAGCCGGCGGGCACATCGAAGTGCACCAGGCGGCTGTCGGGTGCGCGCCCGCTCAGCCGGTGGGTGTCGGAGTCCTTGCGGCCCTCACCGTTGGCGACGAGCAGTTCGACCTCACGGCCGACCACCTTGCTGTTCTCCTCCCAGGAGATGCGTTCCTGCAGGGCGATCAGCCGCTCGTAGCGGTCCTGCACCACGGCCTTGGGCACCTGGTCGGCCATGGTGGCGGCCGGCGTGCCCGGGCGGATCGAGTACTGGAAGGTGAAGGCTGTGGCGAACCGGGATTCTTCGACGACCCGCATGGTCTCGAGGAAGTCCTCCTCGGTTTCGCCGGGGAAGCCGACGATGATGTCGGTGCTGATCGCCGCGTCCGGCATCTGAGCGCGCACGCGCTCGAGGATGCCGAGGAACTTGGTGGAGCGGTAGGAGCGGCGCATGGCCTTGAGCACCCGGTCGGAGCCCGACTGCAGCGGCATGTGCAGCTGCGGCATCACGGCGGGGGTGTCGGCCATGGCGTCGATGACGTCGTCGGTGAACGCGGCAGGGTGCGGACTGGTGAAACGGATGCGCTCCAACCCCTGGATCTGGCCGGCCGCGCGCAGCAGCTTGCCGAAGGCCAGACGGTCGCCGAACTCGACGCCGTAGGAGTTCACGTTCTGGCCGAGCAGGGTCACCTCGATGGCGCCGTCGTCGACCAGTGCCTGGATTTCGGCGAGGATCTCGCCGGGGCGGCGGTCCTTCTCCTTGCCGCGGAGGGCCGGGACGATGCAGAAGGTGCAGGTGTTGTTGCAGCCGACCGAGATGGACACCCAGCCGCTGTAGCTGGAGTCGCGCTTGGTGGGCAGGGTAGACGGGAAGGTCTCCAGGGACTCGAGGATCTCGAGCTGCGCCTCGCCGTTGTGCCGGGCCCGTTCGAGCAGGCTGGGCAGCGACCCCATGTTGTGGGTTCCGAACACCACGTCGACCCAGGGGGCCTTGGCCAGGATGGTGGCCTTGTCTTTCTGGGCCAGGCAGCCACCGACGGCGATCTGCATGCCCGCGTGCTTGCGCTTGACCGAGGCGAGGTAGCCGAGGTTGCCGTAGAGCTTGTTGTCGGCGTTCTCCCGCACGGCGCAGGTGTTGATCACCACGATGTCGGCCTCGGCGCCGGCCGCGGACACGTACCCGGCGGCCTCGAGCGAGCCGCTCAGCCGTTCGGAGTCATGCACGTTCATCTGGCAGCCGAAGGTACGCACCTCGTAGGTGCGCGCCCGGCCGGCGTCGTCCCTCGCCGCCGACGACGGAGCGATGACTGTCGTCGTGTGCGGCGACGGGTCGAGGGACGACGGGGTGGCCAGGGATGGTGCGGTGACGCTGCTCATAGTTCCCTCAGCTTACGCTTGCGCGCGGCCGGCCGAATCAGCGGAAGCGCACCGTTGAGGCCCGGCCGGAACCACGCCGGGACGCCAGGGCGGCCTTGACGGCGTCGCGCACGACGGACGAGGCGTAGCCCTTGCGCATCAGGAAGCCGGTGAGCCTGCGATCGATGGTGGCGTCGTCGAAGCGGTCCAGCTGCGTCACGCGCTTGAGCGCGAGCTCAGTGGCACGTTCCGCCTCGTCATCGGGCATCTCCTCGAGCTTCTCGGCGATCAGCTCGGCGCCCAGCCCACGCTGGCGCATTTCGGCCGAGACGCCGCTGCGCCCCAGCCCCTTGCGCTCGTGGTGGCTGTGCATGATCTGGTCGGCGAGCTTCTCGTCATCGAGGTAGTGCAGTTCGGTGAACCGCTCCAGCATCTCCTGCACGGCCTCTTCGTCGATGTCGGTGGAGCGCAGCAGCTTCTCCGCCTCGACGACCGACAATGACCGTCCGCGCAGCCGCTGCAGGAGCAGCTTTTCGGCGTGGTCGCGCTCGTCGGCCGCATCGTCCGCGGCGGCATCCGCCTCATCGTTGGGGCTGGCGCCCGGCAGGTACGTCACCGGGGCCAGGCCGTCACGATCGGAGGCGCGACCCGCGGAGCGCTCAGGTGAGGCTTCGAAGTGCACCATGGTGGCTAGGCGCCCTTCCGCGCGCCGGCCTTGGGTGCGATCGAGGCGACCTTGGCACCGTCGGTGCCGGTGGCCAGGCCGCTGGCCGCGGCCTCGGCGGCCGCCGCGGCGGTGGCAGCGTCGTCGGTGGCCTTCTTGGCAGCCTTGCCCTCGGCGCCCACACCCAACTTGTTGAGGATCTTGGTCTCGATCTCGTTGGCCATGTCGGGGTTGCGCAGCAGGAAGTTGCGCGAGTTCTCCTTGCCCTGGCCGAGCTGGTCGCCGTCGTAGGTGTACCAGGCGCCGGACTTCTTGACGATGCCCTGGTCGACACCGAAGTCGATCAGGCTGCCCTCGCGGGAGATGCCGACGCCGTAGATGATGTCGAATTCGGCCTGCTTGAAGGGCGGTGCCATCTTGTTCTTGACGACCTTGACCCTCGTACGGTTACCGACGGCCTCTGTGCCGTCCTTGAGGGTCTCGATGCGACGGATGTCCAGACGCACGGACGCGTAGAACTTCAGCGCCTTTCCACCCGCGGTGGTCTCCGGGCTGCCGAACATCACGCCGATCTTCTCACGCAGCTGGTTGATGAAGATCATGGTGGTGTTGGTCTGGCTGAGGCCACCGGTGAGCTTGCGGAGGGCCTGCGACATCAGGCGGGCCTGGAGACCCACGTGGGAGTCGCCCATCTCGCCCTCGATCTCGGCGCGGGGCACCAGGGCGGCCACGGAGTCGATCACGATGAGGTCGATCGAGCCGCTTCGCACGAGCATGTCGGCGATTTCGAGCGCTTGCTCACCGGTGTCGGGCTGGGAGACGAGGAGGGCGTCGATGTCGACGCCGAGCTTCTTGGCGTATTCGGGGTCGAGGGCGTGCTCGGCGTCGATGAACGCGGCGATCCCGCCGTTCTTCTGCGCGTTGGCGATGGCGTGCAGGGTGAGGGTGGTCTTACCCGAGGACTCCGGGCCGTAGATCTCCACGATGCGGCCACGGGGCAGCCCGCCTATGCCGAGAGCGACGTCCAGTGCGATCGACCCGGTGGAGATGGTCTCGACGGGTGCGCGCTCGTCGCTGCCGAGGCGCATGACCGAGCCCTTGCCGAACTGGCGGTCAATCTGGGCGAGGGCGGTGTCGAGTGCCTTCTCGCGGTCTGCTGCTGATGCCATGGTGTGCTCCTTTGGGTCGTGCGCGTGGCGCCTATAGGCTGTCGTTTCGCTCACCGGGAGGAACCCGGCGACCGTCCTCGACAAGGCAGGTGCGCAGGTCGTTGACGAGCCCGACTGTACGCGGCGCCTCCGACACTGGCCGGGCTACACCGCGACGGTGGATAACCCGTCCTCGACTTCTACTGTGGAGGAGCCTACCAATAACCGAACACGTATTCGACGCTCGCGGGGCGTGTCGGATACCCGGTGTTCGAATCCCTGGTGTCCGCGCCTGGCCGCCCGCCGAAACGACGAACGGCCCGGGTGGAGGTCCGGGCCGTTCGAGATTCATGATGTCGCTGCCGTGGGTGGGTGCCGCTGCCGGAGGGCAGTGCGTCGCGCCGCTCAGCTACGGGCCGGCGGCAGACCGGCACCGTGGCGCCGGGCGGGCGGCACATCCGTCTCATCGCAGAGGGCCAACCAGACGTCCCGGGCGGGGACACCGCCCGCGAGAGCCTGGTCGGCCGTGCGGCCGAGCGGACCGAGCACCAGGTCCCTGGTGAGGACCCGGCCATAACTCTCGCCGAACTCGTCTTTCAGGGCTTGGCGGAATTCGCTCAATCGCATGGCGCGCTCTGCTGTTCTGGGTTAATACGCTCTAGATGGGTCAACCGATGGTGGCCGATTCAGCGCACCATCATGCTGGCGTCGAACTTGGCGACCAGCTCGTCGGGCACGGTGTCGGGGAACCTGTCGATTCCTTCGATCACGGCCAAACGGTCGCCGACTTCACGCATGATGACCGAGATCGGGGTCTCCAACGCCTCTGCAACGGAGGCCAGAATCTCAGATGAGGCTTCTTTCTGACCGCGCTCCACTTCGGACAGGTAGCCCAGGGCCACACTGGCTTTGCTCGCAACCTGACGCAGCGTGCGCCCCTTCTGCAGGCGGAAGTCCCTGAGCACATCGCCGATTTCCTGACGAACAAGAATCATCGGAACCTCCTTCTTCGTGCTGTCTGAACTGCTGGGGCCCACTCAACCGGTCAGTTTCGTGTGGCGGATGGCCAACAGTACCTTATCCATCCGACACCTCGAGATTACCGAGGATGACTGGACTTTTCTTGTGAATATGTGTTCTGTAACCCACCGGTAACACTAACTATTCCGTGAATTCCAGCTTTCCAGATTCCATCAGCTGACACACAGCTTCAAGTGCGCGATACACGGTCTGCGCGCGGATCTGACCCCGGTCCCCCGTGAGGTGGAGCGGTATGGCCCGCACCTTATCCCCGATCGCGATTCCCAGATAGACCGTGCCGACGGGGCGGCCATCCTGCTCGTCGGGGCCGGCGACCCCCGTGGTGGCCAGTCCGATGTCGGCCGCGCGGCCGTCGACCGCCAGGGCGTCTCTCACGCCGGTGGCCATCTGCCGGGCGACTTCGGGGTGCACAGCGCCCTCGCCGGCCAGCAGCTCGTCGTCGACTCCCAGCAGGGTGTGCTTGAGGGCGGTTTGGTAGGCGACCACTCCCCCGAGCACGACGGCGGATGCGCCCGGGATGCGCACAAGCTCGGCCACGAGCAGGCCGCCGGTGAGGGACTCCGCGACAGCGATGGTGAGGTGGCGGGAGGTCAGGAGGGCGACCAGGGCGGCCGCGGCGTCGGTCTGCACGGACTCAGCGGACTCGGCGACGTCGGCGTCACCGGCGGGCCGGGTGCGCGAGGACGACTCGGGCGAGGGCGACATGAGTGCTCAGGCCTGGGCGGAGGGCTTGGGCTGCCGGTTCTCCCGGCGGGCGGCGACCAGGTACTCGACGCCCGTGTAGACGGTGAGGACCACGGCGATGGTCATGGCGATTCCGTTGACCCAGTGGATCCAGTCGCCGAAGAGCAGCCACAGCGGCAGCAAGGCCAGTGATATGGCCACGGATTGCATGATGGTCTTGAGCTTGCCGCCCCGGGAGGCGGGGATGACGCGGTCGCTGAGCATGACGAATCGGAACACCGTGATCCCGATCTCACGCACGAGGATGATGATGGTGACCCACCAGGGCAGCTCGGCCAGGATCGAGAGGCCGATCAGGGCCGCGCCCGTGAGGATCTTGTCGGCGATCGGGTCGAGCAGCTTGCCCAGGTCGGTGACCAGGTTGTACCGGCGGGCGATCGCGCCGTCAACGCCGTCGGTGGCGATCGCCACAATGAAGAGCACGGCGGCCCACCAGCGGAGGGCGCCGTCCGCGCCGTTGTCGGCCAGCAGCATCCAGAAGAACACGGGTGCCAGCAGGATGCGCACGATGGTGATGAGGTTGGGCAGGTTCCAGTTGCTTCCACCGGTGGTGTTCGCCATGATCAGTCCCTGTCGGTGAGTTGCCAGGCGTCCTCGTCCGAGTGGCCTTCTTCCTCAGCGTACCCTTCACTCATCTTCGCCACCGGGTCGTCGGCGTAGCGAGGGTCGGGCTCGGGCTGCTCGTGCGCCTGCGCCCGCTGGGACTCCTCGAACTGGGTGCGTGCGGTGGCGGCGTGGTGCTCGGCATCCGAGCCGCGCAGCTTGGCCAGCACGGCCGGCAGCTGTTCTGCCGTGACGAGCACATCGCGGGCCTTGGAGCCCTCGGACGGGCCGACGATCTCCCGGGACTCGAGCAGGTCCATCAGGCGGCCGGCCTTGGCGAAGCCCACCCGGAGCTTCCGCTGCAGCATGGAGGTGGAGCCGAACTGGGTGGACACCACGAGTTCCGCGGCGGCGAGCAGAACCTCGAGGTCGTCGCCGATGTCGGAGTCGATCTCCTTGCGGGGCGCTTCGGCCGAGACGTCGGGCCGGTAGTCGGGCCGGGCCTGCTGGGTGACGTGCTTGACGACCTTCTCGATCTCGGCTTCGTTGACCCAGGCGCCCTGCACGCGCAGGGCCTTGGAGGCGCCCATGGGCAGGAAGAGCGCGTCGCCCTGGCCGATCAACTTGTCGGCGCCGGGCTGGTCGAGGATGACCCGGGAGTCGGTGACGCTCGTGACGGCGAACGCCAGCCGGGAGGGCACGTTGGCCTTGATCAGGCCCGTGACGACGTCGACGCTGGGGCGCTGGGTGGCCAGCACCAGGTGGATGCCGGACGCGCGGGCCAGCTGGGTGATGCGCACGATGGAGTCTTCGACGTCGCGCGGGGCCACCATCATGAGGTCGGCGAGCTCGTCGACCACCACCAGCAGGTACGGGTAGGGCTTGAGCTTGCGGGCGCTGCCGGCCGGCAGCACGATCTCGTTGTTGACCACGGCCTTGTTGAAGTCGTCGATGTGCCGGAAGCCGAAGCTGGCCAGGTCGTCGTAGCGCATGTCCATCTCCTTCACGACCCACTGCAGCGCTTCGGCGGCTTTCTTGGGGTTGGTGATGATGGGCGTGATCAAGTGCGGGACGCCGGCGTAGGCTGCCAGCTCGACGCGCTTGGGGTCGATGAGTACCATGCGCACGTCGCTGGGCTTGGCCCGCATGAGCAGGCTTGTGATCATCGAGTTGACGAAGCTGGACTTACCCGAGCCTGTGGAGCCGGCCACGAGCAGGTGGGGCATCTTGGCGAGGTTGGCGATGACGAACCCGCCGCCGACGTCCTTGCCCACGCCGATGGTCATCGGGTGGGTGCTGTTGGTGGCGGTCGTGGAGCGCAGCACGTCACCGAGGGTGACGATCTCGCGGTCGGTGTTGGGGATCTCGATGCCGATGGCGCTCTTGCCCGGGATGGGCGAGAGGATGCGCACCTCGTTGGAGGCGACGGCGTAGGACAGGTTCTTGCTCAGCGCCGTGACGCGTTCGACCTTGACGCCCGGGCCGAGTTCGATCTCGTACTGGGTGACCGTGGGTCCGCGGGAGAACCCGGTGACGCGGGCATCCACCGAGAACTGGCTGAGCACCTCGGTGATGGACTTGACGATCTCGTCGTTCGCGGCCGAGCGGGCCTTGGCAGGCGGGCCGGCGGTGAGCGTGGTGGCGGACGGCAGCACGTAGGGCAGCGCCGGCTGCTCGCCGAATTCGTACTCATCGACGCTGCGGTCCACGGCGGTGGCGGCCTGGTCGAGCTCGTCCAGGGCCGGGATCACCTCGGTGAGGCCCGCGGGGTCGTCCGAGGCCAGGCCGGTGGCGTGTGGGAGAGCGTCGACCTCCCCGGTGTAGCGCTTGATGGCTTCCTCGGCCTTGAGCAGGTCCTCCAGCACCTCGGTGCCGTAGTGGTCCTGCTGCACGGGTTCCCGCGGGGACTCGAGGGCGCTGTCGAAGCCGCCCTTCGCCGCATCCGCACCATGGTTGAGCAGGGTGCTGAGCGGGTCGGCGGCCGGCGGTGTGGGGTCGTCGGAGTCGGACGACATGGCGCTGGAGAAGTCGGGGTCTTCCTCCCGCTTGCTGGTGTTGCGCCGCCACCAGGGCAGCGCGGCCTCGTCGGTCTCGTCGTCGTTCTCGGCCTCGAGGCCGTCGAGTTCGATCTGCTTGGTCTTGAGGGCCTGGATGCGCTCGTGGCGCGCCTCCTTGGCGGCCGCACGTTCCTCGGGGGCCGGCAGCGGGGCGCCGAAGAGCCAGGCGTAGAGTTCCCGGCTGCGTTCGCCGATCTTGTTCGGCGGGGTCTTGGTGATGATGAAGAGACTGAGGATCAGCAACAGGATGACGACGATGGCCGCCCCGATCGTGGTGATCAGGAAGATCAGCGGCGCCGCGATCATCCAGCCGATGACACCGCCGGAGAGGGCGAGCACCTCCACGCCCTGACTGGGTGTCGGCTGGCCGCCGAAGATGTGGCACAGGCCTGACACCGTGACCAGCAGCAAAGACAGGCCGATGCCGATGCGACCGTTGTCATGCACCGAACTCGGGTTGCGGAACAGCCAGATCGAGAAGAGCATCAGGATCACCGGCAGGGCGAAGGCGACCCGGCCGAACAGGCCGCCGAAGGTCCAGGCGTCCAGGGTTTGTGCCACCGGGTCGTTGATCAGGAACCACTCGATCACCGCTCCGGCGATGGCGAGGAGAACGAGGAAGAAGGGCAGACCGTCGCGGCGCTCTTCCTTGGAGAGCTGCTCGGGGCCGAGAGCGCGTGCGGCGCCGCCGGCGACGTGGGCCAGGCCCATCCACATGCGAACGAAGACGCTCGGTTTGGTTTCCGTCGGGGCGAACTTGACGGTCTTCTGGGTCGCGGTGCTGCCGGCCTTGCCGCGCGGGGTCGTTCCGGTGCCGCGCGCAGGGGTGCTGCGGGCACGCCCGGTCGACTTAGTGCTCGTAGCCATGTGTTCCACGGTACCGCCGAGCGCCGACATCGGCGTGAGCCCACGCCCAATTACCTGGGCGTGAGCGCTCCCCGACCCCGCGAGCGATCAATAGCGGATCGCGTCGATCACCTTGACGCGCACCGCCACGAGGGCCGGCAGCAGGCCTGCCAGCGCACCGACGACCGTGGCACAGGCCAAGCCCAACAGGGCCGCCTCCACCGGGAAGGGCGGGAAGTCGGTGACCGAGCCCTGGGCGATGAAACCCTGAACAGCGGGGTTGGTGACGATGAGCACCGCACCGATCACGCCGACCACGCCGGCCACGAGGGTGGCCACGATGCTCTCCATCATCACCGAGAAGAACACCCGGCCGGCGGTGGCGCCGAAGCTGCGCCGCACACCGATCTCCCGGATGCGCTGCTTGAGCGTGACCAGGGCGATGTTCACCAGACCGAGGGCACCGAGCAGCAGCACCAGGACCGCCACTCCCCCGACCAGCAGCTTGATCGAGGCGAAGGGATCATCCCCGTACGCCCCGTAGTCCTGCCGGTTGACCGACACCTGAGTGCCGGCGCCGAGTGCCGCGGTCAGGTCCCGCTGAACGGCGGACATGATGTCGTCGCTGACCTCCGGTGGCACCCACAGCTCATAGTTCGGGTTGAGCGCGCCCGACGCGATCTCGTCCGGCGAGGACATCGCGGTGAGGGTGTCCGCCAGCAGGTACATGGCCGGTTCGGTCTCCCACGTCGCCACCGGGTACACGCCGGTGATGACCGCGGTGACAGGCGTGGCGCCGAGCAGGGTGGTCGTCGGATGCGTCGCCAGGTCGGGCCGTCCGATGCGGTCGTAGAAGATCTCACTGACGAGCACCGCCGGGGCGAGCCGCTCGGCGTCATCGGGCGCGAACCAGGCGCCCTCGGACATCTTCACCCGGTGCATGGTGCCGTACGGCTGGTCGATGCCGATGGCCTGCACGGGCACCGCGCCATCCGTGAACTGCACGTTCTTCGTGGAGTAGATCACCCGGCTGGCGTAGTCGATTCCGTAGCGCTGGAGTTCCGTGGTCCACAGTTCCTGCATGACGTCGGCGTCGATCGGCGTGCCGTCGGCGGCGGAGACGTACAGCGACAGGGTGGCGGAGCGGCCGCCGCTGCGTTCGTTCTGTTCCACGATGGACTGCTGCGCCACGGCACCGAGGCCGACCACAGTGGTGATCGCGCACACGGCCACGGCCACGCCGATGAGCGAGAGCATCACCCGGGTCTTGTGGATGCGCAGTTCCTGCCAGGCCTCGACGAAGGAGCCGACCACGTTGCTGATCATCCGGTTCATGCCGAGACCACCTCGAGGGCGTCGTCGTCGGATGCCGCGAGTGCGCGGGCCGCGGTCTCGCTCGTGCCGGCCGTGGTGAGGATGCCGTGGTCCAGGCGCAGGTGCCTGGTCGCCAGCGCGGCGATGGCGGGGTCGTGGGTGATGGTGATCAGGGCGGCGCCGGAGCCCGTGGCGACCTCGTCGAGCAGCGCCATGACGTCGGCGCCGGTTTCGAGGTCGAGCGCCCCGGTGGGTTCGTCGGCCAGGATCAGGCGCGGGCCGCGCACGAGCGAGCGGGCGATCGCCACCCGCTGCTGTTCACCGCCGGAGAGCTTGTCGGGCATGGCGCCCAGCCGGTGGCCGAGGCCCACCCGGTCGAGCATCTCGGTGGCGATGCGGGCGCGCTGCCAGAACTGCTTGCCCCGCGCGTAGAGCAGCGGGGTCATCACGTTCTCGAGCGCGGTGCGGCCCTGCAACAGGTTGAACTGCTGGAAGATGAAGCCCACGTCGCGCCCACGCACCCGGTCGCGTTCGGCGGAGGAGAACGAGCGCACCGGCCGGCCGTCGAACTCGAGCTCACCCGAGGTGGGGTTATCGAGCAGGCCGAGCAGGTTGAGCAGGGTGGACTTGCCGGAGCCGCTGCGACCGACGATGGAGACCCGGTCCCCCACCGCCACGTCCAGGTCCACGCCGGACAGGATCGTCAGCGGCGGAGCGTCGATGAGCTGGACGGTGCGCGTGACACCGGCCAGGTGCAGGAGAGTCAATGGGCTGTCATTCCCGTGCCGGCGCAGATCTCTCCGGGGTTCGAGCAGTCGGACGGCGCGACGGCCCCGGGCACGAACTGGTTGATCAGGTCGCCCTCGGCGAGCCCGGAGACGACCTCGACCGAGGTGCCGTCGTTCATGCCCAGGGTCACCGGGCGCTCCTCGGTGCTGCCGTCGGGCAGTGCGAACCAGACGACGCCGGTTTCGGCGGAGCCCTTCACGGCGGTCGTGGGCACGACGAGCACGTTCTCGGCCTTGCCGCCGGCGATGGTGATCTGGGCCGCCAGCCCCGGGAACACCGTGACCTCGGCGGGGATGGCGCAGCTCACGGTGGTGCCGGAGGCGCCGGTCGTGCCGGTGGAGGTGCCCGCACCTGGGGTGCCGCCGGTTCCGCCGGTGCCGCCGGCATCCGCCCCGGCGAGCGGGGTGCTGATGCGCAGGCCCGTGCAGGTGAACGGCGCCGGCCCGTTGGTGATGGCGATGGAGGCTTCGGTGGGCTGGGTGACCAGCCGGTACTGCTGCTCCGGGCTGAGCGAACCGCTCACGGAGTAGGTGGGCGGGGCCACCTGGCCGGTGATGTCGCCGATCGCGACGGCCTGGCCGTGGATGACGGTGAGCGCGCTGAGTACGCCGTCCGCGGGCGCGAAGACCTTCTCGTAGGTGATCGCGGGCTTGGGCTGGTTGATGGTGACGAGCCCGGTGGCGGCATCCGTCGTCTCGACCGGGTCGCGCACGGTTTCGACCTTGATGTCGTAGATCTTGTCGCCCGCGGTGACGGTCTGCCCGGCGGTGAAGAAGATCTCGTCGACGGTGCCGATGGCCACGGCCTTCACCGGAACGGCGGCGTCGGCCGCCACGGTGCCTGGCAGGGTCACATCATTGGTGATGGTGCCCAGGGCCACCGGAACCTGCGGTTCGACGATCTGGCCGGTCGGCTGGGCCGGGTCGAGAGCCTCGGCGGTGTCGGCGAAGAACGCCAGCTTCACCAGGGCCACGGCGATGGCCGCAATCACCAGGAGTCGGAGGATCGGAAAGACCCATTTGCGCATCACGTTCACTGATTCCCCCATACCTGGTCGCACCTCAACGGTGTCGGCTGGCTCGAGCCTAGGGGAATCGCATGCCCGGCCGACGGGCTTCCGGCCAATATCCTCCTGGAGGATGACACCCGTTTACTGGGGGTGTAGCCGGGCTGAAAACGCCGTCAACCCCCGGCGCCGAGGCGGCCGGGGGTTGACGGATGGTGCGCTGTGGCGGGTGTTACGCCTCGATGATCATCGGAACGATCATGGGGCGACGGCGGAACGACGCCTGCACCCAGCGGCCGACAGTGCGGCGCACGACCTGCGTGAGCGCGTAGGTGTCGTGGCTGCCGCTCTGGGCGGCTTCGGCCAGTGCGGCCTCGATCTTGGGCCGCACGGAGTCGAAGACCGAATCGTCTTCGGCGAAGCCCTTGGCGTGGATCTCCGGACCGGTGATGATCTTGCCGGTGGACTTGTCGACCACGACGATGATCGAGATGAAGCCCTCCTCGGCCAGGGTGCGGCGGTCGGTGAGGTCGGCTTCGGTGATCTCGCCCACGGTGGAACCGTCGACGTAGACGTAGCCGAGGTCGAGCTGGCCGACCTTCTTGACCACGCCGTTGCGGAGGTCGAGCACGGTGCCGTCTTCGGCGAGGATCGCGTTCTCGACGGGCACCCCGCTCTGCACGGCGAGCTTGGCGTTGGCCACCAGGTGGCGGTATTCGCCGTGCACGGGCAGCACGTTCTTGGGTCGCAGCACGTTGTACACGTAGAGCAGCTCGCCGGCGGCAGCGTGTCCGGAGACGTGCACCTTGGCGTTGCCCTTGTGCACGACGTTGGCGCCGAGCTTGGTGAGGCCGTCGATGATGCGGTAGACCGCGTTCTCGTTTCCGGGGATCAGGCTGGAGGCCAGGATGACGGTGTCGCCGGGGCCGACCTCGATCTGGTGCTCGTTGTTGACGATGCGGCTGAGCACGGCCATCGGCTCGCCCTGCGAACCGGTGGACATGTAGACGATCTTGTTGTCCGGGATGTTCCCGGCCTTCTTGAAGTCGATGAGCACACCGTCGGGCACCTTGAGGTAGCCGAGGTCGGCGGCGATGGTCATGTTGCGCACCATCGAGCGGCCGAGCAGCGCCACGCGGCGTCCGTTGGCGTGGGCGGCGTCGAGCACCTGCTGAACGCGGTGCACGTGGCTGGAGAAGCTGGCGATGACCACCCGGCGCGGGGCGCGGGCGATGACGTCTTCGAGCACCGGGCCGATGGCGCGCTCGCTGGGGGTGAACCCGGGAACGTCGGCGTTGGTGGAGTCGACGAGGAACAGGTCGATGCCTTCGACGCCGAGGCGGGCGAAGTCGCGCAGGTCGGTGATGCGGTTGTCCAGCGGCAGCTGGTCCATCTTGAAGTCACCGGTGTGCAGCACGCTGCCACCCTCGGTCTTGATGGCCACGGCGAGGGCGTCGGGGATGGAGTGGTTGACCGCGACGAACTCGAGGTTGAACGGGCCGAGACGCTCCTTCTGGCCCTCCTTCACCTGCAGGGTGTAGGGGGTGATGCGGTGTTCCTTGAGCTTGGCTTCGATGAACGCCAGCGTCAGGCCGGAGCCGATCAGCGGGATGTCCTGGCGCAGCTTGAGCAGGTAGGGAACGGCGCCGATGTGGTCTTCGTGGCCGTGCGTGAGCACGACACCGACGATGTCCTTGAGGCGGTCCTTGATAGGGGTGAAGTCCGGCAGGATCAGGTCGACACCGGGCTGGTGCTCTTCGGGGAACAGCACGCCGCAGTCGACGATCAGGATCTTGCCGTTGATCTCGAAGGTGGTCATGTTCCGGCCGATTTCGCCGAGTCCGCCGATGGGCGTGACGCGGAGAGTTCCCTTGGGGAGCGCGGGCGGTGCGTATACGTCGTTGGGCATAAGCCCTCCTATATGTGGAGTTGGTGGTGCTGGAGTTTGTGGTGCGTTGGTGTTTCTTTTAGCGTGTGGTTCCGGCGACCTTCGGCAGCGCGCCACCGGCGGCGGCGTTGCGGTCGGGACGGAAGTTGGTGAAGTCGACACCCGGGATGTTGCGGACCAGGTCGATCTCGTCTTCGATCATGGCGGCCTCGGATTCCTCCGGGCCGACGAGGGGCAGACGCACGCGGGGGCTGCCGATGCGGCCCAGCCCGTGCAGGATGTACTTGGCCGCGACGGTGCCGGGCACGTGGGTCATCACGGCGCGCACGAGCGGTTCGAGCTGCTGGTGCGCCAGAGTGGCGGCCTTGAGGTCGCCGGCGTTGACCGCATCCACCATCTGGCGGTACGGGGTGGTGGCGATGTTCGCGGTGACGCCGATCAGGCCGGTGGCGCCGATCGACAGGTGCGGCAGCACGTTGGGGTCGTCGCCGGAGAAGTAGAGCAGGTCGGTCTGGTTGAGCACCCGGCTGACCTGGGCGAGGTCGCCCTTGGCGTCTTTCACGGCGAGGATGTTGGGGTGCTTCGCGGCGCGCAGGATCGTCTCGTAGGTGATCGGGATGCCCGTGCGGCCGGGGATGTCGTACAGGATGACCGGCAGGTCGGTGGCATCCGCGATCATGCGGAAGTGCGTGAGTACGCCGGCCTGGGTGGGCTTGTTGTAGTACGGCGTGACGATCATGTTGCCGTCGGCGCCGGCCTTCTCGCTCTGCTTGGCGAGCTGCATGGCGTGCGCGGTCTCGTTCGAGCCGCCGCCGGTGATGATCTTGGCGCGGCCGGAGGCGACATCCTTGCCCACCTCGACGAGCCGGATCTTCTCCGGGTCGGTGAGGGTGGAGGTCTCCCCGGTGGTTCCGGTGACCACGATGCCGTCTGCTCCCGCGGTGATGACGTCGTCGATGTGCTTCTCGACGCCGGCCCAGTCGACCTCTCCGTCTGCGGTGAACGGAGTCACCAGGGCGACAAGGACCTGCCCGAAAGGGTTGAAAGGAGTAGACACGTTTTACAGGTTATCGTCTAGCGCGCCCTCTCGCGCCGCCGTGGGCCCTCTCGCGCGCGTTAAAGGGCTGGCCGATGGCGCCGGCCGACGCCGTCAGGCGCCTCGGAAGACCTGCGGAGCGCCGCCGTAATCTGCCGTCACACGAGCGACCGGGCGCGGGGCGCGGCGTAATCTCGCCTGCATGACCCCGGCCGCCGCTCTCCTCGTGTTGCTGCTACTGGTCGCGCTGTCGACCGGGTTGGGCCTGCTCTGGCGGCATCGGCAGGGCACCGTGTCGGTGGGCGGCACCGGCGCCGGGCGTTCCGGCGACGTCACCGTCACGGCCGCCGAGCTGGCCCTCACCCCGGCGGATGCCCCGGCGGAGTTCGGCCGGGACGCAACGCTGCTGCAGTTCTCCACCGAGTTCTGCTCCCGCTGCCCGGGCACGAGGGTGCTGCTCGCCCAGGTGGCGGCCGACCGCCCCGGTGTGACGCACGTCGACGTGGACCTGACCCACCGGGCCGACCTGGCCCGGCGGTTCAACATCCTGCAGACGCCCACCACCCTCGTGCTGGATGCGGCCGGCGCCGTGCGTGCCCGAGTGGGCGGGGTGCCCGATCGGGCCGCGCTGCACGCCCGGCTCGACGACCTCGTCCGCACCGGCTGAGGGCGCGCACCGGGGCCGGGCCCACTCCCCCACACCGTCAGCACTGCAGCACCGCCAGCACCGCCAACACCGCCAACACCGCCAACACCGCCAACACCGCCAACACTGTCAGTACTGCCGCCCAACCCTCAACGCCATGGAGTCCCAGATGCCCCCGTCCGATACCCCCACCTCCCCGCGGCCCGGTGCGCGACCGGGCATCGACCCGCGCGGCCCCCGGTTCGGCGCGGGAATCACGGCCGTCGTACTGCTTGTGGTGATCTTCCTGGCGCTGGTCGGCGCATCCGGCCCCGCCCTTGCCCTGCTCGGCCTGCAGACGGCCGTCTTCGCCTGGGGTGCCTTCGCCGGCGTGGCCCGGCACCCCTACGGGCTGATTTACAAGGCGCTGCTGCGCCCGCGGCTCGGCCCGCCGGCCGCCCTCGAAGACCCGGCACCGCCCACGTTCGCGCAGGGGGTGGGCCTGCTGGTCGCCGTCGTCGGCGTCGTTCTGGGCCTGGCCGGGGTTCCCGTGGGCGTTCCGATCGCCGCGGCTGCCGCGTTCGTCGCCGCGTTCCTCAACGCCGTGTTCGACTACTGCCTGGGCTGCCAGCTCTACCTCCTGCTGGTGCGCGCCCGTCTCCTTGGGCGGGGCCCGGCGACCACCTCCTGAGGCGGATGAGCCGTCGACGTTCCCGGTTGTGGGCAACCTGGGCGTTCTCTGGAGATTTCCCGCCCGATTCCCTGGGAACGGTCCAGGCGCCGTGAGTAGGCTGGTGATCCACTTCCAGGAGGTAACACCATGGCCCTGACCAGCGAAGCAACCACCGTATGGACCGGCGACCTGATGACCGGATCAGGCACCGTCACGCTCGACTCCTCCCACGCCGGATCATTCCCGGTGAACTGGAAGGCGCGCGCGGAGGGCACGGCGAACACGACCAACCCCGAGGAACTGCTCGGCGCCGCCCATGCGGCCTGCTTCTCGATGGCTCTGTCCAACATCCTCGCCACCGCCGGCCACCCGCCGACCAACATCCAGACCACCGCTGCGGTCACCTTCGTTCCGGGAACCGGCGTGACGGGCAGTCATCTGCTCGTGAGCGCGAATGTGCCCGGGGTCACCGAAGCCGAATTCGAAGCGTTCGCGCAGGATGCCAAGGTGAACTGCCCGATTTCGCAGGCGCTCGCGGGAATCGCGATCACCATCGAAGCCGAGCTGGCCTGATCGGGCCGGGGTAGACCTCATGCGCGTTCTCATCTCCGGGGCCTCCGGGCTCATCGGCACCGAACTCTCCCGCCAGCTGGAGGCCGCCGGTCACACCGTGCTGCGCCTGGTGCGCCGTCCCACCCGCAGCAGTTCGGAATTCCGCTGGGATCCGGCGACGCTGAGCCTGGACCCCACCGTGCTCGACGACGTCGACGCCGTGGTCAACCTGTCCGGCGCCTCGATCGGGCGCCTGCCCTGGACCCCGTCGTACAAGCGCGAGATCGTCGAATCCCGCGTGCAGGCCACCCGTACCCTCACCGACGCAATGCGCCGCAGCAGCACGCCGCCCGCGGTGCTCGTGAACGCATCCGCTGTGGGCATCTACGGCAACCGGCCCGGCGAGGAACTCACCGAGGACTCCCTGCCGGGAACCGATTTTCTCGCTGCCGTGGTGTCGACGTGGGAAGAGGAGGCCAATCTCGCGCCGGCGGTCACCCGCGTGGTGCTCGCCCGCACCGGGCTGGTGCTGGCCAAGGGCGGCGCCCTCAAGCCGCTCATGCCGATCGTGCGGCTGGGCCTGGGCGGGCCGTTGGGCCGCGGCACCCAGAACTGGCCGTGGGTGAGTCTGCACGACGAAGCCGCCGCCATCGTGCACCTGCTGGGCTCCGAGCTCAGCGGACCGGTCAACATCACCGGCCCCACGCCGGCCACAGCGAACGACATCATCCGGGCCGTGGCTACGGCGCTGCGCCGGCCGTTTTTCGTCCCCGTGCCCGAGAAGGTGCTCACCCTGGCGCTGCAGGATGCCGCCCGCCAGCTCCTGCTCGCCGACCAGCGGGTGAGTTCGGCCAAGCTGCAGGCCGACGGGTTCCGCTTCACCCACCAGACCGCGGCCGAGGCCGTGACCTGGATGCTGCGCTGACCCCGGCCACGGAGGGGCCCGGTAGGGCTCCGGCTCGAGCGGCCTGAGCAAGAGGGGCGCGCGGCCACGGCCGCCGCCCCTCCTTGCTCGCGCTCGCGCTCGTGCGAGTCGCGCGGGCCCCGCGCCACTTCGCACCCGGCACGCCACCCGCGGAGCGGCGCCTCCCCCGCGCACCCCCACACGCCGGCGAATCCCAGCCCGTCGCGCGGGCCGCACGCAGTTCTGCGGGCCCCGCGCCGCTCCGCGGGACCTCTCCACCACCCTTGAGCCACTCTTGAGCCCCGCGCGGGCCCCGCGCCACTTCGCCCCCGGCACGCCACCCGCGGAGCGGCGCCTCCCCCGCGCACCCCCACACGCCGGCGAATCCCAGCCCGTCGCGCGGGCCACACGCCGCTCCGCGGGAGCCACGCCGCTCCGCGGGACCCTGACGTCGCACTCGGGGCGCCCTGTCCTCGGTCCGGGCCTCCAACGGGCGCTCCTCCACAGGTTCCTCGAGATCGAATATGTCACCCAGTGCAGGCGACAGCAGGGACCCTGGGTCGGTCGGATGCATCCTCGACCTATGACGGAACCTCACGACGAACCAGCCATACCGCCCGAGATCTTGCTCGCCGCCGACTTCCGACGTGCCTTCGGCGCCGACCTCCGACTTCGTCGGAGCGCCGAACGTGGTCAACTGCACCGCATCGGCTGGGGTCGATACTGCCGCGCAGCAACATGGGCAGCCCTGAACCGCGACGAGCGGTACGCGCTCGTGGTGCGGGCGGCGGCCCTCGCCCGCGCAGAGCAACTGCCGCTGTCGCATCACTCGGCCGCCGTGCTCTGGCAACTCCCCTTGTTGGTGCCTTGGCCGACCGACGTGCACTTCCTGCAGGCCCGGGCCAGTGGAGGTCGATCGGATCCCGGCATCCGAAAACACGCCGTGGGCTTCGATGAGGCGGATGTGGTTGTGCGGGACGGAGTGCTCGTCACGTCGGTGGCGCGCACCGTGATCGACCTCGCCACGGTGGTCGACCTCAGGTCGGCGGTAGCCGCAGCCGACCGGGCCCTTGCATGGGACCGCTCTGGTCGTGTCCCGCCCCTGACCGACCGCCAGACCCTCCTGGACACGTGGCACCGAATGCTGCCGTTTCGCGGATCTGTCCGAGCACGCACCGTGATCGACTTCGCTACCCCGTTGTCCGGTTCGCCGGGCGAGTCGGGAAGCCGGGTGAGTATTGCGTTGGCGGGCTTTCCGGAGCCCGAGCTCCAGCATCCGTTCGTGATCAACGGCCGCACGGTCTTCAGCGACTTTTTCTTTCCGCGCGAGCAGGGTGTTGGCGAGAGCGACGGGCGGGTCAAGTATTTCGACCCCGTGATGCGTGATGGTCGCACGGCGGAACAGGTGGTGTACGACGAGAAGGTGCGAGAGGACATGATCCGCCTGCAAGTACGTGGCTTCGTTCGATGGGATCAGGCCACGGGGATGAGCGTGCCCCGGCTGGCCGATCGGCTGGCGAACCTGGGGTTGATCCCTGGGCATCCCCGTCTGTTCGACCGATGAGCCAGGAGCCCCCTCCGAAACGCTTCGCGGGTCAGGCGCCGGTACGCGGCGGGCGCGCCACCGGCGAAACGGCGCGTTGCCCGCGGAACGCCGCACCTAGCGCGGAGACGAGCCCGAGCGCGGGTCAGGCGCCGCTCCGCGGGGAACTCGCCCGGGCGGGACCGCACGCGCGGCGCGGCGCGGCGCTGCGCGGCGCGGGAAGGGGAATACGGCGGCCGGAGCAACCGGTCAGGCGGCGGACTTCTCCAGCGACATCGCGGTGCGGAGAGCTGCTCGGGCGCGGCGGCGGTCGCCGGAGGCGTCGTAGGCCAGACCGAGCCGGAACCAGGCACGCCAGTCCTTGGGCGCGGCATCCACTGCCTCACGGTACTGCGGGAACTGGGCGTCGGCGGCCTCGCGGTAGGGGCGGCCGCTCGGACGGCTGGGCAGGTCGTTGACCGGGAGTTCTCCCTCGGCCTCGAGCTGCTTGACCAGGCGTTCGCAGCGGGCTCCGAAGAGGATCTCGCGCACCAGGGCCCACGCGCCGATGATGGGCAGCACGATGAGGGCCACGCCGATGAGGATGCCGACGGGGTCGCCACTCTGGATGAACAGCACCGCACGCCAGCCGACCAGCACCAGGTAGAAGACCAGCAGCGCGGCCATCACGACAACGGCGATGCGTCCCTTCATTCGCCGGGCTCCATCTCGGCCTCTTCCGGCCCGGCCGGCGGGATTGCGGCAGCGGCGGGCTCGTCGGCCGCCGGGCCGGACAGACCCAGGTCGATGAGCTGGTCGAGTCCCACGGTCACGCCCACGCACTCGCGGGTGGCGGCCAGGGCCACCAGGATGCCGCGCTCGTAGGCTTCGGCGGAGAGCGTGTTGTGCGTGATGGTGAGGGACTCGCCCGACCCGCCGAAGATGACGTCCTGGCGGGCCAGCACGCCGGCCATGCGCAGGCTGTGCACGGGCACTGTGGCGATCTGCTGTCCCCGGGCACGCTGGTCGATGTGCGGCGCGGCGACGGGCACCAGGCCGGCGCGGGCGGCGGCCATCAGCTCCGCGGTGCGCACGGCGGTTCCCGACGGGGAGTCGACCTTGCTGGACTGGTGCGCCTCGACGATCTCGATGGAGTCGAAGAACCGCGCGGCGAGGGCCGACAGGGCCGTGCCCAGCACCGAGCCGAGGGAGAAATTGGGGATGATGACGACACCCACGGTGTCGCGACCCTTGATGCGGTGGCGCAGCGAGTCGATCCGGGACTGGGACCAACCTGACGTGCCCACCAGCACGCGGATGCCGTTGTCCAGCGCGTAATCGACGATGCCCTGGCTGACCGCCGGCACGGTGAGGTCGATCGCCACATCGGCGCCGAGCATCTCGGAGAGGGCGCTGGAGGAGTCGAGCCGGGCCACCAGCTCGTAGTCGGAATCGTTGTCGACCAGGTCGCAGACCAGGCGCCCCATCTTGCCCGTTGCGCCGATGACGGCCACCCGTGTTGTCATGCTGCCAATCTACCAAGCGCGGGCGTTGCCACCGGCGCGACGGCACGTAGCCTAGGGGCATGCCTGAATTCACCGAGGTCTCCGTCACGGATGCGGGATCCATCGCCCTGCTCACCCAGTACTTCAGTGACCGGGCGTCCACCTTTCCGCACGCCGGCGGCTACCGCACCACCTTCCCCACCCCGGAGCAGTTCGTGCCGCCCCGCGGGCAGTTCCTGCTCGTGAGCGAGCAGCCCGAGTCGCGCACCTTTGTGGGCTGTGGCGGCATTCGTCGCATCGACGATGGCGCGGATGGCGCGGTGCGGTACGAGGCGAAGCATCTGTGGCTGCAACCGCACGTGCGCGGACGCGGCTGGGGCGGCCTGCTGCTCGCGGAGCTCGAGAGGCGGGCCAGGGACTTCGGCGCCGCCGAGCTGGTGCTCGACACCAATGCCAGCCTGGAGGCCGCCGGCCGGCTCTACCAGCGCGCCGGGTACGCGGACGTGCCGCCCTACAACGACAACCCGAACGCCACGAACTGGTACCGCAAGGTCCTCGTCTGATCCCGCTCCCGCGCTGGGTGGATGAATCCGGCCCGGAGGCCCCGTTTCCCCGGTGAGCTGCTAGATTTCGGCCACGGACAACGGACGTGAAGCGGGGGCTCTCATGACAGGTCGACGAACACGGGGCACGGCATGGACCGCAGCGGCGGTGGTGGTGGCGGTGTGCTGTCTCGGACTGACAGGCTGTGCGGCGGACGCCACCTCGCGAGTGCGGGAGTTCCTGGCGAGCGAGCGTGAGCCGGATGATGCGTTGCCACCGTCGGTGAACTCGGAGGGGGGCATAGACGCTGACTCGAGCAGGCTCGCGGGCAGCCTCGGCGGCACTACTTACTACCTGGCCGATTTCGTGAATCCAGACACCGGCGTCCCCGGCATCTGCCTCATCCTCGTCGCGGCCGACACCGAGTTCTCCAACTCGGCCTGCGGGAACGCCCCTGGGCTCGCGACCGTCGGCAGTGAGACCGGAGGGGCCACCATCGTGGAAGCGTCCGATTCGGTCTCGGCCGACTGGACGCGGCTGACCGACTTCCTCATCGTCAACCCCGACGCCCGGCCCTGACTGGCGAGCCGTCTAGAACAGCAGGGGGTCGGGCAGGCCGGTGCGCAGTTCGACCGGCAGGTGGCCGAGGTCGTTGTGGGTGACCAGGGACCAGGGCCGGCCGGGCTTCTGCTGCAACACGGTGAGGCCGCAGTTGGCCTGGTTGATGCTGATCCAGCGCCAGTCCGGGGCGCCCAGCACCTCACGCACGAACCAGGCGATCACGAAGTTGTGGGTGATGAGCAGGTCGTGCCGGGGACCGCGGTGCGGGTGCAGGAACTCCGCGACGGCGTCCTCCATCTGTGCCCGGCCGGCCTCGATCTCCTCGTCGGAGATCGCGTTGAAGAACGGCGCATAGGAGCTGGGCATCTCGGGCGCTCGACCCGACGGAACACAGTCGAACAACAGCGGTGACGCCTCCGGGGTGAGCGAGGGCAACCGGTCGGCGATGATCGCGGCGGTCTCCGCGGCCCGCTGCAACGGTGAATGCCAGGCTCCCGTGAACGGCACCCCGCCCAGACGCTCGGCGATGAGGTGCGCCTGTCGCTTGCCTCGCGGTGACAGTGGCCCGTCCGGGAGGCCGTATTCGGCGTCCTGTTGCTCGCCGTGTCGCACGAGGTAGAGATATTGGGGCATCATCGCCCTTTCGGTTGAGCTGGTGCAGGCGTCCGGCCGGGTCTGCGGCCGAGGGTGGAGCGGCGGGTCCTTCAGGCAGTCAGTTCACGGGCATCGATACGGGGTCGTGCGGGAAGATCCCGTCGAAGGCGTCATCGGCGAGGGCGCCGACGGCGGAGATGGAGAACGGCCGGGAGACCATCTCCGCGGCCAGCTGCTGCACGTCGTCGGCCGTCACGAGGGCCAGGCGGCGCAGCGCCTCGTCGAGGTCGACGAACTCGCCCATGGTGATCTCGGACCGGCCGAGCCGGGACATCCGCGTGTCGGAGTCTTCGAGGGCCAGGGCGGATGCGCCGGAGAGCTGCCCGGAGGCCCGCTTCATCTCGTCGGCGGTGACGCCGTGGTCGGCGAGCCGGTGCAGCTCGGCCAACATGATCTCGGCGACCTGCCCCGCCTTGGCCGGAGTGCAGCCGGCGTACATGCCGAAGAGGCCGGCATCCGAGTAGCCGGGGGCGAAGGAGTACACGGAATAGGCCAGGCCGCGCTTCTCGCGCACCTCCTGGAACAGCCGGGAGGACATGCCGCCGCCGAAGATCGAGGTGAGCACGTTCATCGCCACCCGGCGGTCGTCGTTGGCGACGAGGCCCGGCACGCCGAGCAGCAGGTTGGCCTGTTCGAGCGGGCGGTGCACGACCGTGACGGGCCGGCCCTGCTCGATCACGGCGGCCGCGCCGGAGCGCCGGCCGACGGGCGCGGCGGGCACGCTGAGGTCCCAGCCGGCCTGCAGCAGCGCGCGGGTGACAGCGGCCACGAGAACGTCATGGTCGACGGCGCCGGCCACGGTGACCACGAGGTCCTGCGGGCGGTAGTTGGCGCGGTAGTGCTCCCACACCGCGTCGCGGGTGGCGGCACGGATCGTGTCCGGGCTGCCGCCGATCGGGCGGCCCAACGGGTGCCGGCCCATCACGGCTTCGAAGAACCGCTCGTTGGCGACGTCGGCCGGGTCGTCGTCGGCCATCGCGAGCTCTTCGAGGATCACGCCGCGCTCGGTCTCGAACTCGGCCGGGTCGAGCACCGAGGAGCTGATCATGTCGGTGAGCACCTCGACGGCCATGGCCAGGTCGCGGTCCTGCACCTTGGCGTAGTAGCAGGTGTATTCCTTCGCCGTCATGGCGTTGTGCTCGCCGCCCACGGCGTCGAACGCGATGGCGATGTCCAGGGCGGTGCGCTGCTTGGTGCCCTTGAAGAGCAGGTGCTCGAGGAAGTGTGTCGACCCGAAGTGGCCGGGCTGCTCGTCGCGGGATCCCACCGCCACCCAGTAGCCGATCGTGAGGCTGCGGCTGCCCGGCACTTGTTCGGAGACGATGCGCACACCGCTGGGGAGCACGGTCCTTCGCACCAGGGAATCACCGGCGGCCCGAAACGAGAGTTCGGTTAGGTCAAGGGGAAATTCAACGGCGCCGTTCATATCGCTTCAACCTTACGACACCCCTGCGCACGGGCCGGCCTGACGGCCGGGATCTCCTCCGGCCGCACACCGGATTCGCAGCGGGCCGACAACCGTGCTCAGACCGCTCAGGCGGACACCCGGTCGAGATCGACCATGTCGGCACGGCCCAGCCGCACCGAACCCGCCGCGACGAGCGCGTCCACCTGGTCGGGGCGGCTCGCGCTGGCCACCGGGGCCGCCACGCCTTCCCTGGCCAGCAGCCAGGCCAGGGCGATCGACGACGGTGCCACGCCGTGGTCCTCGGCGATGCGCTCGACGGTGCCCAGCACCTTGAGCCCCGTGCGGTTGAGGTACGCGGATGCGCGCCCGGCCCGGATGGTGTCGGTGAGGTCGGCCTTGGAGTGGTACTTGCCCGTGAGGAAACCGTGTGCCAGAGCGAAGTACGGCATGACCGCCAGGCCCTGCGCGCGGGTGACCAGCGCCAGGGAGGATTCGAAGGAGACCCGGTTCATCAGGTTGTACGGGGTCTCGACGGCGGCGAACCTGGGCAGCCCGTTCGCGGCGAGGACCCGGGCCTCCATCAATCGCTCCGCGGTGAAGTTCGATGCGGCGATGTACCGCACAGTGCCCGAGTTGATCAGGGTCTCCATGGCGCCAAGGCTCTCCTCGAGGGGAACGTCGAGGTCGTCGTAGTGGAAGTGCAGCAGGTCGATCCGGTCGGTGCCCAGACGCTCGAGCGACGCGTGCACAGCGCCGACGATGCTGCGCGGCGAGAGCCCGGGGTTGTCCCGGTTGCGGCCGATCTTGGTGGAGATGACAATATCGTCCCGCACCCCGCGGGTGCGCATCCAGGAGCCGATCAGCACTTCGCTGCGGCCGGCAGCGTAGCTGTCGGCCGTGTCGAGGAAGTTGCCGCCGAGTTCGAAGTGCCGGTCCAGGATCGCCATGGCGGTGTCGCCGTCGGTGGTCCAGCCGAATACGCTGCAGCCCAGCGCGAGCGGGTGCACCTGCAGATCCGTGTCGCCGATGGTGCGCCTCACGGCTGGAGCGGTGCCGGACGAGCGCGTGGGAAGGTGGACGGGGCCGGTGTGCTGCACCTGCACCGGACGGGTCTGCAGGATCAGGGCCTCCAGCGCGGCGGCCGTGCGACCGTCAGCATCGGCGGTCTCCGTGCGGGATTCACCGGCGCCGCGAGCCATCCGAACGCTGTCTGTCCCCGCGCTGCCACTCATACAATCACCACCCTCGAACGGGCGACGCACGTGGCGCGCCGACCCCTGTACAGCCGAGAATAACCCGATCCTGGATTTCCGCTGGGGGCGCGCGGCAAGCGTTACCGAAACGTTCGGGATTACCCCCCGATCGGCCGGAAATCGTCCCGGGCCGGGCTCGTTCCGAGGTGCCGGGAGTAATCTGTTGGCCATGTCCGACTCCCCGCTCTACGACATCCCGCTCACCCTCATCGACGGCACACCCACCACTTTCGGTCGCTTCGCCGGCAAGACGGTGCTCGTGGTCAACGTGGCCTCCAAATGCGGTTTCACACCCCAGTACGCGGGGTTGGAGGCGCTCTACAAGCGTTACGCCGACAGCGGCCTGGTGGTGCTCGGCCTCCCGTGCAACCAGTTCATGGGCGAGGAACCAGGCACCGAAGAGGACATCCAGCAGTTCTGCGAGCTCAACTTCGGCGTCACCTTCCCGCTCACCGCCAAGGTAGACGTGCGCGGCAAGCACCAGCACCCGCTCTACGCGGAGCTGACGAAGTTCAAGAAGGGCGTGTTGCCCGGCCTGATCAAGTGGAACTTCGAGAAGTTCCTGGTGAACTCCGACGGCGTGATCGTGGACAGGTTCGCGTCAACGGTGGAGCCGGAGTCCGCCCAGCTCGTCGCGGCGATCGAGCAGTCCCTGGCCCGCACCGCGGCCTGAGAGCTCAGGCGTCCCAGCTGCACACGCAGAGCTCGTTGCCCTCCGGGTCGGCCAGCACCCACCAATCCGGCGCGTGTTCGTCGGTGAGCAGCACTCCCCCGACGTCGATGATGTCCTGCACGCGCTCCTCGCAGTCGGCGACGGGCACGTAGACATCCAGGTGGATGCGGTTGCGTTCCACCCTGGGCAGCTCCATGTGCTGGAACCAGACCCTGGGGCCCAGGCCGCGCGGGTCGGTCAGTTCGGTCTCACCGGGCTCGCCCGACTCCACGTAGCCCAGCCCCACCCGCCAGAACGGGCGCACGGCATCCGCGTCGGCGCAGTCGATGGCAACATCGATGCGGGTCGGCAGCAGGTGGGTGGCGCGGGCCTCCTGCTCCCCGGCGAGTTCCTGGATGCGCAGCGCGAGCCGCAGGTCCCGCTCGGTGACCCCGGCCACGTCGTGGGAGCTGAGCTGGAACTCCACCGTTCCCCACGCCAGGGTGACGTCGGGGTGGTGGTTCAACGCCTCGGCGTCGGCGGCCACCGCGTCGACCAGGCGCACCGCGGCCGCGAAGTCCGCGGTGCGGTATGTCGCGTAGAGGGCGCCCTCCAGATGGATGAAGTCTCCCCCGGCGAGCACCGTGTGGGTTTGGGCGGGCGTCAGGGTCTCTCGGGTGTCAGCCATGCGCCCACTCTTCCGCGCCGGGCTGACCCGGTCAACCCGCAGTCGATGATCGCGAGCCCGGTGCGGCCCCGGCCGTGCGCGGCGCTCGGCTCGATTCGGTCACGGTGCGCAATGTGCCCTGTTCAGGGGGTAGGACGCATGCTACGGTCTGGCAGTATGCACCATCTGGACCGAGTCGACCTCGAGCTGCTCACAGCCCTCTGCGCGAACCCCGACAGCACCTATGTGGGCCTGGCCCATACGCTCGGGCTATCCCGCAATACAGTGCAGGCCCGGATGACCCGGCTCGAGGAGTCGAAGGTGTTCCTCGAATTCGACCGGCGGATCAGCGCCGCCGTGCTCGGCTATCCGCTGACGGCATTCATCGAGGTGTACATCGCGCAGAAGCGGGCCGCGGAGATCATCGCCGAGCTGGTCCTGATTCCCGAGATCGTGCAGGCGCACGGGATGAGCGGAGCGGCCGACCTGCTCGTGCGGGTGGCCTGCGCCGACGCCGAGGACCTGTTCCGGATCGACCGCACCATCCTCGCCTGTGATGGTGTCGAACGCACCGAGACGTCCCTGGCGATGGGCGAGCTCATTCCCTACCGGGTCACGCCGCTGCTCGAGCGCGGCACCCAGCCCAAACCAGCCTGACGACGGACGCCGCCGGCACACGCTGCCGGCGGACGCCGAGGACGGACGCGAAAAGGCCCGCCCTGCCGAAGCAGGACGGGCCTTCCGTCTGACCGGCACACCTGGCGAGAGGTGACCGGCAGAACTAGTGACTAACCTTCGGCCGGAGCTTCGGGTCCCTCGGATGCGGCGTCGCGACCTTGCGTGTCGGCCTCATCGGCGAGGACCGGGGCGAGCGAAAGCTTGCCACGGTCGTCAATCTTGGTGATCTCAACGAGGACCTTCTGGCCCACGCCGAGGACGTCTTCGACGTTCTCCACGCGCTTGCCGCCGGCGAGCTTGCGCACCTCAGAGATGTGCAGCAGGCCGTCCTTGCCCGGGAGGAGCGAGACGAAGGCGCCGAAAGCGGCGATCTTCACGACAGTTCCGAGGAACTGCTCGCCGACCTCGGGGTTGGTGGGGTTCGCGACGGAGTTGACCATGATGCGCGCGGCCTCGGCCGAGGGACCATCGACAGCGCCGATGTACACGGTGCCGTCTTCCTCGATCGAGATGTCGGCGCCGGTCTCGTCCTGGATCGAGTTGATCATCTTGCCCTTCGGGCCGATGAGCTCGCCGATCTTGTCGACGGGGATCTGCACGCTGATCACGCGGGGCGCGGTCGGTGCCATCTCGTCGGGCTTGTCGATGGCGGCGTTCAGCACAGCGAGGATCGTCGTGCGGGCATCCTTCGCCTGCGTCAGCGCGCCGGCCAGGACCGACGCGGGAATGCCGTCGAGCTTGGTGTCGAGCTGGATCGCGGTGACGAATTCGCTCGTGCCGGCAACCTTGAAGTCCATGTCGCCGAGGGCGTCTTCGGCACCGAGGATGTCGGTCAGGGCCGCATAGCGGGTCTGGCCGTCGACGGTGTCGGAGATGAGGCCCATCGCGATACCGGCGACGGGGGCGCGCAGCGGCACTCCGGCGTTCAGCATCGACAGGGTGGAGGCGCAGACGGAACCCATCGAGGTGGATCCGTTGGAGCTGAGCGCCTCGGAGACCTGACGGATGGCGTACGGGAATTCCTCACGCGTGGGCAGCACGGGAACCAGGGCACGCTCAGCGAGCGCTCCGTGGCCGATCTCGCGACGCTTCGGCGTTCCGACCCGACCGGTTTCACCGGTGGAGTAGGGCGGGAAGTTGTAGTTGTGCATGTAACGCTTCTTGGTGACCGGGCTCAGGGAGTCGATCGTCTGCTCGAGCTTGAGCATGTTCAGCGTGGTGACACCCAGGATCTGGGTCTCGCCGCGCTGGAAGATAGCGGAACCGTGCACGCGCGGGATGACCGCGACCTCGGCGTCGAGCGGGCGGATGTCGGCCAGGCCGCGTCCGTCCATACGAACACCCTCGTTGAGCACGCGCGAGCGCACGACGAGCTTGGTGACGGACTTGTACGCCGCGCCGACCTGGTTGTTGGCGGTTGCGGGCAGTTCGCCGGCTTCGACCTTGGCCGCGATGGCGGTCTTGACGGATGCCTTGAGCACGTCGTCGGCATCCTGACGCGCGATCTTGTCGGCGATGACGTAGACGTCCTTGAGGCCGTCGTACGCCAGGGCTGCGACAGCGTCGTAGACCTCGGTGGTGTACGGCGGGAACAGCGGGTAGTTGCCGGTGGGCTTGGATGCCGCGGAGGCAACCTGCTGCTGGGCGACGATGAGCTGCTTGATGAACGGCTTGGACGCCTCGATACCCTCGGCGATGACCTCTTCGTTCGGCTTGATGGCGCCGCCCTGGATCAAAGTCCAGGCGTTGTCGGTCGCTTCGGCCTCGATCATCATGATCGCGACGTCTTCGCTGCCATCGGCATCCGTCACAACGCGGCCGGCGACGACCATGCTGAACACGGCCTCTTCGACCTGCGAGTGCTTCGGGAAGGCGACCCACTGGCCGGAGCCGTTGGTGTCGGGGATGAGGGCGACGCGGACGCCACCGATCGGGCCGGAGAACGGCAGGCCGGCGATCTGGGTCGACATGGACGCGGCGTTGATGGCCAGCACGTCGTAGTACTCGTCGGGCGCGATGGCCAGAACGGTCACGACAACCTGGATCTCGTTGCGGAGTCCGTCGACGAACGACGGGCGCAGCGGCCGGTCGATCAGACGGCAGGTGAGGATCGCCTCGGTCGACGGGCGACCTTCGCGGCGGAAGAAGCTGCCCGGGATGCGGCCAGCGGCGTACATGCGCTCTTCGACATCGATGGTCAGCGGGAAGAAGTCGAAGTTGTCCTTCGGCTGCTTGCTGGCGCTCGTGGCGGAGAGAAGCATGGTCTCTTCGTCGATGTAGGCGGCGGCTGAGCCCTGCGCCTGCTGGGCGAGACGCCCGGTTTCGAAACGGATGGTGCGCTTGCCGTACTTGCCGTTGTCGATAACGGTCTCGGCGAACGTGATTTCTGGACCCTCCATATGGGGGTTCTCTCCTTTGTTTAGACTCGTTTGCCCGTGTGGCGCGCGAGTGGGACATCGGAGCAGGATCAGGCAGAACATGGCTGCCGAACATGTGTTGGGCGCCGACGTTGCTGGCCACCAGTAGAAATTCACCAACGTCGTGTGCCTGGCACTGTGTTTGGGAAACACTGTCGCGTTGGGAAACCACCACCGAGGACCAGCGTCCTGCCGGTCTGCTCCGGGTAAAGCGGGTAGATCCGAAGAACTACCTGACTAAGCCTAGCAGAACAGGGGTTAACCGATAGGGATGCGGGCGTCGAAGACCGGTCCGTCGGCGCAGACCAGCGGGCCCTCCACGCTCGGGTCGGTGCGCACCGGGGCGGCGCAGCCGTGGCAGTAGCCGAGCCCGCACGCCATGTGCGCCTCGAGTGAGGCCTGCACGGGCACGTTCCAGAGCGCCCCGAGCTCGGCGGCGAGCCGGGCGAGCACGCCGGCGCCGCAGACCATGACCACGTCGGGTGGGGTGGCCCCGGGTGTGGCTCCGTCGTATTCGGCGCGCAGCCGGTTTTTGAGAGTGGGGAGATCGCTCGAGCCGTCGTCATCGGTGGCCTCGATCACACGCACGTCCAGTTCGGCGCAGTCGCTGCGGCCGAGCAGCTGGTCGGGGCGTTGGCCGCTGAGCACCATGGTGGTGCGGATGCCCAGGGTCGCCGCGTCCTCCGCGGCGCCCATGACGCCGCAGATGCCCACCCCGCGGCCGATGAGCAGCGCCGACCGGCTGCCGGGAGGGAATTCGAAGCCGCGGCCGAGCGGACCGGTGAGCTGCAGGCTCGCGCCGACCGGAACGGTCGCCAGGGCGCGGGTGCCCCGACCGACGACGCCGTAGATCAGCTCCACGGTGCCGGGCATCGCCGCGGTCGCCGGATGGTCCGTGGTGGCGGGGCGCGCCGGCATCGCGGGACGGCGCCGGTGGATGGCCATCGGCCGGGGCAGCAGGATGGTGTCTCCGTCGCTGGGCGGCACCGTGATCATGAGGAACTGACCGGCCTGCGCGGTGGCGGCGATGGTGTCGCTGGCCAGGACCAAGCGCCGGTAGCGCTCCCCCACCGGCTCGTGCACGAGCACCTCGGCGTCGTCCCAGACCGGCTGCGGGCGTTGCACGGTCGAACGCGGCCGCACCGAGATGAGCCCGTCGAGGGCCGCCGCATCCGCGTCGGCAAACGCGCGCTGACGCGCTGCGGCCGCCCGCCGGGCGGCGTCAGCCTCCCTCCGCTGGTCGAGCCCCTCACGCTGGTCGAGCTTGTCGACCAACGACGGGTTGCGTTCCGAGAAAGGGTTCGGGTTCACAGTGCGGACTCCAGCTCGAGCAGCTCACGGATGCTGCCGACCTCGGCATCCACACACCGTTGCCGCAGCCCCCGGGCAATCTCCACCGCGGCGAACGGCCGGCCGAAGCTCGCGGTACCCACCTGCACGGCGCTGGCCCCTACCGCGAAGTAGTCGAGCGCGCCGTCGACGGAGCCGACTCCGCCGCAGGCGATCACCGGGATCTGCACGGCGCGCGAGGCGAGCCAGACCAGCCGCAGCACGATCGGTGTGATCGACGGTCCGGACAGGCCGCCGATGATGTTGCCGAGAATCGGCCGGCGGGTGCCGGCATCCAGCGGCATCGCGGGGATCGAATTGGCCACGCAGACGGCGTCGGCGCCGGCCTCCTCGGCGGCTCGCGCACAGTCGGCGATGGAGGCGACCAGCACCGGCAGCTTCACGATGACGGGTTTGTCGGTGACCCGCCGCACGGCTGCGACCACGGCGCGGATGGCCGCGGGGTCGGAGCCGATGTCGGTGCCGTCCCGGTCGAGGTTGGGGCAGGACACATTGAGTTCGAACGCGCTGCCGTGCTCGCGCAGCGCCTCGACAACGGGGGCGTATTCGCTCGGCCGGTGCCCGCCGACGCTGATGATCGTGGGCACGCCCAGGGCGGCGTAGCGCGGGTGCAGCTCGGCCAGGTAGCCGGCCGGGCCCCGGCTGGGGATGCCAACGCTGTTCACCATGCCCGCGGGGGTCTCGGTGAGCCGGTGCACCGGGTTGCCGCCGCGGGCGGAGCCGAACACGGTCTTGGTGACGGTCGCGCCGAGCTCGGTGACGGGGATCAGGGTGCCCAGTTCCGGGCCGAAACAGCCGGACGCCGGCATCACCGGGTTGTGCAGCGTGAGGGTGCCGATGCGCGTTGAGAGGTCAACCGCCAGATCGAGCGGGTCGGGGCCGGCGGCGAAGAACGCGGCGCGGGCATCCGAAAATACGGGTCCCTCGCGAAGGGCGACCATGAAAGACCTGTCTGTCTGCGCGGTTGTCACGGCTTCCGTCTCTGCGGAAGCACTCTCTCCAGCGCACCTTGTTCAGTCTGCCGCCCGGCCCGCGGGCCGGGCAGAGCCGAAGGTCCCGGCGCAAACGCGGGCTTCCGCGCGAGACGCGACAGTCCCGCTGGCCGAGCTTTTCGAGACCTAGTGAGACAACCCGCGTCACACACGGATGTCACGGGGTCTCGACAGGCTCGACCAGCGTGCGGGGGCACGACACACACGCAGGCCTCCGCGCGGAACGCGACAACCCCGTTGGTCGAGCTTGTCGAGACCTGGTGGGAGTCGCTCGCCAACGCGACCCACGATGGGCGCGACACACACGCACGTTGCGGGGTCTCGACAGGCTCGACCGACGGAATGGGCACTTCACGCACGCACGTCACGGGGTCTCGACACGCTCGACCAACGGACGGGGTGCGACACACACGCACGTTGCGGGATCTCGACCCGGTTGACCAGGGGATGGGGGCACCGGGTGAGGACGCGAAAGCGGCCGTGCGGTTGCCTCAGCGAGATGAGGCGACCAGACGACCGCTTTCGTGGAACTGGACCGGGGCTAGCGGGGCGGGAACAGGCCGGCGGGGTTGAAGCCGGCGGGGAGCTCGAAGGGGTCGCGGATGCGGGCGGACCGGTCGGACCGGGCGACAAGGGCCGCCAGCTCCCCTGCGGCACGCTCGATGCGTGCCGGCAGGGTCTGCACCCGGCTGTCGATCCGGCCGCCGTCGCCGGTGCCCCAGTCCTCCGACGCGGCGAACACCGACGTGGGCACCACCACGGCGTGCAGGTAGGTGAACATCGGCCGCAGCGCGTAGTCCAGGGCCAGTGAGTGCCGCGGCGTTCCCGCCGTCGCGCCGATCAGCACCGGCTGGTCGGTGAGACTGCGGTTGTCGATCACGTCGAAGAAGGTCTTGAACAGTCCGCTGTAGCTGGTGGTGAAGATCGGGGTGACGGCGATCAGGCCGTCGGCCGAGGTGACGGCCTCGATCATCTCTTCCAGCCGCGGGTTGGCGAACCCGGTGAGCATGTTGTTCATGATGTCCTGCGCGTAGTCGCGCAGTTCATACGTCACGACCGTGGTGGTGACACCCTCGTCGGCCAAGCGCGCCACGGTGGCCGTGGCGAGCTTGTCGGCGAGCAGCCGGGTTGACGAGGGCTGGCTGAGCCCGGCGGAGACGATCGCCAGGGTGCGCTCGGTCATCTCTAGGCTCCGGTCTTGCCGGCGCCGGCCAGGCCGAACGCGGCTCCCGACGCGCGGCGGTGCGGTGCGATCGCGGCGGCCGTGTCGAGGTCGTCACGGTGAGCGGATGCGACCGCGGTCGGCGCCTGCGCGGCCTCGGCGGCGATCACCAGGGACTCGTGGGTGGGCCCATCCGGCACGTCGGCCGGGCGGTTCTTCGCGAATTCCTTGCGGAGCACGGGTACGACCTCCTCGCCGAGGATGTCGAGCTGCTCGAGAACGGTCTTCAGCGGCAGTCCGGCGTGGTCCATCAGCCAGAGCTGACGCTGGTAGTCGCCCACGTAGTCACGGAAACCGAGAGTGCGGTCGATGACTTCCTGCGGGCTGCCGACGGTGAGCGGCGTCTGCGAGGTGAAGTCCTCCATGCTCGGGCCGTTGCCGTAGACCGGCGCGTTGTCGAAGTACGGCCGGAATTCGCTCTTGGCGTCCTGCGAGTTCTTGCGCATGAACACCTGGCCGCCGAGTCCGACGATCGCCTGAGCGGCGGTGCCGTGACCGTAGTGCTCGAAGCGGTTGCGGTAGTACTTGACCATCTTGGCGGTGTGCGAGGCGGGCCAGAAGATGTGGTTGGAGAAGAAGCCGTCGCCGTAGTACGCGGCCTGCTCGGCGATCTCGGGGCTGCGGATGCTGCCGTGCCAGACGAACGGCGGCACGCCGTCGAGCGGGCGCGGGGTGGACTGGAAGCCCTGCAGCGGGGTGCGGAACTGGCCTTCCCAGTCGACGAAGTCCTCGCGCCAGAGCCGGCGCAGCAGCGCGTAGTTCTCCAGGGCGAGCGGGATGCCCTGGCGGATGTCCTGGCCGAACCAGGGGTAGACGGGTCCGGTGTTGCCCCGGCCCAGGGTGAGGTCCACCCGGCCGTCGGCGATGTGCTGCAGCATGGCGAAGTCCTCGGCGATCTTGACCGGGTCGCTCGTGGTGATCAGCGTGGTCGCCGTCGAGAGGATGATCCGCTCGGTCTTGGCCGCGATGTAACCGAGCATGGTGGTCGGCGACGAGGGCACGAAGGGCGGGTTGTGGTGCTCGCCCGCGGCGAAGACGTCGAGGCCGACTTCCTCGGCCTTCTGGGCGATGGTGAGCATGGCTTTGATGCGCTCATGCTCGGTGGGGGTCTGCCCCGTGGTGGGATCGGTGGTGAGATCGCCGACAGTGAAGATTCCGAACTGCATTTTCAGCCTCCAAGACTCAATGCGTTTGCATGTACCAGTGTCAACGGCAGCGGGGTCGATCCTATTCCCGAACCATTATGGGCGCGGTAGCACTGGTTTCGCTGGGATGCTCCGGCACGGTGAGCCGGGCCAGGGTGTGCTGGATCGCGACAGCGGCCGCTCCCCGGGCCCAGGAGGAGACGCCGGTGTCGTCGATGCTGATCTGCAGCGGCGTGGCCTCGGGGTCGCGGCCCGCGCGGGCCGCACCGATGACCTCATCGGAGACGATCGCCCACAGCCCGATTCCCTCGCCGGCGAGCACCACGGTGTCGAGCATGGCGATGTTCGCGATGAGGGCCACCAGGCGCCCGAGTGCCCGCCCCGACGCCCGCAGCACCTCGAGGGCGGCGCTCTCGCCCGCCGCGGCGAGCGCGAGCACCTCGTCGTAGCCGACCTCCCGGCCGAGCAGCCGGCCCACCGACGCCCGGATGGACGATTCGGTGAGCATGGCGTCCGAGCATCCGCGGTGCCCGGCATCGCAGAGCGGCCCGTTCTCGTCGAGCGGAACGTGGCCACCGAGGCCGAGGCCGCTGTCGCTCGTGGTGATGACCTGGTCGTTGACCACGAGGCCGTAGCCCACCCCGGTGCCGATGGTGAGCACGGCGAAGGTCGACGTTCCGCGGCCGGCGCCGAACCACTGCTCGGCGGCGGCCAGCCCGGCCACGTCGTTCTCCACGAAGACCGGAACCCCCAGGACTTTCTCCAGCGCCGTCGCGAGGTACACGTCCCGCCAGCCGAGGAACGGTGCCCGGGTGACGACGCGGGAGCGCGCGACCTTGCCGCCCACCGAGACTCCGACGGCGGCCAGGGATGCGGCGGCCTCCTCGCCGCCGGCGAGCTCCCGCACGAGATCGACGAGGTGTGCCACGACCGTGCTCTCCTCGCGAGAGCTGAGCGACCGCTGACCCGCTTCGAGCTCCTTGGCCCGTAAGTCGGTCAGCACGCCGAAGGCATCGTCGGCGGTGAGCTTCACGCCGACGAACCGGCGGCCGTCGACCCGCACGTCGAGCGGACGGGTCGGGCGGCCGACGCCGCCGCTGTGGTCATCGTTGAGTTCCACAAAAAGACCGCGGTCGAAGAACGGCTTGCCCAACCGGGTCAGGCTCGCCGGCGACAGGCCGAGACGCCGGCCCAGTTCGGCCCGGGAGATCGGCCCGTGCATGAGTACGGCTCGCGCCAGGCTGAACGCCGACTCACCCAGTGGTGGCAGGGCGTCGTGGCTCCCGTGCATGGCGTGCGCCTTTCTGTCCCCCATAAACGGGTTGGCACTCATCTTGACATAGAGATAGGCGCGCGCGCGTCGCCGGCGGGCCGGGCCCCGCGACCCCTGGCCACGACAGGCGGGCACCCCACCCGACCAGCCCTCCCGCGCGTATCCACGGCGCCGAGGCTCGTCCCCCGGAGTGGTGCCACCGTGAGGGCGGACGCTACATTGGACGGACGATTTATTTCTATCGGTAAACCAATTCGTTCAGCACCGGATGCCCAGCGCCTGTCCGCTGGATCCCCGGCCAGGGAGGACCCCCGTGACCGCAGTCGAGCCCCGAACCCCAGCAGACCCCGCCACCACCACCGAGCTCGCGCCCGCCGCGGCCCCGTGGTGGACCACGGCCGTGGTCTACCAGGTCTATCCGCGCAGCTTCGCCGATTCCGACGGCGACGGCATCGGTGACCTCGGCGGGGTGCGCGCCAAGCTCGACCACCTCGCCGAACTGGGAGTCGACGCCATCTGGCTGTCGCCGGTCTACCCGTCCCCGCAGCACGACAACGGGTACGACATCCGCGACTACCAGGACATCGACCCCGTGTTCGGCAGCCTGGAGGAGTTCGACGCCCTGCTGGCGGAGGCCCACGAGCGCGGCATCAAGATCGTGATGGACCTGGTGGTGAACCACACGAGCGACGAGCATCCGTGGTTCGTCGAGTCGCGGTCGTCGACCGACAACCCCAAGCGCGACTGGTACTGGTGGCGTCAGCCCGGTGCGGCCGGCGCCGAACCGAACGGGTGGGGCAGCGCGTTCAGCGGCCCGGCCTGGACCCTGGACGAGACGACAGGCGAGTACTACCTGCACCTGTTCGCCAAGCAGCAGCCCGACCTCAACTGGGAGAACCCCGAGGTGCGCCAGGCCGTCTACTCGATGATGAACTGGTGGCTGGACCGCGGCGTCGACGGGTTCCGGATGGACGTGATCAACTTCATCGCCAAGCAGCTCGACCTGGTCAGCGGGCCGGCCGCTGCCTCCGACGAAGGCTCCCCGATGGGTGCGCAGATCCACGACTACCTGCAGGAGATGCATCGCGAGGTCTTCGCCGGGCGCACCGGCGCGCACCTCACCGTGGGCGAGATGCCGGGGGTGAGCATCGACGACGCCGTGCTCTTCACGGATGCCGCACGCGCGGAGGTCGACATGATCTTCCAGTTCGAGCACGTCTCGCTCGACCAGGGCGTGCACAAGTTCGATCCGCTGCCGCGCAACCTGGTCGCACTCAAGCGCAGCCTGGCGCGCTGGCAGGAGGGCCTGGCCGAGACGGGCTGGAACAGCCTGTACCTGAACAACCACGACCAGCCGCGCCTGGTGTCCCGGTTCGGCAACGACACCGAGTTCCGGTACGAGTCGGCCACGCTCTGGGCCCTGGTGCTGCACCTGCACCGCGGCACGCCCTACATCTACCAGGGCGAAGAGATCGGCATGACGAACGTGCGGTTCGAGGGCATCGAGGACTACCGCGACATCGAGTCGCTCAACCACTACCGCGAGGCCGTGGAGCAGTTCGACCAGTCCCCGGCGAGCGTGCTGGCCGGGGTGCACGCGATGGGCCGCGACAACGCGCGCACGCCCATGCAGTGGGATGCGTCCGCCCACGCCGGTTTCACGACCGGCACCCCCTGGATCGCCGCGAACCCGAACTTCCCCGAGATCAACGTGGCGGCCGACCGTGCGGCCGAGCGGAGCGTGTTCCGGTTCTACCAGCAGCTCATCGCGCTACGGCACGACGACCCGGTGGTGGCGCTGGGCGACTTCGAGCTGCTCGAACCCGAGCACGAGAAGTTGTACGCGTTCACCCGCACCCTCGACGACCGGGTGCTCCTGGTGCTCGCGAACGCGTCGGACACCCCGTTGACCCTGCAGGGCGAGTGGGTGCCCGACGACATCTCGGGCGCCGAGCTCCTGCTCGGCAACTACGCCGGCGACGGCGCCGCGGCACTCCGCCCGTGGGAGGCCCGGCTCTACCGGCTCTAGCCGCTCCAGCCGGCATCCGCCCGCGGCTTCTGTGCCCGAAACGGAGATCTGCGCCCGGCGTACCGGGCGCAGATCTCCGTGTCGGCAACGTTGGCGGGGTTACTCGCCGCGGACGGCGCGCTCTTCGCGTTCAATCTCCTCGCGCCGGGTGGCGTCGACGAGGAGCTTGGCGTTGATGCCCACAAGCGAGTGGCGACGGCCGTAGGCGAAGTACACGATGAAGCCGAGCACCAGCCACACCAGGAACCGCACCCAGGTGAGCGTGGTGAGGTTGAGCATCAGCCAGAGGCAGAGCGCGGCCGAGAGGATCGGCAGGTACGGCGACAGCGGCACCTTGAACGAGCGCTTGAGGTCGGGGCGCTTCTTGCGCAGCACCACGACGGCGATGCTCACGAGCACGAACGCCGAGAGCGTGCCGATGTTGATCATCTCTTCGAGCACACCCACGTCGGTGAGCCCCGCGATGAGCGCGACGGCGGCGCCGGTGATGATCTGGATGCGCACGGGCGTGCGGCGCTTCTCCGAGGTGACGCTGAGCCAGCGCGGCAGCAGGCCGTCGCGGCTCATGGCGAAGAGCACCCGGGAGAGCCCGAGCAGCAGCACCATGATCACCGTGGTGAGGCCGGCCAGGATGCCGATGGAGATCACCTGGGCGGCCCATCCGGCGCCGACGGCGATGAACGCCGTGGCCAGGGAGGCGTTGGGGTCGTCGGCGAGAACGGTGTACGGCACCATGCCGGTGAGCACCAGGCTCACACCCACGTAGAGCACCGTGACGATGGCGAGGCCCGCGAAGATGCCGCGCGGCAGAGTCTTCTGCGGGTTCTTGACCTCTTCGGCGCTCGTGGCCACCACGTCGAAGCCGATGAACGCGAAGAACACCAGTGAGGCACCGGCGAGCAGGCCGAAGATGCCGTACTGGGCGGGGGCGGCACCGGTCATGAAGGAGAACAGCGACTGGGTCCACACGTCGCTGCCGACACCATCCGTGGTGGGCACGGACTCGGGGATGAACGGCGAGTAGTTGGCCGGGTTGATGAAGAACGCGCCCACGACGATGACGAAGAGCACGATCGCCACCTTGACGATGGTGAACACGCTGGCGACCCGGGCGGAGAGCTGGGTGCCCAGCACCAGCAGAGTGGTGAAGATCGCGACGATCACGAACGCGCCCCAGCTCACCTGCAGGCCGAGCACGTCGATGGTGGACGGGATATCCCAGTTCCAGAGCGCGAACACGTTACTGAGGTAGATGCCCCAGTACTTGGCGATCACGGCGGCGGCGGTGAGCATCTCCAGGATCAGGTCCCACCCGATGATCCAGGCGAGCAGCTCACCCAGCGTGGCGTAGGTGAAGGTGTACGCGGAGCCGGCCACGGGTACCGCGGAGGCGAACTCGGCGTAACACATGATCGCCAGGGCGCAGGTGACGGCGGCGAGCACAAACGCGAGGGTGACCGACGGGCCGGCGTAACTGCCGGCGGCCTTGGCGCCCACGGAGAAGATGCCGGCGCCGACGGCGACGGCCACGCCCATGACCATCAGGTCCCACGTGCCGAGGGTGCGTTTGAGACTGTGCCCCTTCTCCAGGGAATCAGCCATCGACGATTCGATGCTCTTGGTGCGCCAGAGACTCATGGTGTATCCGATCGTGTAAAGCTCAAGTTTATGGGTGGCGAGCAGTCAGCGGCAGACCGAAGGTCCCTCCCGACATACCCGCCCTTCCTGTGAGGTGCGTGATAAACCCCCGAACAGGGAATTCGGTCCTCGAGGAACCGTGTTTGCTTTCGTGTATCCCCACCGGATCAGGACACAGAAAGCGTGCATATGAACTCCCGCAGATTCCAGGACCAGGTCGTCTTCATCACCGGAGGAGCCTCAGGGCTCGGGCTGGCCGCGGCTCGCCGGTTCGCCAGCGAGGGTGCCACCATCGCCATCGCCGACCTGAACACCGAGGCCGCCGAGACGGCCGCCGCCGAATTCCCCGGCGCGATCGCCATCACGGTCGACGTGTCCAAGCCCGAACAGGTCGAGGCCGCGTTCGAGACGGCCATGGACAAGCTCGGCAAGGTCAACGTGATCTTCAACAACGCCGGCATCGACGGCAAGCAGCAGCGCCTGCACGAGATGGACGTGAAGAACTGGGACCTCGTCTCCCGCATCAACGGTGACGGTGCCTTCTTCGTGCTCAAGTACGGCATCACCGCGCTCCTGGCCTCCGGCGGCGGCAACGTCGTGAGCACCGCCTCCACCGTCGGCCTCGCCGCGCAGGAGAACATCTCGCCGTATTCCTTCACCAAGGGCGGACTGGTGAACCTCACCCGCTCGGCCGCCGTGGAGTACGCCAAGGACAACATCCGCATCAACGCCGTCGCCCCCACCGCGGTGCGCACCCCGCTCGTGGAGCACTTCATCGACAGTGCCGACGACCCGACCGCCATGCGTGAGCTGATGGAGAACTTCAACCCGATCCCGGGCATGCCCACTCCCGACGATGTCGCCGATGCCGTGCTGTTCCTCGCCTCGTCGGAGGCCGCGTGGATCACCGGCCACACCCTGCCCGTCGACGGCGGCTATCTCGCCCGCTAGGCACGTCACCGCCCGGCTGATCACAACCTCAGCGTTTGGTGAGTATGGGCGCACTCGCGCCGCGGCGTGACTAGCGTGGAATCCGGGGAGGTCGGCTGTGTGGCGGCCTGCCCGGAGCCATCCGCTTCACCGTGCCTCTCGTCACGTGGACGAGACAATTCGACAGCACAAATGGACAAGGAGAACCATGACGACCACCGAACTTTCCGGCAAGCGCATCGCCTTCCTGCTCACCGACGGCTACGAAGACAGCGAGCTGAGCAGCCCGTGGCAGGCCGTGACCGAGGCCGGCGCCACCGCCGTGCTGGTGTCCCCCGCCACCGAGAGCATCACCGGCAAGAAGGGCCACTCGCAGTATGTCGACCTGGCCGTCGCCGACGCCCGCGCCGACGACTTCGACGCGCTGGTGCTGCCGGGCGGCGTCGTGAACGCCGACCACCTGCGGATGGACCAGGACGCGATCGCCTTCACCCGCGACTTCTTCAGCGCGCACAAGCCCGTGTCGGCCATCTGCCACGCCGCCTGGATCCTCATCGAGGCCGGCGTGATCGAGGGCCGCACCCTCACCTCCTACCCCAGCCTGAAGACCGACCTGCAGAACGCCGGAGCCACCTGGGTCGACGAGGAGGTCGTGGTGGACAACGGGCTCGTGTCCAGCCGCACCCCCGACGACCTGCCGGCGTTCAACGCCAAGGTCATCGAAGAGGTGGCCGAGGGCGCGCACGCCGGGCAGACCACCTGACCGGTCGCGGTTACCGGGTGCTGGGCAGCTCAAGCACGGCCTCAGCGGCCTGCTCGAGCGCCCGACCGTAGGCGGCACCGTGACCGGCCGCGTGCACGGCGAGCGGATGCAGCTGGTGCAGCGGCGTCCGCGCCCGCCAGCCCGCCCGTAGGGGCGACGCCGACTCGTAGCCGGCGGTGATCTCCTCCAGGTAGGGGCAGCCGAACAGGGCCAGCATCGCCAGGTCCGTCTCGCGGTGTCCGCCGTGCGCGGCCGGATCGATGAGCACCACCCCGTCGGCCGACCAGAGCACGTTGCCGGTCCAGAGGTCGCCGTGCAGCCGGGCGGGCGGCGCGCCGTCGTCGAAGTCGCCGGCCTCGATGCGGGCGCAGGCCGCGTGCACGGCCTCCGATTGGCGTGCGGTGATGCCGCCAACGTCAAGGGCGATGTCGAGGTAGGGCAGCACCCGGTACCGGGCGTAGAAGGCACCCCAGGTGTCTTCGTAGGCGGCGGGCAGGCTGCGGTTGCCGATGAACAGCGAGCCACTCCAGTTGTCGGGCGGTGCGCCGAACGCCGCCGCACCGGCCGAGTGCGTCACCGAGAGCTGGGCGCCGAACGCCCGGGCCGCAGCAGTGGTGGGCGGCACCTCGTCGATGGTCTCGAGCACGATATGGCCGGGCTCCAGGTCGATCACCTGCGCGGTGCGCACTCCCCCGGGCACCGCGAGCCAGACCAGCCCGGCCGCCTCGGCCTCGAAGAACCCGGACGGCGCGTCGTGCCGCCTCTTGTCGAACCCCCGAGGGTCGCCGCCGGGTGAATTGACGAAGTCGCTCATCCCTCCACTCTGACCGTTTGCGGGGCTGGGCGCTACGGGACGCGCGGCAACTCCCGCGACCGGTGAGAAAAGCACGCGTCCGGGCCCGAAAGTGGGGTGTGACTCACGGTTTGCGGGAGAGGGCGAGGGCTTGGCGGGGGCAGAGGGACACCGCGTCGGCGGCTGCGGCGAGCAGCTGGCCGGGCACCGGAACATCCGAGCCGTAGCCGAGCGCCAGCGGGTAGCCCCAGTCGTCGCGCTGCAACAGCTCCGGCAGCAGTTCGGTGCAGAGGCCCCGGCCGTCGCAGGCCGTCCAGTCGATGTGCAGCACCGCGCGGGCGTCGGCGGCTGCCGGCCGGCCGGTGGGGGCGAGCATCCGGGCGCTCATGCGTGCACCTTGACGCAGGTACCGTGCAGGTGGGCGTCGACGTCGGCCGCGAACACCGTGAGCGTGCTCAGCACAACCCGGGCGGTGCCGTCGGGATGGTGGCAGGAGCCGCGTCCGGTGACCAGGGCGGCCAGACGCGCCACCTCGGCGGGCAGACCCGGGTGGCGCTCCCCCGCGGCGAGGCGTCCGAGCACGGCGGCCATGGCTGGGAGGCCGTTGACACACGGCCCGCACTGGCGGGCGCTCTGACCGGCCAGGTAGTCGGCGATCGACGCGGCGAGCGTGAGCGGGCAGCGGCCGGTCTCCAGGGCCAGCAGGATGCCCGCGCCCGGGCCGGTGCCGAAGGGCGCCAGGCTCACCCGGTCCAGGCCGGTGTGCAGGGCTGAGGCCGGCAGCCAGGCGCCGTGATACCCGCCGACGAGCACGGCCTGCACCGCGGCCGGGTCGATCCCGCCGAAGCGCAGGAGTTCGTCGATACGGCTGCCGCCGATGACCTCGAGCACGGTCGCGGTGGCCCGGCCGGGCGCAGCACCTGACGCACCGGCAGGCACGCGGCCGGTGGCGCCGGCGGAGACCCCGGCTGAGACCCCGGCGGCCCAGAGGCCCCGGCTCACCGTCACGAGGCGGGTGCCCGGATCGGTCTCCGTGCCGAGCGAGCGGAACCAGTCCGCGCCGAACCGCACAATGAGGGCGATGTGCGCCAGGGTTTCGATGTTGTGCAGCAGGGTGGGCCGTCTGCCCAGCCCCGAGGTGGTGAGGCGGATGCTGCGGTCAGCGGGCAGCGCCGGACGCCCGGCCAGGGCGTTGACCACGGCGGAGGCCTCACCGGAGATGAAGCTCTCCGGTGAGGCTCGTACGGCCACGCCGCCGGCATCCCTGCGTTCGGCCAGGGCGTACGTCACGGTCGGCAGCAGCGCGGCCGGGGCGTAGAGGTAGACCTCGGCCGCGTTGACGGCGGCAGCCACCGTGAGGAGCCCGTCGATCACCAGATGCGGGGCCGTGCCGAGCAGGGTGGCGTCCTTGACCGACAGCGGTTCACCCTCGGCGGCGTTGCCGATCACGACGGGTCGGCGACGTCCGGGCCTGCCGGTCGCGGATCTCTCCGGGATCGCGGCGAGCTTGCGCCAGGCCGGGAAGCCGGCACCGCCGCGGCCCTCGAGGCCGGCGTCACGCAGGGTGGCCAGTAAGGCACCCGATGCGGGTGCGGACGGCAGGACCCCGAATTCGGTCAGGTGCCCGGCGTGGTCGGGCCCGGGCGCCCGGGTGAGCCTGGCGGTGCCGAGCGGGGCCGGAACGTGGGCCGCCGCACGAGGACGTCGGGCGGAGTAGGCCGGGTCGCCGACCGCCTGGGCGGCCGCGCTGCTGGCGGTGGTCATGGTCGTCTCCCAACCGGGGAACTCAGGTGGTGCGGGGAGCGGTGTGGGTCGAGCGCGATGGTCGGCCCCACGGGCCCCGGCTGGCCGCTGCGGGCGGCGAGGGCCGGCAGCTCGCCGACGAACCGCTCGGCGCGACGCACACCGCGGTATTCGACGAACCCGGCGGTGATGCGCCAGACCACCGCGGCGAGCACTGCGGCGGTGCAGGCCACCGCGAGCGTGAGGAACCAGCCCTCGCCCGCATCCGTGCCGGTGCCCAGGGAGTGTGCGAGGGCGATGGGCCACATCAGGTAGGTCGACCAGTGCACCAGGCGGAAGACCCGGTGGCCGACGTGCCGGCGGAGCAGGCTGGTGGCCACGACGGCGAGGAGCAGGTCGACCGCGAGGGTGCCCAGGCCCAGCCAGAACGGCCGGTAGGCGCCGAGGAACGGGAAAACGAGGTCCACCAGGTTGAGCTGGGCGTAGGAGTCGGCCAGCAGCGAGAGCATGTGGATGACGATGAACACCGTCGCCAACAGCGACACGTTGCGGTGGATGAGCGTGATGGAGAAGCGGGGCAGGGTGAACAGCGGCCGGCCGCTGCGGGTGAGGATGCCCAGCAGCACCGACAGCGTGAACAGGACGAGGGCCACGACGCCGGTGCCGCGCCCGAGCGCCCAGAATGCCTCGTCCATCAGGCCACGACCCGTCTGCGTTCGTGCCCGACGGGGGTGCCGTCCTGGTAGCGCGCCGGCCGGTCACTGGGCCGGCGCACCTCGAGGGTGTGGGCGGATGCCCGCTCGCTGCGGGCCGGCACCGGCTCCGGGTCGGCCGGCCAGCCGCCGAGCACCGTGACGGAGCCGTTGGCGTCGACGAGCCTGGCGGCCGCCCCGAGTTGGCGCAGCCACGGCAGCGCGGCCGTGCCGCGCACGATCGCGGCCGTGCTCAGGGTGTTGGCCCGGTGGCAGCTCGACGCCGCCACGGTGACGCTGCGCCAGACCGGCTCGGCGGAGCGCCCGGTGCGCGGGTTCAGGATGTGGTGCTGCGCCTGACCGGCCATGGTCCACCGCCGGTGTTGGGTACTCGAGGTGGCCAGGGCCATGCCCGGCACGAGGGTGACTGTCGCGGCCGGGTCGGCCGGAGCATCCTGCACCCGCACCTGCCAGCCGCCCGCAGGCGCCGGGCCGGCGGTGGCGATGTCGCCGCCGAGGCTGAGGAGAACGCCGCAGCCGAGCGCGGCGCTGATCACGGTGGCGGTCCAATCGGCCGCGACGGCCTTGGCGGTGGCGCCGAGGTCGAGCGCCAAGTGTGCCGGCACACGCAGCCGGTTGCCGACCAGCGACACGCTCTTCCAGCCCGGACGGCGGGACACGACGGCCCGCACAGGCACGCCGTGGTCTTCGACGAGGCGGATGTCGCGGTCGTAGCCGACGGCGTCGAGCGCGTACCCGAGGGTGGGGTCGACGTCACCATCGGTGAGCGCCGCCGAAGCGAGGGCCCGGCGCACGAGGTCGGCCAGGGTGTTGCTGACCTCGACGCCCGCGTGCAACCGGCCCGCGGCCAGCTGGAGTTCGGAATCGGCCCGGAACCGGCTCGCGGCGCGGTCGACGTCGGCAAGCAGGGCGTCGGCCAGGGTAGCGGCCAACCCGATCTGGTCGGGGTCGGTCACGACCAGGCGGGCGCTGGTGCTCCAGAGCGTCCATTCCCGCGACGCCGTGCGGGCCGCGGCGGTCGGCACCGGGACGGGAGTGAGCTCGGACACCGAGGTCAGTGGGGTGCCGGGGGTCGGTGTGTGCGTCATGTCAGGATCCGCTCGAGGTCGCGTCGGAGGTGGTGCCGGTGGCGGGGCTGACCGCCGAGCTGGAGCCGGTGCTCGACGAATCCGTGCTGGACGAATCCGTGCTGGACGAATCCGTGCCGGAAAAGCCGCTGCCCGTGCTGGACGAGTCAGTACTACCCGAATCGGTGCTGCTCGTGGCACTGTCCGAGGAATCTGTGTCGGACGAATCGGTGTTGGTCGAATCGGTGCCGGACGAATCCGAGGAGTCGGCGCCCTCGGCATCCGTCGTCGTGGTGGTTGTGCTCGAGGTGGTTCCCGACACGCTGGTGGCTTCGGTGTCCGCCCACTCGTGCAGGCCGAGCGCCGACGCGGCGATCACGGCCGCCAGGCCCACCGTGCTCGTGACGATGGTCGCCAGTCTCTTGCCTCGCTCGTGCAGGTTCATCTTCCGTGCCGCCTTCCGCAGGTCAGGGTGGGCGACGATCCGGGTGTCGGCCGCCGCTCTCGATGACTCCACTCTGCGACCGGAAACCATGCGCTTGCTATGAGCAGGCTGTGCGGGTACCGCCGGTATCGGGTGTGCAACCTGTAGACGACACGGGCGACATCGAAGCCGTCAAGATTTTCTTGACAACCGCTCACCGTCAAGACATCCTTGACACATGAACACCACAACGCGCAGCACCGCCGCTCCGACCCGACCCCGTTGGTACGCTCCAGCCATCGGGGCCGCTGTCCTGTGCATCGCCGCCCTGTCCGCGGCCGCCCTCGTCGTCGACGACGATGCCACGGACTCCGTTCTGGGTTTCTTCACGGGCGCCTTAGCCATGCTCCTGGTCGCCCTGGTGGCCTGGACCGAGGTCGTCCGACACATCGTGGCGAGAAAGCGCGATGCGGCGGCGCTCGACGATCTCGAACCATTGCGGGCCGCCACCGAATCCGACCGCGGCGACGAACGATGATGGCCGGCGCCGGTGATCGCCTGCGGGATGCCCTCACCCCTGCCGAAGCGAACGCCGTTCGGGATGGGGTGGCCGAGGCCGTGCTCGGCTCCCCGGACGGTCTGCGGGTCGACCTGGAGACCGACCCGGATGCCTACCTCCGACTGGTCAGCGCCAGCCGAACCGCCGCCGAGGAGACCAGCCGCCTGCTGCGCGATTCCATCAACGGAGCTCGAGCCGCCGGGCACAGCTGGGACACGCTCGGCCGGCTCCTCGGCGTGAGCCGGCAGGCCGCTCAACAGCGCTTCTCAGCGCCGGCTCAGGTGCCGGGCGCGGGAGCCGAGCCCGGGCATCCGCCCCGCAAGGTGATCAGCCCGGTCACCGCGTTCGATGAAATGGCCATTCTCGCCGACGAGGGCCGCCGAGGCTGGCATGTCGTGGACTACGGCACGCTGTCCCATGTGCTGGAGGCCTCCGACCGGCAGTGGGAACACCGCCGGATGCCGTGGACACCGGGGAACGCGGCCAGGCGCCACCTCGAGGCCGATGGCTGGCGACTGGTGCGCGAGACCACCTTCCCCTGGGGGTATTACACCCGGGAGCTCGATATCCCGGCCGACCCCGCCTGACCCCGGCCGCGGCGCCGCCCGGTATCCGGGTACACAAAACGGGCCGCCACCCAAGGGTGACGGCCCGTTTCGAAGAGGATCGCGTTATCAGCGAACCTTTTCGGCTACTACCTAGCGGCGCAGGCCGAGACGCTCGATGAGCGAGCGGTAACGGTTGATGTCCACGTCGGACAGGTAGCCGAGCAGACGGCGACGCTGACCAACCAGGAGGAGCAGGCCACGACGCGAGTGGTGGTCGTGCTTGTGCTCTTTGAGGTGCTCCGTGAGGTCGAGAATGCGCTGCGTGAGCATGGCAATCTGGACTTCGGGGGAACCCGTGTCGCCCGGGTGGGTAGCGTACTTTTCGATGATCGCCTTCTTAGCATTAGCTTCGAGTGCCATAGATGGGATCCCCTTTCTCTCACTGCGCGGTGCTCGGGGCAGAATGCCTGAGCTCTCTTTATCCGCGGCCGTTGAACGGCAACCTCAAGAGACTAGCAGAGTTCGCTCGCCCCTGGCGGGTCGAGAGGGTTCCTCTCGTCACCGATGATTGACTGGATGCCCCTCTGAGAGGGTCACGCACAGCAACATCAGGCACGACGAGGAGAATCACGTGGAATCGACCGAACAGGACTCGAGCATCCCCCAGCCCGTCGTCCGCACTGCCCACGACCTCACCATTGCCCTCTCCGTGACGCCCATACTCAGCTACGCCCTGGCCCACAACCGCATCAACGTCGTGGGCCGGGTCGAGGTCGACAACCGCGGCGCGGCCGTGCGCGAAGCCGTGCTGCGGCTCGAGGTGGTCAGCGCCGGCGACACCCTCGGCAGCGCGCGCGACCTGCTCGTCGACCTCGCCGCCGCCCGCACCGCGACCTTCACGGATGTCTCCCTCACCGTCGATCCCGCCGCGATGCTGCTCGTGGAGGAGCAGCGGCCCGCCACGATCCGGGCCAGCCTGCTGATCGACGGCGCCGTCGCCGCGCAGGCCGACGAGCCGATCCAGCTGCTGGCCGCCCAGCAGTGGGTCGCCCGGCCGGTGGATCTGGCCCTGGAGATGCTCTCGGCGCACGTGCTGCCCAACCACCCCGCCGTCGCGACCCTGCTCGGTGAAGCCGCCGTGCTGCTCGAGGACCGCACCGGATCTGCCTCGATGCCGGGCTACCAGGCCGGACCGGAGCGGGTCGACCAGGTGGTGGAAGCGGTCTTCGAGGCCATGCGCGCCCGCGGCATCCGCTACGCCACACCGCCGGCCAGCTGGGCCGACGACGGCCAGAAGGTGCGCACCCCCGGCGAGGTGCTCGGCTCCGGCGGGATCGGCGCCGAGGGCGCTGCCGGCGCGACCGGCTCGATCAGCGCGACGGGCGGGGTGGGCACCTGCCTGGACACCGTCGTGGTGATGGCCGCGGCCCTCGAACAGGCCGGCCTGCACCCGCTGCTCTGGATCGTCACCGGGCACGCGTTCCTGGGCTACTGGCGCGAGGAGGAAACCCTGGGGGCTCCGGCCCTCACCGATGTGGCCGAGGTGATCAACCTCATCGACCTCGACCTGATCCGGCTCGTGGAGACCACCCAGGTCACCGACCAGGGCGCCGGCCGCCCGGCCAGCTTCGCCGAGGCGCAGCGCTCCCCCTACCTGGAACGCCTCACCGACCTGAGCAGTGTGATCGGCGTCGTCGACGTTGTGCAGGCGCGGCGCACACACATCCTGCCGTTGCCCGCCCGCACCGTGGCCGGCGACGGTACGGTGCTCGTCACCGAGTACCGGCCGGGTTCGCCGGGGTCCGGGGTGCCTGCTGCAATCGTGACGGATGCGCCGTCCGCCGACGCGGCGGCCGCGGACTCGGGCGTCGTGGACTCGGGCGCACCCACCCGCCTCGCCCCGCCCCGCATCACGCAGTGGAAGAACGCCCTGCTCGACCTCAGCCTGCGCAACCGGCTGATCAATTTCACCGAGCGAGGCGCCCTGGCCCTCACGGTGCCCGACCGGCACCTCGCCGACCTTGAGGACCTCGTCACCGGCGGAACCGGGCTGACCCTGCTGCCGGCGGACCGGATGTCCTCGACCGACAAGGAGCGCGGCATCCGTTTCGGTCGCGACCTGCCCACCGACCAGCTTGCCGCCCTGCTGGCCGGCAAGAAGGCCGTCTACGCCGACGTCACCGACGCCGCCTACGCCACGAAGCTGCGCGCGCTGGCGTACAAGGCACGCACCGTGGTGCAGGAGACCGGCGCCAACAACCTCTACCTGGCCTTCGGGTCACTGGTCTGGACCGCGAACGACCGGGAGCTGCGGAGCCCCCTGGTGCTCGTGCCCGTGGTGCTCGAACCGGCCGGCCGGGGCGGCGACTACCGGGTGCGGCTCGACGAGGCCGGCGCCTCCACGCCCAACTACTGCCTGCTCGAGAAGCTGCGCCAGCTGCACGGGCTCAGCATCCCCGGGCTGGAGAACCCGCAGGACGACGCGGCCCGCACCGACACCTCCGGCATCGACCTGGCCGGTGCCTTCCGCGCCACCCGCGAGGCCCTCCTGGCGGCCGGGCTGCCGTTCCGGGTCGAGGAAACCCTGGACCTGTCGATCCTGCAGTTCGCGAAGTTCCGGCTGTGGAAGGACCTCGACGAGAACTGGGAGACCCTGGCGCAGAACTCGCTCGTGAACCATCTCGTGCACACGCCCACCCAGCCGTTCGTCGACCCGGTGCCGCTGCCGGAGCCGGCCGATCTGGACGCTCTCGGCGCCGAATGCCCGGTTCCGGGCGACTCGTCGCAGCTCGCCGCCGTGGCCGAGGCGATCGCCGAGCGCACATTCGTGCTCGAGGGTCCTCCCGGAACGGGGAAGTCGCAGACCATCACCAACCTGCTCACCCGTGCCGTGTACGAGGGCAAGAAGGTGCTCTTCGTGGCCGAGAAGCGCGCGGCCTTGCAGGTGGTGCAGGCCCGGCTGAACGAGGTGGGCATGGGGCCGTTCGCGCTCGACCTGCACGCCTTGGCCACCAAACCGGCCGCCGTGCGGGCGCAGATCCGGCAGGCCCTCGAGCACGCGGTGACCGTGGACGGGCAGGGGCTGAAGAACGACCTCGACGTGCTCGGCACCGCCCGGCGCAGCCTGGCCCGGTACACCGACCGGCTGCACGAGCAGAACAACGCGGGGCTGTCGTTCTACTCCGCCCGCACCGCGCAGCTCACCGCCGACGACGACGTTCGGGCCCTGCCGGTGCCGGCCGATCTGCCCGCGCGCATCACCGCCGACGAGCTGGACCAGCTGCGCCGGATGCTGCGCGACCTGCCCGACGTGACCGATCCGGTACGGCCGCGGCCGCAGCATCCGTGGGCGTTCGTGACCGCGCCGCCGTCCGCGCCGCTGGACCTGCCGGCCGTGGCCCGGGCCGCCGCCGCGCTCGACGAGGCGTTGGCGGCGCTGCCTGTCGCCGGGTCCACCGTTCCGGCCACGGCCGGGTCCACGGACGCTGCCGCCGACCTCGCCGTGGCCGGTCACCGGGCCGCCGCCGCCGTGTCCAGTGCGGCCAGCCCCACCGAGTTCGTCACCCTGAGCAGCCTCGCCGCCGCCGAGCGGGTGTCGCTGGCCACCCTCGACGGCACCCGCTCCCCCGCCTGGGTGGCCGCCGCCGCCGACGCCGAAGCGGCCACCGTCGCGTTCGCGCAGGCGACGCATCCGGCGCTGGCCGTTCTCAAGCCGGACGCCCTGCGGCTCGATGCCGCCGCCCTGCACCGTGACGCGCAAGCAGCGGATGCCTCGGGCTTCCTCGGCCGCCGCGGCCGGCGGAAGGCCGTGCTCGCGCGCCTGTCCGCGGAGCTCATCCCCGGCAACACCGTGCCCCTCAAGACCCTCTCCACCGTCACCGGCCAGCTGGCCGACAGCCAGGCGCAGCTGCAGGCCCTGCGCGCGCGGGTGCGCCTGCTGGACGGCGTCACCATCGCCGACGACTGGAATCCGCTGGTCGGCTCCGCCGGGCACACCGGCCGTGACGAGCTCAGCGCCCGACTGGCCTGGCTGCGCTGGGCCGGTGGTGCCGTCGCGCCGGGCCACCGGGAGCTCGGCGCCGACTTCGTGGCCGCCCTGCGCGACTACCTCGAGAGCACCCCGGCACCGGATGCCGACCTGGCCGCGGCGCTGAACCGGGCCCTGCAGGCCCTGCAGTCGGTGATGACGGCGACGGGCGCCGGCCCGGCCGCCGTCGCCGCCTGGGCCGCGGGCGGCGGACTCGTGGCCGTCTGGTCCCGCGGCGCCGAGGAGCGGGACGCGCAGGCCCCCGGGCTGCCCTCCCTCACCCGGTGGGTCGCCCTGCTCGAGCACCTCGAGCCGCTCCGCGCCCTGGGACTCACGGCGGCGCACGCGGCGGTCCTCCGCGGCGAGGTCGACGCCGACGACGCCGGGCTGGCGTTCGAGAAGGGGCTCGCCGCCGCATCCGTGACCGAACGCGGCCAGGCCACCACCCTGGACCAGTTCGACGCCGCCGCCCAGAACCGTTCGATCACCCGGTTCACCACCGCCTCCGGCGCCGTGCGCCGGCACCTGCCCACGTTCATCCCCTACAGCGTGCTGCGGCGGCGCAGCATCGGCGGGGCGGGCTCGCCCGCCGAGGCCGCCGACACGGCCGCGTCGGCGTCGGCCGCCGACTCCGCCGCGAGGCTGGGCCTGCTCAAGCGTCAGCTCGACCGCCAGCGCGGCGGCATGGGCGTGCGTGAGCTCATGCACGAGTTCGGCGACCTGATCACCGACATCCTGCCGTGCATGCTGATGAGCCCGGAGTCGGTGGCCCGGTTCTTCCCCGCTCAGGCCGGCCTCTTCGACATCGTCGTCTTCGACGAGGCCTCGCAGGTACGGGTGTCCGATGCGGTCGGCGCCATGGGCCGAGCGCGCTCGGTGGTGGTCGTGGGCGACAGCAAGCAGATGCCACCCACCTCGTTCGCCGAGTCCGCGATCGGCTCGGGCGATCAGGACAGCGAGACCCTGGAGTTCGTGCGCGACGAGGAGTCGATCCTCTCGGAGTGCGTGCAGGCCCAGGTGCCCGGCAAGTGGTTGTCCTGGCACTACCGCAGCCAGGACGAATCGCTCATCGCCTTCAGCAACCGGGCGTACTACCGCGACCGGTTGTCGTCGTTCCCGGCGCCGCACCACGGCGCGGGCCCGGTGGCCGCTGCCCCTGACACCGCAACCGAGCCGGTCCCCGGCGTGGCCGGCTACGGCGTGAGCCTCCGTCGGGTCGACGGAACCTTCCTCCGCAGCGGCAAGGGCAAGGACCTCCGCACCAACCCCGTGGAGGCGCAGGCCATCGTGGCCGAGATCCTGGCCCGGTTCGCCGCCGAGCCCGACAGCATCCCGTCGATCGGCGTGATCACGTTCAACGTTCAGCAGCGTGCGCTCATCGAGGGGAGCCTGCGCGACAGCGGCGACGACCGCATCGTGCACGCGCTCGAGAGCGAGACCGACGGCCTGTTCGTGAAGAACCTCGAGAATGTGCAGGGCGACGAACGCGACACCATCCTGTTCTCCACCGCATTCAGCGCGGATGCGTCCGGCCGGCTGCCGCTGAACTTCGGCCCGCTCAACCTGCCCGGTGGCGAGCGCCGGCTGAACGTGGCGATCACCCGGGCCCGCCGTCAGGTGATCGTGTTCAGCAGCTTCGACCCCCAGGACCTGCGCGCCGAGGAGACCATCTCGGCCGGGGTGAAGGACCTGCGCGCCTACCTCGACCTGGCCGCGGGCGGCTCCGACGGGCTCGCGAGCCCGCTGCGCCAGTCGGGCGTGCTGGACCGGCACCGGGAGCAGATCGCCGAGGCGCTGCGCGAGCGCGGCTTTGCCGTGCAGACGGATGTGGGCCTGTCCGACTTCCGGGTGGACCTCAGCGTGGCCACGGCCGGGGCGCCCGGGCATCCGGTGATGGCCGTGCTGCTCGACGGCCCCACCTGGGCCGCCCGCCGCACGGTCTCGGACCGCGACGGCCTGCCCGTCGAGGTGCTCTCCCGGCTGATGGGCTGGCCCGCGGTGGAACGGGTGTGGATGCCCGAATGGCTCGGCGAGCAGGGCGCGGTACTCGACCGCCTCGACGAGAAGCTGACCGCCCTTGATGCGGCCCGCCAGGCGCGGGAAGCTGCCGCCCTTCCCTGACCACGCACCCCCGCGCCGCTCCCCCAGACTGGCCCACTTTTGTTAGTCCGACGGCCCGCCCACTAGCAAAAGTGAGCCAGTCATGTCAGGCGGCGGAGAGTGGAAGCGGAGGACGCGGGTCAGAGCACGGTGAAGCCGGCGGGGAGCGGCGCGCGGCCGGTGGCGGCACGCAGCAGTGGCGCGGCGACACCCTTCTGGGCGGCGAGGTCGGCGAGCACGTGCAGGGTCGCTGCGGCGGCGGGCGCCGGCACGGTCTGCTCGGCCGCCGGCACCCCCTGGCTCTGCAGCAGGTCGCTGGTGTGCACTGTGAGCTCCACCGTGCGGGACGGCAGGTACTCGGCGATTCGGATGCGTCCGGCCGGGGTGTCGGCCGGCTCGGCTCCGGTGAGCGTGCCGACCCGCGCCAGCACCCGGGCGGCGAGCGCCGCCACCGCCTCCGCCGGCCGCGCGCCGAGGGTGGCGGCGGTCTCGCGGCCGCGCTGCGCGATCACCTCGGGGGTGCCGGCCGCGAGGGCGCGCTCGTAGTAGGCGGCCGGGGACGTGACCGTGATGCTTCCGGCCACGCCCGCGGCATCCTCTTCTGCGGCGATGTCGAGGTAGGTCTCGATGGTGGACAGCGCCCGGCTGGTGTGCCCGACGAGGTCGCGCACGCTCCACTCACCCAGGCCGACCTCCGCCCAGACCCCCTCCTCGCCGTCCGCGCGTTCGGCGATGCCGGCGGTCACCGCCACGAACCACCTTGTGGCGGCGTCGAAGGCGAAAAGCGTCTCTGACCAGTCCGTGCGTGTCTCACTCATGGCCACAGAGTAACGTCATGCCGGTGCCGGTGGTCAGAAAATACGGGCCGCGATCTCGGCGGGCGCCTCCAGCAGGGCCTCGATCTCGTCGTCGAGCCGCACCAGGGTGAGCGACGCACCGGCCATGTCCAGCGAGGTGCAGTACTCCCCCACATAGCTGCGCCCCACCGTGATACCCAGCTCGGTGAGCCGTTCGTGCGCGTGCCCGTACAGGATGTACAGCTCGCTGATGGGAGTGCCACCCAGTCCGTTGATCATCAGGGCCACCCGGTCGCCCGCCACGTACGGCAGGTCGTTGACCACCGCATCCAGCAGCTCGTCGGTCATCTCGTCGGCCGTGGTGAGCTTGGCGCGGCGCCGGCCGGGCTCGCCGTGGATGCCCACGCCCACCTCGATCTCGTCGTCGCCGATCTCGAACAGCGGTGAGCCCTTGGCGGGCGGGGTGCAGGAGGTGAGGGCGATGCCCATGGTGCGGGTGACGCTGTCGACCTTCTCGCCGATGCGCACGAGTTCGTCGAGGTCCGCGCCCTGCTCGGCGGCGGCGCCGACGGCCTTCATCACGAAGAAGTTGCCGGCCACCCCGCGCCGGCCCACGGTGTAGGTGGAGTCCTGCACGGCGACGTCGTCGTCGATGAACAGGGTCTTCACGTTCACGCCGTCGGCGGCGCTGAGTTCCTGGGCCATCTCGAAGGCCATCCGGTCGCCGGTGTAGTTGTTCACCAGCAGCAGCACGCCCTTGGGCGAGGCCAGCAGCTTGGTGGTCTCGTAGACGTAGTCCATCGGCGGGGCCGAGAACACGTCGCCGGGACACGCGGCGTCGAGCATGCCGCGGCCCACCGTCATCACGTGGGCCGGCTCGTGTCCTGAGCCTGAGCCCTGGATGATCGAGACCCGGTCCGGGCTGGGGCTGTCGGAGCGCATGATCAGGTTGTACGCGGGCACGTACTTCAGCGTGTCCGGGTTGGCCAGGGCGATGCCCTTGAGCATCTCCGGGACGTACTGCTTCGGGTCGTTGACGAATTTCTTCATGGCTCCCTCTCGTGACAGGCGGTGCTCGGTCGGATGCGGTGCTCGGTCTGTGGCGGTGCGAAGTCGGTCGGACAGCGAAACGGATGTGGTCGGTCGGTGTGGCTCGGTCGGTGCGGCTCAGTCGGTGCGGCTCCGCCGGCTCAGTCGGTGTGGCTCAGTCGGTGTGGCTGGACGGCCGGTCGGTGCCGGCTGGGGTGCTGCTCGATGCGCCCGTCGACGTGCCGGCACCCGGCTCCGCCCGGGCGTCCCACTCGGTGCTGAGCCGCTCCAGGATCACGGCGATGGCCACGGCCCCCGGGTCGGGCGAACCGATGCTGCGCTCCCCCGTGTAGCTGGCCCGGCCGCGCCGGGCCTGCATCATCGAGGTGGCATCCGAACTCTGCCGGGCGACGTCGGCCAGACGGTGCAGCGTGGCGGGCGCCGGGCTGCCGGTCCGCACCTCCTCCTCGAGCGCATCCGTCACCGGAACCAGCGCGTCGAGCAGGGTCTTGTCGCCCACATCCGAATTGCCGCGCGCCTTGATGCCGTCGATCGCCGACCGCAGCATCGTGACCACGTCATGACCGCTCACCTGGTCTGTGCCCTTGACGGCCATCGACGCCCGCAGGAACGCCGTGCCCCAGAGCGGCCCCGAGGTGCCGCCGATACGCCCGGAGATGACCATGCCGACCTTCTGCAGGAACGCGCTGGGACTGGAGCGGTCGAAGCTGTCCCAGTCCGCCAGCACGATCTCGAAGCCGCGGGCGAGTGAGTAGCCGAAGTCCCCGTCACCGACGACCGCGTCGAGGTCGCCGAACTCCTTCTCGTTGTCGACCGCGGTCTGCGCGATGCTGCGCACCACAAATTCGGTGTCGGCCAGGCTGGTCATGGCGTCTCGCTTTCTGTGTCGGCTGCGGCAGCGGATGCGCCCGGGGCCGCCTGCAGGATCGCGGCCAGGTGCTCGAGCCGCACGTACGGTTGGGGCCGGATGCCCGCCGGGTCGCTCAGCACCTCGGTGGCCGGGCCGCCCGGGTCGCCGAGCGATGAGACCACGAGCGCGGCCCCGGCGAAGTCCTCGTTCACCGTGTAACTGCTCACGGTGACCACGGTGGTCAGGCCGGCGGCGAGCGCGGCCTGCAGCCCGTTCGCGCTGTCTTCGATCACGAGGGCCTCGGCCGGGTTCACGCCCAGCTCGCGGAGGGCGTGCAGGTAGATGTCGGGGGCAGGCTTCTTGGCCGGCACGATGTCCCCGGCGAAGACCGCGAATCGGCCGGCCAGTTCCTCCCCCACGGCGTGCTCGAGGACCGCCCGCACCGACGCTTCAGCCGAGGTGGATGCCACGGCGAGGGTCCAGCCGGCGGCCACCGCCTCCTCGGTGATCCGGCGCACCCCCGGCCGGGCCGGCAGCACGCCGGCGGCCACCCGTTCGGTGTAGATGGCGGTCTTCCGCAGGTGCCAGGACTGCACGGTCTCGGCCCAGGCGGCGGGGTCGTCCGGCAGGCCGAGCCGGCGGGCGAGGTCGGGGGTGAGGATGCTCCGCATGCGTTCCTTACCGCCGCCGATCTTCACCTTCTCGGCGTAGTCGGCGTCGCTCCAGTGCACGGGCACACCGAACTCCTCGAAGGTCTGGTTGAACGCCGGCAGGTGGCCGTCCCGTTCGGTGTCGGCGAGCACCCCGTCGCAGTCGAAGATCAACGCCGGCATCTCAAGCCTTTCCCGCGCTGCCGAACTGCTCGGCCAGCCCGCGGGTGAGGTCCACGACGTCGGTGCGCACCTTGGCGAACAGCGACGGCGGGTCCCATTTGTCGCGCGCCTGCGCATCCGTGAGGTAGGACAGGCTCGACTTCATGAAGGTGATCTTGAGCGCCGTGGAGATGTTCACCTTGGCGCAGCCCCTGGCGATGAGGTCGGTGAACTGCGCATCCGTCATGCCGCTGCCGCCGTGCAGCGCGATGGGGATGGGGTGGGCGGCGACGAGGTCACTGACCCGTTGGAAATCGAGCACCGGCTCGCGCTTGTAGACCCCGTGGGCGTTGCCGATCGCGGGCGCGAACACGTCCACGCCGGTCTCCTCGAGAAACATCAGCGACACGGCGAGGCTCTGCCGTGCCGACTCGGTGTCGCTGCCCACGCCGTCTTCGACGCCGGTGATCGACTCGATCTCGCCCTCCACATGGGCGCCGAACGTGCGGGCTTCCGCGACCACCTCGATGGTCTGCCGTTGGTTCTCCTCCACCGGCAGGGTGGATGCGTCGAACAATACCGAGTTCCAGCCGCGGCGCAGGCACTCGGTGATCACGGCCCGGTCGGGGCAGTGGTCCAGGTGCAGGGCCACGGGCACCTCGATACCGGAGGTCATGGCCGACCACATGGCGAACAACACCTCGGAGCCGATCGACTTGACCGTCTTCACCGAGGTCTGCACGATCACGGGCGAGCGGGCCTCCACCGCACCGGCCAGGACCGCCTCCATCGTGAGGTCGTTCACGACGTTGATCGCCGGAACACCGTACCGTTCGGCGAAGGCGCGATCGACGATCTCCTTGAGAGTGCTCACGGCCATGTGATGCGCCTCGCTTCCTTGCGTGTTCCTGGGGCGTGTTGCTGGGGATGGTAGGCGCGAACGACGTAACCGGCAATGGCGGCATGCCAGGCGGCCGCCCACCATGCGCATAATTGTGGCTATGGATCCCGTGAGCACCATTGAGTGGATTGTCGCCTTCGTCGTGGTCACGGTCACCGTGACCGGCTTCTCCCGGCGCATCGGCTGGTCGGCGCCGTTCGTGCTCGTCGTCGTCGGCGCGCTGGCCTCCTTCCTGCCGTCGGTGCCCCGCATCGAGATCGACCCCGAGCTTGTGCTCTACGGGCTGTTGCCTCCGCTGCTGTTCGCGGCGGCCATTCGCACGTCGATCGTCGATGTGCGGGCCCGGCGTGACGGCATCCTGTTGCTCTCGGTGGGGCTGGTCGCCTTCACCGTGGTGGCAGTGGGGCTCACAGCCTGGCTGGTGGTGCCCGCGATCACGCTGGCGGCGGCCTTCGCGTTCGGGGCGGTCGTGGCGCCGACGGATGCGGTGGCCATCACCGCGATCTCCGGGCGGCTCGGCCTGCCGCGGCGGGTGGTGACCGTGCTCGAGGGCGAAAGCCTGTTGAACGACGCCACCGCCCTGGTCGCCCTCAACGCGGCGATCGCGGCGATTCTGAGCACCGTGAACCCGTGGTCGGTGACGGGCGACTTCATGGTCGCCGTGGTCGGCGGCGTGGGCGTGGGGTTGGCCGTCGGCTGGCTGCTGTCGGTGATCCGCAAGCAACTGCACGCGCCCGTTCTGGACACCAGCCTGTCGCTCATCACCCCGTACCTGGCGTTCATCCTGGGTGAGCTCGTGCACGGGTCCGGGGTGCTGGCCGTGGTCGTCGCCGGACTGTTCCTGGGTTACCGGGCCCCGGTGATCCAGTCGGCGGAGGCCAGGATCGCCGAGTCGATCAACTGGCGCACCATCCAGTTCCTGCTCGAGAACGCCGTGTTTCTCTTCATCGGGCTGAACCTGGAGGCGGTTCTCGAGGGCGCCATCACGAACGGACCCGGGTTCTGGGCCACCGTGGGAATCTCGCTGGCGATCCTGGCGTCACTGCTGGTCTCCCGCTTCGCGTGGATGGCGGTCACCACGTGGCTCTATCGGCACGGTCCGCGCCGGTTGCGGGAGCGCGGCTGGAGTTGGCGCACCGGGATCGCGGTCTCGTTCGCGGGGATGCGCGGGGTGGTGACCCTCGCGGCGGTTTTCCTGCTGCCGCCGGAGACCCCGCAGCGGGAGTTCCTGCAGCTCTTGGCGTTCATCGTGGTGGTCGGCACACTGCTGGAGGGCCTGGCGCTGCCGTGGATCATCCGCCGGTTGCGGCTGCCGCCACCCGACCGGTCGCAGGAGCGGATCGAGGCGCAGATGCTGCTGGCCGAGGCGCAGACCGCCGGCCTGGCCCGGCTCGATGCCGAGGTGACCGACGCCGACGAGGAGCGGGTGATCGGCCGGTTGCGCACCAATGCCCGGTTCCTCGCCGATGCGCTCGACAACCCGGCGCCCGACGACGCCGAGCCGCTCCCGTCCGCCTACACACGCCTGCGTCGAGCGATGATCGAGGCGGAACGGGAGGCCGTGCTGGCCGCCCGGGTGGAGGGGCGCTACCAGGAGCCGGCCATCCGCTCGGCGCTCGCGTTCATCGATGTGGAGGAGACCGCGCTCAAGGCAGGCTCCCCCAAGCGCCTCGAGGGCTGAGTCGGCTCGTCGCGCCGCCGACGTTCTCGGGCGGTCGCGACGCGTCCGGACTCGCGGCGCACCTTCGATGTCGCGGCGCAGGTTTGACCTCGCAGCGCAGGTTAGCGGACCCACTAACGTGCGCCACGAGGTTTTTCCTGCGCCACGACGCTATAAGCGCCGGCCCCGGCGGGCGGCTAGGCGAGCTGCGGGCGGGACTTGAGTTCGGGCGGTGCGTTCCAGGTCTTGACGATGGCCCAGCCCACGGCGGCGATCGGCACGGCGAGCACGGCGCCGATGATGCCGGCCACGATGGTTCCCGCCGTCAGGGCGACCAGGATGACCAGCGGGTGCAGCTTGAGCGACTGCGCCATCACCACCGGCTGCAGGAAGTTGCCCTCGAGCTGGTTGACCAGCACGACGATGCCCACCACGATCAGCGCGACCACCCAGCCGTTGGCCACGAGCGCGACCAGGGCGGCGAGGATGCCGGCAATCGTGGCCCCGATCAGCGGGATGAACGCCGTGAGGAAGATGATCACGGACAGGGGCAGCGCGAGGGGTACACCGAGGATGGTGAGGCCGATGCCGATCGCAGCCGCGTCGACGAAGGCGACGATGGCGGTTCCGCGCACGTACCCGCCGAGGACCCGCACCGTGGTGGTGCCGATGCGGCGGCCGCGCTGCAGGCGCTCGCCCTTGAACGGGCGCAGGAAGAATTTCCAGATGACATCGCCGTCCTTCAGGAAGAAGAACAGGATCACGACGACGAGCACGGCGCCGGTGATGATCTCGGTGGCCACGGAGACCCCGGCGAGCGCGCCGGAGCCGAACTGACTGCTCGTGAGGAAGTCCACCCCGGCGTTGCGGGCCGCTTCGATCTGCGCCGCGTCGATGCCCAGCGGGCCCTCGGTGAGGTAGGTGGAGAGTTCGTCGATGCCGTCGGAGGCGCTGGTTGCCAGGTCGTTCCACTGGTTCTCGACCGCCAGGACGATGAGGGTGATGATGCCGCCGAAGACCACGATGGCGGTCAGGAGGGTGACCCAGGTGGACAGGATGGCCGACAGGCCGCGGCGGCGCAGCCATCCGATCACGGGACTCAGCGCGGAGGCCAGGATCAGCGCGATCAGCACCGGGATCACGACCAGCTTCACCTGCACGAGGACCAGCACGATGACGGCCACAAGACCGAGCGCCAACAGGATCTGTGCGCTGCGCAGACCGAGCCAGCCCAGCTTGTCGGTGAGCAGGGTGCGCAACGTGGTGGGACCGTCGGGCTGGGCACCGGACAGGCGGGCACCGGAGTTGTCTGGGGTTCGCATGGATCAACCCTAGACAACCCGACACGATAGAGCTCGAAAACCCGCCGCCGGGCGGTCAAACGGGTGCCGGGATGAGTACGGACGGCGCACATACGATACACACCTTTTGGATTCCGTACACCCTTGAAATTCCCAGTCTCCTGTAGTGCCATGGAGGGTGTCACAGCCGCGCGTCGGCTGCGGCCGAACCACCGAGAAACACCACTGAGGATGCCGAGCGCCACAAGCGCGAACCGACCGGTTCAGGTGTCACAACAGGTATCAAGGAGGATACAAAAATGGCAGGAAACAGAGCAGTTGCCTACGAAGGTCCGGGCAAGGTCGAGGTCATCGACATTGACTACCCCACCTTCGAGCTGAAGGACGGACCAGGCGTCAACCCGGCCAACATCGGTCGGCAGGTCCAGCACGGCGTCATCCTGAGAACCATCACCACCAACATCTGTGGCTCGGATCAGCACATGGTGCGTGGACGTACGACAGCACCGGAGGGCCTGGTGCTCGGTCACGAGATCACCGGCGAGGTCGTCGAGGTGGGCCGTGATGTCGAGTTCATCAAGGTCGGCGACATCGTGTCGGTTCCGTTCAACATCTCCTGCGGTCGCTGTCGCAACTGTAAGGAGCGCAAGACCGGTGTGTGCCTGAACGTGAACCCGGACCGTCCGGGTAGCGCCTATGGCTACGTCGACATGGGTGGCTGGGTCGGCGGGCAGTCCCAGTACGTGCTGGTGCCCTACGCGGACTGGAACCTGCTGAAGTTCCCGGACCGGGAGCAGGCGCTGGAGAAGATCCTCGACCTGACCATGCTGTCGGACATCTTCCCGACGGGCTTCCACGGCGCGTTCACGGCAGGCATCGGCGTTGGCTCAACGGCCTACATCGCCGGCGCCGGACCCGTGGGCCTGGCGGCAGCCGTATCCGCCCAGCTGCTGGGCGCGGCCGTCGTGATCGTCGGCGACCTCAACCCCGAACGACTGGCGCAGGCTCGCAGCTTCGGCTGTGAGACCGTCGACCTCACCAAGGGCGAACCACAGGATCAGATCGAACAGATCCTCGGTGTGCCCGAAGTGGATGCGGCGGTGGACGCCGTCGGGTTCGAGGCGCACGGGCACGGCAAGGATGCCGGAACTGAGAAGCCGGCAACCGTGCTGAACTCCCTGATGAAGATCACCGCGGCCGGCGGAGCACTCGGCATCCCGGGGCTCTATGTCACGGGTGACCCCGGGGCGTCCACCGAGGAAGCCAAGGTGGGTTCCCTCTCGATCAGCCTGGGTACCGGCTGGGCCAAGTCGCTGTCATTCACCACGGGCCAGTGCCCGGTGATGAAGTACAACCGGCAGCTGATGATGGCGATCCTGCACGACAAGGTGCAGATCGCCAAGGCCGTGCACGCCCAGCCGATCAGCCTCGAGGATGCCCCGCGCGGCTACGCGGAGTTCGATGCGGGTGCGGCGACGAAGTACGTGCTCAACCCGAACGGCTACCTCAAGGACTGAGCCGGTCGGGTCGAGCGGTCTCAACCGAGACCGCTCGACCGCACACCACAATCGGGATCGGGCGGCGTCACGCGGCCCGGTCCCGGTTGCTGTCCCCGGCTTCCCCGCGACGCCATGACTCGCCCGATTTCGCTAGTGCAGCGACCGGTTCGACTAGCAGGATTGGGCCAGTCCCAGGCGGGCTTTCGGAGGGCGGCCCCGTGTCGGCAGCGGAAGCGGGCGGGTAGCCTGTGTTTGTCGCCGATTGACGGCGCCGCTCATCGTTCCGCACACTCCCGAGGACCCGCCATGCACACCGAAGCGCCGTGGGCCCCCGGCTGGAGCTGGGATGCCATCGTCGTGGCCGGTGGCCGGGCCAAACGGCTCGGCGGCATCGACAAGACAGCGCTGCTCTGGCACGGCCGCACCCTACTCGACGGCGTGCTGTCGGCAACCAGGGGTGCCCGGCGCGTCTGCGTCGTCGGATCCGATGCCCGTCTGCCGGCATCGGTGCTGCGAACCGTGGAACGACCACGCTGGGCAGGACCGGCCGCCGCCATCGTGGCCGGCCTCGACATGCTCACTGTCGACAGCGACGATTCGGGAGAGTATGCGAGCGACTGGATAGTGGTGCTCGCAGCCGACCTCGTTCGAGCGGACGCCGCCGTGGCCGTGCTTCTCACACAGCTCGAACACCTCTGCACAGATCGGGCCGCTCGGGACGGCCTGATCGCTGTCGACAGCGACGGTAGGCGGCAGCCACTGCTGGCCGTGTACCGGCGTGAGGCCCTGCACGCGGCCGTGGCCGCCTTCGGTCCGGCCGACAATCTCTCGGTGAGCGGCCTGATCGGCCCGCTCGACCTGGTGGAGACAAGTCTGCCCGACGAGATCGGCGCCGACGTCGATACCCCGGCCGATGCCGCCAGGCTCGGCATCGAGGTTCCGCACGACACAGCGGACGCTGACCTCGGCCCAGCGCACGACAGCGCCAAGCCCTAGCGGCCCGTCGACGACGCCCTCCCGTGCGACTGGCTAGCCTTGACCCAGACGGCACCGCCGTCGACGATTCCCGAGGAGCCCGCCATGTCCCGCAGCCACACCGGCCGTTCGTTCCCGGGCGGCGCGACCCGTCTTGTGGGCGGGTGCCGCTGATGGAGTGGCTGGAGGCCCGGTCGACGGTGCACACTCTCGGCGGCCAGGTGCCCCGCACCACCGAGGTGCTGCCGCTCGCGGACGCCGTGGGCCGCACTCTCGCCGCCGCGGTGCACTCCCTCACCGCGCTGCCGAGCTTCGCATCCTCGGCCATGGACGGCTGGGCGGTGAACGGCGACGGGCCGTGGGCGCTCGGCACCCCGATCCTGGCGGGAGACCCGCCGGCCGATACTCCCCTGGCCCCCGGAACCGCCCGCCCCATCGCCACCGGAGGCTGCGTGCCGGCCGGAACCCACGGCATCCTGCGCTCGGAGCACGGCCTCGTCGGCCCGTCGGTAGCCGGTGGGCCCGCCACCCTGACCCGATTGCCGCAGGCCGGCGCCGGCGAGCCGGCAGCCGGGGAGCACGTGCGCGCCCGCGGCGAGGAGTGCGGACTCGACGAACGGATGCTCGAGCCCGGCTGCCTGCTCACGGCGCCGCGCGTGGCGCTGGCGGCCGTGACCGGCCACGACACCCTCACCGTGACGGCGTTGCCTGACGTGGAGCTGCTGCTGCTCGGCACCGAGGTGATCGAATCCGGCATCCCCGGCCCCGGGCAGGTGCGCGACGCCTACTCCCCCGAGTTCCCGGCCCTGCTCACGGGGTTGGGCCTGCGGGTGCGGGCCCTGCGGCGATTGCCCGACGACCTCGGCCAGACGGTCGAAGCCATTCGGAGCAGCACGGCGGCGCTGGTGATCAGCACGGGCGGCAGCGCCCGCGGGCCGGCCGACCATGTGCGCGCCGCCCTCGCCGCCCTCGGCGCGACGGTGCTCATCGACGGCGTACGGATGCGCCCCGGCCACCCGGTGATGCTCGCCCGGCTCGTCGACGGTCGCCTGATGCTCTGCCTGCCCGGCAACCCGCTGGCCGCGATGCTCGTGCTGGTCAGCCTGGGCATGCCGCTGATCGATGGAATGCTCGGCCGCCCGCTGGCCGGCCTGGGCCGGGTGGCCCTGGCCCACGACATCGCCAACCTGAGCGGATCGACCCGGTTGGTGGCGTATCGGAACACCGACGAAGGAGCCGTGCCCACCGCACGCCAGGGCTCCGGCATGCTGCGCGGGCTCGCGGAGGCCGACGGCGTGGCCGTGGTTCCGCCCGGTGGCGCGTGTGCGCCGAACCAGGTCGCCACACTTCCGCTGCCCTGGTAGCCGTCAGACGGGGCGGCCGTCCTCAGCCTACCCTCCCGCGCCCATCGCACGGGTGCGCAGGTCAGTCTCAGAGCAGTGGCGTCAGGGTCTTGGTCTCGCCGTTCCAGAAACGTGCCTCGACACACGTTCCGGCCGGCGGCAGGTCCGTGAGGATCTCGAGTGCGCGGGCGATTTGATCGGCGCTGATGCGGCGGGCCAGCGTGACGTGCGGCGTCCACCGGTCAGGCTGGGTCAGTTCGGCAGCCTCGGGCGCCTGCTCGAGCACGCGGCGATGTAACTCCAGCAGCGCCCGTGTCATCACCACGGGCCGGGCGAGGACGAACCGGCCGGACCCGGCCCTGAAGAGCACCAGACCGGACACCCTGAGTTCGACCGGCAGCGGTGACGGCCGTTCGGCGAGCTGAGCATCCGGGTGGGGGGCCGGACGGACCTGGAACACGGCGCGGAGGGCGTCGGTCAGCTCGAGGGCCGGACCGGCGGCGAGGGTGAGGTGCGGGCGGTTGCTCGAGTCCAGGTGCCGGCCCAGATTGGGCAACCCAGCCTCCTGCAGGGCCGCCCACTCCGCCCGGAAGGCGGCCTCGGCGGCGGGATCGAAGGTCAACTCGATGCTGCGCATGCTCTCATCATGCCCCGGCAGCGCCGGCACCTCGCCGAGGCCGGGCGCTGCTCCTCGTGGGGAAGGCCGCAGGTGCTGTCGCCCCACCCCGAACGGGCGGGCCCAATGGTGGCAGATCCGCGATCGTGGGACCCGCGACCGATTGCCGGGCTGCCGTTGAGGTGCTATTCCTGAACCACGAGTTCATCGACGCACCCGTGCGCAAGGAGACCCATGAGCATCCCGGACAACGACCACCGAGCCCTCGACGACATCACCCGCCGCCTGACCCAGGCGCTCCAGATTCTCGATTTGGACGTGGACTACGCCCTGCTTCTCGGATTGGCAGCCCAGACGTCCCGCGCGGCCGGCACCGATGCCGGACCGATCAGCACATTCCTGGTGGGTTATGCGGCCGGCATGACGTCTACCTCGGGCAAGCAGGCCGCGGTCGAGGCCGTGGAACGCGCCGTCGGAGTGGCCAAACAGGCGACCGAGAAGACCGGCGACGGCGGCGTCGAGGACGGCTGGGCGCATACCGCGCAATAGGCATGCTCCTCGAGCAGGCCCGCGCTCCCGACCAGGTTCGCCTAGCCGACCAGCACCTCCTCAGCGGCACGGGCCGGCTCCAGCCGCACGATGACGCCCTTCGACACCGGGGTGTTGCTGCCCTCCGCCACGAGGTCGAGAGGCACCAGGACGTTCGCCTCCGGATAGTAGGCCGCCGCGCATCCCCTCGCGGTGGGATACGACACTGCACGGAATCCGCGCAGCACCCTCTCGACCCCGTCGTCGTGCACGCCGTGCACATCCACCAACTGTTCGTCGCTCAAACCCAGTTCGACGAGGTCGTTGGGGTTGACGAAAACGACGTGCCGCCCCTTCTTGATGCCGCGGTACCTGTCGTCGTGGCCGTAGATCGTGGTGTTGAACTGGTCGTGGGAACGCAGGGTCTGCAGGATCAGCGTGCCGGCGGGGCGGTCCAGGTGCTCGAGGTCGTTGACCGTGAGGATGGCTTTGCCCGTCGGCGTGGGGAACGTGCGGGAGTCCCGCGGTCCGTTCGGCAGCAGGAAGCCGCCGTCCTGGCGGATCTTGATGTTGTAGTCCTCGCAGCCGGCGACGACCCGGGAGATGTGCTCCCTGATCAGGTCGTAGTCCCGCTCGAAACCAGTCCAGTCCACGTTCACCTTGGTGCCCAGCGTCGCCCGGGCCAGCCGGCTCACGATCGCCACCTCCGACAAGAGGTCGGGTGACACCGGTGCCACCTTGCCCCACGACGGATGCACGGCGCAGACCGTGTCCTCCACCGATACGAACTGCACTCCGGTGGCCTGGCGGTCGATCTCGGTGCGCCCCATGGTCGGCAGTATCAGCGCTTCGTCGCCGACGACGGCGTGGGAACGGTTGAGCTTGGTGGAGACCTGCACCGTCATCTCGGCGCCGTGCATGGCGGCCTCCGCGGCCTGGCTGTCACTGATCGCCCCCACAAGGTTGCCGCCGACGGCCATGAAGAACTTGATCTTGCCGTCCCGCAGGCCCCGGATGGTGTCGACAGCGTCGACGCCGTGTTCTCGGGGCGGATCGAACCCGAACTCGGTCTCGATGGCGTCGAGGAACGCCGGGGGCATCTGCTCCCAGATGCCCATGGTGCGGTCGCCCTGCACGTTGCTGTGCCCGCGGATCGGCGACGCACCGGCACCGGGCTTGCCGATGTTGCCGCGAAGCAGCAGCAGGTTGATGATCTCCTTGATCGTCGCGACACCCTTCTTCTGCTGGGTGATGCCCATGGCCCAGGTGATGATCACCTTGTCCGCCCGCAGATACCGGGCGGTGAGTTCGTCGATGTCGGCGGTCCGCAGGCCACTGGCCTCCAGGACCGCAGCCTCGTCGAGCTGCGCGAGGTGCTCGGTCAGCTCCGCGAGCCCCTGGGTGTGCTCGCGCAGGAACTCGTGGTCGAGCACCGTGCCCGGGTTCGCGGCTTCTGCCGCGAGCACCCGCTTCGACACGGCCTGCAGCAGGGCCATGTCGCCGCCGAGACGCACCTGGAGGAACTGGTCGGCGATGCCCGTCCCGCGGCCGATGACGCCGCGCACCCGTTGCGGGTTCTTGTATCGTTTGAGGCCGGCCTCCGGCATGGGGTTGACGGCGACGATCTCGGCGCCATTGTCCTTGGCTTCTTCCAGCGCCGTCAGCATCCGCGGGTGGTTGGTCCCGGGGTTCTGGCCCATCACGATGATGAGGTCGGCCTTGCCGAAGTCGTCGTAGGTGATGGTGGCCTTGCCGATGCCGATGGTCTGGCCCATCGCCCAGCCAGACGATTCGTGGCACATGTTCGAACAGTCCGGCAGGTTGTTGGTGCCGAAGGCGCGCACGAACAGCTGATAGGCGAAGGCGGCCTCGTTGGACGTGCGGCCGCTGGTGTAGAAGGCGGCCTGGTCCGGCGAGTCCAGGCCGTTGAGCTTGCCGGCGATCACCCGGAAAGCCTCGTCCCAGCTCACCGGCCGGTAGTGGTCGTCACCGGCGGCTTTGTAGACGGGTTCGGTCAGACGCCCCTGCATGCCCAGCCAGTATTCCGTGCGCCCGAGCAGGTCGCTGACCGGATGCTCCGCCCAGAAGTCTGAGCCGATGGTCACCGGCGTGGCCTCCCACGTGACGGCCTTGGCGCCGTTCTCGCAGAACTCGAAGGTCTTCCGATGGGTGGGGTCCGGCCAGGCGCAGCTCATGCAGTCGAAGCCGTCCTTCTGGTTCATCGCCAGCAGCGTCTTGCCCGTGCGGGCCAGGCCCATCCGCTCGACCGCCGGGATGGTGGAGTGCAGCACCCCGGGTACGCCGGCCGCCCAGGACTTGGGCGACCCGATCTCGATCGTGGACTCTTCGCGCTCGTCGGTGTCGTCCAGGTGCGCCGAACTCTTCAGGTGTCCTGCCGCATTGGTGATCTTCTTCGTCATGGTGGGAATCCCTTCGCCGGCAGGGATCACGTCGTCATCGCACCCGGTCCCCGGAAAACACTGCGGTTACCCCTTCAGAGCTATCAGCATCACCGACCGAAGGCAAGCGTTCCCGGCGGCTCAGGGCACACTCAGGGTGGGGCGCAGGCTCTGACGCTGGGCGGCGTCGCCGACTTGCGCCGAACTCTCCCTCTCAGACGCCCGGCAACGGCAACTTGCGGCAACTCGCGAAGGGAGAAACCCGAGGGGCGGGGCTGGCCGTTGCCGGAACTCAGGCGAGGCTCTGGGCGGTGAAGCGCTCGAGGACCTCCCCGATGCGGCCCTTGCAGCCGCCGCAGCCGGTGCCCGCCCGGGTGGACGTTCCCACGCAGGCGACGGTGTCGTTGCCGGCCTCTGCCGTGGCGGTGATCGCCGCCACCGTCACCCCGTTGCACCAGCACACCGTCGGTTCCGGCGCGAAGGCGTCGCCCGCGCTCGCCGGGTCATAGTCGGGGCCGTCGAACCGCAGCAGCACCGACCGGTCGGCCGGCAGCTCACTGCCGCGCTCGAACAGCAGCGTGAGCTCCGCGCCGGTGCGGGGCATGCCCACACAGACGAAGCCGGTGAGGATGCCGCCGCGGGTGACCATCTTGACGTAGCGACCGTGCTCCGGGTCGGCCCACTGTGCCACGGCAAGACGTGCCACAGCCGGAGGTGCCGGGTCGGCGGAGGCGCACCCGTGCGAATGCGCCTCGGCATCGGCCAGAGCGGCGTCGAACGGGTCCGCCGTGGTGTCGCCCGCGGCGACCACGTCGATGCCCTCGGCCTTGAGCATCACGACGGATGCGCCGGGCTCCACCGCCACCGTCGCGGCGGCTGGCGCGGTGCTGCCCTGCGCGTCCGGATCCGGTGCGGCTGCGCGTGCGGTGATCTCGGCGGTGAACCGGGCCGCGAGGCGGTCGGCCTGGCGCCAGCCCGGGCCGATCAGGCCGGACGGTCCGCCGGCCGGGGCCACCCTGGCACCGTTCCATGCGGCGCCGAGGTCTGTGTCGGCGGGACGGCCGGCCACGTGGGCGCAGTCCCCGATGGCGTGGATGGACGCATCCGCCCAGCTCTGCAGCGACTCGTCGACCAGCACGCCCGTCGACACGGGCAGCCCGGCCAGGTGGGCGAGTTCGGTGCGGGCGCCCACACCGCAGGAGAGCAGCAGCAGGTCGCCGCTGATCTGCTTGCCGTCGGCGCAGATGAGGGCCTCGAAACGTTCGGCGCCGTGCTCGTCGTGGTGGAACAGCACGCTCTCGGCGCGGGCGTGGTTGACCATGGCGACACCGGCGAGACGGGCGGCGCGGGTGAGCACCGAGCCTCCACCACGGTCGAGGTTGCGGTTCATCGGGATCTCGCCGTGATAGACCACGCAGACCTGGGCGCCGGCCGCCGCCGCGGCGAGCGCGATCTCCATGCCCAGCACCCCGGCGCCGAGCACCACGATGCGCTGCCCGGCCCGCACCGCGGCCAGCACGGTGGCGGCGTCGGCGAGGTCGCGGAGCGCGCTGACCCCGCGGGGCAGCGGGGCGTCCAGGGTATCGAGAGTGGCGGCATCCGGGCCGGGCTTCATCAGGCCGCGTCGCACCCTTTTCACGCCGTCGAGGGTGGGCACATTGGCGCGCGCGCCGGTGGCGAGCACCAGCCGGTCGTAGGGCACGGTGCTGCCGTCGCCGAGCGACACCGTGCGGATGCTGCGGTTCACGGAGGTGACGCTGGTGCCGGTGAGGATGCGGGCTCCGGCGGCTCGGGCCCGGCCGCCGTCGGTGAGGTCGAGGGTGTCGCGGTCGGTTCGGCCCACGGCGAAGTCGGCCAGCAGTACCCGGTTGTAGGCGTGCTCCTGCTCGGCGCCGACCACGGTGAGTTCGGCCAGGCCGGCCTCGACCAGCGGCAGGATTTCGTCGACGAAACGGGCGCCGACCGGGCCGTAACCGACGACGACGATGCGCTCGGGGCCGCCGCGGCCCCCGGGGAGGCCTGCGGAACCGGGCAGGCCGGCAGAAGTGTGGTCAGGCATCCGCCATTACCCTCTCGGTGTCGGTGGCCGGCAGCTCGGGTGCCGCGATCGCGCGTACCCGCACGGCAGTGCGCTTGAACTCGGGCATGCCCGAGATGGGGTCGGTGGCGCCGGCGGTCAGCAGATTGGCGCGCTGGTCGGCGGGAAAGTGAAAGGGCAGGAACACGGTGTCCGGGCGGATGTCAGCGCTCAGCTGGGCACGGCAGCGCACGATGCCGCGTGCGTTGGCCAGCTCCACCCAGGCGCCGTCGACCACTCCCAGGCCCGCGGCCGTGGCCGGGTGCACCTGCATCCGGGCGTCCGGCTGGGCGTCGGCGAGCTCGGGCACCCGCCGGGTCTGGGCTCCGGACTGGTAGTGCTCGAGCAGCCGGCCGGTGATGAGCGTGAGCGCCCCCTGTGTCTGGGCGGGCGCGGACACGGCTCGGGCCGTGACGGCGACGATGCGCGCGCGGCCGTCATTGTGCGCGAACCTTTCGAGGAAGAGCCGGGGCGTTCCCGTGGAACCCACCGGGTAGGGCCAGTAGGCCGGCTCCCCCGCATCCAGCAGGGCGTAGTCGAGCCCGGAGTAGTCGGCGGCACCACCCGCCGAGGCGCGGCAGAGCTCGTCGAAGACCTCGCCGGGATCGGCGCTGTACACCCCGGGAGCGCCCAGGCGCCGGGCCAGCTCCTGGAAGATCCACAGTTCGCTGCGCACACCGGCGGGCGGATCGATCGCCCGCCGACGGCGCAGCACGCGGCCCTCGAGCGAGGTCATAGTGCCCTCTTCCTCGGCCCACTGGGTGACCGGCAACACCACATCGGCCAGGGCGGCCGTCTCGGAGAAGAAGAAATCGCAGACCACCAGGAAGTCGAGGTTGTTCAGTCCCTTCCGCACGCTGTCGGCATCGGGCGCGGAGACCACGACGTTGGCGCCGTGCACGAGCAGGGTGCGGATGCCGCCCGGCCGGCCCAGCGCGCCCAGCAGTTCGACGGCGGGGATGCCCGCGCCGGGAATGCTGCGCGGTTCGACACCCCAGACGCCGGCGACGTGCGCGCGGGCGACCGGATCGGTGATCTTGCGGTAGCCGGGCAGCTGATCGCACTTCTGGCCGTGCTCCCGGCCGCCCTGCCCGTTGCCCTGGCCGGTGAGGGTGCCGTAGCCGGAGTGGGTCGTGCCGACCAGTCCGAGCACGAGCGCGAGGTTGATGGCGGCGGTGGCGGTGTCGGTGCCGTCCACGTGCTGCTCCACGCCGCGCCCGGTGAGGATGTAGGTGCCCCGGCCGGCGGCCAGCCGCCGAGCCAGGTCGCGCAGCTGGCCGACCGGAACCCCGGTGTGTTCCTGCACTCGCTGGGGATACCAGCCGGCCACGCTGTAGCGCAGCTGGTCGAACCCGGTGGTGCGCCGGGCGAGATACTCGGTGTCGGCGAGGCGTTCGGCCAGGACCAGGTGGGTGAGGCCGAGCAGCAGCACCAGGTCGGTGCCCGGTGCCGGCTGCACGTGCATTCCCGCACCATCGTCGGTGAGCCGGGCGGTGGCCGTGCGGCGCGGGTCGACCACGATGAGTCCGCCGGCCTGCCGGGCGCCGTCGAGGTGGCCGATGAACGGCGGCATGGTCTGGGCCACGTTGGACCCGAGCATCAGGATGGTGCCGGCCGCATCGAGGTCTTCGACCCGGAACGGCAGGCCCCGGTCGAGGCCGAAGGCCCGGTTGCCGGCGGCCGCGGCGCTCGACATGCAGAACCGGCCGTTGTAGTCGATGCGGGACGAGCCGAGCGCCAGCCGGGTGAACTTGCCGAGCTGGTAGGCCTTCTCGTTGGTGAGCCCGCCGCCGCCGAAGACGCCCACGGAGTCGGCGCCGTGTTCGGCCCGGCCGGTGCGGAGTCTGTCGGCGATGAGGTCGAGCGCCGCGGTCCAGGAGATCGGGGCGAAGCTGCCGTCGCCCTGGCGTCGCATGGGTTCCCGGATGCGCTCGGCCGAGCCGAGCAGTTCGGCCGCGGTCCAGCCCTTCTTGCAGAGCCCGCCCCGGTTGGTGGGGAAGGTCCGGCCGCTGATGGTGACCGGGAGGCCGATCGCATCCGTGGGCCGGCCGGGTGTCGCGGCGGTGGCGGGCGTGAGCGTCATCGCGCACTGCAGAGCGCAGTACGGGCAGTGCGTGTCGACGGGATTCACGGTGGTGCCTTTCGTAGGAAGCTGTATTGCTGGGCGAGCATCCGTCGGTCGAGCTTGTCGAGACCCGGTGAGGGGTCTACTTCGACAAGCTCAGTACAAGTCGGCAAGCTCGACCAACGAAACGCTAGATGCGGTGGCCGGCCACCGAGGAGCCGCGGCGCAGGTAGACGAACGCGGTGACGGCCATCATCACCACATAGGCACCGGCGAAGGCGTAGATCGCGCTGGAGTAGTCGCCCGTGGAAGTCTTCGAGAAGCCGAGCACCTGCGGGATGATGAACCCGCCGTAGGCGCCGATCGCGGAGATGAGGCCGAGGGCCGCAGCGGTCTTCCGCTGCGTGTTGACGTCGCCGGAGTTCTTGTGGGCATCCGCGACCCCGCTCTTGGCCGCGAAGACGCTGGGGATCATGCGGTAGGTGGAGCCGTTGCCGACGCCGGTGGCCACGAAGATCAGCAGGAAGGTGACCAGGAACAGCCAGAAGTTGCCCAGCGGCAGCACCACGTTCACCAGAACGGCACCGACGGCCATCACCGCGAAGGCCGCCACCGTGACGAGGGCGCCGCCGAAGCGGTCGGCCAGGCGGCCGCCGAACGGCCGGGCCAGCGAGCCGGTGAGGGCGCCGAGGAAGGCGAGCGACAACGACGCCGAGACGACGTGGAAGGTGGAGAACTCGGGGAACTGGTCGGCGATGAGCTTGGGGAACACGCTGGCGAAACCGATGAACGAGCCGAAGGTGCCGATGTAGAGGAACGCGAGGATCCACAGGTGCGGTTCCTTGACAGCGGCGATCGAACCGGCGAAGTCGGCCTTGGCGCTGGAGAGGTTGTCCATGTACTTCCAGGCGCCGAACATGGCGAGCAGGATGAACGGCACCCAGAAGAACCCGGCCAACGGCAGGTTGAGGGTGCCGAGGGCGCCGAGAGTGATCACGATGGGAACAACCAGCTGGGCCACGGCGGCGCCGAGGTTGCCGCCTGCGGCGTTGAGGCCGAGCGCCCAGCCCTTCTGGCTCTGCGGGTAGAAGTAGGTGATGTTCGACATCGAACTGGCGAAGTTGCCGCCGCCGAGTCCGGCGAGCGCGGCGATGAGCAGCATCACCGGGAACGGCGTCTCGGGGTTGCCCACCGCGAAGCCCAGCGCGATCGACGGGATGAGCAACAGGCCCGCGGAGATGATGGTCCAGTTGCGGCCGCCGAACTTGGGCACCAGGAAGGTGTACGGGAAGCGCAGGGTGGCGCCGACCAGGCTGGGGATCGAGATGAGCCAGAAGATCTGGCCGGTGTCGAAGGTGAAGCCGGCGTTCGGCAGCTGCACCACCACGATGCTCCAGAGCTGCCAGATCACGAAGCCGAGGAACTCGGCGAAGATCGACCACTTCAGGTTGCGGGAGGCGATGGCCTTGCCGCCGCCCGCCCACTGCTGCGGGTCCTCGGCGTTCCAGTTGTCGATCCACCGGCCCGGGCGGTGCACCAGATCGGCGGATGCGGCGGACGGGCTGGTCGCGGAGACCGGGGCGGGTGGGGCGCTGGTCGTCGTTGTCATCAGGTTCTCCTCAAGAATGTGGTGCCGGGAGTCATGCGCTGGCTGCGTATTCACGACGCTACGCATCCGGTGTTTCGGCGGAACGCTGGGTCAGTTACCTTCTGGTCACCGTGTTCTCACCCCCGGCGAGCGCCGCTGATAGGCCGCTGTTACATGTCGGACACATGAGCGCGGATGGTCCTCCCGACGGGCCATCCGCTGGCGCAACCACACCGGCGGTCGAGCTTGAATCCGCTGGTCGAGCTTGTCGAGACCCCGCGACACCCACTCACGTCACGAGGTCTACTTCGACAGGCTCAGCACGGCGTCGACACGCTCGCCCAGCGAGTGGGCGCGACCCACAGACCGGGTCGCCGCGACTGGTCAGGGGCGGGGGCTGAACGACCAGGGCAGTCCGGCGAGCGCCTGCTCCAACCGGGCGGTGGACGCGTAGAGGTCCAGCACCACGTCGACGAGCTGCCGCGGCGGTTCCTCGCCGTCGACGAGCAGTGGGCGGCTCACGACATCCGCCCCGCAGCCGTCGGCGAGACCGGCGAAGTAGCCGGGCGCGAGCAGGTAGCTTGCGGCGACCACCCGGCCGGGCGCCCCGGCACGGGCTGCGAGAACCGCGTCGGCCAGCCGGGGTTCTGCGGCGGAGATGAACCCGACCGTGACGGGTCGACCCAGCACCGTGGCCAGCTGGCCGGCCGTGCTGTGGCAGTCGGCGACGGCGTTGGCGTCGGTGGAACCGGCCGCGGCGAGCACGACGGTGTCGTCCGGCCGCAGGCCGATCTCCTGCAGGCGGTCGGCGAGGATGCGGGCAAGTCGGGGGTCGGGGCCGAGCGCGCCGGTGACCCGCACCGGCTGGCTCGCCTCGGCGGCGGCCTCGGCCAGGTCCACGCGCACGTGGTAGCCGGCCGAGAGCAGCAACGGCACGATCACGACCGGCCGGCCGGCGGTCTCGGCGGTGATGCCGGTGAGGCAGGTCGGCACATCCGGGCTCTGCACATCGACGTACCCGCCCAGCACGGTGAGTTCCGGTGCCGCGGCGGCCACCGCGGCGACGAGGGCCAGCACGGCGCGCTGCCCGGCGGGATCGCTGGTGCCGTGCGACGTCGCCAGCAGCGCCGGCGCCGCGCCGGACGGGACGGCGCCGACCGGAGCAGTACCGATCGGGGCGGTGCCCATCGGGGCGGTGCCCATCGGGGCCGTGCGCACCGGGACGCCGATCACGCGGCCGCGAACTGGGCGTCGATGTTCTCGGCCTGCTGCCACGACCCGACCTGCTCGCGCACCAGGATCTGCACGGTGCCGTGGTCGACGCGCACCGGGAAGGTGCGCAGCGCGTATTCGGCCGCCGTGAAGCACTCGCCGGTCTCGAGGTCGTAGACCTGCTTGTGCAGCGGTGAGGCCAGGGTGGGGCGGGCTCCGCGGGAGCCCACGATGCCGCGGCTCATCACGAACGAGCCTGTCGCCGGGTCCTGGTTGGACACCGCGAAGAGGCTGCCGTCGGGCAGCAGCACCAGCGCCACCTGCACACCGTCGACGAGTGCGGCCTCGGCCCACAGCGGCTCGAGCCGTTCGAGGGCGCAGACGCTGGTCCACTCCGGCGTGCGGCCGGTGGAGTCGTGCGAGTCGGTCGGTGTGTGCACGGGATCCTCCAGTGGTCGAGCGAGAGCGGGTGGGCGGGAACGGGGTGGAATCGGTTCCTGGTGTCAACGGTAGGCAGCCCGCGTGTCGGTCATCGTGCGAGGCCGTGACGATCGCGTAACGAAGACCTCTCAGCGCTCCGGCAATGACGTGAGGCGCCCGTCACACTCCGTTACGTCGGGGACACGGTAGAGAAATCGCCGACTTTTAGGCTGACGAAACAGCTCACGACTCGGAAAGGCCATTCCATGGACAACGTCACTCCCGCCCCGGATTCCTCCGGCACGCCCCGACGCGTCCTGGTGATCGGCGGCGGCCCCGCCGCCCACCGGTTCACCGAGGCCATGGCCGCCCGCGCGGCCGCGGCCGGCACGATCGCACACACCGTGACGGTCTTCGGCGAGGAGCCGCACCTCCCCTACGACCGGGTGGCCCTGTCCCGCCGGCTGGTCGATTCCGAAGACCTCACCCTGGGCGACACCGCCCTGTGGGCCTCCGACACGATCAGCTACCGCGGCGGCAGCACGGTCGTCGGGCTCGACACCAGTGATAAGGCCATCACGCTGGCCGACGGCGAACGGGTGCCCTACGACGACCTGGTCTTCGCCACCGGGTCCGCCGCCACCGTGCCGCCCATCCCCGGCGCCGAGGCCGGTCACGTCTACCGCACCCTCGAAGACGTCGACTTCCTCGTGGCCGAGGTCGCCCGACTGCGGGAACGCCTGGGCCGCCCCGCCAACGTCGTCGTCGTCGGCGGCGGACTGCTCGGCCTGGAGGCCGCCGGCGGCCTCGCCCGGCTCGGCGCCGCATCGACCCTGGTGCACTCGGGCGCCTGGCTGATGAGCGCCCAGCTCGACGAGGGCGCGGGCCAGGCCCTCGGCCGGCTGATCGGCGCGCAGGGCATAACCCTGGCGCTCGGCACCCGGCCCACCGAGATCCTCCGCTCCCCCACCGGCCGGGTGCTCGGCGTCGCGCTCACCAACGGCTCCCAGCTGCACGCCGACCTCGTGGTCTTCTCCATCGGCATCACCCCGCGCGACGAACTCGCGCGGGCCGCCGGCCTCGAGCTGGGCCCGCGCGGCGGCATCATCATCGGCGACGACTGCCGTACCTCGGCCGCCGATGTCTGGGCGATCGGCGAGGTCGCCAGCATCGACGGTGTCTGCGTGGGCCTGGTCGCCCCGGCCAACGCCATGGCCGAGGTCGCCGCCGACCGGCTGCACGGCGGTGAGGCGCTCTTCCCCGGCATCGACGACGCCACCAAGCTCAAGCTTTCCGGCGTGGAGGTGGCCAGCTTCGGTGATGCCCTCGGCCGGACCGAACACTGCCTCGAGGTGGTCTACGCTGACCCCGCCCGCGGCCTATACCAGAAGATCGTGGTCACGGGGGATGCCAAGACCCTGCTCGGCGGCATCTTCGTCGGTGACGCGTCACCGTACACCTCGCTGCGTCCGTTGCTCGGCCGCGAGCTGCCCGCGGAGCCCGGCGCCTACCTCTCCGCCGCGGGCGCCGAACCGCCGGCCAACAGCGACCTGCCCGACGACGTGCAGCTCTGCTCGTGCAACAACGTGTCGGTCGGCGCCGTGCGTGAGGCCATCCGCGGCGACCACGGCGAGGCGTGCACCGAGCTCGGCCCGCTCAAGGCCTGCACCCGCGCCGGCACCCAGTGCGGCTCCTGCGTTCCGCTGGTCAAGAAGATCCTCGAGACCGAGCTGAAGAAGGCCGGCATCGAGGTTTCCAAGGCACTCTGCGAGCACATCGCGTTCAGCCGCAGCGAACTGTTCGAGAGTGTGCGCATCCTGCAGCTCACCTCGTTCGACGACATCATGGAACGTTTCGGCAGCGGCCTCGGCTGCGACATCTGCAAGCCGGTCATCGCGTCGATCCTGGCTTCGCAGACCAACGGCTACGTGCTGGATGCCGGCCGCGGCGGCCTGCAGGACACCAACGACCGAGCCCTGGCCAATATGCAGAAGGACGGCACCTACTCGGTCGTGCCGCGCATCCCGGGTGGCGAGATCACCCCGGCCAAGCTCAAGGTGATCGCCGAGGTCGCCGAGCAGTACAACCTGTATACGAAGATCACCGGCGGCCAGCGCATCGACATGTTCGGCGCCCGGCTCGAGCAGCTGCCCGAGATCTGGACGATCCTCGTCGACGCGGGTTTCGAGTCCGGGCAGGCCTACGGCAAGAGCCTGCGCACCGTGAAGAGCTGTGTCGGCAGCACCTGGTGCCGCTTCGGTGTGCAGGACGCCGTCTCCATGGCCATCCAGCTCGAACTGCGCTACCGGGGGCTGCGGTCGCCGCACAAGTTCAAGCTCGGTGTCTCCGGCTGCGCCCGCGAGTGCGCAGAGGCCCGGGGCAAGGACGTGGGAATCATCGCCACCGATCAGGGCTGGAACCTGTACGTGGGCGGCAACGGCGGTTTCCAGCCGGCACACGCGCAGCTGCTCGCCCAGGACCTCGACGACGACACCCTGATCGCCTACATCGACCGCTACCTGATGTACTACATCCGCACCGGCGACCGGCTGCAGCGCACCGCGCGCTGGCAGGAGGAACTGCCCGGCGGGCTCGACCACGTGCGTGATGTCGTGGTGAACGACAGCCTGGGCCTGGCCGCCGAACTCGAACTGGCCATGTCCGCGCACGTGGGCAGCTACGAGGACGAGTGGGCCGCCACGCTCAAGGACCCGGAGCGGCTGCGCCGGTTCCGTTCCTTCGTGAACGCACCGACCACCCCCGACCCGGCCATCGTGCAAGTGCTCGAGCGTGGCCAGCCACGGCCGGCCTGGCCGGCGGAACGCGAAGCCGCCGCGGCCCAGGTCGACGGTTCCGGTTCGCCCCGGAGCGCTGCCCGCCCGGCCGAGTACCTCGGCGTCAGCGTCAACGAACCGTCGGACGACGACACCCCCGCCACCGGGCCGGTCATGTTGTCTGGCCCGCGGATCCCGCTCCGCCCGTCGGGTGACGCCCCGCGTCACGCACATTCCGCCTCGGCGACAGAACAAGGAGAATAGGCCCATGCCGCACAGGTCCCTGGACATCAGCCTCGACGTGACGGGCCGCCGCGTGCTCGTCATCGGCGGCAGCCGGCCCGCACGTCGGGTGATCGCCCGCTACCGGGCCGCCGGCGCGGTGGTCTACCTCGCCGCCGACACCTACGAGGTGCCCAACCCGCTCGTGCGCGCAGTGGCCTGGCCGCAGTCGGCCGCCAACTGGCGCGACCTGGTGGCGGCCGTCGACCTCGTCGTCGCCGTCGATGTGCCCGCCCCGGCCGAACCGCTCCTCGCCGCCGCCTGCGCCGAGCGCCGGGTGTGGCTCACCCGGGAGGTTGCCGCGCCGGTGGCCCGCACCGGCCACGTCACCCTCGTCGGCGGCGGCCCCGGCGACGACGAACTGCTCACCGTCGCCGCCCGCCGGGCTCTCGCCGGCGCCGACATCGTCTACTACGATCGCCTCGGCCCGCACGAACTGCTCGACGACTGGGCGCCCGGCGCCGAACAGGTGAACGTGGGCAAGCACCCAGGCCACCACGCGGTGCCGCAGGCCGAGATCGAACGGATGCTCGTGGCAAGCGCCCGCTGCGGCCTCACCGTGGTGCGCCTCAAGGGCGGCGACCCGTTCGTGTTCGGCCGCGGCGGCGAGGAGATGGCCGCCTGCCGCGCCGCCGGCGTGCCCGTCACCGTGATTTCCGGGGTCACCAGCGCCATCGCCGTGCCGGCGCTCGCGGGCATCCCGGTCACCCACCGGGAGGTGTCCCGGCTGTTCACCGTGCTCAGCGGCCACGTGCCGCTCAGCGAAGAGGAACTTGCCCACCTGGTGGGCCTGGGCGGCACCATCGTGGTGCTCATGGGTGTGGGAACCCTGCCGCACCTGGCCAGCGGACTGGCCCGCCACGGCATGGCCGCCGACATGCCCGTCGCCATCATCGAGCGCGGTTTCTCGGACCGGCAACGCACCACGGTGGCCGACATCGACAGCGTCGTGCGGGTCGCCGGAGAAGTCGGCGCCCGCTCCCCCGCCGTCCTCGTGATCGGCGAGGTCGTGCGCCTGGCCGGCTGCGACGACGCCGCGGCCGTTGCGGTGCTCGCAAACGCCGCTACACTCTCAGGCCAGAGGTAACGCAAGCCCCCAGAACCATCGGAGACTCAAGTTAACGACATCGGAATAGAAGCGGGCCTGCCCGGCTTCCGCCCGGACCAGCTCGACGGGTTCCGCATCGGCGTCACCTCCGACCGCCGCAGCGAAGACCTGATCGCCGCGTTCGAGAGGCGCGGCGCCGACGTGCTGCATGCCCCCGCCATCCGCATCGCGGCCGCCGCCGACGATTCGCGCATCACCGCGGACACCGCGGCGATCATCGCCGGCCGCCCCGACATCCTGCTGGCGACCACGTCGTACGGGGTGCGGCGCTGGTTCGAGGCGGCGGATGCGGCCGGCCTCGGCCACGACCTCACCGAGACCCTCGAGCACAGCCGCATCTTCGTGCGCGGGCCCAAGGCGCGCGGGGCGATCCGGGCAGCCAACCTGGACGACTCGGGTATGAGCGCCGAGGAGACCACCCGGTCCCTGGTGGACAAGGTCCTCGCCGAGGGCGCGACCGGGCTCACCGTGGCGGTGCAGCTGCACGGGTTCACCGACGAGTCCCAGATCGAACGGCTGCGCGAGGCCGCCGCCACGGTGCTCACTGTGGCGCCGTACCGGTGGTTGCTGCCGGAGGATTCCAGCCGGGTGCAGAAGCTCATCGACGCTGTCTGCACGGGCTCACTGGATGCCGTGACCTTCACCAGCGCCCCCGCCGTCGAGGCCCTGTTCGGTGCCGCGGATGGCGCGGGCCGCCTCGAGGCGCTGCAGGAGGCCCTGCGCGGACCGGTGGTCGCCGCCGCTGTCGGGCACGTCACGGCGGCTCCCCTGGTGGCGGCCGGAATCACGCCGATCGTGCCGGAGCGGTTCCGGATGGGGGCGCTGATCAAGCTCGTCTGCGATTACCTCGAGGACGAACGCGTGCTGCGCCTGCAGAGCAGGCACGGCCTGGTCGAGCTCCGCGGCCGGCGGGTCTCCGTCGCCGGTGCATCCGCCCTGCTGGCGCCGACCTCGCTCACCCTGCTGCGCGCCTTGCTCGCCGCCGGCGGGTCGGTGCTCTCCCGGGCCGATCTCACGGCCGCCCTGCCGGAGATCCAAGACGACCATGCCGTCGATGTGGCCATCAGCCGCCTGCGCCAAGCCCTGCCGGTGCCCACCCTGGTCGCCACCGTGATCAAGCGCGGCTACCGCATCGACGTCTAGCTCCCCCGGAAGCCCGCCAGACCAGCGCGACTTGGCGCGACTAGGCGAGGCGGGCGGCGACCTCGTCGAGGACCGACTCCGAGCCGGCGTAGATGCCATCTGACCGGGGCCAGTGGCTGATCACGTCGGTGAAACCGAGCTCGGCGGCGCGGCCGACGGCATCGTCGAACGCGCCGACGCTCTGCAGCGAGTACGAGCCGCCGCTGTCCAGCGAGAGGTACCGGTCCACCGTCGCCGCGTCGCGCCCAGCCGAGGCGAGAGTGTCATCGAGCCGGTGCACCAGAGCGCCGACCGCGCTCCACCACTCCTCGCCGGTCGCACCGTCGGCGCCCGTGGTGACCCAGCCGGCGCCGTGCTCGGCCACGAGCCTGAGCCCCTTCGGCCCGTTCGCCGCGATCACGAACGGCAGCCGCGGGGTCTGCGCCGGGCGGCCCACCATGCGGGCATCGACCGCCGTGAACCACTCGCCGGTGAAGCTGATGCCGCCGGCGGCCGGCTCCTCGTGGCGCAGCAGCACATCGAGATCGGTCACGAACTCGGCGAAACGCTCGTGCCGCTGCCGTGGCGTGTACGCCTCCTGGCCGAGGACGAAGGCATCAAAACCGGTTCCGCCCGACCCCACGCCCAGGGTGAGCCGTCCGCCGGAGATCTCGTCGACGGTGGCGAGTTCCTTGGCGAACGGCACCGGGTGCCGAAAATTGGGCGAGGCCACGAAGGTGCCGAGGCGGATGCGTTCCGTCACGGCCGCCGCGGCCGTGAGGGTGGGGATCGTGGCGTGCCACGGCTGGTCGGCCAGGCTGCGCCAGGACAAGTGGTCGTAGGTCCAGGCGTGCTGGAACCCATACTCTTCGGCGCCCTGCCACCGGCGGCGGGCCTCCGGCCAGTCGTACTGGGGCAGGATCACGATTCCGTAGCGCATACCCGCAGTCTACAAAGGGGCCCCGACACCGGCACCGTCCGCGTCCGCCCACCCCGCGCCGTGCCGGGCGGACGGTGCTATGAATGGTGCGTTCGCGGCACGACCACGAACGCCCTATCTCGGCCGTCAGGCGGCCGATCCCGGATTGCAAAGGAGCACCCGATGGTTTCCACACTGACCCCGGACCGGTTCGCCGGCCAGACCGCCATCGTCACCGGAGCCGGCTCCGGGATCGGCAAGGCCACGGCCGTGCGCCTCGCGCAGGAGGGCGCCCGGGTGATCGCCGGTGACGTCGTTCCCGCACGGCTCCAGGAGCTCATCGACCAGTACCCCGACCTCGACATCGTCACGGTCGACGGCGATATCAGCCACGAGGACACGGCCACCCGCCTGGTCGCCGCGGCGAACGGGCGCATCGACGTCGTGGCGAACGTCGCGGGCATCATGGACGGCTTCCTGCCCGTCGGCGAAGTCGACGACGCCACCTGGGAACGCGTGTTCGGCATCAACGTCACCGGGATCATGCGGCTGATCCGGGCGGCCTTGCCCGTCATGGTCGCGGGCGGCGGCGGGTCGATCGTCAACGTCTCGTCGGAGGCCGGCCTGCGGGGAGGCGCCGCCGGAGCGGCCTACACGGCGTCCAAGCACGCCGTGATCGGCCTCACCCGCAACACCTCGGTGATGTACTCGGCCCAGGGCGTCCGGTGCAACGCAGTGGCGCCGGGCGGCGTGCAGACCAACATCGAGGCGCCGATGCTCTCGGCCCTGGCCGGCTCGGTGCTCGGACCGGTCTTCCAGCATGTGCTGCCGCCGGTGGCCACGGCTGAACAGCTGGCCGCGGCCATCACCTGGCTCGCGAGCACCGATTCGGCCAATGTGACCGGCATCGTGTTGACCTCTGACGGCGGCTGGGCGGCGATGTGACGTTTCCCTCGCACCGATTGATGCGGATGTCGGTCCGTGCTGGCAGACTCTCCGCATGACAGGCACAGACCACACTCAGAGCCCCGTCCCATTCATCCAACCGGTGCGCTGCGGCATCGTTCCGCCGTACATCCTCGCCCGGCTGGCCGAGGCCGAAGACCCGCGCTTCTCCGTCGCATCCGAAGCCGCAAAACGGTCGCTCGGGCTGGACGCCCCGCTCCGGGGCCTGCGCGCGACAGAACGCCGCACCACCGCCCTGCCCAGGCCTTCGGCCCGGGCCGTTCCCGGCGTCATCCACCGCACCATCAGCGATGCGCTGCACCTCCAGACGCTGCCCGGCCGGGTGGTGCGCACCGAGGGCCAGCCGCCCGTCGCCGATGTCGCGGTCAACGAGGCCTACGCCGGCCTCGGTGACACCCACGACCTGTTCTGGCGCCGGTACCAGCGTGATTCCATCGACGGCCGGGGCCTGCCGCTCGACGCCACCGTGCACTACGGACGCGAGTACGACAACGCGTTCTGGGATGGCGAGCGCATGGTGTTCGGTGACGGTGACGGTGAGGTCTTCAACCGGTTCACCATCTCCCTGAGCGTGATCGCGCACGAACTCACCCACGGTGTCACCCAGTTCAGCGCGAATCTGGCCTACCAGGGCCAGTCCGGCGCCCTCAACGAGTCGGTCTCCGACGTGTTCGGCGCGCTGGTCGAGCAGTTCGCCGCCGGTCAGGGTGCAGCGTCGGCGAGTTGGCTGATCGGCGCGGGCCTGTTCACGGAGCAGGTGCAGGGCCAGGCACTCCGCTCGATGAAGGCGCCGGGCACGGCGTACGACGACGATGTCCTGGGCGCCGACCCGCAGCCGGCGTCGATGTCGGGCTACGTGGAGACCGAGGAGGACTACGGCGGGGTGCACCTGAACTCCGGTATCCCCAACCGGGCCTTCTACCTGGTGGCCGAGGCGCTCGGCGGCAACGCCTGGGAGGCCCCGGGCCAGATCTGGTACGACACCCTCACCGGGTCCGGCCTGACCTCCACGATCGACTTCGCCGGGTTCGCCCGCGCCACGGCCACGGCGGCCTCCGCACGTTACGGCCACGGGTCGGTCGAACACGACGCCGTGCTGGCCGGATGGGACGGCGTGGGCGTCACCCTCGGTCCGCTGCGAGCGGCCTCCTGAGCCGGCATCGAGCGGCCACCGTCCGCAGCGCCGCTGGGAAGGCTCTCCCGATCGGCCCGATATCCCCTGCCGCGGCGTTCCCGGACGTACCATAGGGCCATGAAGGTCGTCGTCTCACGCAGTGGGGGCATCGCCGGGCTCCGGGTCACCTGGGACGTGCAGGTCGACGAACAGCCGGATGCGGCGGCCTGGATGCAGTTCCTCGACACCCTGCCCTGGGACGAAGCCGAGGGCACCGCCCCCGAGCCCGACCGCTACGTCTACCGCATCCGCTGCGCACCACACGAGGTCGTGCTGGCCGAACCCCAGGTGCAGGGCGCCTGGAAGGACCTGGTCGACCGGGTTCGAGCCGTCAGCGAACGCTGAGCGTCGCAGCGCCAACAACATCCCGGCAGGTCGGTCGCGGGCGCCGGGCCGGCCGGATCGAGCCCCAATGGGTCCGACGTCACGGCCCCGTAATATATCGCCACGTGACGCACTGGTACAGTCGCCTAAACGGGGGTGCTGACTTCCCGTGTTCCTAGGGGGCCCTCATGGCTGCGTCACCATCACCTCGTTCACCCATGTCTGAGATCGGCGCCAGCGTCTCCTCGGCACCGGCCCGCCAGGACCCCGGCCGACCGCGCACCTTCCTCCGCCGTGGCCTCACCATCGCCTTCGGCCTGGTGCTCGCCGCGACCGCGGTCCTCGGCACCACCCCGGCGCCCGCGTCCGCGGCCCCCGTGCCCGGGTCGGTCACCCAGTGCAACGGCATCCAGAACGTCGGCGGCGAGGGCATCGAGTGCGACGTCACCGTGACCAACACCCTGGACGTGTCAACCGGCGTTTCGAGTTCGACCATCGTCGTGCGCACCTGCACCGGCGCCGCGAACGACGCCGTGCTCTGCACGGTCCTCCCCACGAGCTTCCCCACCGCCACGACCGTGGTCGACCAGTGCAACGGCTCCGGCAACGGCGGCGGCGGCACCGTGGTCTGCCGGGTCACCGTGGTCAACAACATCATCGGCGACACGACGCTGGCGACCGCCACGGTCAACCAGTGCGGCGACAGCGCCGGCGACGGCGGTGGCGACCCGGCCCTCAACTGCGCCCCCGTGCAGCTGACCACCAGTGCCACCATCACCCAGTGCAACTCCTCCGGACGCGGCGGCGGAACGCCCGGCCGCGTGACGTGCACCGTGGCCCCGTCCACCGCCAGCACGGCTCTGCCGGTCTCGATCACCCAGTGCATCGGTTCGGCCAACGGCGGCGGTGCGTTCGTCACCTGCTCCGCCTCGCTGACCCACAACGTGTACCCCGCGGGTACGGCCGTTCCCCCGGTCGGCACCCCCACCCCGACGCCGACGTCCGGACCGACAACCCCGCCGGCCACGACGCCGCCGTCGACCACCCCGCCGGCCACGACGCCGCCCACCAGCTCGACGCCGACCCCTACCCCCACCCCGACCAGCCCGGTGAGCCCGCTGCTACCGGTTCCCCCGGGCGGCGGCACGGGTAACGGCGGCGAACTGGCCGCCACCGGCACGGATGCGCTGCCGGTCTTCCTGGTCGCCGGCGGAGCGTTGCTGATCGGTGGCATCCTCGTCGCGATCATGCTGCTGCGCCGTCGGTCAGACCGCTCCGACGCCCGCACCGCACCCGCACAGCGCCCCACGCCCCTCGGCTAGGGCAACACGCCGCGGTCCACTCGGCGGCACTCGCCGAGTGGACCGCAAAGTGGGACTATGAAGCATGGACAACAACGACCTTGATCCGGTTCAGGTTCTCAGCGACGACGAGTGCTGGGAGCTGCTGCTCTCCTCGAGCTTCGGCCGGCTCGCGGCGGCCGTCGCCGACGACATCGAGATCTTTCCGCTCAACTTCGTCGCGGCCGATCAGCGCCTACTATTCCGCACCGCGGAGGGCACCAAGCTGCTCGCCCTCACCGTGAACAACAAGGTGGTCCTGGAAACCGACGCCATCGGCCGCTCGGATGCCTGGAGCGTCGTGGTGAAGGGAATCGCCCGGGTGCTCGACACCCAGGCCGAGATCGACGCCGCGAACGCTCTGCCGCTGCGCCCCCTGGTGCCCACCCTCAAGTACATCTGGGTGGAGATCACGCCCACCGAGGTGACCGGACGCCGCTTCGCGCTGGAGCCCGAGCCCGAGCGCTACTGAGCTACTCTCCAGACCGGCCGGCGCTCCCGGCCGGCGGCGCCAGCTCTGCGCCGGCTCAGTCGCCCGAGTCGCCGGGCTCACCGGCCGCGGCCGGGGCGGCTCGTTCCGCGCCCGAGAGCCCGATGAGCATGAGCACCGCGTTGCCATACGCATCCGCCGCCGTTGGCGCCTCGAACACATCGTCGGCGCCACGCACGTGCACGCTGACCCGGTAGCTTTCGTCGTCGAGCCGGTGCAGGGAACGGAAGGTCCCACGCAGCAGGGAGCGGAGCTGGTCCTCGCGGGGCAGCCAGAGCGCATCCTCGAGAGCGAGGGAATCGAGCGCCCACTCGGTCGTGCCGTTGAAGCCCAGGATGGTTCCGGTGTCGAACTCGTGGGCCTCGATGGTCATCTCGCTGACCGTGAAGACCTCGGAATCGAAGCCGGGCCGCTCGATGCGGAAGGAGTCGCCGGATGCCGGGTGCCAGCGCAGCCCTGCCTGCTGGAGGGCCCGGGCGCAGTCGATTGTGATCATGCCCCATTATCGGCGCGCGGTACCGTGGAATGCGAGCGTCTGACCCGGTACTCACACCGGTCGGCCAGCTCCGGCAGAATGGCAGGTCATGACGGTATCGGCGAAGATCGTGCACGTGCACGTGAAGCCGGGCAGCAGGAAGGGCCCGCTGGTGGAAGCCGACCCCGCCGGCACCGGAGTGTTCACGGTCTACCTGCAGCAACGGGCGGTGGAGGGCGCCGCCAACGACGCCCTGGTGCGTCTGCTTGCGAAACATTTCGGGGTGCCCCGGAGCGCCGTCGGCATTCTCCGGGGCCACCACTCACGAATCAAGCAGGTGCGTGTGGAGAGGTCCTAGCTCACGCCGAGCAGGTCGATCACGAAGATCAGGGTCTTGCCGGAGAGGCGGTGACCGGAGCCGGCGGGGCCGTAGGCCAGGTGCGCGGGAACGGTGAGCTTGCGACGTCCGCCGACCTTCATGCCGGGGATCCCCTGCTGCCAGCCGGCGATGAGGGAGCCGAGCGGGAAGTTGATCGACTGGCCCCGGTTCCAGGAGGAGTCGAATTCTTCGCCGGTGTCGTACTCGACACCGAGGTAGTGCACGTCGACGGTCGCGCCGGGGGCGGCCTCGGCGCCGTCACCGACGACGATGTCGACGATGTCGAGCTGTTCGGGCGCGGGGCCCTCCGGGAAGTCGAGTTCGGGCTTGGAGTTCAGATCAGTCATGAGTCCATCCAATCGGATTCCGGGCCCAGACGCACACCGAGAAATTCCCCCTTGCGCGAACGCGACGCCGGGGCGCATGCTTATCCCATAGAAACTCGTCGCACCGGGAGAGTTGTCGGCAGTGCCACACCACCGGGCGGCGAGTTTTCTCGTTCCCGCCGTCGGCGGCTACGTCAGCCGATCACCTCGGCGCGGTCCCGCATCAACAGGCCGAGCAGTCGGGCTTCCTCGGCGGTGTCGGTGCCGGGTCCCTGGCGGGCCTCCGCGGCGGGCCGCCGAGGCGGATGCGTCTCGGCGCTCACCAGGCGCTGGCGCACCGAGGCCAGCCGGGCCGCATCCACGATGAAGCGGTTCATCGCGAGCCGGCGGGCCTGCGGCTGCGCGGCCGCCCAGGCGCGCGCCTGCCGGCGGCCCCGCGGGGTGGCCAGCATCTCCACCTCGGCCGCAGTGAACCACCCGACCGCGGCGTAGTCCCCGAGCCGCCGCAGGGTGAGCCGTTCCTCCTGGCGGCGCAGCATGGCCACCACCAGGATCGCGCCGATGAACAGCGGAACCTGCACCAGGAAGTAGTAGCCCACCAGGGAGGCATCGTCGGTGAGGAAGTAGAACGCGCCGTTCCAGATCGCGTGCAGCAGCACGGCCGCGGCGAGGCCGAGGAAGACCAGGGCCAGATAACGCGACCCGCTCGCCCGGCGGGCGGCGAACCCGATGGCCAATCCCGTGCACGCCGTGAAGAGCACATGCGCGAACGGGGAGATCACCCCGCGCAGCAGGAACGTGACGCCCAGGTCGGTCAGGCCGCCGTCGAGCATCGCCACACCGAAGTACTGGATGTTCTCGGAGAAGGCGAACCCGGCGGCGATCATGGCCGCGTAGACGACCCCGTCGATGGGCCCGTTGAACTGCCCCCGGATCACCCAGAACAGCAACAGGATGCCGAAGCCCTTCGCCGCTTCCTCCACGAGCGGGGCCTGGATGACGGCCGCAGCGAAGTCGCCTTCCGGCCGGGCTACCCCGCTGGTGGCGACGACGATCTGCACGCCGAGATCGAACACCAGCGCCGTGACGATCGACACACCGGCGCCCCAGAGGAACGCGAACCACAGCGCCGGGCGCGGCTCCGGCTCCCAGCGATCGATCCAGCGCACTGCCAGGATCACCAGGGTGAGCGGGACCAGAGCGAGCACCAGGCAGACCAGCAGGGCGCCGGGGCCCAGGAACGTGGAGAGGTAGACCAGCACCAGCATCAGGGCAAGCGCGGCCAGGACGATGCCGATGGTCGCCCACACGATCGTGCTGACGTTGGTGCGGCGCACCGGAGTGCTCCAGACCGCGCTCTGGATGGGCACGCTCTGGGCGGGCACTGGATTCTGGGCGGGCACGGGGCTCTGAGCGGGCACCGGGAAGGGCTGCCCGGCCGGGTCGAGGGTCATGCCGCCAGCTTACGATGACCCGTGCACTCCTGCCGGGGATCCGGCCGGCCTGCAGGCCGCGCTTCCGCCCGGGGCGCCGGACCGTTACGGCGGTGTCCGATTCCCGCTACCGTGCGCGCCGGGATGCTGCCAGTCTGGAGGGGTGACCGAACCCACCCTCACCCCCGCACAGCACGGCGACGACCCCGTCTTCGCCGAACGGTACCGCGCCATGTCGTCGCGGGATGCCCGCTTCGACGGCCAGTTCATCACCGGGGTGCACTCCACGGGCATCTACTGCCGGCCGAGCTGTCCGGCCATGACGCCCAAGCCGGGCAACGTCTCGTTCTACCTCACCGCCGCGGCCGCCCATGAGGCGGGACTACGCGCGTGCAAGCGCTGCCTGCCCGACGCCGTTCCCGGTTCCCCGGAGTGGAACATCCGCGACGACCTTGCCGCCCGGGCCATGCGGCTGATCGGCGACGGCACGGTGGAACGGGAGGGCGTGCCCGGACTGGCCGGCCGGCTCGGCTACACCCCACGCCACCTCACCCGGGTGCTCGTGGCCGAGGTGGGCGCGGGCCCGCTCGCCCTGGCCCGCGCCCACCGGGCCCAGACCGCCCGGGTGCTGCTCACGAGCACGCACCTGCCCATCACCGATGTGGCGTTCGCGGCGGGCTTCGGCAGCATCCGCCAGTTCAACGAGACCATCGCCGCCGTCTACGAACGCACCCCGTCGGCCCTGCGCGCCGGCGCGCGGCCGTCCGGCGGGCGGGCCGGCTCCGGTCCCAGCACGGCACTGGCCAACGCCCGCATCGGCGGCACGGCCACCGTCAGCGCCGACGAGCGGGTCGGCGAGAGCGCGGGCATGTCGACCGGACAGGCGGACGCCGCCGGCTCCCGGATTAGTCTGCTGCTGCCCGCCCGCGCCCCCTTCGACGGGCAGGGCCTGCTGGACTTCCTGGGCGTGCGCGCCGTGGCCGGGGTCGAGCGCCGCACGGCAGACGGGTACGAGCGCACCCTGCGCCTCCCGCACGGCTGGGCGACCCTGCAGCTGGCCCTGGCCGGCACCGTCGACTCCCCCGCCATCTCCTGCACGGCCCGGTTGAGCAGCCTCGCCGACCTGGCACCCCTGGTGAGCCGGGTGCGCCGGCTCTTCGACCTCGACGCGGATGCCCAGGCCATCGACCGCGCCCTGGCCACCGACCCGGCCCTGGCCGGGTCGGTGCGGCGGACGCCGGGCATCCGGGTGCCGGGCAGCCTCGACGCCGACGAGACGCTGTTCCGCGCCCTGCTCGGCCAGCAGGTCTCGGTGGCGTCGGCTCGCACGGCGCTCGGCCGTCTCACCGCTGCACTCGGAGACCCGCTGCCCGGCGGCGCCGAGCCGGCAGATCCCGCACCCGACGGCACCGCATCGGACGGCACCGCATCCGAGCGCGCAGCAGCCGACGGTGCGGCCCGCGAGCACCCGGCGCCTGTCGATCCCACCCGCGCTCCGACCCTGCTGTTCCCCACCGCAGCCCGCATCGCGGAGCACGGCCGCGAGGTCCTGCGCGGACCCGCCGCCCGGATCGACACGATCGTGCGCGTCGCCGAGGCGCTGGCCTCCGGCGAGCTCAGACTCGACGTGGGCGAGAGCCGCGACGCCCTCCAGGCCCGGCTCACGGCCCTGCCCGGCATCGGACCGTGGACGGCCGGATACGTGGCCATGCGGGTGCTCGGCAGCCCCGACATCCTGCTCACGAGCGATCTCGCGCTGCGGCAGGGCGCCGAGCGGCTCGGCCTGCCCGCCCGGGCCGGCGACCTGGCCGGCCACGGCGGTCGCTGGGCGCCGTGGCGCAGCTACGCGGGCATGCACCTGTGGCGTGCGGCAGGAGCGGCGCCGCGACCGGCCGGTTCCCCGGGTCCCAGCGAGATGGGCGCGGCCCCGTTACGCTGAGAAAGTGAAGTTTGCGCACCTCAGAGTCGAAGGCCAGTCCACCCCCCGTCTTGCCATCGTGGTGGAAGACGAGGCGCTCTTCCTCGACGAGGTGATCGACGACGCCCCGCGCGATCTGCAAGACCTGATCGAAAAGGGCGCACCCGAGTTCGACCGGGTGCGCGCCCTCACCACCCACGCGCTGCAGCACGGCGCCAGCCTCACCCCGGTCGACGACCTCCGGCACTCCTCCGCCGTGCTGCGCCCGCCGCAGATCATCGCGATCGGCGCCAACTACGCCGCGCACTCCTCCGAGCTCAAGCTGCGCAGCGAGACCGCGGCCACCGTGTTCTCACTCTGGCCGAACTCGCTCACCGGCCACGAGGCCGTCATCTCCTGGCCCGCCGACCTCACCAGCCAGGTCGACTACGAGGCCGAGCTGGGCGTCATCATCGGCCGCCCGGCCCGCAACGTCTCGGTGCGTGACGCGCTGGACTACGTCTTCGGGTACACGGTCGTCAACGACATCACGGCCCGCGACCTGCAGTTCTCCGAGGCGCAATGGTCCAGGTGCAAGTCCTTCGACGGCTTCACCCCCACCGGCCCGCTCGTCGTCACGGCCGACGAGATCGCCGACCCGCAGAACCTCTGGCTGACCACCCACGTCGACGGGCGCGTCCTGCAGGATGCGTCGAGCGGCGATATGGTGCGCACCGTGGCCGAGATCATCTCGTACCTGTCCCTCACGTCCACGCTGCTGCCCGGCACCCTCATCTCCACCGGCAGCCCCGGCGGCGCGGGCTACAGCCGCAAGCCGCAGGTATTCCTCAAGGACGGATCGACGGTCACCGTCTCCATCGACCGCATCGGCCTCTTGACGACTCATTGCCGTGAAATCTGACCCCGCGGCGCCCCGCACGCCGATCACCGTCTCGGTGGTCATTCCCGTGTACAACGACGCCGACTTCCTGCGCACCTGCCTGCGCGCGCTGGCCGAGCAACGCCGGCCCGCCGACGAGATCATCGTGGTCGACAACGCCTGCACGGATGAGTCCGCCGCCGTGGCCCGCGCCGCAGGGGTGCGCGTGGTCACCGAGCCGCACCGCGGTATCTGGCCCGCCGCGGCCGCCGGCTACGACGCGGCCGGCGGCGCCGTGATCGCCCGGCTCGATGCCGATTCCGTGCCGCCCGTCGACTGGGTCGAGCGCATCGCGGACCGCTTCCAGGCCAAGCCCGGCATCTCCGTGTACACCGGCCCGGGCGACTTCTACGGCTGCGGCCCGGTCACGGCCCTGCTCGGCCGCCGGCTGTACATCGGCGGCTACTTCCTCTGGATGGGGCTGTGGCTGGGCCATCCCCCGCTCTTCGGCTCCAACTTCGCCATGCGCCGGGAGGTCTGGGCGGCCACCAGGGACCGGGTGCGCCGGGACAGCGACACCGTGCACGACGACCTCGACTTCAGCATGCACCTCGGCACCGACCACCCCGTCACGCTCGACCGCACCCTGCGGGTCGGCATTTCCGCCCGACCGTTCGGTACACCACGAGGGCTGGGCCGCCGGGTGGCCTGGGCCGGTCGCACCCTGTTCGCCGACTGGCCGGAGTATGCGCCGTGGCGCATCCGCCGTAATGCGGTCAGTCGCCGACCCCGATCCGGTGCCGCCGGAAGGGTTCAGGGCCCCCGCGCGTAGAGGGCGAGCATGTCCTGGGCCAGCTGGTTCGGTGTGGTCTCGCAGGGGCTGTGCCCCGCCGGGTAGACGCGCAGCTCCGCGCCGATGCGCCGGGCGAAGCGGCGGTGCAGTCGCAATCTCCACAGGTCGCGGTTGCCGACGGCGATGAGCGTGGGCACCGCGCTGCCGGCCAGTTCCCGGCGCACATCCGGGGTGTGCTTCATCAGGCGGATGATCTCGTCCAGGCTCTCGCGGCTGGTGTAGCCGAACCGCATCCGGGCGAGGGTTAGGCGCCCCGGACGGGTGTGGTTGCGGTTGGTCACGATCCCCCAGACCATGAGGGAGGCGATGGTGTGCGGCGGCACCACTCGGCTCACCGGACCGAGCCATCGCACCCCGCGGAAGGTCTGGCCGGGGTCCGGCGGGGTGGTGAGCAGCACCAGCGAGGCGAACAGGTCGGGCCGGCGGGCCAGGGTGAGCTCGGCGACGAGCCCGGCGAAGGAATAGCCGAGCACGTGCACTGGAGTGCGGCCCGACTCCAGGACGGCGATGAGGTCGTCGACGAAGAGCCCGTAGTCGTAGGCTTCGCCGGGCATCGGGCCCGCCGCGGCCGACTCGTACTGGCCGGCCAGGTCGAAGCTCTCCACCCGGTACCCGGCGCCGGCCAGGATCGGGGCAAGCAGCGCGAAATCTTCCTTCGACCCCGTGGCACCCGGCACGAGGACCACCCGCGGGTCGCCCGGCCGGCCCAGCGCCGTTGAGGCCAGACGCCCGCTGGGTGCGGAGAAGTCGTACCGTTCGGTGCCCGGCGGCAGGACCGTCCAGTCCAGGTCCGGCAGGGCGGCGTCCAGCGCCGCGAGCCCATCGAGATGGATCGGCTCGTGCCGGCGGTTGTTCGGCCTCACACGCAGGGACACGGCACCAGAGTAACCCCGAGTGGCGCCCTGTGCCCCTGCGTGTCGGTACTGCCGCCTACTCGATGATGGGGATGGAGGACGTGCCGGTGTCGGGCTCCATGCCGGAGAGCCGGGCCGGTTCGAGTTCCCGCATCACGTCATCCCTGGTCATCAGGTTGGCCTCCACCACGAGGTCGGCGACGTTGCGCCCGGTCAGCAGCGCGGTCTGTGCGAGCGCCGCGGCCGCGGCGTAGCCGATGTGCGGGATGAGCGCGGTGATCACGCCCACGCTGGAACCGACCATGGCCGCCAGACGGTCCTCGTTGGCGGTGATGCCGTCGATGCAGTTCACCCGCAGGGTCCACATCGCCTGGGTCATCCAGGTGAGGCTCTGGAACAGGTAGTGCGCGATGACGGGTTCGAAGGCGTTCAGTTGCAGCTGCCCGCCCTCCGCGGCCATCGTCACCGTCACATCCGCCCCGGCGACGGCGAACGCCACCTGGTTGACGACCTCGGGGATCACCGGGTTGACCTTGCCGGGCATGATGCTCGACCCGGCCTGCCGCGGCGGCAGGTTGATCTCGCCGAAACCGGCCTGCGGGCCCGAGGAGAGCAGGCGCAGGTCGTTGCAGATCTTGGAGAGCTTGATGGCGCTGCGCTTGAGGTTGCCGCTGAACGACATGAAGCTGCCGGCGTCGCTGGTCGACTCGATGAGGTCCGGTGCGGCCTCGAGGTTGAGCCCGGTGATCACGTTGAGGTGCCGGATGGCGGCAGCGGCGTAGCCGGGATCGGCCGTGATGCCGGTGCCGATCGCGGTGGCGCCCAGGTTGATCTCGGCGAGCAGCCAGATGGTCTCGGTGAGCCTGTCGTAGTCCTCGCCGAGGGTGGTGGCGAAGCCGTGGAACTCCTGGCCGAGGGTCATCGGCACGGCGTCCTGCATCTGGGTGCGGCCCACCTTGAGGATCTGCGAGAACTCGTCGGCCTTGACCGAGAAGGAGCCCTGCAGGGCCTTGAGTTCACGCAGCAGGTGCTTGAGGAAGAAGGCCAGTGCGATCTTGATCGCGGTGGGGTAGGTGTCGTTCGTCGACTGGCTGCGGTTGACGTGGTCGATGGGGCTGAGGATGTCGTACCGGCCGCGGCCGTAGCCGGCGTTCTCGAGGGCCAGGTTGCAGATGACCTCGTTGGCGTTCATGTTGGTGGAGGTCCCGGCGCCACCCTGCATGACGCCCACGACGAACTGGTCGTGGTGCTTGCCCTCGATGATCTCCTGGCAGGCGGCGTCGATCCAGTCGGCCCGTTCCTGGCTGAGGGCGCCGACCTCCGCGTTGGCGCGGGCGCAGGCCTGCTTCACGGACGCGAGGGCCACCACGAAGTCCGGGTACACCGAGATCGGACGCTTGGCGATGGGGAAGTTCTCCAGCGCACGCTTGGTGTGCACTCCCCAGTACGCCTCGGCCGGCACCTCGACCCGGCCGAGCGAGTCACGCTCGATCCGGAAGCCGGGGGTGGCTTCGGCGCTGTCGGTCACGGCGGGGGCGGGGCTGTTCGAGTCGATGAGTGGGGTGCCTTCCGGTGCTGCGTCCTGCTCGGGGGCCGGCGGCGCTGCCGGGGAGGAGCGAGTGGGGTGGGTGGGTGTCGGGCTGAGTGTTGAATCGGTGATCGTGGACAGGTTGCTGGGGGTGGTGTGCACGCTGGCTCCATTGCCGTCGGGGACGAGCTCATGGCTCATAACCGATTCACTCTATCGCGGCGAAACCGCCCCACACCGGAGCCGCACATTTCGCCCGCCAGGCGCAGCGAAGCGCTGCTCCTGCCGGGCTCGTCGCAAGAAAACGCAGCACATCCAGAGGTCCGGCTAGACGCCGAAGAGCACCTCGATGGGGCCGCGCACGAAGAAGACCAGGAAGCCGACCGCGACGATCCAGAGCAGCGGGCTGATCTCGCGGGCCTTGCCCGAGAGCGACCGCACGATGACCCAGCTGATGAAACCGGCGCCGATGCCGTTGGCGATCGAGTAGCTCAGCGGCATCACGATGATGGTGAGGAACACCGGCAACACGATGGAGAACTCGGAGAAGTCGATGAACCGGATCTGCGAGACCATCATGGCGCCCACGATGACGAGGGCGGCGGCGGCGACCTCGAGCGGCACGATCTGGGTGAGTGGGGTGAAGAACATCGCCGCGAGGAACAGAAGCCCCGTGACGACGTTGGCGAAGCCCGTGCGGGCGCCCTCGCCGATGCCGGCACCGGATTCGATGAAGACAGTGTTGGACGAGGACGACGTGGCCCCGCCGACGACGGCGCCGACACCCTCGACGATCAGGGCGGACTTGAGGCGCGGGAAGTTGCCGTTCTTATCGGCCAGTCCGGCCTCGTTCGAGAGCCCGGTCATCGTGCCCATGGCGTCGAAGAAGTTGGTGAACACGAGCGTGAAGACGAGCATCACGGCCGCGAGCACGCCGATGCGCTCGAAGGCGCCGAAGCTCACCTCGCCGACGAGGGAGAGATCGGGCAGCGCGACGATGCTCGTCGGCAGGACGGGGGCGTTGAGGTTCCAGCCGGCGGGGTTGGTGCCGAGCGACGGGCCGACCTTGAAGATGGCCTCGAGGATGACCGCGAGAACGGTGGTGCCGACGATGCCGATCAGTAGGGCGCCCTTGACCTTGCGGGCCACGAGCACGCCGATGAGCAACAGCCCGATCACGAACACGGCGGTCGGCAGGCTGGCGACCGAGCCGGCCTCACCGAGCTGCACGGGCGGGGATGCGACGCCGCTTGCGCGCACGAAACCGGAGTCGACCAGGCCGATGAACGCGATGAACAGGCCGATGCCCACGGTGATGGCGATCTTGAGCTGGCGCGGCACGGCCGTGAAGATCATCTCGCGCAGGCCCGTGGAGGCCAGCAGCACGATGATGAGGCCGTTGATGACGACCAGGCCCATGGCCTCGGGCCAGGTGACCTGGCCCACGACGCTGACGGCGAGGAACGAGTTGATGCCGAGGCCCGCGGCGAAACCGAACGGCAGGCGCGCGATGATGCCGAACAGAATCGTCATGACGCCGGCGGTCAGGGCGGTGACCGCGGCGACCTGGCCGTTGGGCAGCCAGTTGCCGGCCACGTCCACCGCGGCCTGGTCGGCGCTGAAGCCGCCGAGGATGAGCGGGTTGAGGATGACGATGTACGCCATGGTGACGAAGGTCACCAGGCCGCCGCGCACTTCACGAGCCCAGGAGGATCCGCGCCGGGTGATTTCGAAGTACCGGTTGATCGCCGACATCGGCCCGGTGCCCGTGGGCTCGGTACCCGTCGGGCCTGTGCCTGTCGGGCCTGTGCCTGTCGGGCCTGTGCCCGAGGCGGCCGGGCCGATGGGCTCAGCGCCGGGTGTGGTGGATGCGGAGGCTGTGGGCTGGTGCTCTGATGCGGAAATGATGCTCTCCAGATAGACGGTCGGCGGCGCGCCAAACGACTCAGTCTACGACCAGGTTCGCCGCGGGTGGAAATCAACCCAACCGGCCTGGTCAAACGTGCGGTACGAAGGCTCCCCAGGCGACCCGCCGCTCGGCGTGCGGATCCGACACCACCCGGTCCCGGGTGTCGATGATGAGGGTCAACCGATCGGCTTCGGTGTACGCCGGCCAGGCTTCATCCGGTCTCCCCGTACGGGCGAAGCCGAGCCACCAGAGCTGCATGCGCGCACCGATGGCCTTGAATGCCCGCCGTCCACCGAGAACCGTCATGCCGCGGCCGAACCAGCCGTCGAGCCGGTCGAACAGGGGGAAGAGCTCCAGGCCGTGGGTGGCGTCAAGGCCCATCCGGCGCAGCAGCCTGGGTGCGGCGTCGAACCTGTAGAAGTGCACGGGCGCGTACCGGGAGTGTCGCTCGGCCACCTTGACGCTGGGGTACCAGAACGAGTAGTCGCCGCCGAAGTCGAGCGCGGCACGCGGAGCGGGCATGCCGGGGTACTGCGCCTTGAGCGCCTTCCTGGCCTTCTTCTTGGTGTTCGCGAAGACCGCCCGCATGCGCGGCGGCGTCGACGCCAGGATGTCGATACGACCGCTGAACAGGGAGCCCTCCCGCTCGTTCGTGCCGATGATGAGCGGGATGCGGTGAGCCCGGCCGTCCTTGAAAGCGTCGAGCGGCCGCTCCGGGAGGAAGTCGCCGTCGATGACCGGGCAGAGCGGGATCGTGCCCGGGTACAGATCGGGCGAGCGCACCGTGAGGGTGGTCGTGGCCCCGGCGAGGCGGGCGGGCTCGGCTTCGAGCAGCAGTCGTACGGCCTGGGCATCGGTGAGGCCGGAGAGGATGGGCGGTTCGCCCTGCGGCTCGTCGGCGGTGTGCGGTTCGTCCGGCTCCACGGTGGCGGCAGGCTTCGGCGCCCCCGACGTCTGGTCCGCGAGGATCCGCACGAAGCTCGCCGCCCACTCGGCGGTGAGCTCCGGCGGGTACACCGCGTTCGGCGGGGCGCTCTGCGCGATGGCCCGCTGGAACAGCCCGGCGGCCGCCGGAACGGTCATCAGGGTGGTCACCGCGTTGCCGCCGGCCGATTCGCCGAACAGGGTCACCGCATCCGGGTCGCCGCCGAAAAGGCGGATGTTGGCGCGCACCCAGGCGAGGGCTGCCACCTGGTCGCGCAGGCCCAGGTTGCTCTCGAACGGGCGCTCGGGGGTGGAGTAGCGGCTGAAGTCGAGGTAGCCCAACGCCCCCAGCCGGTAGTTGATGCCCACATAGACGATGCCGCCGCGGCGCACCAGGCCCTCGCCCTGGCGGGGATTCTCCCGCGAGGACCCCACGCTGTATGCGCCGCCGTGCACGAACACCATCACGGGGCGCAGCGCCTCCTCGTCGGTGGGTTCATCGGGGGCGATCACGTTGAGGTTCAGGCAGTCCTCGCTCTGCGGGATGCGCGGGTGCGCTCCGATGAACTGGCCCTTGTGGCTCTGGGTGGCAACCGGGCCGAACTCGGCCGCGTCACGCACTCCCGGCCACGGCTGTACCGGTGCCGGCGCCCGGAACCGCAGCGCTCCGACCGGAGCCGCCGCATAGGGGATGCCGCGCCAGGCCCGGATGCCACGTTCGCGCACGCCCCGCACCGTGCCGCCGGACACCGTGACCTCGAGGGGATCGTGGGCGCGGGTGCCGGCATGCGAAGTCATGGGGTGATCCTAATCCGGTCCGCTGACCCCCGGGCAAACTCGGTGACGGCTGCGGCGGAGCACTACGCTCAGCTAGGGCCGCCCGGATGCGGCCGACCGGCTTGAACAGAAACGAGACTCGAATGGCACTGCCCTGGACCCTGCACGGCGACGGTAAGACTGTCGGCGCGACCGACGTCGTGGCCCCGGGCGAACGTCTCAACTGGCCCATCACGATCGGCATCGGCGCCCAGCACGTCGTGGCGATGTTCGGTGCCACCTTCCTGGTGCCGCTGATCACGGGCTTCCCGCCGAGCACCACCATCCTGTTCTCCGGCATCGGCACGCTTCTGTTCCTGCTGATCACCCGCAACAAGCTGCCGTCCTACCTGGGGTCGTCGTTCGCATTCATCGCCCCGATCACGGCCGCCGTCGCCACGGCCGGCATGGGCAGCGCGCTGTTCGGCATCCTCGCGGTCGGTGTGCTGCTGGCCGTCGTCGGCGCCATCGTGCAGGTCGCCGGCGCCGGCTGGATCGACGCGCTGATGCCGCCCGTCGTCTCCGGCGCTATCGTCGCGTTGATCGGCTTCAACCTCGCGCCGGTCGCCAAGGCGAACTTCAGCGACGCACCGCTCACCGCCGTGATCACCCTCGCCGCCGTCATCCTCAGCACGGTCCTGTTCCGGGGCATCCTCGGCCGCCTGTCGATCTTCCTGGGCGTCATCGTGGGCTACGTGGCCGCGCTCATCCAGGGCGAGGTGGACTTCAGCAAGGTCGGCGACGCCGCCTGGGTGGGCCTGCCCCCGCTGACCCTGCCGACAAACCCGTTCGAGAACCCTGCAGTCTGGGCGATCCTGCCGGCCTTCCTGCCCGTGGTGCTGGTGCTCATCGCCGAGAACGTCGGCCACATCCGCGGCGTCGCGCAGATGACCGACAGTTCGGTCAACAAGCTCACCGGCCGGGCGCTGCTCGCCGACGGCCTGGCCACCGTGCTGGCAGGCTTCGGCGGCGGCTCGGGCACCACCACCTACGGTGAGAACATCGGCGTCATGGCCGCCACCCGCATCTACTCGACGGCCGCGTACTGGGTCGCCGGCATCACCGCGGTGCTGCTGGGCCTCTCCCCCAAGGTGGGCGCCGTCATCAGCACCATCCCGGCCGGCGTGCTCGGCGGCGTCACGACGGCCCTCTACGGCCTCATCGGCGTCATCGGCGTGAAGATCTGGCTCGACAACAAGGTGGACTTCAGCAAGCCGGTCAACCAGTTCACGGCCGCAACCGCGCTGATCATCGGCATCGCCGACTACACCTTCAGTGCCGGCACCCTCACGTTCAACGGCATCGCGCTGGGCACCCTGGCCGCCATCGTGATCTACCACCTGATGACCTGGATCACGCGGCTCCGCCGCACGGCCTAGAACCCCTCGCCCCTCCGCTTCCTCCCGCGAACGCCCACGGCGCACTCGGCCCCGGCTGGCTGCGCCAGCTGTCTGCGCCGGCAAGCGCAGGTACGCGGTCCCGCACCGGTGCGTGCACGCCCATGGCTCGCACGCACGCACGTGGACCCGCGCGATCGCGGGGCGTTGCGGGGCGACGGATGTTCGCGAACCGTGAGCTGAGCACGCCCGAGGGGGGGGCTCAGCTCACGGTTCGCGGAACGGCGACCAGGTCACTTGTGCAGGGCGGGCACGATCAGGTAGACGCCGTAGAGCACGATCAGGCCGCACACCGCGAAGCAGAGGTAGCCGGCGTACTGGGCGAGGCGCTTCTGGCCGTCCGTGAGCGGGTTCGCCTTGCGGGCCTTCTTGGCACGCTTGGCGTCCTTGGCGGCGCGGGCCGGGCTCAGCACGGTGATGGCACCGGTGAACTCGGCGGGCTCGACGGTGGGGATGCGGCCGGCCGTGGTGAGCATCCGCAGGCCCAGGGAGTAGAGCGAGACGACGATCGCCGACGAGACCAGCGAGGCCGCGGCGACAACGAGGAAAGCGGCCCAGTCGATCACAGTGCAACCTTCTGTCGGTCCTTGCGGGACGGCTTGCGGGGGGTCTTCTTGATCTTCACCACGTGGCCGGCATCATCGATGTCGTGCAGGTTGTCGTGCGATACCCGGTCGCGCTTGGACCAGCGGAACAGCACGTAGACCACGATCGTGCCGATCACGACGTCGAGCACGATGCCGATCGGGCCGAGCAACGCCAGCCCGGCCGCGAATGCGCCCATGATGGCGGAGGCCGGGAGGGTGAGCAGCCAGCCGAGGGCGATCTGCCCGGCCATGCCCCACCGCACGGTGGAGCCGCGTCGGCCGAGGCCGGACCCGATGACGGATCCCGACGCCACCTGGGTGGTCGAGAGGGCGAAGCCGAGGTGGCTGGAGGCGAGGATGGTCGCGGCGGTGCTGGTCTCGGCCGCGAAGCCCTGTGCGGGCTTGATCTCGGTGAGTCCGCGACCCATGGTGAGGATGATGCGCCAGCCGCCGGTGTAGGTGCCGATCGCGATGGCCAGGGCGCAGCAGGCGATGACCCAGAACTGCGGGCCGGAGCCCACGGCCTGGTAGCCGCCGGCGATGAGGGTGAGGGTGATCACTCCCATGGTCTTCTGTGCGTCGTTGGTGCCGTGCGAGAGGGCCACCAGCGAGGAGGAGAAGATCTGCGCGTAGCGGAAGCCGCCACGGCCGTCTGGCTTGCCCACGTCGCGGCGGGTGATGGCGTAGGCGAGGCGGGTGGCGATGAACGCGACGATGCCGACGGTGATCGGCGCGATGAGCGCGGGCAGGATGACCTTGGCCAGCACCACGTCGTAGGCCACGGCCTGCGCGCCGACGCCGATGATGGTGGCGCCGATCAGGCCGCCGAAGAGGGCGTGGCTGGAGCTGGACGGGAGCCCGCGCAGCCAGGTGATCAGGTTCCAGACGATGGCGCCGATGAGGCCCGCGAAGATCATCTCGGGGGTGATCTGGATGCCGCCGTCGCCCTCCTTGATGATGCCGCCGGAGACGGTCTTGGCCACCTCGGTGGAGAGGAAGGCACCGACGAGGTTGAGCACGGCGGCGACGCCGACGGCGACCTTGGGCTTCATGGCCCCGGTGGCGATCGGTGTGGCCATGGCGTTGGCCGTGTCATGGAACCCGTTGGTGAAGTCGAAGATGAGGGCCAGTGCGATGACCAGCGCGACGATAAGGGTGAGGTCCACCGGCGTCTTTCCTTGTGATTCGTCCCGAGCGCGGCTGGACCGAGGCCCGGGCACGCCAGGAGAACTGGCTGGCTCGAAACCGGGCCTCGTTGATCCTGACAGCCTGAGGCAGGCAGGTCAATTCAGGAGCCGTTCGGAAGCTGTTCAGAAACCGTACTTCTGCCGTTCAGCCGCGAGTGACGACGGTGGCGAGATCCTCACCGAACGTGAAGGTGGCCTCGACGGGCACTCCGGCCAGCACCCCGGGCAGCCAGTGCCTGGCGTCGTCCCACATCTCGTCGACGGGCAGGTCGGCGATGGTGAACCACACCGGGTTCAGCTCGTCCGACTCGCGCGGTGTGCCGCTGAATCGGTCGGTGACGAAGACGTTCGACCGCTGGCTCCAGGCGGGCTTGTGCGGGAACAGGTAGGTGAGCACGCCCATCGCGGTCAGCGCATCCGCCGACACGGTCAGCCCGGATTCCTCCTCGACCTCGCGCACGGCGGCTTCCAGGGCGGACTCCCCGGGTTCGAGCTTGCCGCCGAGACCCACGATGTTGCCCAGGCCCAGGCCCTTCTTCTTGCGGCCCAGCAGCACCTGCGGGGTGCCGGACTCGGACAGGCGGGTGAGGTAGCACACGCACACCTCGGGCAGGTCGGTCATGGCCTCAATCGTAGCGAGCGCCCCAGGGCTGACCGAGCCCCGCGGATTCCCGGAAACCTCGGTTACGCTGTACGCATGGATTTTGTGCCTCAGACCGGAACTATCACGATGTTCACCACTACCTGGTGCGGCTACTGCTCGCGGCTGAAGACCCAGCTCGACAAGGTCGGCATCGGCTACACCGAGGTGAACGTCGAAGAGGTCGACGGCACCTCCGAGCTCGTCATGAGCCTCAACGGGGGCAACCGCACGGTTCCCACGGTGCTGTTCCCGGATGGCTCGGCCGCGACGAACCCGTCGCTCGCGCAGGTGCAGGCCAAGCTCGCACCCGCGGCGTAACCGCCCCTCCGCACGCGCCTTCGCGAACCGGGCGCCCACGACTCGGACACACGACTGCCCGGACGGCCTGAGCCGTCCGGGCAGTTCTCTGTGCCTGCTCGGGTTTAGCCGAAGAGCACGGCTGCTTCGTCGTACCGCGCCTGGGTGACCCGGTTGAGGTCCATGGTGGCGTCGGCGATGCTGACGGTGTTGATGTCGGTTCCCTTGAGGGAGACCATCGAACCCCACTTGCCCTCGACGACGGCGTCAACGGCCGCCATGCCGAGACGCGTGGCGAGCACGCGGTCGTAGGCCGACGGGGCGCCACCGCGCTGGGTGTGGCCGAGGACCGTCGCGCGGGCCTCGATACCGGTGCGCTCTTCGACCATGGGGGCGATGAGCTCGCTGATGCCGCCGAGGCGGGGACGGTTGAACGCGTCCAGGCCCTTGTGCGAGTGGGCCTCGCCCATCTCGGCGAGCAGGAAGCCCTCGGACACGACGAGCACGGGTGCCCGGCCGCGGTCGCGGACGCTCTCGACCCAGGCGCAGATTTGCTCGATGGTCTGCGGCTGCTCGGGGATGAGGATGGCGTGTGCGCCGCCGGCCATGCCGGAGTGCAGGGCGATCCAACCCACGTGGCGGCCCATGACCTCGACGATCATGCAGCGGCCGTGCGAGTCGGCGGTGGTGCGCAGCCGGTCGATGGCCTCGGTGGCGATCTCGACGGCGGTGTTGAAGCCGAAGGAGTAGTCGGTGGCCGCGAGGTCGTTGTCGATGGTCTTCGGCACGCCGACGATCTTGATGCCGGCGTCGGTGAGACGGCGGGCGGCGGTGAGGGTGCCCTCGCCGCCGATGGCGATGATGGCGTCGATACCCTCGGCGTCCATGGTCTTCTGGATGTTCTCCGGGCCCGCGTTCTCGCCCTCGAACGGGTTGGTGCGGGAGCTGCCGAGGATGGTGCCACCCTGGCGGGAGAGGCCACGGACGCTGTGACGGTCGAGCTTCATGAACTCGCCCTGCACCAGCCCACGCCAGCCGTTGCGGATGCCCACGAACTCGGAGTCGTACGCGCGGCCTCCCTTGAGAACAGCACCCCGAATCACTGCGTTGAGGCCTGGGCAGTCTCCACCGCTGGTGAGGATACCGATCTTCATATCTGGCTACTCCTTAGTGCATGCATATTGTTGCGGCAGATTGCCCGTCCACCATCATGGTGGCGCGCTCTGGCCTGGATCAAGTCAACACCGGCGGCGCTGCTCGGGGGTAGGGACTTCCGGCCCGGTGTTACAGCTCTCCGTCGAGCGCCTGGGTGAGCACGTAGACCAGCGCGCTGGCCTGCACCGAATCCTCGGGCGACAGCTCCTCGTCGGCCCCGTCGAGCGCGCGGGCCGCGAGGCCCTGCTTGCTGCCGATGAGTTCGGCGATGCGCGCGTCGATGGTGTGCGCGGCGATGATCCGCCACGCGGTGACCGGTTCGGCCTGGCCGATCCGGTGCACCCGGTCGATGGCCTGGGTCTGCTCTGCCGCGGTCCAGCTGAGTTCGGCCAGCACCACGTTGGAGGCGGCCTGGAGGTTCACACCGACGCCGGCGGCGGTGAGCGAACACACCACAACGGCGACCTCGGGATCGGTGTTGAACGAGTCGATCGCCGCCTGGCGGGCCAGGGCGCTCTGGTCGCCGCGCAGCGACACCGTTCGCAGGCCGCGCTTGGCGAAGATCTCCTCCGCGGCATCCATCACGTCGATGTGCTTGGCGAAGAACACGACCTTGCCCACCGAGTGCGCGAGCTGGGCCGCGTAGTCGGCGGCGAGCCCGGCCTTGGCCTGGCCGATCTTGCGCACCATGGTGAACACGTTCTCGCCGGTCGTGGTGCCCTTGGACTCCTCGAGATCGGCGTGCGCGACGGCGCGGATGTACGCGGCGCGCTCGTCCTCGGTGAGCACGGGTGCCTTGACGCCGGGGTGACGCGCGGCGACGAGGGCTTTGAAGCGCTTGACCAGGCGGGCGCCCAGTTCGCGTTCGGCCTTCTGGATCGACCGGCCGAGTTCGCTGTCGAGCTCCACCGGGAGGTCGGCGATGCGCTTGGCGGGCAGGTCGGCGGCCACGTCGACCTTGCGGCGACGCACGATGCCCATGTCGATCACGGCGGCCCGGGCGGCGGTGTAGAAGCCGGCGTCGGCCGGCGTGAGGCCGGTCTCTTCCAGCCGCTGCATGAGCTTGGCGGTGGGCTTGTCGCCGTCGATCCAGCCGAGGAACTGCCAGATGGCACGGAAATCGTCGACGTCGTTGATCAGCGGGGTACCGGTGAGCGCCATCAGCAGCGGGTTGTTGCCCGGGGTGCGGCGGCGGATCTGCTCGGCGAGGCTGAGTACGTGCTTGGAACGCTGCGACTGCAGGTTCTTGATGAAGTGCGCCTCGTCGACGACCATGCCCTTGAAGCCGAGGGTGCCGAGCCAGGCGAGGTGGCGATCGAGAACGTCGTAGTTGACCACGACCACGTCGGCGAAGGCGTCGAGGGTGTCACCGTCGCCGTGGATGACGGTGGCGCGGCGGTGCGGCGTCCACAGCTCGACCTCGCGCACCCAGTTCATCTTCACGACGTTGGGCACGATCGCCAGCAGCGGGTAGGCGCCGGCGACGGATGCGGCCAGCAGGCTCTGCGCCGTCTTGCCGAGGCCGGGCTCGTCGGCGAGGAGGTAGCTGCGGTGGCCGAGGCGGGCGCTCTCGATGAAGCGGGCCTGGTGCCGCATGAGCTCCATGCCGCGCGGGGAGAACCTGTCGACGTTCGGGGCCTCGGGCAGGTCCATGCTGGCGGCCTGGCCGCCTGAGCCGTATTCGAACGCCTTGAACAGCGGGCCGAGCAGTTCCCAGTTGGCCAGGCGACGGGCCGAGGACACCGGCGCGGCCTGCACGGCACTGAAGTCGGGGGCGAGGAACGGGTTCGCCAGCTGGCGGGCCCGCACCGATTGCGGGATGACCTGGTTCTGCGGCACCTCGGGCTTGGCCTCGGGTTCGCGGGTGATGATGAGTTCGTCCGGGCTGAGTTCGGCTCCGGATTCCAGCAGCCAGTCGCGGCGGAAGCGTTGCGCGACGGTGGAGACACCCGCATCCGGTTCGAGCAGGGTGATCAGGCTGGTGTCGCGGGCGGCGGTCTTCGCGAGGATCTGGGCGATGCCGTCGAGGCGTTTGAGCAGCTCAGCGCGGTTGGCGTCGGTGAGCTCGCCGTCGGCCTTGACCCGAGCGCGTTCCTCGCGCATGAGCAGGGCGATGACCTGGTACTTGGTGCGATTGGTGGGGCCGAGCTTGGTACCGCTCTGGGCCTTCGCCTCGACCTCGCGCACCTTGCGGGCGAGGATCGGGATGATGGGGGCGTCGTCGTCACGCGAGCGTGGGCGCTGCCGGGTTCGACCGCTGCTGGCACCAGCACGGCCCGCTCCCTGAGGGCGGGTGTAAGCCATTTTTCTCCACTTCACACCAGCGCGGCACACAGTGCGCGCTCGTCGTGTTGAGCATCCGTGGATGCCTGTGCGATCGATACGCCGAACCCCGCAAAACGAGCAACGTGACCGGCATCGGGCAGCCTCGAAGGAGCTGATCGACGCAGGACAACGGTCGAGACACTAACCAGGTTCTCCAGACGCGTACTCAGTCTATGCCCGGACCTGTTCTCAGCGGTGCACCGCCGTCGGGACCTTAGTACGGATGCCGACGATTATGAAGACCAGAGCGGCGATGAACTGGGCGGACACCCAGCCCTGGCCGTGCAGCTCGATGATCACGATGGGGTTCCACAGCACCGCGATGGGCACCAGCCCGATGAGCCACCACCAGGACTTCGCCTGGATCACGAAGACGCAGATGATGAGCGCCAGGATGCTGACGACGTAGCGGATGATGACAAAACTGTCGACATCGAGCAGGGCGAGTCCGGCCAGGAGGGCGATGGCTCCGAGCAGCCCGGGCGCCAGGGCCGACCGGGTATAGGTAGGTTCTGCCGGAGTGCCCATCAGACGCCCCCTCCCCCGCCGCCGCCACCGCCGCCACCGACGGAACCGCCCCCGCCGGCACCGGAACTGGACGAACTCGAGGCGCTACCCGACCACGCCGACGACGTGGACGAGGCGAACGCGGCCACACCCGTCGCGAAGTAGGCGGCGTTGAACGGAGCCGTGCCGACGTACCAGTCCGGCTGTGCTCGCGTCCCGTCGTAGTAGTCGCCGAGAACCTTCGACCACTGCTTTTCCTCGCCCGTGAGCACCGCGTAGGGCAGCAGGCGTTCGTAGAGCTTGAGCACCTGCACGGGCTCGGTCGAGACGGTGCCGGCACCGTCCGGTCGGTATGGCGTGCGCAGCGCGCCCAGGGGGCTTTGCAGCACCCGGAGCCGGTCTGCTTCAGCCAGCGAGATATACACTGTGACGCCCTTCAGGTAGTCGCGGAGTTCCGCGCCGCTCGCGGTGAGCGGTCGCACGTCGCCGACTACGGCAAGCGTAACAATCGCGGCGGCCAGCCCACCGACCAGGAACAAGAGCGGCCACGCGCCGGCGACCTCGGTGGCGAAGGTGATGATGCTCGCCACGACGGCGACAACACCGGCGACGATCGCCAGGGCGATGAGCCAGCGGCGGACGGCCCCGCCCTTCTTCTCCCGGAGGCCGTCGGTGAGCATCCGTTTGCGTGCCGTTCGGCGCACCTTCTGCAGGGCGGTGCCCAACGTGGTGCTCTTCTTCTTCAGGTCGCGCACCGAACCGATGGGCCGGTTCGAGGGGAACAGGGCGTTGAGCACGGTGCTCTCGGTGGCGTCGAGACCCTCGCGGCTGCGCAACTCGAGCAGGTAGTGGTTCTTGCCGTCGCCCTCGAGCACCCGCAGGTTGCCGCGCACGGCGAACTGCAGGAACTGGGCGGTCATGGCCTTGCCTGAGGCGCGGGCGCCGAGGACGTCGCCGGACTGCAGCAGGTTCACGCCTGCCGGTGGCAGGTACTCGGCGATGATGGTGGGCCGGCCGGGCTGGTTGCGCCACCGGGTCGTGCGCAGGAGCACCGCGATCCCGGCGGTGATGAGCGCGGCCAGGGCGGCGAGGAGGGCGATCGTGGGGAAGGCGTTCGCCGTGAAGGAGTCGTCGCGGGGCACGAAGGTTCCCGCGTCGAACCCCACGGCGACAGTGAGTCCCTCGTGCGCAGCCAGGTCGCGCGCCTCGGCGTCGACGACCCAGCCGTCGCCCGCGGCGACGCTGTCGAGGGAATCGCACTCGGTGCCGGATGACGATCCGCCCTGGTAGCACGCCGTCTGGCCGGTGAGGTGCGGCACCAGGTCCGGCGCCACATGCACGGTGGCTGAGACCGCCCCGAACGGCTGGGCCCAGCCGGTGCCGTTGACCTCCCAGTAGAACTCCTGGTCGGCAGTGTCATCGGGCGAGAAGGTGACGTAGGTCTGGTGATAGTTGATCACGTAGGTCTGGTCGCCATGCACGAAGTCGTCGGCCGCGATGGTGACGCTGAGGTATTCGGCACCGGTGTCATCGGAGATGGTCTCCGTCTCGGTGTCGCGTTGCTGGCCGGTCTCGTCGGTGACGCTGTCGATGGTCAGTCCGGTGGGCTGGCCTTGGTAGTGGGTGGGGATCTCCCGCCGGATGCCGCGGTTCTGGTCGGTGTCGGGGAACCGGGCAACGAGAGTCTCGGTGGCGGCCAGGGTGGAGTGGCCGTCGGCGTCGCGACCGAGCTGGTAGTCGGCGTGCATGGAGACGAAGCTGAAGTCGTCGACGCTCGCCGGCCGCACCTGCCCGGCAGGCAGCACCGAAACCGAGCCAGCGACGCTCCGAGCCGCGGCAGCGCCGGACGAGTCAGCGACGGCGGCTGAGATGCCGGTGAGTCCGGCCAGCCCCACGGCTCCGGCGAGAGCGGCAGCGGCGAGGACAATGCTGAGAGGACGACGTGCAGGTCTGCGCATGCCTTCATGCTAGCCACCGGCCGACGTGACGTGCGCCGCCGACGCCGAGCAGGAGAAGTGCAGGTCAGGCGGGTTGTGTCCTAATGGGCAGGGTGGCCGGATGCTCGAGCATGTCGATGAGCGCCGGACGGAGCTCACCGAGCCACACGACGTATCCGGCTTCGGTGAGATGGAGGCTGTCCGTGGACCATTCGGCGCTCAGCGTGCCCTCGGCATCCGCCAGAGCCGGCCACAGGTCGAGGTAGCGGGCCTTCACGGTGGGAGCAAACTGGCGCAGATGCCGGTTGATCGATCGGATCACCGGAACGGCGTCACGCTCTCGCGGCGGCACGGACTGGATGAGCACCCTGGTGCCCGGAAGCTTCTTGCGGAGAGTGCACAGGATGGTTTCGATGTTGCGCACGACGTACTCGTCGGAGCGATGCCAGCCGACATCGTTCGTCCCCACCTGCAGCACCACGGCATCGGGGTCGATCTCGACGACGGCGTCGAGCCGTGCGATCACATCATCCGTCGTGTCGCCGCTCACTCCGAGGTTGTGGACCTCAAACTCGCCGAGGCGTTCTTCCCAGCGGGCGCCGGCGCTGAGACCATCGCCAACGAATACCACCACTCCGGACATGTCGCCTCCCCAACGCTTGCCTACCATGATGCGCCCCAGGCTGGCCCCTGGCTAGGGTCCAACCTGTCAACCTCCCGGCAGCCGCCCGGCCACCCCACCCCTTCCGCTGCGCCGTCCGCCCCTCTCGCCGGTCAACCCCATCGAGACCCCGCAACCCGGTCTGCGGTCCGCGCCCACCCCGTTGGTCGAGCCCGTCGAGACCCCGCAACCCTGTCCGCGGTCCGCACCCATCCCGCTGATCGAGCCCGTCGAGACCCCGCAACCTTGTCTACGGTCCGCACCCATCCCGCTGATCGAGCCCGTCGAGACCCCGCACCCCTGCCCGCGGTCCGCGCCCATCGCGCCGGTCGAGCCCGTCGAGACCCCGCACCCCTGCCCGCGGTCCGCGCCCATCGCGCCGGTCGAGCCCGTCGAGACCCCGCACCCCTGCCCGCGGTCCGCGCCCATCGCGCCGGTCGAGCCCGTCGAGACCCCGCACCCCTGCCCGCGGTCCGCGCCCATCGCGCCGGTCGAGCCCGTCGAGACCCCGCAACCCTGCCCGCGGTCCGCGTCCATCGCGTTGGTCGAGCCCGTCGAGACCCCGCAACCCTGCCCGCGGTCCGCGTCCATCGCGTTGGTCGAGCTTGTCGAGACCTCGCAACCTTGTCCGCGGTCCGCGCCCATCGCGCCGGTCGAGCCCGTCGAGGCTGGTGACCTTGTCTGCGGTCACGCCCATCTCGTTGGTCGAGCCCGTCGAGGCCTCGCACCCTTGTCCGCGGTCCGCGTCCATCGCGCCGGTCGAGCCCGTCGAGACCCCGCAACCCTGCCCGCGGTCCGCGCCCATCGCTTTGGTCGAGCTTGTCGAGGCCTCGCAACCTTGTCTGCGGTCCGCGTCCATCGCGCCGGTCGAGCTTCTCGAGACCTCGCAACCTTGTCTGCTGTCCCACCCATCGCGTTGGTCGAGCTTGTCGAGGCCTCGCAACCTTGTCTGCGGTTCGCGTCCATCGCGTTGGTCGAGCTTGTCGAGGCCTCGCAACCCTGTCTGCGGTCCGCGTCCATCGCGTTGGTCGAGCCCGTCGAGACCTGGTGACCTTGTCCGCGGTCCGCGCCCGTCGCGTTGGTCGAGCTTGTCGAGACCTCGTGACCGGCTGTCAGTGTCAGTGTTGGTGGGGTGTTTTGCTGGGCATTTCGATGAGGGTTTGTCCGGGGTCGATGGTGGCGGGTGGGCGGAGCCAGTAGTGGCCTTGGTTTTCGAAGATTTGCCAGCCTTGGTTGTGCAGGAGGCGGTGGTGGGGGTTGCAGAGCAGGATGCCGTGGCGGATGTCGGTGGTGCCGTGGTCGCGGAGCCAGTGGTCGATGTGGTGGGTTTCGGTGAAGGCGGGTGGTTTGTCGCAGTCGCCCCAGCGGCAGCCGCCGTCGCGGGCGGCGAGGGCGATGCGTTGGGCGGGGGTGAAGAGGCGCTCGTCTCGGCCGAGGTTGAGGGGTTGGTTGTCGGTGCTGAAGGTGATGGGCAGGCTGCCGCTGTCGCAGGTGAGCCGGTCGAGGGTGGGTTGGGACAGGGGTGCGGGGTTGCCCTCGAGGTAGCCGTGCGCGGTGAGGTCGGGCGGGGGTGCCAGGATCTCGTCCAGATCCCGCAGGAGGAGGAGTCCCGCCCCCGGCGGGACGACCGGGTCAGGCCGGGCCGGGCCGTCGACGTGGGACGTCGGGCCCGGCGGGATGAGTGGGTCGGGCCGCGCTGGGCCGTTGAGGTGGGGTGCCGGGGTCGGTGATGCTGCGGTGGAGAAGGTCCACGTGGGTATTGAGGTGCCGGTGGGGGTATCCGTCCCGGTGAAGGCTGAATTCCCCGCGGGGGCAGTGGTTTCGGTGTCGGAAGGGGTGCCGGTGCGGCCGGGGTGCTCGGTGGCGGCAGGATTCGCGGTCCTGGTGGGGTTCTCGGTGGTGGCAGGAGTGCGGGTGCAGGGGGTGGTCGGCGTCGGGGTGGGTGCCGTGCCGGGGGTGGTCGGCGTCGGGGTGGGTGCCGTGCCGGGGGTGGCCTGGTGGGTGATGATGCGGATGGAGGGCTGGCGGCCGCCGAGGATGCGGTTGGGGTTGATCTCGGTGCCGGCTTTGAGGAGGGCAAGGAAACCGTCCGCGGCGATCTGCTCCGTGCTGCGCGGGTCATCGCGCACGCTTTGCGCCCACTTCGCGCGGGCCGGGTCGACGAAGCGCACCCCACCGCGGCGGGGACTGGTGAGGCTGTCGTAGGCGGAGAGGACGAACGCTCCCTGCTCGGGCGGGAACACCCCGTGCAGGTGCACCTGGCCGGACGGGTTCGTCCACACGCGCAGGGAGCGGTCGTCCCACGCTTTTTGTTCCCGCACGATGATGCCGGCCGCGTCCAGGGAGTCCCGGGTACGGCGGGCCCGCTTGAGCAACTGGTCCACGTTCAGCGTTCGGGCATCCCGGAGCAACTCCTCGACGGCGGTCGCGAGGACCGGCCCCGTCACGACGGTGTCGATGTCACCGAGCCCGGTGCGGATCGCGTGGGCGGCCGCCACGGACAGGGCCCCGCAGGTCACGGCCTCGGAGATCTTGTGGTGCCACGGCAGCAACGCCGGATCAATGCCCGGAATGCCCACCCCGTCCAGCCCCTCCGGCCCGTTCAGGCCGTCGAGTTCGTTCTGGCCGTCGAGCCCCGTCGACTCCGGGTCCCCGCCAGCACCGTCGAGCTCGTCGAGGAGTCTGCGGGCGGCTTCGTCTTCGGCGGCGGCGGCGGCCTGCGCGGCGGCGGCCTCGTTGTCGGCGAGCATCCGGCCCACGTCCACGAGCCGGCGCGCGTCGGCCTTGGTCGACCCGGTGAGCTTTTGAATCAAACCGTCCGGGTTCAGATACCCCTGCTGCTGCGCCAGACCGGACTGGCCCAACTCCGGCCGGGACCGGTGCGCGATGGTCTTCGCCACCCACACCTGCCGGGTACCGACCGTCTCCGACAGCCGGGCGATATCGCGTTGGCACGCGAGAGCATCCGCGTCCGACAGGGCGTCGTAATCGGCGCTGCACGACCCCCAGCGGGCGACCGCCGCGACCGCCTCGGCCAACGAACCCGCCGGGCCCGCCGGGCGAACCTCGGCCAGAACCGGCACCGCAGCCAGCGCCGGCGGCACCGTCGCGGAGGCCGGACGGGCCGGCTCCGGGACGGTGTCGGGGGCGAAGATTGCTGCGAGGCTGGACATGCAGTGAGAGTAGCCCGATCTCGCACCTTTGTGTGCCCGAAAAACAAGGTTGTGGAGAACTTTTTTTGGCCAGAGCCTGCCCATTTAGCCCGAGATTGGAATCACGTGTTTCCGTGTGCGCGTGCTACGAAATTGTGCACCGGGACGCTGCTCACAATGCCAGGAATAGAGGGGCATGGCCCCCAACGCAGGGCGGGTCACCGGGTTCGACGAACCCGAGCAGAGAGATTGTGCACCGACAGGCTGACGACTGGAACCTCTCCTCGGCCGGACGGCTACCCCGATCTGATCGGCTGCTAGGTCAGGGCCGCGGCCTCGGCGGTCTCCGGGGTTTCCGGCGGGGTGCTTGCGGCGGAATCCGTGACGCCGGAGTCGGCCACGGCGGTCTCCGCGTGCACGGTTGCGGCCTCGGTCTCGGCTGCTTCCGTGATGCGGTTGGCCATGCCAGTGAAGATCACACCGTGGAAGGGCAGGATCGAGAACCAGTAGAGTCGGCCGCCCAATCCGCGCGGGAAGAACACAGCGCGCTGCCGGTAGATCGAGCCGCCATCAGCCGTGGGTTCTGCGCGCATCTCCAGCCAGGCACGTCCGGGAACAAGCATTTCCGCCCGCAGGCGCAGGAAGCTGCCCCGGTCGATGCGTTCCACGCGCCAGAAGTCGAGCACGTCACCGGTCTGCAAACGATCGGGGTGACGCCGGCCGCGTCGCAGCCCCACTCCCCCGACAAGCTTGTCCATCCAGCCGCGCACGGCCCAGGCCAGCGGGAAGGAATACCATCCGTTGTCGCCGCCGATGCTCTCGATGACGCGCCACAAGTCGGCCGGCTTGGCCGACGTCTTCTTCTCCTTGAGGTCGGTGTAGACGAGGTGGCCGGCCCAATCGGGGTCGCTGGGCAGCGGGTTGCTCGACGCGCCCTCGGTGGCCGCGTTCTGCCAACTGGTCTCCACGTCGCCGTCGCGCATACGGCCGAGCGCCAGGCGAACGGCCCGGCGATACGTGGTGAGACCGCCGGCGGGCGGCGGGATCACCGCGTCGATGTCGTGCTCGTGCATCACGCAGTCGTACTGAAGCGAGGCGATGATGGGAATGGCCAGGCTCCTGGGGATGGGGGTGACCAGGTTGACCCACTGCGAGGCCAGCCACGGCGTGAGCACCGGGAGCGCGGCGATGGGACGCTGGTGCAGGCCGGCCTCGAGGGCGTAGCCGTTCATCATCTGGCCGTAGCGCAGCACGTCGGGCCCACCGATGTCGAAGGTGCGGTTCACGTCGGCGGGCACGTCGGCCGCCGCGAGCAGGTAGTACAGCACATCGCGCACGGCGATGGGCTGGATGAAGTTGCGCACCCACTTGGGCGCGGGCATGTACGGGAGCACATCGGTGAGGTGCCGGATCATCTCGAAGGACGTGGAGCCGGACCCGATCACCACGCCCGCCTGGAAGGCCACGGTGGGCACGCCGGATGCCAGCAGGATACGGCCGACCTCCGCGCGGGACCGCAGGTGCGGTGACAGGGTGTCGGTGTCCGGGTGCAGTCCGCCGAGGTAGACGATGCGGGAGACCCCGGCCTCGGCCGCTGCCGTGGCGACGTTCCGGGCGGCCTCGCGCTCGGTCTGCTCGAAGTCGCCCTTGGCTCCCATCGAGTGCACGAGGTAGTAGAACACGTCGATGCCCGTGCTCGCCGCGGCCAGCGACTCCGGGTTGCCCAGGTCGCCCTCGACGATGTCGACGTCCTTGGCCCACGGCACATCGGTGAGCTTCTGCGGGGAGCGCACAAGGACCCGCACGTCATGCCCTGCCTCGAGGAGCCGGGGAACCAGCCGGCCACCGATGTATCCGGTGGCACCGGTAACGAGGACTCGCCGCGGAGAAGTTTGCTCTGTCATTGCGTCAGCCTAGGCGCAGAGTCTGGATTGCGCCTGCGGAAAGCGCCGTCATCGCGGCGATCACGGTTGAGTGTGCGCCGGCCGGTCGCGTGCGTGTCGGCCGGGGTGCGGGACTGCCTCCGGCGCCTGTGGATGAATCCCGCGCCCCCTGCCGCCCCCGGGAGACAATCGCCGGATGATTCTTCGACTCGACCCGCGGTATCCGCTCGTCTGGCGCACCCCGGACACCATCCAACTGGGCATCGACCGGCCGCTGGCGATCGTGCCCGGGGTCACGGCGCCGCTGGAGGGCGTCATCGCTGCGCTCCGCGGCGGCGTGCCCCGGTCCGGCGCGCTGATGCTCGGGCGGCAGGCCGGCGCAACGGATGAGGCGACCTCCGCCCTGCTGAGCGCCCTGGGTCCGGCCCTGGTGGGAGGTACGGCGGACGTCATGACCGGAGCGAACGACACAGCGGCGGATTCCGGCGCCGTGGCAGACGGTTCGACGGGCACGGGTGCTCCAGCGGGTGCCTCCCCGCCGGGCACCGCCCACCCCGGGCCCGACGACGCTGCCCGGTCCGACGCCCGACCCCGCACCGCTTCCGGCGGTACTACGGCCGACCGGGCCCTGGCCGGCCACCGCCCGGTCGTGTGCGTCGACGGCGCCGGCGCCACGGCCGATCGCATTCGCAGTCTGCTGGGCGAGCTGAGCATCACGGTGGTGACGACCGAGGTCCTCGCCGCGACCGGTGCGGCGTCGCCCCCGCCGCTGCCCGACCTGGCGGTGATCGTCGACCACTTCGTGTTGGCTCCCGAGCGGCACGTCCGCTGGCTGCGGCGGGACATTCCCCACCTGCCGGTGCTGTTCAGCGACGCCGAGGTGCGGGTCGGCCCGCTCGTGGAGCCGGGCGCCGGCCCCTGCCTGACCTGCCTGGAGCTGGACCGGGTCGATGAGGATCCGGCCTGGCCCGCCATCGCCTGCCAGCTGCTCTACCGCACGGCGTCCACCGAGACGCCGCGGCTCGGCATCGAGGCCGCCGCCACGGTGGCGGGCATCGTGCACGAGCGGCTGTTCGCCGCCTCGAACGAGTTCACCGCCGCGTCGTTGGCGATCGACGCGATCAGCCTGTCGGTCAGGCGCCGCGCGCACCGGCCGCACGTGCGGTGCGGATGCCGATTTCTGCCAGAAAACGTGATCGTTCTCGCGGGGAACGCTGCTGGCTTCCGGCCGCGGACCAACTGAGCGACAGCCGCTTGCGGGCCCGGGTGACGCCCACGTAGAGCAGGCGGCGTTCCTCATCGACCTGGTCGAACGTGCCGGCGTAGCTGATCGGCACGAGCCCTTCGCTCAGCCCGACGACGAAGACCGCGTCCCACTCCAGGCCCTTGGCGGAGTGCAGGGTGGCCAGGGTCACGGCCGCGACGGTGGGTTCGTGCTGGCCGACCTGGCGTTCCATGAGTTCGTCGGTGAACTGCCGGAACGAGGTGCCGGGGGCCGCCTGGTCGACGAGTCCCATGATGGCGTTGAGCGCCTCCCACCGGTCCCGCACGGCACCGCGGGTCTCCGGCGCCGTCTGGCTCCAGCCCAGGCCGCGCAGAACGTCGCTGACCGATTTGAACAGGGGTTCGCCCATGATCGAGACGGATGCCGCGCGCAGCGACATCACCGCCTGCTTCACCTCGGGCAGGTCGAAGAACCGCTTCGATCCGCGGATCTGGTAGCTCACGCCCACATCGCCCAGCGCCGTCTCGAGCAGCGCGGCCTGCACGTTGACCCGGTACAGCACGGCGATGTTCTCGGGCGCGGTGCCGGCGGCGACCAGTTCGGCGATGCTCTGCGCCACACCCCTGGCCTCGGCCATGTCGTTGGGATACTCCCGCACAGCGGGCTCAACCCCGGTCTCGGCGACGGCGGCGTGCAACGACAGCGCGCCGGGCCGGCCGCGCATGAGCTGGTTGGCGGTGGCGACGATGGCCGCGGTCGAGCGGTAGTTCTGCTCGAGGCGCACCACCGTGGCATCCTCGTAGTGCTTGGGGAAGTCGAGCAGGTAGTCGCTGCGGGCGCCCGCGAACGAGTAGATGGTCTGGCTGGCGTCGCCGACCACGCAGAGATCCCGCCGGTCGCCCAGCCAGAGTTTGAGCAGGTCGTACTGCAGCGGCGACACGTCCTGGAACTCGTCGACGACGAAGAACCGGTACTGCTCCCGCACCTGCAACGCCACCGACGGTTCGGCCTCGATCATGCCGGCCATGGCCAGCAGCACGTCCTCGAAGTCGATCTGCTTGCGGTCGTCCTTGAGCCGCTCGTAGCCAGCCTGCATGTCCAGGGCCTGATCGATGTCCAGCCGGCCCGGCAGCGCCCGGCCGGCCGTGGCGTACTGCTCCAGGCTCAGCCCGGAGGTCTTGCGCCACTCGATCTCGCCGGCCAGGTCACGCAGGGTGGCGGTGTCCAGCTTGAGCTTGAGCACCTCGGCCACGTGGCCGAGCAGCCGGCCCTTGCCCTCGAGGATGCGCGGCGCCTGCCCGCCCACGACGTGCGGCCAGAAGTAGTTGAGTTGCGAGAGCGCGGCCGCGTGGAAGGTTCGCGCGGCGACGCCGCCGGCGCCGAGCTGCCGCAGCCGGCCGCGCAGCTCTGCAGCGGAGCGGGCGGTGAAGGTGAGCGCCATCACCCGGGTGGGCGAATAGGCGCCGCTCATCACGCCGTAGGCGATGCGGTGCGTGATGGCGCGGGTCTTGCCCGTGCCGGCACCGGCGAGCATGCACACCGGGCCGATCAGGGCCTCCGCCGCGACGCGCTGCTGCTCGTCGAGCCCGGTCAGCAGGGACTCGGCGGTGGGGGTCAACGGATCAGACACCCGGGGACACCGTGGCCGGCCGGACCAGCCAGTCGTCGATCAGGGCGCGGGCGATCGACGACGCACCGGGCAGCATGATCCCGTTCTCGCTGTCGGAGAGCTCCGCCCGGCTGAACCAGCGCAGGTCGAGGATCTCGGTGCCGTCGGGCACGAGCCCCGAGGAGTGCTGGCCGTCGGCCAGCCGGGCCGTGAAGCCCACCATGATCGACGCCGGGAAGGGCCACGGCTGCGAGCCGTGGTAGACCGGGTCCGCTACGCGCAGGCCCGATTCCTCGAAGACCTCACGCACCACGGCGGACTCGAACGACTCGCCGGGTTCGACGAAGCCGGCCAGCAGCGAGTACCGGTTGGCCTCCCACATGGCGTTGGAGCCGAGCAGCACGCGGTCCTGGTCGTCGGTGATGAGGACGATCACGGCCGCGTCGGTGCGCGGGAACACCTGGCTGCCATCGACCGGGCAGTGCCGCACCCAGCCGCCGGTGGTGACCTCGGTGGCGGCGCCGCAGCGCGGGCAGTGCGGGTGCGACTCGTGCCAGTGCAGGATGCCGAGGGACTCGGTGAAGATGCCGGTGTCCCGGTCGGAGAGCAGGGTGGCGTAGTCGCGCAGGCCCACCCAGCGGCTCTCGTCGGGTTCGAGGGCCGCGGCCTGCTCGTCGTCGAGCGGCACGGCGATGATCGGGGTGCCCACCGGTTCGGCGGCGTCGGGGTCGAGCGAGCGGCCCAGATAGACCTGCAGACCGGATGCGCCGGGCCCGGCCGCCAGCTCGGCCGGCGCCAGCAGCAGCACACGCGGCGCCGCGTTCTCGAGCTCCGTGCTGAGAGGCTCGGCGAGCAGCGCTTTGCCGTGCCAGAGGGGCAGCAGGCGGGTGCCGGCATCCGCCCACAGGGTCTCGAACAGATCGGTGCGGGCGCGGGCATCGTTGTCGCGATCGACGGCGTGCCGGGAAAGCGGCAGCCTGGCCGTAAACCTGAACGACATTCAAGGCCCCTCAAAGCTCGGGCAACTCGTGCCGAAGTGGACTGCAGGCGTGGCGAATGGCGCCGCAGGGAGGAACTCGACCTAACCTAGAAGGCATGGCCAGATCCCATCTCACTCTAGCCGCGTTGGCCACCAATGCAGTTCCGGAGCTCGACGTCGCCCACGCCCGAAACCACAGTCTCGGCGCGAACGGATTGTTCGACTCCGCGCTGCTGATCACCCGCGACGGCACTGAGCTGATCATCCGGGTTCCCACGTCGCAAGCGGCGGAAACCGAGCAGTCGGCGGACCTCGTGGCGCTGCGCGCGCTCACGACCGGCAACCGTAGCCGGCTGCCCTTCGACGTGCCGGTCTTCGTGGGCCAGGCGCCCTTCGAGGGCACCAGGGCCGTGGTCTACGAACGACTGCCCGGCGCGTCCTACGACGCCGACGCGCTCACCGGGCACGAGGGGGTCTCCGGCTCGATCGGTCGCGCCATCGCGGCCATCCACGGTCTGCCCACGGCCTTCATCGGCGACGCCGGACTCGTGCAGCAGAGCGCGCTGGACTGCCGCACCGCCACGATCGACCTGATCGACCGCGCATCGAACACCGGAAAGCTGCCGGCGGCCCTGCTGCGCCGCTGGGAGCTCGCCACTGACGACGACTCGCTCTGGCAGTTCGCCCCGACCGTGATCCACGGCTCGCTCACCGCCGAGTCCTTCCTGATCAGCGACGACGCCGTGTGCGGCGTGCTCGGCTGGTCCGCGCTCTGTGTGGGCGACCCGGCCCGCGACCTCAACTGGCTACTCGCCGCCCGCGGCGACGCCGCCGAGACGGCCATCGCCACCTACACGGCCACCCGGCAGGGCAACGACCCGCTGATCGCCCAGCGGGCGATGCTGTACGCCGAGCTCGAGCTGGCCCGGTGGCTGCTGCACGGCGTCGACATCCACAACGACGCCATCATCGACGACGCCGTGTCGATGCTCGACGGCCTGGTCGACAACGTGCACAGCCACACCATGCAGTCGCTGTCGCCGGAGACCGGCCCGATCCTCAGCGTGTCCGATGTGGAGTCGATGCTCGAGGACATGCCGCGCACGCCGGCAACAGGGTCGGCCGGGCGCAACAGCGACGACAGCTCCGAGTACGGCACCAGCGACTTCGCCGAGACCGGGTCATTCTCCCGGGTCACCAGCTTCGACGGCACTGGCTTCGGCGCCGCCGGTTCGGACACCGACTACACCGACGACGCCACCGGCCCGATCTCCACGGCGGCGGATGCGCCGGCCACCGACGACCAGGCCCGCACGAGGTCTTCCTCGGAGTAGAGCCGCTCAGGGGCGACGACAGTGTCGTCGGCGACGAAGTAGAACACCGCGTCGACGATGGCCGGGTCGATACCCTTCCAGGTGGCGTAGGCCAGCCGGTACAGCGCCAGCTGGGTCTGCTTGAGCTCGAGGTCGGCGGCGTCCTTGGGCGCCTTGCCGGTCTTCCAGTCCACCACCTGGTAGCCGGTCTCGGTCTTGTACACCGCGTCGAGCTTGCAGATGAAGACCTGCTCCCCCAGCACGTGGTGGATCTCGATCTCCACCTCTTCCGGCGCCAGGTTGGCCCAGGGTGAGCGTTCGAAGGTGGCCTTGAACTGCTCCAGCTGGTCCAGTTCGACGGGCATGCCCGTCCCTGAATCGACGGCGGACTCCTCGTCGGCCTCGAGATCGAGGTCGAGCTCGTCCATGCTCGCATCGAGGAGATCCCCGGAGGACCCGCCGGCGGAGCGTTGTTCGACCCAGGAGTGGAACAGGGTGCCCAGCCGGGTGGCCCGGTAGGGCCGCTCGGGCATCGGGCGCCGGAGCCGGGCCAGAACGGCCGCCGGGTCGTCGACGTAGTCCTTGAACCGGGAGGCCGGGATGCGGGTGGGCACGTCGAGTGCGACGGGGCCGGCAAGGCGCAGCGCGCGCTCCTCGAGCAGCAGCGTCACTTCCCGCGACCAGGGCGTGTCCGGCTCGTCCGGGTCCCTGCCGTCCTCGCCGTCGCCGTCCCCGATGTCGCCGCCCTGGGCGCGCACGAGCGTGGCGGCGGCCTCCACGACCGGGCGCCGGGTGCCGAGCGGGTCGAACGGCCAGACCTCACTGGTGTCCTCGTCGGTCAGGGGCTTCTCGTCGTGCTCGCTGCCCTCCGGCAACTCGGGGATGAGCCCGGCCTCGGCCAGTTCGAGCAGGTACCGGCTGGGCTTTCGCACGGTGGTGCCGCCACCCCAGAACGCTCCGGTGAGCAGCAACTGCTGCTGGGACCGGGTGGTGGCCACGTAGATCAGCCGCCGCTCCTCGGCGTCGTGCCGGTCGGCGAGCTCGTGCTTGTACAGCTCGAAGTCGATGTCGAAGGAGAGCTGGGTCTCGTGGCCCAGCCGGCGCAGCTCCGGCAGCTCGGCCCGGTCTCCCCGGCAGGGATAGGGCAGCTCGCCGAACCGCAGCCAGCCCGACACCTCCCGGCTCGGCGCCGGCAGGTTCTTCTCGGTCATGCCCGGGATGGCCACGAAGTCCCACTCGAGCCCCTTGGACCCGTGGATGGTGAGCAGCTGCACGGTGCCGGGTTCGGCCGCCTCACCGCGCGGGCCGAGGTCGTCCTGGCGTTCGGCCCGGGCCAGCCAGCGCAGGAAGCTGGCCAGGGTGCCCTGCTCGTCGCTGTCGAGGAACGCCGACACGGCGTCGTGGAAGGCGTAGAGGTTGGCCAGGGCCCTGCCGTGGCTCTCGTTGGCGACCAGTTCGAGGTCGAGCAGGGTCTCCTGCTCGATCAGGCGCACGAAGTCGAGCAGGCCAAGTCCCGCGCGGCTGCGCAGCCAGGCCAACTGCCGGCCGGCCTGGCGGAGCCGTAGGCGTCCCTCGTCGCTGAACGCGGCCAGCTGGCCGTGGGTCTCCGGCACACCGGCGACGAAGTCGAGGGCGTCCACGAGCGAGCGGCTCTCTTCGGTGGCGACGGATGCGCGCAGCTTGGCCTTGAGCTCGTCCGACACGGCCTTCTGCGCCCAGTCGTGCGTGGCGAGCCAACCGGCCACGTCCGACAAGGCCTGCAGGTCGCGCACCCCGATGCGCCACCGGCCGCCCGTGAGCAGCCGGATCAGGTCGCTGCCGGCGGACGGGTCGTGCACCACCCGGAGCACGGCGAGCACATCGGCCACCTCCGGTGTGGAGAGCAGGCCGCCGAGGCCCAGCACGTGCGCGGGAACGCCGTGTTCCCGCAGCACCTCGGCGTAGAACTCCATGTCGCGGCGGGCGCGGAAAAGCATCGCCCCCGAGCGGGGCTCTGCGTCGGGGTCGGCGGGCGAGGTCTCGCTGCCCAGCCGCGCGGCGAACCAGCGCGCGATGGCGGCAGCCTCGTCGGCGATGGTCTCGTGCATCGCGGCCTCCACCCGGCCGGCTGCCTTGCCGGCGGGGACCTTGAGGGTCTCCACCTGGATGCCGTTGGGCCGGGCGCGCAGCTGAGCGCTGAGCGGCGCGACAAGGGCGTTGGCGGCGTCGAGTACAGTCACCGGGTTGCGCCAGGTGTAGGAGAGCGACATCGAGGGTGCCTCGGTGTTGGCCAGCTCGGCGAAGTCGGTGGAGAAGCCGAGCAGGTTGGCCGAACTGGCTCCGCGCCATCCGTAGATGGACTGGTGCGGGTCGCCGACGGCCATCACCGGGTGGTGCGCGAAGAGGGTGCGCAGCAGCTCGGTCTGCAGCACCGAGGTGTCCTGGTATTCGTCGAGCAGAACGATACGGTACTGCTCGCGGTAGCGGGCCACCACGGCCGGCACCTTGCGGCAGACCTGCAACGCCAACGCCACCTGGTCGGAGAATTCGATCAGTCCCTGGCGGCGTTTCTCGGCCCCGTAGGCATCCGCGAGCTCGGCCAGCACGGGCAGCGGAGCCACGGCGGCGATGGCCTCGAGCACCGAGTCGTACGGCTTCTTCTTGCGCGGGTTGCCGTAGGGCAGGTCGGCGAGGTAGCCGAAGCTGTTCGCCAGGCGGGCCAGGTCGTGCGGTTCGGGCTCCTCGCCGGGCACGTACGGCGGCGGATTCTCGGCCAGCGCCCGGCTGAGCGAGAGCACGGCATCCGTCACGGCGTCGACGCCCTTGCCGTATTTCACCAGGCGGCCGTCACCGTGGGCCACGACCACCCGGCGGGCGAGCAGCCAGGCGCTGGTCTCGCTGAGCAGCACCGACTCGGGTTCGCGGCCGAGCAGCAGCGCGTTGTCGGTGAACAGTCGGCTGGCGAAGGAGTTGTAGGTGGACACTGCCGGCGCGTTGAACAGGTCGGCGGAGTCGGGCCCTGCGGTGAGGCCGGTGACGGGGTCTGCCGTGCCGTCGCCGGCGGGCATCAGCCCGGCCTCACTGAGCTGCCGGATGCGGCCGTTGATGCGTTCGGCCAGCTCGCCGGCGGCCTTGCGGGTGAAGGTGAGGCCGAGGATCTGGTCGGGCCGGGCATGACCGTTGGCCAGCAGCCAGAGCACCCGGTTGGCCATGGTCTCGGTCTTGCCGCTTCCGGCGCCGGCCACCACGAGGGTGGGGCTGAGCGGCGCCTCGATCACGGCCTGCTGTTCGCTGGTGGGCGGGAACATGCCCAGCGCCTCGGCGATGGCCAGGGCGGAGACCGATCTGGTCTGAATTGTCGCGGTGAACGTGTCGTCGGCGTTCGCGCCGCCGGTGTTCATGTCTGGGGGGTTCATGAGCTGACCTGCTTGATGACGTGGATACGGCACGAGCCGTAGGAGCGGGGGTCGAGGCAGTGGTCGGCGATCTCGGCCACGAAGGTGGCGCCGCCCATTCCGGCGGCGTCGTCGGTAACCCGCGTGCTGAAGGCCGCGATTTCGTCGGGTGTGAAGGCCGGCTGGGTGGGGTTGCGGTAGTTCTGCTTCTGGGTTCCGGAGGACACGATCACCAGGCGTGCACCGGCGAGCTCCATACCCGGTTCCAGGCCGTCGATGACGCCGGCCGCAAAGGCCAGCTGGTAAGCGCCGAGCTGCGGGTGTTCGGCGACGCCGGTGTCGCTGGTCGGGTCGCCCTTGCCGGTCTTGAGGTCGACGATGACGGCGCGTCCGTCCGGGAGCCGTTCCACCCGGTCGATGGTGCCGGAGAGCACGGCACCGTCCAGGTCCAGTTGGAAGCGGCCCTCGGCGCTCAGCAGCCGGGTGCCGTCGCGGGCCCCGTCGCCGAGGTAGGCGGCGAGGCGGTCGGTGAGCTCGCGGGCCTGGGTCTTCTGCACCCTGGACTGCCAGTCGGCGTCGAAGACGAGCTCACCCCAGCGGGCCTCCACGCCGGCCCAGAGGGCGTCCGCGGTGATCAGGGCCGGATCGTCCGCGCCGGCCGGGTCGGTGGCGTCTTCCATGACCTTGTGGATGATGGTGCCGAGGTTGGCCGCGGTGCTCGAGTCGCCGCCGCCGATCTGGCCGATCAGCCAGTGCAACGGACAGGTCTCGAACGCCGACATGCGCGACGGTGAGACCCGCACCGGGCCGTCGCCGGCCTCCGGATCGTTGAGCGGGCGCACGGTGCTGGCCTCTCGCAGTCCGTACCATTCCTCGGGTGAGGCGCCGGGCACCTTCTCGCGGGCGAGGCGGGCGAGCGTGGCCGCGGCATCCGTGGCCCGGGCCGGCAGTACAGCGGGCAGCGCGCCGACCGGGTCGGCCGCCGGCGACAGCCGGGGTCGGAGGGTCTGGGTGAGGTCGCGGCGCAGGCGACCGACCAGGCCGCGCAGCGACAGCGGGTAGCGGGTGAGCGGTGCGGGGTCCGGTTCGGGCAGCAGCCTGAGGAACGCCGACGGCTGGTTCTCGTCGTTGTCGACGGCCGTCACGAGCAGTTCGGTGGTGCTGCGGGAGGCGGCCTGGGCGAACATGCGCAGCTCGTCGTGCAGCACGCTGGTGCGGGCACCGGCCGGGTCGGGCTGCTCCCCCGCGGCGAGCAGGGCGAGGTCGCCGGCGCCGAGCAGCGAGCCGCGGATGCGCAGGTCGGGCCAGACGTTCTCCTGCACCCCGGCGAGCACCACGACGTCGTAGTCCCGGCCGATGGTGCCGCTGGGGGTGGAGACGAGCACCGACTCCGCCGTCGCCCGCGGCGCGAGGGTGTCTTCGGGCACGTCGGTGTCGACGAGGTGCTCCACGAAGAGCACGGGCGGGGCGGCGGGGGTGCGCTCGACGAAGCGCTGGGCGGCGGAGAACAGGGCCACGACCGCGTCGAGGTTGTGATTGGCCTCGTCGGCGTCGATGCCGGTACCGGTGGACTGCTCCGCCCAGGCGGGGGCGAGTCCGCTGCGCTGCCAGAGCCCCCAGAGGAGCTCTTCGATGGTGGCGCCGGCCGCGAACGCCGTGCGGGTCTGCCGCAGGTTCTTGGCGCAGGAGGCGGCCCGCCGGGCGGTGCGGTTGTCGATGCTCTCCAGCAGCGCCGGGTTGGTGAAGACCTCCACCAGGAGTTCGTCGGCGGTGCGCGCGGGATGGGCAACGTGGGCCGGGTCGTGGGTCCCCTCGGGGTCGCCAGGCTCCGGCTCGCTCAGCTCCTGTTGGCGCAGCGCGGCGCGCAGCCGCCGCAGGGTGATCGGGTCGAGGCCCCCGAGCGGGCCGCGCAGCAGGTCGACGGCGGCATCGGCGTCGAGCGGGCGGCGCCCGAGGGTCACATCGAGGGCCAGGATGAACGCGCGCACGGCCGGTTCGTCGCGGAGCGCCGCCTGGGAGGCGGCCACCTGGGTGGGCACCTCGAGGGCGGCCAGCCCCTTGGACAGGGCGGGCACCAGTGCGCCGGTGCGCACGATCACGGCCATCCGCCCCCAGGGCACCCCATCGAGCACGTGCCGTTCGCGCAACCGGCGGGCGATCACGGCGAGCTGGTCGGCCGGGCTCGCGGTGACGACGGTCTGCACCATCCCGCCGGCGGCGTCGGTCCCCGCTGCCGTGGTGTCCGGCCCGGTGCCCTCGTCCGTCCCTGTGGCCTCGTCCGTCCCTGTGGCTGCGGCACCGACGACGGTTCCGGCGGCCCGCTGGGTTCCGGCGGCGGCGGCGCCGATCCGGCCGGTGAACTCGCGGATCACCGCGCGCAACTCGGGGCCGTGCCGGTGCACGGTGTCGAGGGTGAGCGTGGCCACGTCGGGCAGGCCCAGGTAGTGGGCGAGGCGGCCGAGGGCGTCCGGGTGGGCGCCGCGGAACGACCCGGTGCTGAGGTCGGGATCGCCGAACGCGACGACGGTGACGCCGCGGGCGGCGAACTGGGCCAGCAGCGCCAGCGTGGACTGGGTGGCCTCCTGGGCGTCGTCGAGCACGATCAGCCGGAGATCGCCGAGCGGACCGAGTGGGTTGCCGGCGCTCACAGCGGTGGCCGAGGCGGATCGCACTGCTCCGTTCCGCGGGAGGGTCCGCGGGGCGGCCTGCACGATCGCCGCGGCGAACTGCACGAGCTCGGTGGAGTCGAACTGGCCTGGGCGGCTCTGGTCCTTGACCTCCTGGTACCCCGTGATGAACTGGGCCGCAGCGGCCCACTCCGGTCGTTCGGTGTCGGCGGCCAGGCGACTCAGCCGTTCGGGCGTGACACCGTATTCCACGGCGCGCATCATCAGGTCGCGAAGCTCGGTGCGGAAACCGCGCAGGCCCCTGACCTCGGCGTCGAGCGGGCTCGGCCAGGCCGGCCCGGTGCCCTCCAGGATGTCGCCCTGCAGGATCTCGGCGATGATCTGGTCCTGCTCGCCACCGGTGAGCAATGTCGGGCTGGTGTGTCCGGCCGCCACCTCGGCGTCCCGCACGATCTGGAAGGCCACAGAGTTCGCGGTGCGGGCCAACGGACCGTTCGTGGGCACCCGCAGGCGCAGGGCCAACCGGTCCCGCAGCGCCGTGGCGCCGGTGCGGGTGGGCACGAGAACCAGCACCTCGCTGGGGCTGATGCCCAGGCGGAGCACGCGGTCTGCGACGAATTCCACGAGGGTGCGGGTCTTGCCAGAGCCGGGCGCGCCGATGACGGCGGCCGAACGGCCATCCGGCAGCTCGAGCACGGCCTGCTGGGAGGGATCCAGGTCTAGCGGCGGCCGGTCGGCGGCGTTGTCGCCCGCCCGCACCTGGGCGGCTGGCTCTACTTCGGTCACCGGGTTCATCACGGTCCAACGGTAACGGGTTGCGCCGACAGTGAACGTGGCGGGCCGACCGGCGGGCATGTCGTAATCTGAGCGGGTAGGCAACCGAAAGGCGCATCCGTGGACATCCGCATTGGTATCTTCAACTCCCCCCGGGAGATCAGTTTCGAGACGACTCAGCCGGCCAACGAGGTCGAAGAGACCGTCGCAGCCGCTCTCGCCGGGCAGACCGGCTACCTCAAGCTCAGCGACAAGAAGGGCCGCGTATACATCGTCCCGACCATCGGACTGGCCTATGTCGAGCTGGGCTCCGAGGAGTCCCGCCGCGTCGGCTTCGTGGCCTAACCTTCCATGGAACTCCTCTTCGTCGCCCTCGGCGGTGCGATCCTCGGCCTCGCCGCACGGTACGCGCTGCCCCGCCGCCACACTCACGGTTCAGTGCTTGTGCCGGCCGTGGGGACGGGCGTCGCCAGCCTGGCCTGGGTCGCACTGACCTGGCTCGGCTGGGCCTGGGACGGCGGCTGGATCTGGTGGGTGTCGTTCGCGGCCGCCGCCGTGGCATCCGTCGTGGTCGACGTGGTCATCGGTCGTCGCCGCGAGGCCGCCGACCTGGAGGTCCTGCACAGAATCAGCAAGACCGGGCTCCCGGCTTAGAGCGACAGGCAGCCAGACGAACAGGAAACGCCCCCATCGGCCCGATGGGGGCGTTTCTGTGTGTGCGGCGCCGGCCGGCACTTCAGGCGGTGAGGCCCAGGCCGTCCATGCGGCGGGTGTGCGCGGCGATCAGTTCGGTGAAGACCGGTTCGATGCGAGAATCCTGACTCACGGCCATGGCGGACCTGGCCACGAGCAGGGTGTCCCCCACCAGCCGCCGCCCCCACATGGCCAGGCGAGACTCCAGCGCGGGCTGCGCGGCGATGGCCGCGGACAGCTCGTGCACGAGAACGTCGGCGCCGCCGTGCTCACCGAGCAGGTGGGCGATCCGCGGCCCCACATCGCCGGGCAGGGCGTCGGAGAGTCGGATGAAGAAATCGTCGAGCAGACCACCGGTGAGGTAGCAGCTGAGCAGAAGCTCCGGCCAGTCCTCTCCGCCCGTGGCCGTGCGGAAGCGGTCGAGCGCGGGAACGAACGGGCCCATCACCGTGGCCGGTTCGCCGTCCCGGCGGCGGATCTCCTCGATCAGGCCGTGGTGCTTCGACAGCGCGCGACCGGCGGCCAGGCTGAGGCCTTCCTTCGCGGCGAGGGTGGGCGCGGTGATCACGGCCGTGGACAGGCTCTCGAACATGCCCAGCTCGAAATACGCGGCCTGGCCGAGATAGGTGAGCAGGTCGGGCACCAGTTCGGTGATGTCGACCTTCGTCGTTGCGCGGCGTTCAGCCCTGACCGACAGCCGGGGCGCCTCTGCCCGTTTGGGACGTTCACCTAACCACGAGATCACGCGCTCAGCTTACTCGGCGACCCGGCCGGGAGCACTGGAGGCCCGCCCCGCCAGCGGCCTCGTGGCGGCGTTATTCGGCCTGCCCGGGTGGCCGGCGCGCATACCGCGCCGTCGGGAGCGCCCTGATCAGCATTTTCTCTGGCTATGCGCGTGACGAAACAAATCGGTCGATGCGCAATAGAGCGTTAACTCTTCCGATATCGGGTGGAAACCGCTGGTGCGTCGAATTGACGTACCCCTCCAGCACCCCTCCCCCCGATCCTTGGAGCTCCGCATGAAGATCACCCAGACTGCCGCAGGCATAGCCCTCGCGTTGGGCGCCTCACTCGCCCTCGTCGGCTGCACATCGGCCACCGACGCCGCCAAGACGGCGGACGTCACCACCACGGCAGACCTCACCTCCGCCCAGCAGGAGTGCGTCACGGCGGTTCAGGCCGACGTCGACGCCGCCACCGCCGAGACGGCGCTGGTCGCCCCGACCGAACCGCTCGACCTCGCCGCCCTGTCCGGCGGCACGGTCTGGTTCATCACCGTCTCGATGAACCAGTTCTCCACCGACATGGCCACGGGCGTTCAGGCCGCAGCGGATGCCGCCGGCGTCAAGCTCGTGACCTACGACGGCCAGGGCCTGGCCAACCGGTTCAACGAGGGCATCTCGCAAGCCGTCGCCCAGGACGCGGCCGGAATCATCCTCGTCGGCATCGACCCCACTGTCGTCACCGGTTCCCTGGCCGAGGCCGCCGCCGCGGGCATCCCGGTGCAGAACACTCTCAACGGCGACCCGACCGACGAGGTGCCAGAAGGCATGTACACCAACCTCACCAGCGACTTCACCGGTGACGGCGAGACCGCGGCCAAGTGGGCCCTGATCGACTCCGGCTGCCAGGCCGACATGGTCTCGCTCTACTCCAGCTCGGTCGGGGTGTGGCAGAAGATGGCCGACGGCGCCGCATCCGTCTTCGACGAGTACTGCCCCGAGGACTGCAGCTTCAAGGCCCTCAACGTGGACATCGCCAACGTCAGCACCGACATCGGCAGCCAGCTGCAGACCGCGCTGCAGCAGGACCAGGGCGTGAACTACGTCTACCCGGTCTGGGACAGCGCCGTACCGTTCGTGTCACCGGTGATGAGCGCCGCCAACTCCACGGCCAAGGTGCTCTCCCGCGACGGCCTCGAAGCCAACCTCGCCATGATCGCCGACAACAGCGGCCAAGCCATGACCATCGCCATGCCCACCACGAGCTGGATCGGCTGGATCGCCTTCGACAGCGTCGCCCGCGCCGCCACGGGCGCCGAGGTGCCCGACTACGTCATCCCGACCCGCATCATCGACTCCACCACCATCGGTGACGGCTCGGCCGCGGCGCTCTTCCCCGAGTACGTCGACTACGAGACCGCCTTCACCGACGCCTGGACCGGCTGACCCGCAGCCTGAAATCCCCGGGCGGGCCGTGTGCGCACGGCCCGCCCGGCACCAGCCCCTCCAGTTTTTCCCTTCGAACCCCGCACGACCGCGCACCACCCAGGACTGACAGGTGACTCCATGACAACGGCAACCCCCACCCGCACCTCCGAACCGGACCTCGGGAAGCATGACTTCACCGCTCCGGCCCGCCAACCCTTCAACTGGGGCGGCTTCACCGAACGGTGGGCGCTCGTGGGCGGCCTGCTGGTTCTCGTGCTCATCTGCATGGCGGTCTTCCCCCAGTTCCGCACCATGTCCCTGTTCACCACCATGGTGAACGCGCAGTCGCTGGTGCTGCTGCTCGGCCTCACCGCCACGGTGGTGCTGAGGCTGGGCGACTTCGACCTGTCGGTCGCGCAGACCATGGTCGCCACCGGCGCCCTCGTCGCCCAGCTCACCAAGATGGGCGTGCCCTCCGGCCTGGCCGTGCTGGTCGGCCTCGGCCTCGGCGTGGCCGTGGGGCTGATCAACGCGCTCCTCGTGGTGCGGGTGGGCGTTGACTCGTTCGTCGCGACGCTCGGCTCGTTCACCGCGCTGTCGGGCTTCGCCTACCTGATCACCAACAGCCGCATCATCTCGGGCATCCCCGACGAGTTCGTCAACTTCTCCCGCTCCCAGCTACTCGGAATCCCGCTGATCAGCTGGTATGCCTGGGCCCTGGTCATCGTGCTCTGGTACGTCTACCAGCGCACCCCGCTGGGCCGGTACAGCCTCTTCATCGGCGGCAACCGCAACGCCGCCCGACTGTCCGGGGTGCCGGTCAACCGCATCCGCACCGGCGCCTACGTCGTGTCGGGCCTCCTCGCCTCCTTCATCGGCGTCTGCTTCATCGGCTACTTCGGCGCCGTGGACCCGAGCGTGGGCTCGCAGTACATGCTGCAGCCGTTCGCCGCCGCGTTCCTGGGCGCCACCGCCATCGCGGTCGGCCGGTTCAACGCCTTCGGCACCGTTGCCGCCCTCTACCTGCTCACGGTGGGCATCACCGCCCTGCAGCTGCTCGGCGCGCAGACCTGGGTCTCCAACGTCTTCTACGGCGTCGCCCTGATGGTGGCCGTCACCGCGGCCAAACTCGCCGGCAGCCGCCGCGGCGGCGGGCACACCCGATGACCGCCCGCACCGCCGGCCGGGCCGGTACGGATGCCCGCATCGCCCTGTCCGTGCGGAACCTCAGCAAGCACTACGGCGGCGCCATCGCGCTGGCGGACGTGTCGCTCACGGTGCGTGCCGGCGAGGTGCACGCCCTGCTCGGCCAGAACGGCTGCGGCAAGAGCACCCTGATCAAGAGCCTGACCGGGGTCGTCATCCCCGACGCCGGCGAGGTGGAGGTCTTCGGTTCCCCGCTGCACATGCCCACCACCGACCCGCATACCCGCGGCATCGCCGTGATCCACCAGGACATCGGCCTGGTCGACTCGATGACCGTGCTGGAGAACCTCGGCATCAACGCCCGCTACGGCGCCCGCCTGCTCAGCCCGGTCAACGTGAAGAAGGAACGTGCCATCTACACCGACCTGATGCACCGCCTGGGCGTCGAATTCGACCTCGACGCCGAGGTCTCCACCCTCAGCCCGGCCGAGCGGGCACTGCTCGCGGTGGCCCGCGCCATGCGCCTGATGGACGGTGACAGCACCGAGCAGCTCTTCATCCTCGACGAACCCACCGCCGCCCTGTCCAAGCCCGAAGCCGCGCGTCTGCTCGACCTGATGCGCCGGGTCGCCGACCTCGGCGCCGGGGTGGTCTTCGTCAGCCACCGGCTCTCCGAGGTGATGGAGGTCTGCGACCGTGCCACGGTCATGCGCGCCGGCCGGGACATCGTCGAGGTGAAGGTGAGCGAGACCAGCCGCGCCGAGCTCGTCGCGCACATGCTCGGCCGCCGGATGGACGACTTTTTTCCCACCCCGCCGGCCTTCACGGGCGGCCCCGCCCGCCTCATGGTCGACGGCCTCAGCGGCGAGCGGGTGTCGCAGGTGAGCTTCAGCGCACACGCCGGCGAGGTCGTCGGCGTCACCGGGCTGGCCGGGATGGGCCAGGAAGAGCTGCCGTTCCTGCTCTTCGGCGAAGACTCCCCCACCGCTGGGCGCATCGAGGTCGACGGCGCACCGGCCCGGTTCGCCTCCCCGACCGCGGCCATCCGTGCGGGCGTCGCCCTCGTGCCAGGCAACCGGCTGCGTGACGGCGTCTGGATCGCCGGCACCGCGGAGGAGAACGTGACCCTGCCCGTGATCGACCGGTTCTTCGGCCTGTTCGGCATCCGCACCAAGGCCGTGCAGCAACGCGCGTTCGAGCTGATGGGCCAGGTCGACGTGTCGCCCAACCGGCCCGACTACGCCATGGCCGGGTTCAGCGGCGGCAACCAACAGAAGGTGGTCTTCGCCAAGTGGCTCCAGCTGGAGCCCGGGGTGCTGCTGCTCGACGAACCCACCCAGGGCGTCGACCCCGGCGCGGCGAAGGCCCTGCTGAACGATGCCATGGTGGCCGCCGCCGCCGGCAGCGCCGTCGTCGTGTTCTCGGGTGAGCACGAGCTGCTCGCGGCCATCTGCCACCGGGTGATCGTGCTGCACCACGGCCAGGTGATTGCCGAACTGGGCCGTGACAGCCTCACCGAGCACGCCCTGCTCGAGGCCTGCGAGGCCGCACCGAGCGAGATCTCCGTCGCCGCCTGACCGGCCGGCGCCACACCTTTCCCCGTCTACCCGCACCATACGCAAGGAGAACACCCATGTCCGCAGACCCCTTCCGCCTCGGCTGGTTCGGCAACCTCACCGCCCCAGAATGGAAGACCCCGTACCGCGGTAACGACCCGCTCACCTGGTTCAACGGCGACTTCCACGTCGACATGGTGCAGAACCTCGAACGCGCCGGTTTCGACTTCATCATGCTCGAGGACTCGCTCATGGTGCCCGACATCTACCAGGGCACCGCGGAGATCGAACTCAAGCACGCCCGGTACGCCCCCAAGATGGACCCGGTGGTCGCTGCAGCCATGCTCGCCCGCGCCACCAAGCACATCGGCATCATCGCCACCGCATCGAGCACCTTCTCGCACCCGTACCAGCTGGCCCGCCAGTTCGCCACGATCAACAACCTCAGCGGCGGCCGGGTCGGCTGGAACGTCGTCACCTCCAGCGAAGACCGGGCCGCCCAGAACTTCGGCCTCGACAAGCTGCCGGAGCACGACCTGCGTTACGAGATGGCCGAAGAGTTCATGGCCGCGGTGAAGGCGCTCTGGGGCTCGTGGGGGGAAGGCGCCATCCTCGCCGACGCCGAGAGCGGCTACTACGCCGACTTCGAGAAGGTTCAGCCCGTGCACTACGAGGGCGAGTACTACAAGACCCGCGGCCCGCTCAACATCCCGGCCGGCCCGAACGGCCGCCCGGTGATCTGCCAGGCCGGCGGCTCGCCGCGCGGCCGGGACTTCGCCGCCAAACACGCCGATGTCATCCTTGCCATCCCCAACGGCGCCGCCGGCGCCAAGGAATACCGCGACGACATCCGCCGCCGCGCCGCGCTGATCGGCCGCGACCCCGACGAGATCAAGGTGTTCTCCGTGGTGTACCCGATCGTGGGCGAGACCGCCCGCGACGCCGAGGAGAAGAACGCTGCCTGGTACGCACGCAAGCAGCACAACTTCGAGGTGCAGATGACCCACTTCGCGGCCACCATGGAGATCGACTTCTCGCCGTACGACCCCGACCAGCCGATCCCCGACGACGTGTCCACGAACGGCCACCAGAGCACCCTGGAGATCTGGCGCAAGCAGCTGGCCGGCAAGACCATCCGTGAGGGCTTCAGCGGCATGCGGGTGCAGACCACCGAGATGGTCGGCACGCCCGACGGCATCGCGGCCCAGATGGACGAGTTCATGCAGGAGGTCGGCGGCGACGGATTCCTCATCTACGGCCAGCCGATCAGCCGGCAGTACGTGGCCGAGATGACGGATGGCGTGGCCCCGGCCCTGCAGCGCCGCGGCCTGCTGCGCACGAGCTACGCGCACGACACCCTGCTCGGCAACCTCAACTCGTTCAGCTGATGCGCCGCGGCTACCTCGACCTCGCCGACGGGCAGGTCCACCTGCGCGAGTGCGGCGCGGGCGAGACCCTGGTGCTCCTGCTGCACCAGACCGCCGCGTCCTCGGTCATGTTCGAGAAATTCGCCGGCGAACTCGCCACCGGAGAGCTGGGCCGCACCCACCGGTTCGTGGCACTCGACACCCCGGGCTTCGGCATGTCGTACCGGCCGGCCGGCCCGTACGACGTGGCCGACTGGGCCCGGGTCGTGCTCGAGGCGGCGGATGTGCTGGGCGCGGACTCGTTCCACCTGCTCGGGCACCACACCGGCGCGGCCATCGCCATCGCGGTGGCCGCGGCGGCGCCGGAGCGCGTGTCGAGCCTGGCGATGATCGGTCCGCTGGTGCTCTCCGCCGCGGAGCGCGCCGAGTGGGAGGCATCCGTCACCGGCCTGGTCGTCGACGAGGCCGGCAGCCACCTGGCCACGGTCTGGCGGCAGGTCGCCACCATCGACGGCGACCCGCTCGCGTACCCGCCCGACCTCGCTCTACGCCAGCGTGAAACCGTCGACAAGCTCGCTGCCGGCGAGCGCTGGCACGAGGCCTACCTCACGGTGTTCCGCACCGATCTCGGCGCCCAGCTGGCGTCGACCACCTGCCCGGCCGTGCTGTTCAGCGGCGTGGCCGACGTGCTGCACCCCTATGCCGCCGCGACGCTGGCCACGCGGAGCGACATCGAATTCCATGAACTCGCCGCGGGAGCGTACCTGCTTGATCAGCAGCCGGCTCTCGTCTCCGGTCCCTACGCTCGGTTCCTCCAGCGGGTCGCGTCGGTGCCGCGCAGGGTGGCCCCGGCCGACTCCCCGGCCCCCTTCGGAGGTTCCCATGCCGTCAGCTGAACCCACCACGCCCTCGCCCCTGGTGTTCTGGAGCGTCGCGGGCGGCGACCTGCGCCGCCGCCTCGACACGATCGCCCAGCTGGACGCCGCCGGCGTCGACGCCGTGCTGCTCGCCCACGAGTCGCTGGCCGCCGCCGACCCGATCCTGCTCGCCGGCGCCGCCAGCCGGCGTGCGCCGCGGATCGGCCTGATCGTCGCCCTGTCGCCGTGGCTGCAGCCGCCGTTCCACACGGCCCGGGCGCTGGGCACACTGGACGCGCTCACCCGCGGCCGGGCGGGCTGGCTGGTCGACGCGGGGCCGGCCCCCTTCTCCTCCACCGACGACACCGCCCGCTGGAACGCGTCGGGCGTCACCGACCCTGCTGAGCTCGACCGCGCCGCGGCCGACTACCTCACCGCCACCGCCGCCCTCTGGAATTCCTGGGAGCCCGGCGCCCTCATTGCCGACGTGGACGCCGGCCAGTACGTCGACCCGGCCCGCGTGCACGTGCCGCACCACCGCGGGGAGTTCTTTGCCGTGCGCGGGCCGCTCAACATGCCCCGCTCGCCGCAGGGCCGCCCGGTCATCGTGGCCCGCTGGCCGCAGGGCGCCACGGATCCGGACGCGGCGAGCGCCGCCGCCGACCTGCTGGTGGTGAACGTTGAAGCGGATGTCGCCGCGGCCAGGCTCCACGCCGCCACGGTGCTCCTCGAACTGACCGGTACCGCGGCGACCGCGCCGCCGCGGACGACGGCCGACGGGTACCTGTTCTCCGGCATCGACGACCCCGCGCTCTACGGCCAGGTCGTGCACACGGTGCTGCCGGGCCTGCTGCCGCACCGCGGCCGCGGCGGGCTGCTGCGCGAGCGCCTGGGCCTGCCCGCTCCGGACTTCGACTGGGCCGACCCCACTCAGACCCCGGCCACCACGGCCCGCGCACGCACAGCACCTGCACGCACAGCCCCTGCACGCACAGCTTCGGCCACGACGGAGGACCCCGCATGAACGCCGAGCCCACTCCCCCGACCACCAGCCACGACGAGCGTCGCCGGATGGTCCTGGGCTGGTTCATGAACTACATGCCCACGGCCTGGAACCGGCCGTGGGCCGGCAGCACCCCCACCGGCTGGACCGACGGCGAGTTCTACGTCGACATGGCCCGTGCCCTGGAGCGGGCCTCGATCGACCTGGTGATGCTGGAAGACTCCAGCGTGGTTCCGGAGAACTTCGGCAGCAGCATGACGGCCGAATTCAAAGCCACGACCAAGGCGCCCAAGCACGACCCGCTGCCCCTGGCCGCGGCCATCTCCCAGGCCACCGAGCGGCTCGGCATCGTCACCACGATGAGCACCAGCCTGTACCCGCCGCACCGCCTCGCCCAGCTGCAGGCCACCCTCGACCAGCTCAGCGACGGCCGGGCGGGTTGGAACATCGTGACCTCGTTCGAGAACCTGGCCGCGCAGAACGTCGGGCTCGACACCCTCTGGGAACACGACGAGCGGTACGCCCGTGCCGAGGAGTACGTGAGCCTGGTCGACGAGTTCTGGACCGGCGCCGACGGGGTCGCCTTCGACGGCGACTACTACGCGGCTGCGGCCCCGTCCGCCCTGCCGCCGGTGCAACGCCGCCCCGTGCTGTGCCAGGCCGGGGGCTCCTCCGCCGGGATGGACTTCGCAGCCCGCTGGGCCGACCTGATCGTGTCGGTGCCCACCGGCCTGCCGGCCATGAAGGCGTACCGCGACGGCATCCGCCAGCGACTCGAGCGCGCCGGCACCGACCCCGACTCCTGCCGGGTGCTCTACATGGTCACACCGATCCTGGGCGAGACCGTCGCCGAGGCGGAGGCCAAGGAGGCCCGGATGTACTCGGCCGACGGCGACAACTTCCTGCGCCGCCTGGTGCAGCTCTCCAACGTCTCGGAGATCGACTTCGCCCAGTACGACCTCGACCGGCCGATCCCCGAGGATGCCACCACCAACGGGGCGCAGAGCATCCTGGATGCCATGAAGGCCGCCACCCGCGGGTCGAGCCTGCGGCAGGCCATGGCCGGCAAGGGCGAGTCCACCTCGCTCCGCCTCGTCGGCACCCCGCAGACCGTGGCCGACCAGATGGAGGAGGCCATGGAATTCGTCGGCGGCGACGGCTTCCTGCTCTTCCACGGCGGCGGCGGACTGATCAGCCGGCACTACCTCGACGAGGTGCTCGACGGCCTCGTCCCCGAACTGCAACGCCGCGGCCTCGCCCAGACCGGGTACGGCCCCGGAACCTTCGGCGAGCGCCTCGCCGCCCGCTGACCTGCTGCACCCACCGCTCCCCCACGACATCCTTCAGAAAGAGGCACCCATGTTCCACCTCGGCTGGTTTCTCGGCAACGGTTTCGGCATTCAGCCCTGGAATGCCAAGGGCGGTGACGGCCCCTGGGTGGGCTCGAACGTCACCGACTGGATGAAGCCCGACATCTACGTCGACCTGGCCACCTCGATGGAGCGGGCCGGCTTCGACTACATCCTCATCGAGGACACGGCCATGGTCGAGGACAGCTACAAGGGCACGGCGGAGACCAGCCTGCGGCGCGGATTCATGGCCCCCAAGAACGACCCGATGCCGCTTGTACCGCTGATGACCCAGCGCACCAAGCACATCGGCATCATCCCCACCGCCTCGGTTATCCAGTACCCGCCCTACCTGGCCGCCCGGCTGTTCACCACCCTCGACCACCTCACCGAGGGCCGGGTGGGCATGAACGTCGTCACCAGCGTCACCGACCGGGTGGCGCAGAACTACGGTTTCGCGCAGCACTTCGACCACGACGAGCGTTACCTGATGGCGCAGGAATGGGTGGACGTGGTGCAGCAGCTGCAGGGCTCCTGGCAACCCGGCGCGGTTCTCGCCGACCTGGAGAGCGGCATCTACGCCGACCACACCAAGGTCGAACCGATCGACTTCGTGGGCAAGTACTTCTCCTCCCGCGGACCGTTGAACACCATCCCTGGTCCGCAGGGCCGCCCGCCGGTGGCGTCGGCCGGCGGCTCGGAGGCCGGCCGGGACATGGCCGCCCGCTACGACGACACCATGATGTCGATGTGCAAGACCGTCGAGGAGATGAAGGAGTACCGCGCCGACATGCGCCGCCGGGTCGCCTCGTACGGCCGGGATCCCGACAAGGTCAAGTTCCTGTTCCTGGTCACCCCGGTCATCGCCGCCACCGACCAGGAGGCCAGGGACCTGGCCGCGGCCTCTCTCGCGGGCCGCGCGAGTGACGCCGCGATCGAGTACAACCTCTGGAACATGTCGTACACCAGCGGCGGCCGTATCGACTTCGGCGCCATCGATCCCGACACCCTGGTGTCCGACATCGACTTCAGCCGGCAGAACGGCGAACACAGTTCAGTTGCGGCCATCTTCCAGGACAGCGCGGGCAAGACCCTGCGCGACGTCGTCGCCAGCTCCTTCCAGATCACCGACCTCGGCCTCGTCGGCAGCCCCGACACCGTCGCCGCCAAGATGGGCGAGATCATGGACGAGGTCGGCGGTGACGGCTTCCTGCTCTACCTGCCCACCACCCGCCGCAACATGGCCGAGGTCGCCGACGGCTTGGCGCCGGCGCTGCGGCGCCGCGGCCTGATCCGCGACGGCTACTCCGGCACGACGCTCCGCGATCACCTTGTGGAGTTCTGAGATGAAGTGCGGAGTGTTCCTGCCCACGGCCAACAACGGCTACATCTACTCGACCAACGCTCCGCAATATCAGCCGACCTACGCGCTGAACAAGCAGATCACGGTGGATGCCGAGAAGCACGGCTACGATTTCGCCCTCTCCATGGTGAAGTACCGCGGCTTCGGCGGGGAGACCGACTACTGGAACCACGCGGTGGAGTCGACGGTGCTCATGGCCGCGCTGGTCGAAGCGACCAGCACCATCAAACTCTGGGCATCCGTCGGGGTGCCCTCGGTGAACCCGGCCATGGTCGCCCGCCTCGGCGCCACCCTCGACGACGCCTCCGCGGGCCGGTTCGGCGTGAACATCGTCGCCGGGTGGAACCGCTACGAATACGAGCAAATGGGCATGTGGCCCTCCGAGGACTACTACACCGACCGGTACGCCTACAGCGCCGAGTTCATCAGCATCCTGCGCGGGCTCTGGGAGCACGGCCGGCTCACCCACCAGAGCGACTTCTTCGCCCTTGACGACTGCCTCGTGCAGCCCACGCCCGAACACGGCGTCACCGTGATCGTGCCGGGCCAGTCACCCGCGAGCCTGGATGTGGCGGCGGCCCACGCCGACGTCAACTTCATCCTCGGGCCCATCGACGAACTCGCCCAGGCCGCCGCCGGACTCGCCGAGCGCTGCGCACGGCTCGGCCGGCACTGTGAGAGCGCCGTGCTGCTGGGCATCATCATGGCCGAGACCGACGAGGAAGCCGTGGCCGAGGCACAGCACTACATGGCCGGCGTCGACCTGGGCGCCCAGGCCGGCATCGCCGCGGCCGCCCGCAACGACCGCACCGGAACCGCCGTGAACGTGGGCCTGAAACGACAGGAGGGTGGCGTGCCGCCGGTGGTCTTCGACCACCCGGACCGGGCCGCGTTCCTGCAGGGGTCCTGCTGGTACTCCCCGCACATCGTCGGCTCCTACCGGCGCATCGCCGCCTATCTCGACGCCCTCGATGAGGAGGCCGGGGTGGCCAGCGCCGTCCTCACCTTCGCCGACTACACAACCGATGTGGTGCGGTTCGCCGAGAAGGTCATGCCGTTGATGCACACCTACCAAGCCCCCGCCCGGTGAACTCACGGCCAGCCGTAGCGACATCGTCGACAAGTGGTCACATGGACGAAACGGTGGCTTGTTACGTTGGCGAGAGGCCCGGAAGCCGCCGGACCGCATCCGCCGAACAGGAACCTGCCATGCCAGACGACCAGCCTGCAACGGCCACGGGCACGTCGACGAACCAGACCCGCCGCGCCTACGACCTGCTCCGGGTGATGATCAGGTCCGGCGACGTGGTCGTCGACCAGAAGCTCGTGGAGGACACCCTGATCCGTTCCCTGGGCATCACCCGCACGGCCATCAGGGAGGCGCTGCAGCAGTTGAGCGAGGAGGGCATGGTCAGCCGGCAGCGGCGCAGCGGGACCCGGCTGAACCGGGCGGTGCTGCAGCTCCCCATCGACGACATCCTGCCGTGGAAGGCATCCACCCGCTTCTCGGTGATCCGCACCGACTACCGCACTGTGCAGACCACTCCCACCGTGGCCGCCAAGCTGCAGACCACCGAAGACTATGTGGGCCTGGTGGAACACTGCTTCTTCGACGACGCCGTCGCCGTCGGCGTGCGGATCGCGTACTTCCGCCGCAGCTACGCCCAACCGCCGGTGTGGCAGAGCTGCCCGAGCCTCGCGGATGCCTTCGAGGCCGTCTACGGGTCGCCGCTGGCGGAGATCCGGTCGGTGGTGGATGCCGGCGCCTGCGACCCGGCCACCGCACGGATGCTGGGCATCCCCACCGGCTCACCCGTGCTGGTGCGTGAACAGGTGCTCGTCGACCGGCGCGACATCGCCCAGGAGTACACCTTCTCCTATTACCCGGCCGGAACGGTGTCCTTCCCCATGACGACCGTCAAGGTGGCCGAGGAGACGCGGGCGCCACTGTCCGCACTCCGGGCCTGACCGTAAACAGCACCGGTTCGAGGGTGTCAGCGGCTTTTGCCCAGGCCGCACCTATAGTCTGGTGTCATTCACCGGCGTCGGATCGGTGGACTTGCGCCTGAAGCAGAAGACGGGCGCATCCCGCTTCTAGCAAGACAGGCAAACAAAAAAGTGACCTTCACCGAACTCAATATCGACCAGGACATCGTCGACGCCCTGGCCGCCAAGGGCATCCTCGAGCCCTTCCCGATCCAGACCCAGACGATCCCGCTCGCCCTCAGCGGCCAGGACATCATCGGCCAGGCCAAGACCGGAACCGGTAAGACCCTCGGCTTCGGGCTGCCGCTGATCCAGCGCCTCGGCCTGAACCCCGAGCCCGGTGTGCAGGCCCTCGTGGTCGTTCCCACCCGCGAACTGTGCGTGCAGGTCAGCGAAGACCTCGAGCTCGCAGCGAGCAACCGCGGCACCACCATCGTCTCCATCTACGGCGGCAAGGCCTACGAGGGTCAGATCGAGCAGCTCAAGGCCGGCGCGCAGATCGTCGTCGGCACCCCCGGTCGCCTGCTCGACCTCGCCAGCCAGCGCCTGCTCAGCCTTTCCAACGTGCGCGAGATGGTGCTCGACGAGGCCGACAAGATGCTCGACCTCGGCTTCCTCGCCGACATCGAGAAGCTCTTCTCGCAGACGCCGTCCACCCGTCACACCATGCTCTTCTCGGCCACCATGCCCGGCCCGATCGTGGCCCTGGCCCGCCGGTTCATGACCAAGCCCATCCACATCCGCGCGAGCGACCCCGACGAGGGCCTCATGCAGGCCAACATCGAGCACTTGGTCTACCGGGCGCACAACATGGACAAGGACGAGGTCATCGGCCGCATCCTGATGGCCGAGGGCCGCGGCAAGACCGTGATCTTCACCCGTACCAAGCGGGCCGCCGCCAAGCTCGTCGAGGAGCTCGGTGACCGTGGCTTCAACGCCACCGCCGTGCACGGCGACCTCAACCAGGAGCAGCGCGAGCGCGCCATGGCGGCGTTCAAGGCCGGCAAGAAAGACATCCTGATCGCCACGGATGTCGCCGCGCGCGGCATCGACGTCGACGACGTCACCCACGTGATCAACCACACCATTCCCGAGGATGAGAAGGCCTACCTGCACCGCGTGGGCCGCACCGGCCGCGCCGGCAAGACCGGCATCGCCGTCACCTTCGTGGACTGGGACGACATGCCCAAGTGGACCCTGATCAACAAGGCCCTCGACTTCGGCACCCCCGAGCCGCAGGAGACCTATTCCTCGTCGCCGCACCTCTACACCGACCTGAACATCCCGGCCGGCTCGAAGGGGCGTCTGCGTGCGACCCCGATCAAGGAGACCGTGCCCGGCGCCGCCTCCGGCCGTGACGCCAACCGCGGTGCCCGCAGCGACAGCCGCTCCGGCGGACGTACCGATGGCCGCTCGGACGGGCGCTCCGGTTCGGGCCGCTCGGGCGAGCAGACCAGCCGTCCGCGCACCCGCGTTGGCACGACCACCAACCCGGATGCCCCCGCCGCCACCCCGGCAGCCGGCACCCACGACGGCGGAGGCACCGAGCACCACGACGGCAACAGCGCTCCCCGCCGTCGCAGCCGCACCCGCCGCCGCTCCCCGCAGGCGCCCACGGCGTAACCTGCCCCTGACATGCCGCAAACGGCTCCTTCACCTCGTGTGAAGGGGCCGTTTGCCGCATCTCAACACACCCGACCGCGCCGAGTTGCGACACATTGCCCCCTCAGCGCCCGGGAAAGGGCGTCAGGCGGCAATTCGCGACCGGTCGGCATGACGCTCACATGATGGACGTCGCTTCGACGCTCAGCTGAGCAGCCGGCTCCAGGCCACCTCGCGGGCAAGCTGACCTGTTTCGGCGAAGTGCCGCACCTGATGCGTGCTCGCGAGCACCGCGGCGAGGTCCCCGGTGGACGCCAGAGCAAAGCCCATTCGCTGCCAGAACTCTCCGGAGCGGCGGCTGAACAGCCACGCGCGCTCCGCTCCAGCCTCTGCCGCGCGATCGAGAGCGAATCCGGCCAGCTCGAGGCCCGTGCCGTGCCCCCGGCGGGACGGATCAACGGCAACACTGCGAATGAGAACCTGGCTGCCATCGTCACTGCATTCGAAGCCCGTACTGGCGACGATGCAGCCGGTCGACGCATCACGCGCGATCCACAAGCGCACCGCCGGAGAGTCCAGTCCGCTCAGGGTCAGGTCAACGCCCCGCAGGAACTCGGTCAGCTCCCCGAGATCGCGAGAAGTCGTGGGGGCCAGCTGGAGCATGACTCAAGGTTATGGGGCCGAACGGAACCGGGGCCGTTCGCCGAGCCATCCCCCTCGGGAGCCAGGCCCGGTCCGACGACCGGCAGGCGCCGAGTTGCGTCGAATCGCCCTCTCAGGGCGCTCGAGGGGGCAGTTTGGCGCAACTCGAGGGGGATGGAGGCCTCAGGTGGCGGGTCAGGCGGGGGTGACCGGCGCCGAGCCGCGGCCCTCGGCCACGATGCGCTCGAGCACCTCGGGGGTGGTGGTGTTCTCGCCCAGCCGGTTCGGTTTGCCCTCGCCGTGGTAGTCGCTGGACCCGGTGATGGCCAGACCGTACTTCTCGGCGAGCATGGTGAGCCGCGCGGTGGCCTCCGGCTTGTTCTCCCGGTGCCGCAGCTCCAAGCCGAACAGACCGGCGGCCACGAGGGCGGCCAGCCGGCTCTCGGCCATCACGTCGGCGACGCCCCGGGTGGCCGGATGCGCGATCACGGGCACGCCCCCGGCCGCGCGCACGAGCGTCACGGCGCGCAGCGGGTCCGGCGCGTAGTGCGGCTGGTAGTAGCCCGCCTCCCAGTGCAGGATGCCCGCGAACGCCTCGCTGCGGGTGAGGGCGAGGCCGTTGGCCACGAGGGCGTCCGCGATGTGCGGCCGGCCCACGGTTCCGCCCGTTGTGGTCTGGGCGAGCACGTCGTCCCAGGTGATCTCGTAGTCGGCGCCGATCCGGGCCACCATCTGCTCTGCCCGCGTGAGCCTGGCCTTGCGGATATGCGCGGTCTCCGCGACGATCCCGGCATCCGACGGGTCGAAGAGGTACGCGAGTAGATGGATGCTGGCGTGCCCGACCCGGGTGCTGAACTCCATGCCTGGGATCAGGGTGATGCCCGCGGTCCGGGCCGCCACCGAGGCCTCCGACCAGCCCGCCGTGGAGTCGTGGTCGGTGAGGGCCACCGTGCCCAGTCCCGCTGCCGCGGCGGCGCGCACGAGCTGTGACGGAGTCTCGGTGCCGTCGGAGACGCTGGAGTGGGTGTGCAGGTCGATCGGACCCGTGAAACGCCGTTCGACTGCCATTCCCCCATGCTAGTTGGCCGCAGAATGCAGCTCGGTCGCTTACAGTGACTCATCTATGTTCTCCTTTCTCTTCCGCACCCTGCTCGTCGTGGCGGCGCTGGCGGTTCTCACCGTTCTGGCCTGGCCGCAGTTCCTCGGCCTGCAGAACACCTGGGTGGTGGCGCACGCTGTCTCGCTGCGCGGCCTCGCCGTGGTGGTGGCCGCCGCACTGCTGGTACTGCTCACGGTCCTGCTCATCCTCGTGCGGTCGTTCCGGGGCACGACCGCGCTCTTGATGGTGTTCCTGGCGCTGTTCGGCGCGGTCAACGTGGGCGTCCTGCTGCACCGGGGCACCGCATCCGCCCTGCCCGCTTCGGCGCGGGCGGCGGATGTCTCAGGGTCGGCTGATGAGTCGGCAGACGACGCGACGGCGTCGATCACCGTGCTGAGCTGGAACACCCTCGGCGACGAGCCGGGCGCCGACGCCATCGCCGCACTCGCCCTGGCCGAGGACGCCGATGTGCTCACCTTGCCCGAGACCACCGAGGAGACCGGGGTGCTGATCGCCGAGGCCATGCGCGCGGCCGGCCGGCCCATGTGGGTGCACACCGTGTCGTTCGACCTCATCTCCAAGGCCCGGTCGACCACGCTGCTGATCAGCCCGGACCTGGGCGACTACACGGTCACGTCCGCGGAGGGATCCGGACCGCCCGGCAATACGAACGTGCTGCCCACGGTGGTGGCGGAGCCCGTCGACGGCACCGGCCCCACGATCGTGGCCGTGCACGCCGTCGCTCCGATCCAGTGGGAGATGACCAACTGGCGCTCCGACCTGGACTGGCTGGCCGAGCAGTGCGATACCGCCGGCACTGGCACCGACGGCGTGATCATGGCCGGCGACTTCAACGCCACCCTCGACCACTTCGCCGGCCGGGCCGACACGGCCGGCGCCGCGCTCGGCTCCTGCCGGGATGCCGCCCTGGCCGCGGGCGCCGCCGGCGTGGGCACCTGGCCCACCTGGGCACCCACCCTGCTCGGCTCCCCCATCGACCATGTGCTGGCCACCGCCAACTGGCAGGTCGACGCCATGAGCGTCATCCAGGATGAAGACGCCGCGGGCAGCGACCACCGGCCCATCGTGGCGACCTTCTCACCCGCCGGCTGAGCCTGCCCGGCTGCTCGCTCGCGCATTCGGTGCAGTGCGGGTGGGAGAATGGGGGCATGGCTGATTCCACCGACACCGCACCTGCTCCCGCCGCCCGCTCGAACGAGAACCGGTCCACCACGCCCGGCTCGGAAGGGTTCAAGGAGTTCATCTCCAGCGGCTGGGCCGAGCGCACCGATGAGCTGCCGCCGGCCCGGGAGCAGGCGCCGTTCGCCGCCGCCCGGCGCGAGCGGGTCTCCAAGCTCTACCCGGGTCAGCGCCTGATCGTTCCGGCCGGCCGGCTCAAGCAGCGCGCCAACGACACCGACTACGCCTTCCGCGCGCACTCCGCCTTCGCCCACCTCACCGGATGGGGCAGCGACTCCGAGCCCGGCGCCGTGCTCGTCTTCGAGCCCACCGCCACCGGCCACGAGGCCACCGTGTACTTCCGGGAGCGCGCCGGCCGCGACTCCGACGAGTTCTACGCCAACTCCGAGATCGGCGAGTTCTGGATCGGCCCGCGGCCCTCCATCGCCCAGGTCGCCAGCGACCTCGCCGTCACGGTGCGCGGCATCGACGACTTCGCCGCGGTTCTCGGCCGGGTCGACAGCGAGACCCTGCTCGTGCGCGAGGCCGACCCGTTCCTCACCGGCAAGGTCGACGACGCCCGCCTCCGCAACTCCGCCGAGCGGATGCTCACGGCCAACGCGTCAGACGCCCCGTTCAGCATCGAGATCAACAGCGAACACGACGCCGATGCCATCCTCGCCCGCGACCTGTCCGAGCTGCGCCTGGTCAAGGACGCCTACGAGATCGGCCAGATGCGCCTCGCAGTGGCGGCCACCGCCCGCGGCTTCGAGGACGTCATCCGCGATCTGCCCCGCTCCAGCAGCCACGAGCGCGGTGAGCGCCTGGTGGAGGGCGTCTTCAACACCCGCGCCCGCGTGGACGGTAATACCGTCGGTTACGACACCATCGCCGCCTCCGGCCCGCACGCCTGCATCCTGCACTGGACCCGCAACGACGGACCCGTCGTGCCGGGCGACGTGATGCTGCTCGACGCCGGTGTCGAGGTGGACAGCTACTACACCGCCGACATCACCCGCACCCTGCCGGTCACCGGCACCTTCACGGATGTGCAGCGCCGCGTGTACGACGCCGTGCGCGAGGCCGCCGACGCGGCCTTCCTGGTCGCCAAGCCGGGCGCCGTCTTCCGGGAGGTGCACGCGGCCGCGATGGCCGTGATCGCCCGGCACACCGCCGACTGGGGCATGCTGCCCGTCACCGCCGAGGAGGCGCTGCTGCCGGAGAACGGCCAGCACCGTCGCTACATGGTGCACGGCACCAGTCACCACCTCGGCCTCGACGTGCACGACTGCGCCCAGGCCCGCCGTGACATGTACATCGACGGCGTGATCGAGCCCGGCATGGTCTTCACCATCGAGCCAGGACTGTACTTCCAGCTCGACGACCTCACGGTGCCCGCCGAGTACCGCGGCATCGGCGTGCGCATCGAAGACGACATCCTGATCACCGAGACCGGCGCCGAGAACCTCTCGGCCGGCATCCCGCGCGACTCGGCAGCGGTCGAGGCCTGGATGGCCGCCCTGCAGGCCTAACCACGCACAACTGTTCCCCGTGGGGACTTCTGCGCCCGGTACCCCGGACGCAGATGTCCGCTACGGGAACAGTTGGTGTACGGCGCGGGCGCGCGGCCTGTTAGCGGGCGGGGTCGACCGGACCGGAAACGGGGGGCTCGGCCACGGGCGGCGGTCCGGCGGCCGGCGGGGCCGACACGGGCGGGGCCGGCTGACCGTACGCGGGCGGCGCTGTCGGCTGCTCGGTCGGTCCGGTCTCACCGTACGCGGGCGGCTGGTTCGACGGCGGTGTCGGTCCGCCGGCAGCAGGCGGCTCCGGGGCCGAGCGCGGCGGGTCGGACGGGTGCGGAGCAGCGGCAGCGGCAGCGGCGGGCTCGGCCTGGCCGGCCAGCAGGTTGCGGGCCTTGTTGAGCAGTTCGACGTTCACGATCACCTGGTAGTTGCCGGCGATCACCTGCATGGTCGAGGTGAAGTCCTTGCGGCGGCGGTTGAGCGCGTAGCTCACCAGTCCGAACAGCATGCCGAAGCCGGCGCCCATGAGCACGGCCGCGAAAACGAACGGCAGGCCGGCGCCATCCGGCGAGAAGATGAAGAACAGCAACCCGAAGAACACCCCGAGCCAGGCACCGGATGCCGCCCCAGCCAACGCGACCCGGCTCCAGGTGAGTTTGCCGGTCACCCGTTCAACGGTCTTCAGGTCGTTGCCCACGATGGACAGCTGCTTGACGGGGAAGTCGGCCTTCGCGAGAACGTCCACGGCCAGCTGGGCCTCGTTGTAGGTCTCGTACGTCGCCACGACCTCGCCCTTGGGCAGGACCGGATACAGTGCGGCGGCGCGGCCGCCGAAGGGGCTCTGAGAGGACATGCCCCCATTCTTCCACGATCCACCCGCATACCAGCAGGGACCGCTGTGCATCCAGTGGGAGAATGCCCCGATGAGGGCTCCAACGCCGGCCGCAACCGCCGGTCCCGGCCGGCCTCAGAGTGCCCATGGCGCAGCGCGGTGTCACGGGTGCCGTCCGGCGCGCACAAGCTAAGTTAGAGGTGTGGCAAACACCAGAGTTTTCGTCGCCCGACTGGCCGGGTGCAACGTCTTCGACCCCGCGGGCGACCGCGTTGGCAAGGTTCGCGACGTGCTGGTGGTCTACCGAAAAGACGACCCGCCCCGTGTGGTCGGCCTGATCGTCGAAATCCCCGGCAAACGCCGGGTGTTCGTCTCGATCGGCCGGGTCACCAGCATCGGCAGCGGCCAGATCATCACCACGGGCCTGATCAACGTGCGCCGGTTCGAGCAGCGCGGCGGTGAGGTGCGGGTGATCGCCGAGATGCTCGGCCGCCGCGTCGCGTTCAACGACGGTTCGGGCGAAGCCACCATCGAAGACGTCGCGATCGAGGAGTCTGCCCAGGGCGACTGGGCGATCAGCCAGTTGTTCGTGCGCCGGCCCAAGGCCAGCTCGTCGCTGTTCGCCAAGGGCGCCACCGCCTTCGCCAACTGGGACGAGGTCTACGAGAAGGTCACCGCGGGCGAGTCTCAGTCGGCCGAGCAGCTCATTGCCACGTACTCGGACATGAAGCCCGCCGACCTCGCCAACACCCTGCTCGACCTGCCCAGGCAGCGCATGTTCGAGGTGGCCGAGGAACTGCCGGACGGTCGTCTGGCCGACGTGCTCGAGGAGATGCCCGAGAGCGAGCAGGTGGGCATCCTCACCCGGCTCGGCGACTCACGCGCCGCCGAGGTGCTCGACCACATGCAACCCGACGACGCCGCCGACCTCATCGCGCAGCTGCCGGAGGAGCGCGGCGAGCAGCTGCTCGACCTCATGGAGCCCGAGGAAGCCGACGACGTGCGGTTCCTGCTCTCCTACGCCCCGGACACCGCCGGCGGCCTGATGACCACCGAGCCGATCATCGTCTCGGCCGACGCGACCGTGGCCGAGGGCCTCGCGCTCATCCGCCGGCACGACCTGGCGCCTGCACTGGGCGCCGCGATCTGCGTCACCCTGCCGCCCTACGAACCGCCCACCGGCCGGTTCCTGGGCATGGTGCACTTCCAACGGATGCTGCGCTACCCGCCGCACGAACGCCTCGGCACCCTGCTCGACCTGGGTCTGGAGCCCGTCACCGCGGACACCTCGGCGGCCGAGGTCACCCGCATTCTCGCCAGCTACGACCTGGTCTCCGTTCCGGTCGTCGACGACAACCACCGACTCGTCGGGGTGGTGACGATTGATGACGTGCTCGACTACCTGCTGCCGGACGACTGGCGAAGTCACGACGGCAACGACGAGGTGCGTAAACGTGCCACGGCCAGAACCCAGCTGATGACAGGAAGTATCCCGCTACCGGGTGGACGGAGGCACGACAATGGCACGAGCTAACAAGTCGGAGCTCCGCCTCGACACGCCCAAAGGGCTGCGCACCACCAACCTGGTCGGGCGCAAGCGCAACGGACGCAGCAACGACAGGTTCGGCCGGCTCACCGAGGCGATCGCCCGCGGCATGGGCACCCCCTGGTTCCTGCTGGGCCTGACCCTCTTCACGGTCTTCTGGATCAGCTGGAACACCCTCTCCCCGATCAGCCTGCGCTTCGACTCGATCGAGCTCGGCTTCATCGCCCTCACCCTGGTGCTCTCGCTCCAGGCGTCCTACGCTGCTCCGCTGATCCTGCTCGCGCAGAACCGGCAGGACGACCGCGACCGGGTGCAGTTCGAGCAGGACCGGCAGCGCGCCGAACGCAACCTGGCCGACACCGAGTACCTCGCCCGTGAGGTCGTGGCGCTCCGCCTGGGCATGAAGGACCTCGCCTCAAAGGACTTCCTCCGCGCGGAACTGCGCGCCATGCTCGACAACCTCGACCAGCGCGACGAGCAGGCGCGCCGGGAGAGCGAGGCAGCCCGCGACCGCGAGAGCCGCGAGCTCGAGAGCCGGGAACGCGAGGGCAGCATCAGCCGCGCCGCCGCCGATCGCCGCAGCGCCCAGGAGGCGCACCCGATTGACTGAGAATCGGGTACGAGCCGCCCTCGCCCGAGTCATCGACCCGGAGATCCGCAAACCCATCACCGAGCTCGACATGGTGTCGGGTGTCACGATCGACGCCGACGGCGGCGCCACCGTGGACATCCGGCTCACCATCGCCGGCTGCCCGGCGGCGACCCGCATCGAGACGGATGTGCGTGAGGCGACCGAATCCGTCGTCGGGGAGGGCCTGGCCCGGGTCGTCGTCTCGGTGATGACCCCCGAGCAGCGCCGCGCCATGACCGAGAAGCTCCGCGGCGGGCAGGGCGCCCGCAGCCTGCAGTTCTCCCCCGACTCGCTCACCCGCATCTACGCGATCACCAGCGGCAAGGGCGGTGTGGGCAAGTCCACCGTCACCGCCAACCTGGCCGTCGCCCTCGCCGCACGGGGCCTCCGGGTAGGCATCGTCGACGCCGACGTCTACGGCTTCTCGATCCCCGGCCTGCTCGGCCTGGTCACCCCGCCGGCCACGCCCGGCGGCCAGTCCGGCATGGTCAAGCCCACCCAGGTGGGCGACATGATCCTGCCGCCGATCGGCTACGACGTGAAGGTCATCTCGATCGGCATGTTCGTCGACGACACCTCGGTGGCCGTCGCCTGGCGCGGCCCGATGCTGCACCGCACCATCACCCAGTTCCTCACCGAGGTCTACTTCGGCGACCTCGACATCCTGCTGCTCGACCTGCCGCCGGGCACCGGCGACATCGCCATCTCGGTGGGCCAGCTGCTGCCACACGCCGAGGTCATCGTGGTCACCACCCCGCAGCCGGCCGCCTCCGACATCTCCGAGCGCAGCGGCGCCGTGGCCCGGCACACCGGCCAGTCGATCTACGGCGTGATCGAGAACATGTCCGGGCTGATGCAGCCCGACGGCACCATGCTGGAGATCTTCGGCTCCGGAGGCGGCGCCGAGGTCGCCGCCCGCCTCTCCGCCGGTCAGGACACCCCGGTGCCGCTGCTCGGCCAGGTGCCGCTCTCCGTCGCCCTGCGCAGCGGCGGCGATACGGGCATCCCGGTGGTGCTCGGCGACCCGGCCGACCCCGCGGCGGCGGCCATCCAGGCCATCGCCGACCGGCTGGCCACCCGCGGACGCGGCCTGGCCGGGCTGAGCCTGGGCATCTCCCCGCGCTGACCCTGCGCCAGGTCCCACCCGGTCGGGCAGGAGTGCGCTCCGGCACACCTGTCTAGACTGACCCCCATGACTTCCGCCACGTTGGAACTCCCGTTCATCGCCGAACTCGCCCGCGACATCCGTTCCACGTCAGGTGACACGGCCACGGTCATCGCGCCGTTCACCGGGCAACCGCTGCACGCGCTGCCGCTGAGCAGCCCGCAGGACGTCGCGGATGCGTACGCCCGCGCCCGCCTCGCCCAGATCGGCTGGGCCCGGGCCGGATTCGCCCACCGCCGGGCCGTGCTGCTGAAGGCGCACGACCTGCTGCTGAGCCGACGCGAGAGCCTGCTCGACACCTTGCAGACCGAGACCGGTAAGACCCGCGGGCAGGCCTTCGAGGAGGTCTTCCAGGCCGCCGGCGTCACCCGGTACAACGCCCTCGCCGCCCGGCGGGTGCTCGGCGGCGAACGGCGCAGGTCCGGCCTTCCGGTGCTCGTGACCACCCGGGTGCGCTACCGGCCCAAGGGCGTCGCCGGGGTAATCACTCCGTGGAACTTCCCGCTCAGCCTGGCCGCGATGGACGTCGTCCCCGCACTGGCCGCCGGCTGCGGGGTAGTGCAGAAGGCCGACAACCAGGGGGCGCTGAGCATCCTGATGCTGCGCCGGGCCTTCATCGACGCCGGGGTGCCGGCCGACCTCTGGGCCGTCGTGACCGGCCCGGGCCCCGAGATCGGCAGCGCGGTCACGTCCGGCGCCGACTACGTGTGCTTCACCGGGTCGACGCCCACGGGCATCCGGGTGGGCGAGCAGGCGGCGAGCACCCTCACCGGCGCGTCACTGGAGCTGGGCGGCAAGAACCCGATGATCGTGCTCGACGACGTCGACCCGCACCGCGCCGCCGCGCAGGCCGCGTACGCCTGCTTCTCGTCGCTCGGGCAGCTCTGCGTGTCGATCGAGCGCATCTACGTGCAGCGGGCGGTCGCCGATCGGTTCCTGCAGGAATTCACCACCGTCACCCGGGCTCTCCTGCTCGGCTCCGGCCTGGACTACCGGGCGGATGTCGGCTCGCTCACCTCGCAGGATCAGCTGGACCGGGTCACCACCCATGTGCAGGATGCGGTGTCCCACGGCGCCCCTGTGCACGCGGGCGGCCGGGGCCGGCCCGACCTCGGCCCGTACTTCTTCGAGCCCACGATCCTCACCGGCGTCACCCCGGCTATGCTCTGCTTTGCCGACGAGACGTTCGGACCGGTCGTGTCGGTGTCGGTGGTCGACACCGAGCAGGAGGCCATCCTCGCCGCCAACGACAGCGCCTACGGGCTGAACGCCGCGGTGCTCAGCGGCTCCGCCCGGCGGGGCCTGCGCGTGGCCGGCGCACTGGAGGCCGGCAGCGTCAACGTGAACGAGGGCTACCGCGGCTCGTTCTCCGCCGTCGACGCCCCGATGGGCGGCATCAAGGGCTCAGGCCTCGGCCGTCGGAACGGCCCGGAGGGACTCAAGCGGTTCGTGGACCCGGTCACCATCTCCCTGGCCACCGGGGTGCTGCGGCTGCCCGGAACCGGAACGGAGTTCGCCCGGCTTGTGGGCCCCATGGCGCTGCTCGCCCGTACCCTCAAGGCGGCCCGCCGGCGCTAGCCACCAAGCCTGCCTCCGTCGGTCGAGCCCGTCGACCCGTGGGGGGGTGGGGGGCTTCGCGCCCGGGTGGTCGGGGGAAGTGCACTTCCTGAGGAGACTCGGCGGGCTGGTCTGCGGAACGCACCCATACGTTGGTCGAGCTTGTCGAGACCCGGTGAGCGGATCTCGAGGCACGTCACGAGGTCTCGACAGGCTCGACCAACGACGGGGCGCGACATCCACGCACGTCACGAGGTCTCGACAGGCTCGACCAACGACGGGGCGCGACATCCACGCACGTCGCGACCCACCGGGTTTCGACACGCTCAACCAGCGGATACGTCGCGCCCACTCGTCGGTCGAGCTTGTCGAGACCCCGCGACCGGCCCCTCTTTCCGAAGACTGACCAGGTTGACCGTCTGGCTAGGAGGTGCCGTCGTTGCCGGTCAGGTGCAACGCGTACCCCCAGCAGCCCGTGTCTTCCCAAGTACTCCGGCACCGGCGGCCACCGTGCTCGGGGCCCGGGCATCCCGGCCGGCCGAGTACGCCGCGGCGCCGACCGACAGCGCGGCGACCGCCACAACCGTGGTCAACAGGAGGACACGGCGTCGTCGTGTGGACATCCGCGACGCCTAGTTGTTTCCGTCGTTGCCGGTGACGTGCACCGCGTAGCCCCAGCAGCCGGCATCCGCCCAGTGGTAGTAGTCGCCGCCGCCGGTGTCGCCGTACATAGCGAGGGTGAAGCCGGCCTGTTGGTCGGGATCGACGTCTCCGGCGCGGGTCATGTCCACACCCGCGAAGGTGTCATCGGCGGACAGCCAGACGGCGTGCCACTCGAAGCCGGCCTCGGCCATGCACTGGGTGACCAGCCCGTAGAAGTACTCGTGCTGGGCGCGGGTCACGGGAATGGCGTCGGGGTTGGGCGTGCGCACCTCGACGACGTTCCCGTCGTCGGCGGATGCGCCCGCGTCGGTCTCGTCGGGCACGGCCACGTCGGGTGCGGCAGCCACGGGCGTCTCCGGCTGCGCGAGCTCGACGGGGGCCGGCGTCACAGTCGGCGTCACGGTCGGGGTCGGGGTGGGTGTTGGCGTCGGTGTGGCGGCGGACCCGACCGCGGAATTCTGGGCGGAGCTGACCTCGGCGGCGTGCAGACTCTCCGAGGCGTAGGCGGTGGCGCCAGCCGAGAGCAGGGCCGTCCCCGCGACGATGGCGACCAGTATCAGGCGACTGCGTGTGCTGCGCATGGTGCGACCTCTCCCCCGAGGATTGCGCACTCCGGCAGGGGCACGCTCGTCTCCCACGGTACGCCCGCACGCCTCCGGCTCACGCGTCGCGGTCGATCCGGCCGCACCCCAGTTCGGGGCGGCAGGAGCGGCTAGGTGGCCTCGGAGTCGAACGGCGCCGGGCCGGTCAGGGCGCCTTCCCTGGCGCGCTTGCGTTGCAGGTACGCGCTGTCCGGGTTGGGGCCGGTGCGGGAGATCACGGCCGATTGCGGTTTGACCGGTTCGTCTTCGGTGAGGGCTTCCCGGATGATCCGGCGCGGGTCATACTGGCGCGGGTCGAGCTTCTTCCAGTCGACGTCGTCGAACTCCGGGCCCATCTCGTCTTTCATGCGGTCTTTGGCGCCGTTGGCCATGTCGCGAAGCTGGCGCACCAGTCGGCCGAGCTGGGCGGCATAATGCGGCAGCTTCTCCGGACCGAGCAGGAAGACGGCGATGATCCCGATAAGCAGGAGTTTCTCGAACGTCAGACCAAACATGACCTCAGAATATCCCCCCGGCGAGGCATCCCCGCACCGAGGGTGAGGCGGCCGTAGTCTTGATCCATACATCTACTGGAGTTGCGGAATGTCTGACAAAGATCTGAATTGGAAATTCGCCGACGACTCGGTGGTGGAGAGCGACGCCCTGGCCCGCGCCCGGCAGCAGTCCCTCGAACTCGGCATCGACGCGATCGCCCCCTCGGTGGGCGCGCAGTCTGCCGTCATCGCCGCCGCGACCGGCGCCCGCAGCATCCTCGAGGTGGGCACAGGAGCCGGTGTGTCCGGCATCTGGCTGCTCACGGGTGCCCCGGGGGCCACCCTCACCTCGATCGACATCGAGGTCGACCACCTGCAGCACGCGAAGGCCAACTTCCACGAGGCGGGGATCCCCGGCAACCGGGTGCGCCTGATCACGGGCCGCGCGGCCGAGGTGCTGCCCCGCATGAACGAGAACTCCTACGACATCGTGTTCGTGGACGCCGACCCGCAGTCGGTCATCGAGTACGTCGAGCACGGCCTGCGCCTGGCCCGCCCGGGCGGCACCGTGCTCGTGGCGCACGCCCTGTGGCGTGGCCGGGTGGCCGACCCCGCCCAGCGCGACGAGGTCGCGACGGGCTTCCGCACCCTGCTCAACGAGATCGCCGGGTCGAAGGCCGTCATCAGCGCCCTCTCCCCCGTTGGCGACGGGCTGCTGCAGATCACCAAGCTGCGCGCCTGACCTACCTCTGAAGGCACGAAACGCTGAGGGCACGAAAAAATCGGCTGTGCGGAGAACCGCACAGCCGATCAGTTGAAACTTGTTATACGGCCGGGGTGACTACACCGGCGAGCGCATCGTGAAGCTCCTTAGCTTCAGCGTCGTTCACAGAGACGACGAGTCGACCTCCACCTTCGAGCGGTACACGCACGATGATAAGGCGCCCCTCCTTTACAGCCTCCATTGGCCCGTCTCCGGTCCGTGGCTTCATGGCCGCCATGAACTCCCCTTCCATTCGTAGTCGTAGTCCTATTATCGACCATTCGGCCGTCAGACAGTAATTAGGGCGGCGTCCAATCGGCCCCGTCGACGCCCCAGCAGAGCAGAAGCCAGCCCCACTGGCCGCAAATGAGCAGCAGTGTGACCACAACGCGGTACACGATGCTGCGCGGCCGGGCGAGGGCGCCGAGCAGCGGGAACATCGGCATCAGCAGCCTGAAGACACTCGACTGCGGGAAGAACACGGCGAGCAGGTAGAGCGCATAGGAGGCCACCCACAGCCGCAGGTCGACGCCCAGGCTCCGCACCGCGGGGGCGAACATCAGCAGCGTGAAGCCCAGGATCACGGCGACCACCACGAGGATGCCCAGCGGCTGACCGAGCCACCACACGCCGCTCTGGAACCAGGCCGCGAAGGGCACCAGCTCCTGATAGCCGATGTACGCGGAGCGCCAGGCCAGCTCGGTGTCGGTGTAGGCGGTCGGCGAGCCCGTGACAGCCCAGGCGATGGCCGGCCAGGCCAGGCCCATCAGCCCGCTGAACACCGCCACGGATGACGCCGTCACCGCTTCCCGCACCGGGAACGGATCCCTCACCCGGCTGTACCAGCGGAATCCCACGTGCAAGGCGAGGAACAGGGCGAACGCCAGGCCGCTCGGCCGGGTCAGTGCCATCAGCGCGATCACGGGCACGAGAACCAGGTAGCGGCGTTGCAGCACCAGGAGCAGGGCCAGGGTGAGCAGCAGCAACTGCATCGACTCGGCGTAACCGAACTGCAGCAGCGGCGACAGCGGGGCGGCGCAGAACAGCACCACGGCGAACAGGGCCGTCGACTCCGGCTGCACCCGGCGCATCAGGCGGTAGAACAGCAGCGCGGTGCCCAGGCTGCAGGCGACGGACACGACAACGGCCATGGACGCCCAGGGCGCGCCGGTGACGAGCATGAGCACCCGCACCACCGCCGGGTAGCCGGGCATGAACGCCCAGGCGTTCTCGCCCACGTGACCGTCCACCGTGACCGGCAGCACCGACGGGTAGCCGCCGACGGCGACGATGTTGTACCAGAGCGCATCCCACATGTTGGCGAACGCCGTGTAGCCGGGCTTCGCCGGCGTCCAGGGGTTCTGTCCCTGCACGCTCGCCAGCGCCAGCACCAGCGTGGTGGTCACCAGCCGGGAGAGCAGCCAGATCACGGAGACCCTCTGCCACCACGGCACCAGCCGGTAGCGGGCCCGTAAGCGCGCCGGCAGCGCCCGGTCGGCGTGGGCGCGCACCGGGGCCGGGGAGGCGCTGGTGGGCGTCATGGTCAGCCGATCGGCGCGGTCAGCCAGGCGCGCAGGGCGTCTTCACAGTCGGTGATCTGGGACAGCGCCACCCGTTCGTCGTCGGCGTGCGCCTTGAGCGGGTCGCCGGGCCCGTAGTTGACGGCCGGGATGCCCAGCGCCGAGAAGCGGGCCACATCGGTCCAGCCGTACTTGGGCCGGGGTTCGGCGCCGACGGCGTCGAGGAACTTGATCGCCAGCGGCGCGTCCAGGCCGGGCCGTGCGCCCTCGGCCAGGTCGACCACGGTGATGTCGAAGCCGGCGAACAGCTCTTCGAGGTGGGCGACGGCCTCAGCGGCCGTGCGGCTGGGCGCGAACCTGTAGTTCACGTGCACCATGCACTCGTCCGGGATGACGTTGCCGGCGATGCCGCCCGTGATGCCCACGGCGTTCAGGCCCTCGCGGTACACCAGGCCCTCGACCTCCACCTCGCGCGGGGTGTAGCCCGCGAGGATGTCGAGGATCGGCGCGGCCTTGTGGATCGCGTTCTCGCCCACCCAGGCCCTGGCGGAGTGCGCCCGCTTGCCGAAGGTGCGCACCTCGATGCGCACGTTGCCGTTGCAGCCGCCTTCGACCTGGCTGTTGCTCGGTTCGCCCAGGATGGCAAAATCGCCCTCGAACAGGTCGGGGCGGTTGGCCGCGAGCCGGCCCAGGCCGTTGAGGTCGGCGTTGACCTCCTCGTGGTCGTACCACATCCAGGTCACGTCGACGCGGGGGTCTGTCAGCTCGGCGGCGAGCTTGAGCTGCACGGCCACGCCGGCCTTCATGTCCACGGTGCCGCGGCCCCAGAGGTAGTCGACGCCGTCGATGGTCTCGAAGCGGGTGGGCAGGTTGTCGTTCAGCGGCACGGTGTCGATGTGCCCGGCGATCACCACGCGCTGGGCCCGGCCCAGGTTGGTGCGGGCCACGATGGTGTCGCCGTCGCGGATCACCTCGAGGTGCGCGGAGCCGGCCAGCGCGGCGGCGATGGCGTCGGCCAGCGGCGTCTCGTTGCCCGACACCGACTCCACATCGCAGATGGCGCGGGTCAGCTCGATCGACGACGAGGTGAGGTCGAGGGTGAGGGCGGTCTCGGCTGAATCGGTGAGGTCGTGGGGCACCCTACTAATCTAGAGCCATGGTCACCGCCCTTCCCCCCGAACACCTGTCAGATCCCTCCGCACCGACGGCGACGCACGCCTGGGGGTACGGCCTGGCCACGATCGCCGGTGACGGCACCGTGCTCGACACCTGGTTCCCGGCGCCCACGCTGGGCGCGCTGCCCCGGGACCGGGACCGCTGGATCGTGCCCACCGAACTCGAGGAGGCCGCGGGCCCCGACGCCCGACGCAATGTGCGCCTCGAGGCCGTCACGGTCGAGATCGACCTGCAGGCGCCTCCAGCGGGCACCTCGGATGCCTACCTGCGGCTGCACCTGCTCTCGCACCTCCTGGTCCGGCCCAACTCGCTCAACCTCGACGGCATCTTCGCTCACCTGCCCAATGTGGTCTGGACCAACGCGGGCCCGGTGCTGCCCGCCGATTTCGACAGGCTCCGACCGTCGCTGCAGCGGCACGGCATCAGCGCCACGGGCCTGGACAAGTTCCCGCCGCTGCTCAACTACGTCTCCCCCGAGCGGGTGCGCATCGCCGACGCGTCCCGGGTGCGCCTGGGCGCCTACCTGTCCCCCGGAACCACCGTCATGCACGAGGGCTTCGTCAACTTCAACGCCGGCACCCTGGGCGTCTCGATGGTCGAGGGCCGTGTCTCGCAGGGCGTGGTGGTCGGTGACGGCGCCGACGTCGGCGGCGGCGCATCCATCATGGGCACGCTGTCGGGCGGCGGCACCCAGCGGGTCACGATCGGGCAGCGGGCGCTGCTCGGCGCCAACTCGGGCATCGGCATCTCGATCGGCGACGACTCGGTCGTGGAGGCCGGACTGTACGTGACCGCCGGCACCAAGGTCGTGCTGCTGGACGGCACCCGCACCGCCGACGGCGCCCCGCGCACGGCCAAAGCCAAGGACCTCTCCGGCGTGCCCAACCTGCTCTTCCGCCGCAACTCGCTCACCGGAGCCGTCGAAGTGCTGCCCCGGGCCGGCACCGGCATCACCCTGAACGCGGCCCTGCACGCCTGATCCCCCTCCGCAGGCTGTGAGAAAAGCCCCAAGAATCCGAGATTCTTGGGGCTTTTCTCACCGCTCGCGAGGCTAGTTAGGCCTGCGGGTAGTCGCGGGCGACCGCGCCCGTGTAGAGCTGCTGGGGGCGACCGATCTTGGTGGTCGTATCCAGGTTCATCTCGCGCCAGTGCGCGATCCAGCCCGGCAGCCGGCCGATGGCGAACAGCACCGTGAACATCCGCGGCGGGAAGCCCATGGCCTTGTAGATCACGCCGGTGTAGAAGTCCACATTGGGGTAGAGCTTGCGCTCCTTGAAGTAGTCGTCGTTGAGCGCGATGAACTCGAGCTCCTTGGCGATGTCGAGCAGGTCGTCCTTCACACCGAGGGCCTCGAGCACGGCGTCGGCGCTCTCCTTGACGAGCTTGGCGCGCGGGTCATAGTTCTTGTAGACCCGGTGGCCGAAGCCCATCAGGCGAACGCCGGCTTCCTTGTTCTTCACGCGTTCGACGTACTTCTGCACGCCTTCGCCGGATGCCTTGATATCGCTGAGCATGGTGAGCACGGCCTCGTTGGCGCCGCCGTGCAGCGGGCCGGAGAGCGCATTGATGCCGCCGGAGACCGAGGCGAACAGGTTGGCCTCGGTGGACCCGACCAGGCGCACAGCCGAGGTGGAGGCGTTCTGCTCGTGGTCCTCGTGCAGCATGAGCAGGCGTTCGAGCGCCTTGCTCACGACGGGGTTCACCACGTACGGCTCGGCGAGGGTGCCGAAGTTGAGCTTGATGAAGTTGTCCACGAAGCTCAACGAGTTGTCCGGGTACAGGAAGGCGTGACCGATGCTCTTCTTGTGCGCGTACGCCGCCATCACCGGCAGCTTCGCCAGCAGGCGGATCATCGACAGTTCGACCTGCTCGGGGTCCTTGGGGTCCAGGGAGTCCTGGTAATACGTCGACAAGGCCGAGACGCCGGCGGAGAGCACCGACATGGGGTGCGCGTTGTGCGGCAGGGCGTCGTAGAAGCGGCGCAGGTCCTCGTGCAGCAGGGTGTGACGGCGGATGCGCGTGTCGAATGCGCTGAGTTCGCTCTCACTGGGCAGTTCGCCGTAGATGAGCAGCCACGCGGTCTCGAGGAAGCTCGAGTTCTGGGCAATCTGCTCGATCGGGTAGCCGCGGTAGCGGAGGATGCCGTGCTCGCCGTCGATGTACGTGATGGCTGACTTCGTCGCCGCCGTGTTCACGAACCCGGAGTCGAACGTCGTGTAACCGGTCTGCTTGGTCAGCGTCGCGATGTCGATGCTGGACGGCCCGTCGGTGCTACCCAGGATCGGGAACTGCGCCGTGCCCCCCGGGTAGGTCAGTGTGGCCATCTGATGGTCCGACACGGCCCGGTCGATGTACTTCGACTCGGTGGATGGTGTTCGCTGCGCGACGTCGCTCACGGCGCCTCCCTGGATTTCAAAGCCTTTCGGCTGTTGGTCTGTGGCGGTCCGCCGCAGCACGCTCGTGGTGCTTGGCAACGATAACCCGCCTACAGCCTATTCCGCCGAGGGGCATACTGTTGCATCCGCCAACATCGCACGGCTCCTGTTGGCACTCCGCTACAGCCGGTTCCACCCCGCGGACACCGGGTTTCCGGGCGCCGTGCCGGTTCGAAAGAGCGCTAGGGCCGAAGGGCCCGATCTTGCCCGTCGCCGTGCCCGTCGCGGCTCAGTCACGGCTTCCGCCGGAGCTCAGGACGCCGTGAGCGTGAGCGCGAAGCCGTGCGCCTCCTCGAGCGCCTCGCTCCATCGGCCCACCCCGGCCTCGGCCGGAAACCGCACCCATTCGCGCATGGTGCGGGTGCCCATCACGACGGCCGCCCCCGCGTTTCGGTCCACCAGTTGGCGCACCCTCGGTTCCGGGAGTTTGACGACGAGGTCACCGTTGCGGCCGATGAAGGCGAACATCCGGCCCCGCACCCGCAGGCCGTCGCCGTTGAACATCCGCCCCTGGGTCACGGCCGGCCGCTGCGGCAGCTCGGCGACGAGGTCGTGCAGGGCCGCGACGCCCGCTGCGTACCCGTCGACGGGTGCGCCGTCACTGCCCAGGTCGATGCTGCCAGCCATGCCCCCAGCCTAAACAGCCCGGCGGTGAGCACAACTCCTGCAGACTGCCGCCGGGGTGGGTCGCCGTGGCGGAATTCCGGCATCCGCCGGGTGCCCGCCCGGCAAATTGCAGGAGTTATGCAGCCCAGGCGCGGAGCCGGGCGGCGGCCGCGTTGATGCGCTCGTCGGTGGCTGTGAGGGAGAACCGCACGTGCTCGGGATAGAAGTCGCCGTAGAACGGGCCGGGGCCGGCCAGGATGCCCAGCTCGGCGAGCCGCCGGATCGAGTCCCAGGCGTCCACGCCGGCCGTCGCCCAGAGGTACAGGCCGGCTTCGCTGTTCTCGATCGTGAAGCCCGCGGCCGTCAGCGCCGGCAGCAGCACCTCGCGCCGGGCCCGGTACAGCCGGCGCTGCCGGCTCACGTGCTCGTCATCGCCCAGGGCCGCCACCATGGCGGCCTGCAGCGGGGCGGGCAGCATAAGACCGGCGTGCTTGCGCACGGTGAGCAGACGGCCGAGCACGGCGTCACAGCCGGCAGCGAAAGCGCCGCGGTAGCCGGCCATGTTGGACTGCTTGCTCAGCGAGTAGATGGCCACGATGTTGCGGGTGTCGCCGTCGGTCACGCGGGGGTCCAGGATGCTCGGGATCGCCTCGGCGTCCCACGGCGCGTCCCAGCCGAGTTCGGCGTAGCACTCGTCGTTGACGATCACGGCGCCCAGCTCCCGGGCGCGGGCCACCGCGGCACGGAGGAACTCGACGTTCAGCACCCGTCCGTCGGGGTTGCCCGGGCTGTTCAGCCAGACGAGCTTCGTCGTCGCCGGCCACTCCGCGGGGTCATCGGACGCCAACGCATTCGCCCCGGCCATGGCCGCGCCGATCGCATAGGTGGGGTAGGCGGCCCTGGGGTGCACGATGGTGTCGCCCTCACCCAGGCCCAGCATGAACGGGAGCAGCGCCACGAGCTCCTTGGAGCCGATGGTGGGCAGCACGTTCTGCTCGGTCAGACCGGTCACACCGCGGCGGCGGGCGTACCAGTCGATGATGGCGTGCTGCAGGGCCGGGGTGCCGGTGGTCTGCGGGTAGGCGTGCGCATCCGTCGCGTGGGCCAGGGCGGCCTGCACGACGGGCGGGGTCGCGTCGACGGGCGAGCCGATCGACAGGTCGACGATTCCGTCGGCGTGGGCCTTCGCCTGCTGCGCGAACGGCAGCATCTGGTCCCACGGGTAGTCGGGGAGCGGCTTGAGCACGTCTAGTGCTGGACCTGGGGCGGCAGTACCGAGATCACCGGGTGGTCCTTGGCGATCACACCAACCTTGGCGGCGCCGCCGGGCGAGCCGATGTCGTCGAAGAATTCGACGTTGGCCTTGTAGTAGTCGGCCCACTGCTCGGGCAGGTCGTCTTCGTAGTAGATGGCCTCGACGGGGCAGACGGGCTCGCAGGCACCACAGTCCACGCATTCGTCGGGGTGGATATAGAGGGAGCGTTCGCCCTCGTAGATGCAGTCGACGGGACATTCGTCGACGCAGGCACGGTCTTTAACGTCCACGCAGGGCAGGGCGATCACATACGTCACAGTGGCGGAATTCCCTTCACGAACTAAGTGGCCAGTCTACGCCGTCGGTGCTCTGGCGGGAATTCGGGGCCACGCGAGAACGAGCGCGGCGACGAGTGCGGGAACAATCGTCCACACCGAACCGAGGACGCCGGCCGGCACGAGTACCGAGCCGCCCGTGCTGCGCAGCGACAACAGGAAGACCGTGAGCAGCAGGCCGACGGCCGCCGCGCCCACCACGAGGCGGTCGCCGACGACCAGGCGGAGGCCGAGCAGCAGTGACCCAGCCGCCAGCAACGCCAGGACCAGCCCGATCGGCACCGTGACCGACCCGAGCGAGAACGTGGTCTGGTGCGCCACGGTGCCCAGCACCCCGAAGAGCACACCGGCGGCCAGCCCCATCAGGGTGGCGAGCAGCCGTGTGGCCCTGGTGGGCGGCTCAGGGTCGGCCGGATGCGGCACCGCAGGTCCCCGCAGGAACGTCTCGGTGCCCGTGACGAGAACTTCGCTGCCGTCGCCGGGGCGAACAAGACGACCGTCCACGCTCCACCGGTTCGGGTAGGCGGTCAGGGCATGCATCTTGCGGTCCACCTGGTCGCTCACGTCCACCGCGGTGAAGCGGTGCCCCGTCGACTGGGACACCCGACTGCTGACGAACACGGGCACCCCGTGATCCCCGGCGGCGTCGATGGCGGCCTGGCGGAGGTCACGGTCAGCGGCGGCGATGACCACGGCCGTGGCGTGCGCCTCTGTGAGGGCCGCGCCGAGAACATCCCGGGTGTCGACCTCCGGCCGAGCGGTGAGGACCCGCCACCGCGCGGGGTCGTCCTCGCCGAGCGCGGTGCGGGCGGCCGTGACGGCGGCGGCATCCGGCGCGAGCCCCGCCAGCACCGCCCCGAACAGAACCGTGACCTCGGCGTCGTCGTCCAGGAGCCGGGCGATCGTGCCGCCCGTGAGCAGGGCCTCGTCACCGGGGGCATCCACCACGAAGACCACCCGTTCGCCGCTTCCGGACATGACCATGGGTGACTCCTGTGCAGAAAACGGGCGCGGAACGCCGGCGGACGGGGACAACGTACGGTGCAGAACGCCGGCCGTGATTCTGTGAAAATCCTAGCTGGACACGCCCGTGCATCTTCCGTAGAGTGAATGGGTAAGGTTAGCCTTACCATCGTTCGACATTCCAACTCATCCTCGACGACCGGGAAGCACCGTGCTCGCAAACTACCTGATCGGCCTGCGTGAAGGCCTCGAAGCCGCGCTGATCGTGACGATCCTGATCGCCTACGTGGTCAAGATCGGCCGCCGCGACGTGCTCCCCCGTCTCTGGACCGGTGTCGGCCTGGCCGTTCTGCTGGCGCTCCTGCTGGGCGCCATCCTCACTTTCGGCACCTACGGGCTGAGCTTCGCCGCCCAGGAGACCATCGGTGGACTGCTCTCCATCATCGCGACCGGCTTGGTCACCTGGATGGTGTTCTGGATGCTGCGCACCGCCCGCGACCTCAAGGGCCACCTGCACGGCAGCATCGACAAGCACCTGGTGGGTACCGGCATGGGCCTGGTGCTCGTCGCCTTCCTCGCCGTCGGCCGCGAGGGCATCGAGACCGCCCTGTTCATCTGGGCGGCCGTGCAGGCCACCGGCGAGACGACCCTGCCGCTGATCGGCGCGAGCCTGGGCATCCTCACCGCCGTCGGCCTGGGCTGGCTCATCTACGCCGGCATGCTCAAGATCAACCTGAGCCGCTTCTTCACCTGGACCGGCGCCATTCTCATCGTGGTCGCCGCCGGGGTGCTCTCCTACGGCGTGCACGACCTGCAGGAGGCCGGCATCCTGCCCGGACTGAACGCCCTCGCGTTCAATGTCTCGGCCGCGATCCCGCCGGACAGCTGGTACGGCACCCTACTCAAGGGCACCCTCAACTTCTCGCCGGCCACCACCTGGCTCGAACTGGCCGCGTGGCTCGCCTACCTGGTGCCCACGCTCACGCTCTTCATCGTGAAGAGCCGCACCAAGACCCCGGCCCGCGCCGCGGCCCCTCGGCAGGCCGCTTCCGCGGTCGCCGCCCACTGACCCCTGCCCTGCCCTCCCTTCTAAGGACACCTATGCGCGCCCGCCTCCTCCCCCTCGTCGCCGCCTCCGCCGGCGCCCTGCTCGCCCTCACCGGCTGCGTGGCCAACGCCGGTTCCACCGGTGGCTCCGGCCAGGCCCTCACCGTCGACAGCAGCGCGGATGCCTGCACGGTGTCGGCCGCCGAAGCGCCCGCGGGCAACGTCAGCTTCACGGTCACCAACTCGGGCGACCAGGTCACCGAGTTCTACCTGCTCGCCGAAGACGGCCTGCGCATCGTGGGAGAGGCCGAGAACATCGGCCCCGGCCTCAGCCGCGACCTCGTCGTGCAGCTCGCCGCCGGCAGCTACATCACCAGCTGCAAGCCCGGCATGACCGGCGACGGCATCGACAAGACCGCGTTCACCGTCACCGACTCCGGCGACGATGTGGTGGTGGACGCCGACCTGGACGCCCAGGTACAGGTCGCCAACACCAACTACGCGGCCTACGTGCGCGACCAGGTCGCCCAGCTCCTCACCGGCACCCAGGCCTTCGCCGACGCGTACGTTGCCGCCGACGACGACACGGCGCGCGCCCTGTACGCGGCCACCCGCGCGCACTGGGAGCGCGTGGAGACCGTCGCCGAATCGTTCGGGGACCTCGACCCGCAGCTCGACCTGCGCGAGGCGGACCTCGAAGAGGGCCAGGACTGGACCGGCTGGCACGCCATCGAGAAGGACCTCTGGCCGGCAGAGGCCGAGGCGGGCTTCGCCGCGTACACACCCGAACAGCGCCAGAACCTGGCGGATCTGCTCGTGGCCGACACCACCACGCTGAACGAGAAGGTGCAGGACCTCAGCTTCACGCTGTCGCAGCAGACCAACGGCGCCATCGGGCTGCTCGACGAGGTCGCAACCGGCAAGGTCACCGGTGAGGAGGAGTTCTGGTCGCACACCGACCTGTGGGACTTCCAGGCCAACATCGACGGCGCCAAGGTGCTCTACGACGGCGTGCGCGACATCCTGGTCGAGGAAGACCCCGACCTGGCCACACGCCTCGACACCGAGTTCGCCGCTCTGCAGGCCCTGCTCGACGCCCAGCGCGTCGGCGACGGCTTCACCCTGTACACCGCGCTGAGCCCTGCCGAGATCAAGGCCTTCGCCGACCAGGTGAACGCCCTGGGCGAGCCGCTCAACCAGCTCACCGCTACGCTCGTCCTCTAACGAAGGCCAGCAGATGACCGACTCCCCTCAGTCGACACCGGATGCGCAGGCACCGGATGCGCCGGCGCCCCGCGGGCTGTCCCGCCGCGGCCTGCTCGGCCTCGCGGGGGCGGGCGTCGCCGGGCTCGGCCTGGGCTTCGCCGGCGACCGGGCCGTGTCCGCGGCCATGGCCTCGGCGGCCGAGACGGCGGCAACGGCTGTGTACCCGTTCTACGGAAAGCACCAGGCCGGCATCCTCACCCCGGCGCAGGACCGGCTGCACTTCGCCGCTTTCGACGTCACCGACGGCACCAGCCGGGCGGACCTCATCGAACTGCTGCAGGATTGGAGCGTCGCGGCCGCCGCGATGACCGCCGGCCGGGACATCGGCGACTACGGCGCGGTCAGCGGCCCCTACGACGCTCCGCCGGAGGACACCGGCGAGGCCGTCGGCCTCCCGGCTTCGGGCCTCACGATCACCTTCGGGTTCGGCCCCAGCCTGTTCCGCACCGCGGCCGGCGCCGACCGGTTCGGGCTGGCCGCCCGGCAGCCGGCCGAGCTGGTGGATCTCCCGCACTTCCCGGGCGACATGCTCGACGACGCCCGGAGCGGCGGCGACCTCTGCATCCAGGCCTGTGCCAACGATCCGCAGATCGCGGTGCACGCCATCCGCAACCTCTCCCGCATCGCGTTCGGCCGGGCCGCCCTGCGCTGGTCGCAACTCGGTTTCGGGCGCACCTCGTCCACAAGCACGAGCCAGGCCACCCCGCGCAACCTCTTCGGGTTCAAGGACGGCACCGCGAACATCAAGGCCGAAGAGCCCGCCGCAGCCACTGAGCACCTCTGGGTGGGCTCGACGGACGGCCCTGCCTGGCTGGCCGGCGGGTCCTACCTAGTGGCGCGGCGCATCCGGATGACCATCGAGACCTGGGACCGCAGCAGCCTGCGCGAGCAGGAACGGGTGATCGGCCGTACCAAGGGCGAGGGCGCGCCGCTGTCGGGAGGGACCGAGTTCACCGAGCCCGACTTCGAGATCGCGGGCCGGGGAGACCTCCCGCTGATCGACGAGGCCTCACATGTGCGGCTGGCGCACCCCACCCAGAACGACGGGATCCGGATCCTGCGCCGCGGGTACAACTTCGTGGACGGCAACGATTCGCTCGGCCGGTTGGACGCGGGCCTGTTCTTCATCAGCTTCCAACGCACGCCGCAGAGCTTCTCGACCGTGCAGCTCAACCTGGCCAGGCACGACGCCATGAACGAGTACCTCAAGCACGTCGGCTCGGCGCTCTTCGCGGTGCCGCCCGGCGCCGCCACGGGCAGCTACGTGGGAGCACCCCTCTTCGCCTGACCTCGAGTCAGGCGGGGGCCACCGTGTAGAGCACGCCATCGGGGGTGCCGGCGAGGGTCACCCGGAACGAGGCGTTCTTGAGGGACTCCACACCGACGTCACCCACGTTCGCCGACGTGCTGGTGTCGGCCTCGAACCCGGCGTCCACGAGCATCTGCTTCGCGTCGGCCAGCGGGTCCGCCGCGCTGGAGGCGATGGTGACGACCCAGCCCTGATCGCCGTTGGTGGTGTTGCCGGCACCGAACTTGATCTCGCCCTCGATCACGGGGATCTCGGCGGGCCAGCCGTCCGGCAGCGCGCCGCCCAGGCTCACGTCACCGTCGGTGGCACCCTGCACAGCCCCGTTCACGGCATCCTGGACCTGCGCGTCGGAGCAGCCGGCCAGCGCCGGGCCGACGGCCAGCAGCGCAGCTAAGGCCAGCGCCATCCGGAACGGCCGGGTCATGGTCGTGGATCCAGTGCTCATTCGTGTCCTCGTGTTCGTCGGTGCCCCTGATGGGTCGGTACGGCTGATGAAAAAACCGCAGGCACCCGCGCCGGAAAGCCGGAACTGGATGCCTGCGGTCAGGTGATGCTGTGAACTAGTTCGCGTCCTGCTTCTTCAGACGCGAGACGTTGCGCTGACGAGCGGATGCGGCGAGCTCGACCTTGCGGATACGAACGATCGCCGGGGTGACCTCGACGCACTCGTCTTCGCGGGCGAATTCGAGGCACTGCTCGAGCGTGAGCTGCTTGGACGGCGTCATCGACTCGAACGTGTCGGAGGTGGACTGACGCATGTTGGTCAGCTTCTTCTCCTTGGTGATGTTCACGTCCATGTCGTCACCGCGCGAGTTCTCGCCGATGACCATGCCCTCGTAGACCTCTTCGGTCGGGTTCACGAAGAACTGCATGCGCTCCTGCAGGGCGATGATCGCGAACGGCGTGACAACACCGGCGCGGTCGGCCACGATGGAGCCGTTGGTGCGGGTGTTGATGGTGCCGGCCCAGGCCTCGTAGCCGTGGAAGATCGCGTTGGCGATACCGGTACCGCGGGTGTCCGTGAGGAACTCGGTGCGGAAGCCGATCAGGCCGCGCGACGGAACGATGAATTCCATGCGGACCCAGCCGGTGCCGTGGTTCGCCATGTTCTCCATGCGCCCCTTGCGGGCGGCGAGGAGCTGCGTGATCGCGCCGAGGTACTCTTCGGGCGAGTCGATGGTGAGGTGCTCGTACGGCTCGTGGATCTTGCCGTCGACGCGCTTGACAACCACCTGCGGCTTGCCGACGGTGAGCTCGAAGCCCTCACGACGCATCTGCTCGACCAGGATGGCGAGAGCGAGCTCGCCACGGCCCTGGACTTCCCAGGCGTCCGGACGGCCGATGTCGAGGACACGGAGCGAGACGTTGCCGACGAGCTCCTTGTCGAGACGGTCCTTGACCATGCGGGCGGTGAGCTTGTGGCCCTTGACCTTGCCGATGAGCGGCGAGGTGTTGGTGCCGATGGTCATCGAGATGGCCGGGTCGTCGACCGTGATGGTCGGCAGCGGGCGCACGTCGTCGGGGTCGGCGAGGGTCTCACCGATGGTGATGTCGGGGAATCCGGCGACGGCGACGATGTCACCGGGGCCGGCGCTCTCGGCCGGGTAGCGGTCGAGGGCCTTGGTGATCATGAGCTCGGTCACGCGCACGTTGGAGACGGTGCCGTCGTGCTTGACCCAGGCCACGGTCTGGCCCTTCTTGATGGTGCCCTGGAAGATGCGCAGCAGTGCGAGGCGGCCGAGGAACGGCGAGGAGTCGAGGTTGGTGACCCAGGCCTGCAGCGGGTGCTCGTCGTCGTAGACGGGAGCGGGGATGTGCTGCAGGATCGCTTCGAAGAGCGGCTCGAGGTCGTCGTTATCGGGCAGCGAGCCGTTCTCCGGCTTGGTGAGGCTGGCGGCGCCGGCACGGCCGGACGCGTAGACGACCGGCACGTTCAGAACCAGGTCGAGGTCCAGGTCGGGCACGTCGTCGGCCATGTCGGAGGCGAGACCGAGGAGCAGGTCCTGGCTCTCTTCGACGACCTCATCGATACGAGCGTCGGGGCGGTCGGTCTTGTTGACCAGGAGGATCACCGGCAGGTGCGCCTCGAGCGCCTTGCGCAGCACGAAGCGGGTCTGCGGCAGCGGGCCCTCGGACGCGTCGACGAGGAGCACAACGCCGTCGACCATGGACAGGCCGCGCTCGACCTCGCCACCGAAGTCGGCGTGGCCGGGGGTGTCGATCACGTTGATGGTGATGGGGCCGTCGGTGGCGTGGATGCCCTTGTACGAGATCGCCGTGTTCTTGGCGAGGATCGTGATGCCCTTTTCGCGCTCGAGCTCGTTGGAGTCCATCGCGCGCTCTTCGGTGTGCGAGTGCTCGGCGAAGGAGTTCGTCTGCTGCAACATCGCGTCGACCAGGGTCGTCTTGCCGTGGTCAACGTGGGCAACGATTGCAACATTCCGGAGGTTATTGCGGGTAGCAATCGCCATAAAAATAGATCCTTACGAAGAATGGATGCCGCGGAAAATCGCATGCGGCGCAGAGTGGATGAGTGGGGTCACTATGGACCCAAGGGTCTATGCTACCGTACTCAGCCCTCTTCCCGTCGGGCGGGGCCCGATCATCCCTCTATACGGTGCGTTCCCTGCCGATGAACCGCCGGCAAACGGACACAGCCGGGTCACCAGGTCTCGACAAGCTCGACCGACGAACGGGAACGACCCGCAGATCGGGTCACCGGGTCTCGACAAGCTCGACCGACGACGTGGGCGCCTCCCCCAGGCGCTCGCGAGTCGATGCGACTCACGCAACCCCCTCGCTGGTCGAGCCCGTCGAGACCCCGCGAGCCGGGCTCCGGGACTCTGCCGCGGCATCCGCAGACCAACTCACCAGGTCTCGACAAGCTCGACCGACGACGTGGGCGCCTCCCCCAGGCGCTCGCGAGTCGATGCGACTCGCGCAACCCCCTCGCTGGTCGAGCCTGTCGAGACCCCGCGGGCCGGTCTCCGGGACTCTGCCGCGGCATCCGCAGACCAACTCACCGGGTCTCGACAAGCTCGACCGACGACGTGGGAGCCTCCTCCAGGCGCTCGCGAGTCGATGCGACTCACGCAACCCCCGCGCTGGTCGAGCCTGTCGAGACCCCGGGGGCCGGTCTCCGGGACTCTGCCGCGGCATCCACAGACCAACTCACCAGGTTCCGACCTGCTCAACTACCGAGAGGAAAACGACCCGCAGATCGGGTCACCGGGTCTCGACAAGCTCGACCGCCGACGTGGGAGCCTCCCCCAGGCGCTCGCGAGTCGATGCGACTCACGCAACCCCCTCGCTGGTCGAGCCTGTCGAGACCCCGCGGGCCGGTCTCCGGGACTCTGCCGCGGCATCCGCAGACGGGCGCACCAGGTCTCGGACGCTCGACCGACGACGTGGTGCGACCCGAAGACATCCGGTAGACGACGGATGGGACGCGGCCATCGGCCACGTCCCATCCGTTGTTCAGGTTTTCCTCCTCACAGACCGGCTGGCGCCGGCCGCGATACCTGCCTGGCTACTTGGCCCAGCCCACCATGGTCCAGTCGACCGACTGGAACTGCTTGGCGCCATAGTTGACCAGTCCGGACTTGACGGCGTAGACGTTCGGCAGCGGCGCGATCGGCACGATCGGCACGTAGGCGGCGAGCACCTTGTCGATCTTGTCGGCGATCTTCAGCCGCGCATCGGGGTCGAGCTCGGCGTTGGCCTGGTCGAACAGGTCGGCCAGCGAGTCGTCGGTGATGCCGGTGAAGTTCGACTCGGAGTCGACCGGGGAGAACAGCGCCTCGGTCGACGAGATCGGGAACGCCGTACCCTGCCAGGAGAAGCTCGTCATCTCGTAGTCGCCCGGGATGATGTAGTCCGAGAAGTACTTGGCGGCGGGAACCTCGTCGAGTTCGACGGTGACGCCCACATCCTTGAGGTCGGCCTGCACCTGCACGGCGCGCTGCTTGTTCGTCGGGGTCTCGGCGGGAACGGTGATCGACAGGGTCAGCGCCTTGCCGTCTTTCTCCCGCAGGCCCTTGTCGTTCAACTCGTAGCCGGCCTCGTCGAACAGCTTCGCGGCGGCGTCCACGTCGAAGCCGATGGCGGCGCCGACGTTGTCCTCGTAACCCTTCTGGCCGGGCATGAAGATGTAGCTGCCCTGCGTGGTGGCGGGCACGCCCACCGGGGTGTTGGCCGATTCGGAGATCAGCTCCCGGTTCACCGCGTGCCCGATGGCCTGGCGCACCTTCACGTCGGCGAGCGGGCCCTTGGACCCGTTCATGGTGACGTGCGTCCAGGTGAGACCGCCGGATGCCTGGATCTCGGCATCCGTGCGCTTCTTGGCGGTCTGGTACGCGTCGGCGTTGGAGGAGATGTAGAGCACATCGGTCTCGGAGTTGCCGAACGCCGTCGCCTGCGTGCCGCCGTCGATGACCTTCACGATGATGGTGTCCAGCTTGGGCGTCTCACCCCACCACTTGGGGTTCCGCACCAGCGTCACGACCTGGCCGGAGGTGTCGATGTTGGAGATCATGAATGGGCCCGACGAGGGCAGCGGCGCGCTGGTGTAGCCCTCGTTGAAGGCGGCGGGGGTCTCCGCCGCGGCGACGGGGAGAACGCCGGGCTCGCCCACGAGAATCGACTGCCAGTCGGCGGTGATCTTGTCGAACGTCATCGTGAAGTCGAAGTCGGTGTCGGTGCGCTCGATCGCGGTGATGTCCTCGAACACGGCCGAGGAGGCCGGGAGGTACTCCTCGTTGCTGCCGTTCATGGCCTTCCAGGTGGCCTCGTAGTCCTTGTAGGTGATGGGCGAGCCGTCCTCCCACACCGCGTCGGGGTTCAACTTGACCTCCACGACCTGCGGGTCGTCGCTGATGACCTCGGCCGAGACGGCGTAGTCGGGGTTCAGCTCGGTGCTGCCGTCCTCGGCGACCCGGATCGGCCCGCCGGTGGTGGGCAACACGGTGTTCAGGCTGTCCACCTCGTTGCCGTCCACCTCGTAGGTGTTCCAGTTCACCGGCATGGCGTTGATGGCCAGGTTGAGGGTGCCGCCGTCTGACACGTCAGCCGCGTCGGCGGCGGTCCAGGCCGTGCTGGGCAGTTCCTCGGTGGGGCCGGAACTGGAGGTGTCGGTGGCGGTATTGCCCGGGGCGCAGGCCGTGAGCAGCAAGGCAGACGCGCTCAGAACGGCGACTGCCGCGAATGCGGAATTTCGACGACGCATAGGGTTTCTCCTTCATATCTTGGTGGCGGGTCGTGACGACGGGCCGTGATGACGGGCTGTGTGCTGTGTCGGGTTGCTGGGGTGGAAATTCAGGGGGCGACGGCCAACGCCGAGTCGACGATGTGGTTGCGGTCGACGTGGTGGCAGGCGGTGTCGACGCCGTTGTGGTCGACCAGAGGCGGGTCGTCGGTGGCGCACCTCAACTGGGCGGCCGGGTCGAGCAGCCGGTACAGCGGGCACCGGGTGCGGAAGTTGCAGCCGGTGATCTCCTCGGTGGGGCTGGGCAGGTCGCCCTCGAGCAGCACCCGGGTGCGGCTGCGTTCGATCTCCGGGTCGGGGATGGGCGCCGCGGAGATGAGCGCCTGGGTGTACGGATGCCGCGGGTGCGCGAACACCTCGGCGACCGGCCCGTACTCGACGATGCGGCCCAGGTACATGACGGCCACGGTGTCGGCGATCTGCCGCACGATGGCCAGGTCGTGCGCCACGAACAGGTAGGACAGGCCCAACCGTTCCTTGAGGTCTTCGAGCAGGTTGATCACACCGGCCTGGATCGACACGTCCAGCGCCGACACGGGTTCGTCGAGCACCACGAGCCGCGGGTTGGTGGCCAGTGCCCGGGCGATGCCGATGCGCTGCCGCTGGCCGCCGGAGAACTCGTGCGGGTAACGGTCCGCCATCTGCGGGTCGAGCCCGACGAGGTCGAGGAGTTCCTGCACCCGCGCCCGGCGGTCGGCCCGGCCGACCCCGTGCACGGTGAGCGGCTCAGCGATAACCTCGCCGATCGGCAACCGGGGGTCGATGGCAGCCATCGGGTCCTGGAAGACGATCTGCACGTCCTTGCGCAGGCGCAGGCGTTCGGACCGGCTTGCGGTGCCGATGTCGGTGCCGTCGATGAGGATCTGACCGGCCTGGGGCTTGGTCATTTCCAGGATCTCGAGGATTGTGGTGGATTTTCCGCAACCCGATTCGCCGACCAGCCCGAGGGTCTGGCCGGGCTGGATCGAGAACGAGACGCCGTCGACGGCGCGCACCGTGCCGATCCGCCGCGAGAACACGCCCCCGTTGGTGAGCGGGAAGTGCCGTTTGAGGCCGGTGACCTCGAGCACGGGGACCTGCGCGGCCGGCCGCACGGCGTGCTCGACGTCCAGCGGGGCAGGGCGGGGGAAGACGTCGGGGCGGGTGAGGCGCCCCGAGGCGATTTCCCCAGCCCGATGGCAGGCGGCCGTGTGTGCGCCGTCCGACGGGTCCGTGACCGCCAGCCCGGGAGTCAAGGGGTCGAGCCGTGCGTCGGGCAGGTCGTCGGCGTCTGCGCAGTGCGGTGCGAGCAACGGCTCTACCTCGCGGCAGACGTCGAGCGCGATGGGGCAGCGGGCGGCGAACGGGCATCCGGGCGGCAACGCGGTGAGCGACGGCGGGCGGCCCTCGAGGGGGACGAGCCTCTGGGTGCCGGCGGTCTGCATATTGGGAACGGAGCGCAGCAGCCCGATCGAGTACGGCATGTGCGGTTCACGGAACACATCGGCCGTGGTGCCGTTTTCCACCAGCTTGCCGGCGTACATCACGGCGATGCGGTCGGCGTGGCCGGCGACGACGCCGAGGTCGTGGGTGATCAGCACCACGGCGGCTCCGGTGAGCTCCTTGGCCTTCTCGAGAACCTCGAGGATCTGCGCCTGGATGGTGACGTCCAGGGCGGTGGTGGGCTCGTCGGCCACGATGAGCTTGGGGTCGTTCGCGATCGACATGGCGATCATGGCGCGCTGGCGCATTCCGCCGGAGAATTCGTGCGGGAAGGCCCGGGCCCGGCGCTCCGGCGCGGGGATGCCGACCACGGTGAGCAGTTCGACGGCGCGGGCCCGTGCGGCCTGCTTGCTCAGCGCCGCATCGTGCAGCAGCAGGGCCTCGGCGATCTGGTCCCCCACCGTGTACACGGGGGTGAGCGCCGAGAGCGGGTCCTGGAAGATCATCGAGATATCACGGCCGCGGAGCCCGGAGAGCTGGCGGTCGTTCATGTCGAGCAGCCGGTGGCCGTCGAAGTCGATGGAGCCGGTGATCACCGCCGAACTGGGCAGCAGGCCCATCAGCGCAAGGGACGACACCGACTTGCCCGACCCGGACTCCCCCACGATGCCGAGGAATTCGCCCTCGTGCACGTCGTAGCTGATCCCGCGGACGGCGTTCACCGGCGGGCCGTTCCGCTGCGGGAAGGTGACGGAGAGGTTCCGCACCTGCAGCAGCGGGCTGCCGCGCCGGGCGCGCCCGGCGGAGGCGCCGGCCGGCACAGGAGCGGCGGCCGGTCCGGACGAGGTCACGGGTTCAGTCACGGTTCACTCCCGAGGTGGGGTCCACGGCGTCGCGCAGGGCGTCACCGATCAGGCTGACGGCGAAGAGGGTGATGATGAGCACTCCGGCGGGGAAGACGAACAGCCACGGCCGGGTCACGGCCGCGCCGGTGCCCTCCGACAGAAGCGTGCCCAGCGACACGTCGGGGGCACGGATGCCGAAGCCGAAGTAGCTGAGGCTGGTCTCGGCCATGATCATGGCCACCACGCCCAGGGTCGCGTCGATGATGAGCAGCGACGCCACGTTCGGGATGATGTGCCGCGCAAGGATGGTCGGCATCGGCACCCCCATGAACCGGGCCGCCTTGACGAAGTCACGGCCGCGCAGCGACCGGGTTTGGGAGCGCACCACCTGGGCCATGATCATCCAGCTGAATCCGGCCAGGAACACCGTGAGGAACACCCAGGAGAGGTCCTTGAACAGGGGGCTGAGGATGACCAGCAGGATGAACGACGGCAGCACCAGAAGCAGGTTGATCAGCCAGACGAGCACGCCGTCCACGATGCCGCCCACGTACCCGGCCACCGATCCGACCACCGCCGCGATGAGGGTGCCGAGAGGCCCGGCGATCAGGCCGATGACCAGCGATTTCTGCAGGCCGATGAGGGTCTGGGCGTAGATGTCCTGGCCGATGTTGTTGGTGCCGAACCAGTGCAGCTGGGTGGGCCCCATGCCCATGTTCAGCGGGTCGCGGCTGAACGCGTCGACCGGGTAGAGCAACGGCCCGAACACCGCCCACAGCACGATGGCCGCCATCGCGATCGCTCCGATCCAGAACCGGGGCGTGTGCGCCAACCGGTTCCAGATCAGCCGGCCCCGCGACAGCGGTTTGGGCGCCAGAGAGACGGCGGTCGGTTCGGGCTCCGGCCCGGCGGCGAGGGTGGCGCTGGCGCCTTCGACAATCGACATTTCAGTTCCTCACCCGGGGGTCGAGTGCTGCGTAGAGAATTTCGGACAGGGTCGAGGAGAACAGCACGAGCACCGCCAGGAACAGGGTGGAACCGGCGACGGCGTTGATGTCGCTCTGGGTGATGGCCTGCAGGGTGAACTCGCCCATGCCGTGGAAGGAGAAGACGATCTCGAGCATGATCGAGCCCGAGACCAGGGTGCCGAAGCTGTAGGCGAAGAACGTCGACATCGGGATGAGCGCCACGCGCACGCCGTGCCGCACGAGCGCCGAGTTGCGTGAGCGGCCCTTCGAGCGTGCGGTGCGGATGTAGTCGGATGCCAGCACGTCCAGCATCACGCTGCGCTGGTAGCGGGAGTAGCTGGCGGCTCCGGTGAGCACCAGGGCGATGGTGGGCAGCAGCAGGTGCACACCCCGGTCGACCAGCAGGTCCCACCAGGATCCGGTGAGCCCGGCCGAGTACGAGCCGGTGAACGTGATGAGTTGCTGGCCCACGGCGCCGTTCAGCACCGTGGCGCCGATCATGAGCAGCACGCCGATCACGAAGGTGGGGGTGGCGAAGACCAGGTACGACCCGTACGTCACGGCCTGGTCGCTCAGCGAGTACTGCTTGACCGCGCCCCACACGCCGAGCACCACGCCGAGGATCGCGCCGAGGATGGACCCGAGCAGGAGCAGCTGCAGGCTGACCCCGGAGCGGGTGACGATCTCGGCGACGACGGACCGGCCGCCGACGGTCTCACCGAGGGAGCCCTGGGTGACGAGCGTCACGATCCAGTGCCACAGTCGCTCGAGGACTGGCACGTCGGGGTTCACACCCAGACCGTTCAGGATGTTTTCGACGACCTGGGAGCTGGGCTGCGGATTGCGGCCGTAGTACTTAGCCGCCGGGTCGAGCGCGAGGCTGGCGATCACATAGGCGAGGCAGGTCGCGATGGCGGAGAGGATGAAGTAATTGACGAAACGACGCAGGGTGTAGAAAACCATGGAGGTGCGACGCTGGTGTCAGAAGCCGGACACGGAAAAAAGGCTGGTGCGAATCACAATGTTCCCCTCAGCTCCCCCCAGGAGAAGCACAGTGCAGACCAGAGCGCCGATGCTCCGCAGGTGTTGAAGAGAGCCTAGGCGTGCGTTCAGGGCGAATTCGCAGCAAACGCGGTTTTTGCACGAAATTGCCGCGTTTCGGTGGATTGAGCATGAAATCTTCGTGAACACAGACGGTATCCGCCGTGCCCACCGGCTGAGTACGGCTAACCGGCGAAGAGGACCTGGCGCAGGGCGGCGACGATCATCGCTGCACTGAGGCCCACCGTCATCCAGTGCGGCTTCCGGCTGAGGCGAGCCGCAACCCCGGAATCCGCAGCCGGGAGCGCCGCGTCGGCGTACTGGGCCCGGTGCGCCTCGATCACGCGGTGGGCCGCCGTGCCGCCCGGCTCCCGGCTCCCGCGCATTGCGGCCGGCCGGCCGCGCCGATCAGCCGTCGCGGCCGCGCCCTCCGGTCGCGCAGCGGTGGGTGCGCCCCAGCACCGGATGCGCCGCCCGTCCACGGTCTCCACGGCCACCAGGAAGCGAGTGGTCACGTCCGCGACCAACGCCCACGGAACCTCGTAGGTCACGAGCTGGTTGACCACCGTGATGCCGTCGGCGTGCAGGCGGATGCCCGGCCGGAGGAAGACCTCCACGGCCAGACACGTGACGAGCACCAGGGCGGGCAACGCGAGAACGGCCACGTCCCACCGGCCGCGCAGGAGCGCATCCGCCAGCAGCACGGCGACCAGGGCCAGGAGGGCGAAGCCCACCCCGACGGGCATCCGGGCGCGGAGGACGACCCCCTGGCGAGGCGTCGGCGCTCTGCGGTTCACGGTCGTTCCCCTCCCTCACGACGACTGCCCCCCGGCCGGAGCCGAGGGGCAGTGCTGACCAATCGGGCCTAGCGGCCGAACTGGAAGTTGCCGCCGGGGATGGCGGCGAGCAGTTCCTGCGTGTAGGCCTGCTGCGGGCTGTCGAAGACATCGTCGGTGGACGCTGCCTCCACGATGCGGCCCTTCTGCATGACACACACGTTGTCGGCTACCAGACGCACCACAGCGAGGTCGTGCGTGATGAACAGGTAGGTCAGGCCGAGTTCGGTCTGCAGTTCGGTGAGCAGGTTCAGCACCTGGCCCTGCACGAGCACGTCGAGAGCCGACACGGCCTCGTCGAGCACGAGCACGTCGGGCTTGAGCGCGAGGGCCCGCGCGATGGCGATGCGCTGGCGCTGGCCACCGGACAGCTCTCCCGGGTAGCGGAAGCGCGACGCCCACGGCAGCGACACCTGCTCCAGGAGCTCCTTGACGCGAGCCTGACGTTCCTTGCTCGTGCCCACCCCGTGTGCCAGAAGCGGCTCGGCGATGGTGTTGCCCACGTTGTACTGCGGGTCGAGGGAACCGTACGGGTCCTGGAAGACCGGCTGCACGCGGCGGCGGAACTTGAGCAGCTCCTTGCCCTTGAGGCCGGCGACATCCTGGCCGTCGAACTCGATCGCGCCGCTGGTGATGCTCTCCAGCTGCAGGATGAGCTTGGCCACGGTGGACTTGCCCGAGCCGGACTCGCCCACGAGAGCCGTGGTGGTGCCCTTCTGGATACCGAAGGAGACCCCGTCGACGGCACGGAGCTCGTCGGTGCGCAGGCCCTTCTTGCGGATCCGGTACACCTTGGAGATGTCCTTGACCGAGATGAGGTCCTTGACCGGGGCCGCGTGCTCCCGTTCGGCCGCACGGGCGACGAGGGCGTCGTCGAGCGAGCCGCCGCCGAAGATCTCGGCGTCGTCGGTACCGGCGTGCTTGGCCGACTGGATGCGGCGGGACGCCAGGCTCGGCGCCGCGGACACCAGTCGCTGCGTGTACGGGTGCTGCGGGTTGGCGAGGATCTCCTGGGACGGGCCGGACTCGACGACCTTGCCCTTGTACATCACCACGAGCTGCTCTGCGCGCTCGGCGGCGAGGCCGAGGTCGTGCGTGATGAACAGAACGCTGGTGCCGTAGTCGCGCGTGAGGGTGCCGAGGTGATCGAGGATCTGCCGCTGCACGGTCACGTCCAGAGCCGAGGTGGGCTCGTCGGCGATGAGCAGCTTCGGGCGGGCGGACAGGCCGATACCGATCAGGACTCGCTGGCGCATGCCGCCGGAGAACTGGTGCGGGTACTGCTTGAGACGATCCGCGGCGTCGCTGAGGCCGGCTTCCTGCAGCACCTGGATGGTGCGGGCGCGGGCCTCCTTGCCCTGGGCGAGGCCGTTGGCCTTGATGGCCTCCTCCACCTGGAAGCCGATGTTCCACACGGGGTTGAGGTTGGACATCGGGTCCTGGGGCACGTAGCCGATCAGGTTTCCGCGCACCGCCTGGATGTCCTTGGCGTTCAGCTTGGTGAGGTCGCGGCCCTCGAAGAGCACCTGGCCGCCGGTCACCTTTCCCGCTCCGGGGAGCAGGTCGATGATCGCCTGGGCGGTCGTGGTCTTGCCCGAACCGGACTCCCCCACGATGGCCAGGGTCTGGCCGGCGTACAGGGTCAGGTCGACGCCGCGGACGGCGGGGACGAGACCGCGCTGGGTCTGGAAGCCGACCTCGAGGTCACGGATCTGCAGCAGCGGCTGCTCGTCCTTGCCGACGTTCTCGGGGGTGGTGTCAAGAAGTGTCTGGCTCATCGAGTGGCCCTCGCCGTCGGGTCAAGCGCGTCGCGCAGGATGTCGCCGAGCATCAGGAACGCGAGAACCGTGATGGACAGGGCGGCCGCCGGGTACAGGAGCACCTGCGGGCTGGTGACAATGGAGGTCTGCGCGGTGCCGATGTCGTTACCCCACGACATGACACTCGGCGGCAGTCCGATACCCAGGAACGACAGCGTCGCCTCGGCGACGATGAACGTGCCCAGCGACACTGTGGCGATGACGATGACCGGGGCGATCGCGTTCGGGATGACGTGACGCAGCAGGATGCGGAACTTCGACACCCCGAGGGCAGTGGAGGCCATCACGTAGTCGGAGTTCGACGCCGACAGGACCGCACCGCGCATGATGCGGGCGATCTGGGGCCAGGCGAAGATCGACAGCACGAACGCCACAGTGACAGGGGTGGCTGCGGGAAGCACCGACATCAGGACGATTGCGCCGAGCACGGTGGGGATGGCGAAGAAGATGTCGCCGATGCGCGAGACGACGGCGTCGAGCCAGCCACCGTAGTAACCCGCGAGGGCGCCCACGATGATGCCGAAGAGCGTCACGATGCTGGCGGCGAGCAGGCCGACGGTGACCGAGGCCTGGGTTCCCCAGATGGTGCGCGAGTAGACGTCGCAGCCCTGGCGATTGAACCCGAACGGGTGACCGGCAGTCGGGTCGCCGTTGCTGTTGTTCAGATCGCAGGCGCGCGGGTCGACCTGGGTGAAGATCGTGGGGAACAGGGCGACGATCACGATCAGGAGGATCAGCACTGCTGAGATCCAGAAGGTGGGACGGCGACGCATCGACTCCCAGGCATCCGCCCAGGTGCTGCGTGCCTTCTCGTTCTCGTCGAGGCGGTCGACTGCGGCTACCGGGGTGTCTTCCAGTGCCGCGACGAAATGGGCCTGGCCAGGCTTATTTTGCATAACGAATCCTTGGGTCCAGAGCTGCGTACAGCAGGTCGACGAGCAGGTTGGCCACCACGAAGATGACAACCATGACCGCGATGAATGACACAACGGTCGTGCTCTCGCCGAGCTTGATGGCCTTGAAGACCGTGCCGCCGACTCCGTTGATGTTGAAGATTCCCTCGGTCACGATCGCGCCGACCATGAGCGAACCGAGGTCCACGCCCAGGAAGGTCACAACGGGAACGAGCGAGTTGCGCAGCACGTGCACGGTCACGACCCGGCGGCGGGACAAGCCCTTGGCCGTTGCGGTGCGAACAAAATCAGCATTGAGATTGTCGGCGACGCTGGCCCTGGTGAGGCGCACGATGTAGGCGAACGAGACGGATGCGAGCACGATGGCCGGCAGGACGAGCTCGCCCCACGGGGCGTCGCCGCTGACCGTGGTGCGGAACCAGCCGAGTTGCACGCCGAAGACCAGCCTGAACACGAAGCCGATCACGAAGGTCGGCACGCTGATCAGCAGCAGGCTCACGACGAGGGCGCTGGCGTCGAACAGCTTGCCCTTGCGGAGGCCCGCGATGAGGCCGACGAGGATTCCGAAGAACGCCTCGAACGCGAGGGCCAGCATGGCCAGGCGGAAGGTGATGGGGAAGGCCCGACCCATGACGTCCGCGACAGCGCGGCCGGAATACGTCGTGCCGAGGTCACCCTGGAAGAAGTTGCCGATGTACAGCAGGTACTGCACGATGAACGGCTTGTCCAGGTTGTATTGGGCCCGGATCTGCTCGATCACGCCCGGCGCAGGTGGCCGGTCGCCGTACAGTGCGGCGATGGGATCTCCAGGAAGAGAGAAGACCATGAAGTAGATCAGGAATGTTGCCCCGAAGAAGACGGGGATCATTTGGAGGATGCGCCTGCCTGTGTACCACAGCATCAGGTGAGCTCCGTAAATCTTTTATACATGAGGGTCGCAATCACTGAATGAGTCTAGTCAGTGCAATGTCCGGGGCTTGACGCCCCGGACATTGCACTGCGGTGTGAACTAGGAATTAACCCTTGGTGATCTGGTAGTACAGCGGAACGGAGTCCCAGCCGAAGACAACGTCATTGACGCTCTCGGACCAGACGCCCACGACGTTGGAGTACCACAGCGGGATGGTCGGGAGGTCCTTGAGCAGGACTTCCTGAGCTTCCTGGTACTTCTTCGTTGCGTCTTCGACGTTGGACGCCGCGGCACCCTCCTTGAGCAGGGCGTCGAACTCGGGGCTGCTGTAGTCCTCGTAGTTCGAGCCGGCACCGGTCTGGTACAGCGGGGCGAGGAAGTTGTACAGCGACGGGTAGTCGGCCTGCCATCCGGCGCGCGTGCCACCGGTCAGCTTGTCGTTCGAGCGGTCATCGAGCGCCGCGGCGAAGGTCGGGTACGGCTTGCCGACGGCGTTGATGCCGAGGGTGTTCTTGATGCTGTTGGTCACAGCGTCGACCCAGGCCTGGTGGCCACCGTCGGAGTTGTAGGCGATGTTGAACTCGGTGTCGCCGTAGGGAGCGATCGCGTCGGCTTCCTTCCACAGCTTCACGGCTTCGTCCGGGTTGTACTCGAGGACATCGGCACCCTTGAGGGCGTCGGAGTAGCCGTCGATGACGGGGGACGTGAAGTCAGTGGCCGGCGTGCGGGTGCCCTGGAAGATGACATCCGTGATCTGCGCGCGGTCGATCGACATCGAGATGGCTGCACGACGCAGCTTGCCCTCGTCGCCGCTCCAGTGCTCGAGGTAGTAAGGCATGTTGAAGCCCTGGAAGATGGCTGCCGGCTGGTTGACCGAACGGTCACCGAACTCGTCAGCGAAGGTCTCGAATGCGGAGTCGGGAACTGCGTCCAGCACGTCGAGGTTGCCGCCCTGCACGTCCGCGTACGCGGCGTCCTGGGTGGCGTAGAAGATGATGTCCAGGCCGCCGTTGACGGGCTTGCGAACACCCGCGTAGTCGGGGTTGGTGATCAGGCTGATCTTTTCCTCGTGGACCCATGCGCCTTCTTCGGCCAGCATGTACGGGCCGTTGCCGATCGGGTTCTCACCGAATGCGGCCATGTCGTCGAATGCGACGCTCGGCAGCGGCATGAAGGCCGTGTAGCCGAGGCGCAGCGGCCAGTCGGCCTCAGGGGAGGACAGTTCGACCGTGAAGGTGGTGTCGTCGACGACCTTGAGGCCGGTCAGTTCGGAGTCGGCCGTGGGGTTGTAGCCCGCGATGTCGTCGAAGAAGTAGGAGGCACCCTGGGCGTTGCTGGCGAGCGCGCCGTAGTTCCAGGCGTCCACGAAGGACGAGGAGGTGACTGCTTCACCGTTGGTGAAGGTCCAGCCGTCGTTGAGCGTGACGGTCCAGTTGGTGGCGTCGTCGGACTCGATCGACTTGGCGACCTCGTTCTCGGTCGAGCCGTCACCCTTGTAGGAGACCAGCCCGGCGAAGATCGACGTGGCGATCTTGCCGCCGCCGGTCTCGGTGGTGTTGGTCGGGATCAGCGGGTTCTGCGGCTCGCTGCCGTTCGTGCTGATGATCGCGGACGAGTCGCCGGTCGATGCGGCCGGTTCGTCGTTCGAGGTCGCGCAACCGGTGAGCGCCAGGGCGCTCACCGAAATCAGCGCGAGGGCGCTCAGGCCCATACGGGATCTCTTCAAAATTCCTCCTGTGCAAAGGTGGGCGCCACTGAAGGTTCGTGACCCTAGCGGCGCGTAGTTACCAAAACCCTAGGTTTGTCTGGGTCCCGGTGCAAAACGTGGCGGTAAACGTTACACAGGAGTAACCAAAGACGCACGATTCTTGCGCAGAGATCAAATTATGCGTCTTTTTCTGCGAATCCCACGAGGATCTCTCACGATGCTTGGGACCAAGGTCCCGCGGGCATGTGCAAGCGGTTTCAACCGGCCGACGGGCCCACGATTCCGGCCCGGTATCCGCCGCTGGGGATAAGAGGCGCAAAATAGAGGGATGCCGAGCATCCCGCGTGACCCACCCGCCACCCTGATCTTCGACGGTGACTGCGGCTTCTGCACCACCGCTGTGCTCTGGCTGCAGCGCACACTCCCCCGGGTCCCGGCGACGGCACCCTTCCAATGGACCGACCTGTCCCGATATGGATTGGACGAGGCTCAGGCTCGCTCCAGGGTCTGGTTCGTCACCGGCGGGCGCCGGTACGGCGGGGCCGCCGCGGTCGCAGCGATCCTGCGCGGGCAACCGATTCGTGCGTTGCGGGTGCTGGGCACGCTGGCCACTCTGCCGCCGTGGTCCTGGGCCGCCGAGGCGGGATATCGCGTCGTCGCCCGCTACCGGTACCGGCTCCCGGGCGGCACCCCGGCGTGCCGGCTGCCGAGCGCATCGTGAGCGCCACTCCGCCGGGCCCCGCCCCGCTGGACCCGGCGAGCTCGGGCGCCACTCCCCCGCAACCCGCGACCTCGAGCGCCGTCGCACCGCTGTCGCGGGTGCGGCTGCGGCTGCGCTGGGAGATCGTCATCGTGCTGGGGTTGTCGCTCGGCGCATCCGCCGTGTACTCGATCGTCTCGATCATCGCCAGGCTCACCGAGGAGGTGGCGCTGGGCGATCAGTCCGCCACCATCAACGGGTCCCAATCCACCCGGGAATGGCTCGACTTCACCTATCAGTTCCTCGGCATCGTCTTCGCCCTGTTCCCCGTGGCGCTGGTGCTCTACCTGCTCTGGCAGCCCGGACAGAGCGCATTCCGGCGGCTCGGGGTCGACTTCACCGAACCGCGCCGTGATCTCCTGCGCGGCGGCGGGCTGCTGCTGCTCATCGGCATCCCGGGGCTCGGCCTGTACCTGGCCGGCCGCGCGCTGGGCTTCACCGTGGCGGTGGTGCCGTCGTCGCTGGACACCTTCTGGTGGACCATCCCGATCCTGGTGTTCTCGGCGCTCCGCAGCGCGCTGAGCGAGGAACTCATCGTGGTGGGCTACCTGTTCACCCGGCTGCGCGAGCTGGGCTGGAACACCTGGACCATCATCGTCTCGGCGGCGCTGTTACGCGGCAGCTATCACCTCTACCAGGGCATCGGGCCGTTCGTGGGCAACGCCCTGATGGGTGTGGTCTTCGGCTGGTGCTATCTGCGCTGGGGGCGGGTGATGCCCCTGGTGATCGCGCACTGGGTGCTCGACATCCTCTCGTTCGTCGGCTACCCCCTCGCGGTGCTCTGGTGGCCCGCCCTGCTCACCCCCACGACGTAAGCCGCCCCGCTGGTCGACCTGGCGAAGGCCCCCACACGCGGGTCGACCTAGCGAACGCCCCCTCACGCTGGTCGAGCCTGTCGAGACCCCGCAAGCCAATTTCGTGACCGCCCCCACACGCTGGTCGAGCCTGTCGAGACCCCGCGAGCCAATCTCGAGACGACGGCAGCGCAGTAAAGTCCCGGTCACCAGGTCTCGACAAGCTCGACCGACGAAGCGGTCCAGCCCGAGGACAGCCGGCGGTCGACCGAGAACGACCGACGGCCGATCTCGGACACGCCCCCACACGCTGGTCGAGCCTGTCGAGACCCCGCGAGCCGATCCCGTGACCACGGCAGCGCAGTAAAGTCCCGGTCACCAGAACTCGACAAGCTCGACCGACGAAGCGGTCACGACCCCGCGCACGTCACCAGGTCTCGACAAGCTCGACCGCCGAGACGGTCCAACTCGAGGACAGCCGGCGGTCGACCGAGAACGACCGACGGCCTATCTCGGCCACGCCCCCACACGCTGGTCGAGCCTGTCGAGACCCCGCGAGCCGATCTCGAGACCGCGGCAGCGCAGTGAAGTCCCGGTCACCAGGTCTCGACAAGCTCGACCGACGAAGCGGTCCAACTCGAGGACAGCCAGCGGTCGACCGAGAACGACCGACGGCCGATCTCGGACACGCCCCCACACGCTGGTCGAGCCTGTCGAGACCCCGCAAGCCGATCTCGAGACGACAGCAGCGCAGTAAAGTCACGGTCACCAGGTCTCGACAAGCTCGACCGACGAAGCGGGCCCGACACAACCGCACGTCACCAGGTTTACTTCGACAGGCTCAGCGCGGCGACGACAAGCTCGACCAGCGATCGGGCGCGACCCGAAAGCTGGCGCCTTCTACTCGAAGGCCTCGGGCGGCGGGCAGGCGCAGACCAGGTTGCGGTCGCCGTAGGCGTTGTCGATGCGGCGCACCGGCGCCCAGTACTTGTTGCGGATGAGCGTGCGCACGGGGTACACGGCCGTCTCGCGGTCGTACGGGTGGGTCCACTCCCCCTCGATGACGCTCTGGGCGGTGTGCGGCGCATTGTGCAGCGGGTTGTCGTCGGCCGGCCAGGTGCCGGCGGCCACGGCATCCGCCTCGGCCTTGATGCCGATCATGGCTTCGATGAACCGGTCGATCTCGCCGAGGTCTTCGCTCTCGGTGGGTTCGACCATGAGGGTTCCCGCCACCGGGAAGCTCATGGTGGGCGCGTGGAAGCCATAGTCGACCAGGCGCTTGGCCACGTCGTCGACGGTGACCCCGGTGGCCGCGGTGAGCGGGCGGAGGTCGAGGATGCACTCGTGCGCGACGAGGCCGTTGTCGCCGGCGTAAAGCACCGGATAGTGGTCGCTGAGCTGTTTGGCCACGTAGTTGGCCGCGAGCACGGCCGCGCCGGTGGCCTGCTTGAGACCATCGGCGCCCATCATGCGAACGTACGCCCAGGAGATGGGCAGGATGCTCGGGCTGCCGTAGGGCGCGGCCGAGACCGGGCCACCGCCGTGCACGACGGTCTCGGCGCCGGTGGCGCCGAGCAGGTAGTGCTCGTCGTCCTGCGCGAGCGGGTGCCCGGGCAGGAACGGGGCGAGGTGCGCCTTGGCCGCGACCGGACCCACGCCGGGGCCGCCGCCGCCGTGCGGGATGCAGAAGGTCTTGTGCAGGTTGAGGTGCGACACGTCGCCGCCGAAGTCGCCGAACCGGGCGAAGCCGAGCAGCGCGTTGAGGTTGGCGCCGTCGACGTAGACCTGGCCGCCGGCGTCGTGCACGGCGGCGCAGATCGCGCCGACCTCGTGCTCGTACACCCCGTGGGTGGACGGGTAGGTGATCATCAGCGCGGCCAGGTTGCCGGCGTGCTCAGCGATCTTGGCGCGCAGGTCGTCGAGGTCGACGTTGCCGAGCTCGTCGCAGGCGACGACCACAACACGCATGCCGGCCAGCACCGCGGATGCCGCGTTGGTGCCGTGCGCGCTGGACGGGATCAGGCAAACCGTGCGGTCCACGTCGCCGTTGGCGAGGTGGAACCCGCGGATGGCCAGGAGCCCGGCGAGTTCGCCCTGGCTGCCGGCGTTGGGCTGCAGCGACACCGAGTCGTAGCCGGTGACATCCGTCAGCCAGGTTTCGAGCTGGCGGATGAGTTCGAGGTAGCCCTCGACGTCGGCTCGCGGTGCGAACGGGTGCAGCCCGCCGAACTCGGGCCAGGTGACAGCCTCCATCTCGGTGGCGGCGTTGAGCTTCATGGTGCAGGAGCCCAACGGGATCATTCCGCGGTCCAGCGCGTAGTCGTAGTCGGCGAGGCGCTTGAGGTAGCGCATCATGCTGGTCTCGGAGCGGTGCGTGTTGAAGACGGCGTGGGTGAGGTACTCGCTCGTGCGGGTCAGGTCGTCGGGCAGGCCGCGCTCGATCGCGTCGAGGTCGACGTGGCCGAAGGCGTCACGTCCGCCGAAGAAGCCGACGACGGCGGTGAGGTCGGCCGCGGTGGTGGTCTCGTCGACCGAGATGCCGATGGTCGTCACGTCCACCTGGTGCAGGTTGTACCCGGCGGCGGCGGCCTGGGCGACGATCTCGGCGGCACCGGCAGGCACGGACACCCGCACGGTGTCGAAGAAGGTGTCGTTGATCACGTCGACGTCGAGGGCGCGCAGGGCCGCGACGAGGGAGCCGGCGCGGTCGTGCACCTCGGTGGCGATCGCCTTGAGTCCATCGGGGCCGTGGTAGACCGCGTACATGCCGGCCATGACGGCCAGCAGCACCTGGGCCGTGCAGATGTTGGAGGTGGCCTTGTCGCGGCGGATGTGCTGCTCCCGCACCTGCAGCGACAGGCGGTAGGCGGGATGGCCGGCGGCGTCGACACTCACACCCACGAGGCGGCCGGGCATCTGGCGCTCCAGCCCCTTGCGCACGGCCAAGTAGCCGGCGTGCGGTCCACCGAAGCCCATCGGCACGCCGAAGCGCTGGCTGGTGCCCACGGCCACGTCGGCGCCGAGTTCGCCGGGCGAGGTGATCAGGGCGAGGGCGAGCAGGTCCGCGGCCACCACGGCCAGGGCCTTGTTCTCGTGCGCGAGCGCGATCACGGCGCCGGGGTTCCAGATGCGGCCGGATGCTCCGGGGTACTGCACGAAGATGCCGAAGTAGTCGCCGAGGTCCGCCGCGGTGGTGCTCTCGTCCAGGGGCAGCACGGCCAGTTCAATGCCGAGCGCGTGCGCGCGGTTGCCCAGCAGCGCGTGGGTCTGGGGCAGCGCATCCGCGTCGACGATGAAGCGGTTCGACGGTGACTTCGACGCCCGGCGGGCCAGCAGCATGCCCTCGACGACCGAGGTGGACTCGTCGAGCATCGACCCGTTGGCGGTGGCCATGCCCGTGAGGTCGGCGACCATGGTCTGGAAGTTGATGATCGCCTCGAGGCGGCCCTGGCTGATCTCCGGCTGGTACGGCGTGTACGCGGTGTACCAGCTCGGGTTCTCCAGCACGTTGCGCTTGATCACGGCGGGCGTGATCGTGTCGTAGTAGCCGAGCCCGATCATCGAGCGCTTGACCGTGTTCTTGTCGGCCAGCGCCCTTAGTTCCTGGATGGCCTCACGCTCGGTCGCGGCCGGTGGCAAGGTGCTGTCGCCCGCCTCGCGGAACTGTTCGACCTGGATTGTCGCGGGAACGGCGGCGTTCACGAGCGATTCGACGCTGGTGTGGCCGAGGACGGCCAGCATGTGGGACTGAGCGTCGGCATCCGTGCCGATGTGACGCTGGGTGAAGGGCTGCGACATGTGGGGGAAGGCTCTTTCCGGGGTCTGATTCGGTCGTGCGAGGTGAGGCGGGTGGCTGGGGACTGGCGGGCTGTTACTCGCCGATGATGGCGGAGTACTCGGCGTAGCTGAGCAGCGCAGGCAGGCTCTCGAAGGTGACCTTGATGAGCCAGCCCTCGCCGAGCGGGTCGCTGTTGACGAGTTCGGGGCTGGCGACCACGGCGTCGTTGACCTCGGCGACGGTGCCGTCGATGGGGGCGAAGAGCTCGCCGACCGACTTGGTCGACTCGATCTCACCGACGACGGTGCCGGAGGCGACGGAGCTGCCGACCTCGGGCAGCTCCACGAAGACCACGTCACCGAGCTTGTCGGCGGCGTAGGCGGTGATGCCGACGGTGGCGGTGTCGCCGTTGACGAGCACCCATTCGTGCTCTGCGGTGTACTGGAGTTCGGTCTTGTCGGCCATGGGGGTTCCTCTCAAAGGGTGATCACGGGGGTGGATCAGTGCTGTGTATCGGTGGTGCTGATCGGTTGTGGGGTGAAGCGCGGGACGCCGGGTGAACGGATGCCCGGGGCGGGCACGCCGCCGTTCTGCGCTACTTGGCGCGCTTGTAGAAGGGCAGCGCGATGACGGTGGCCGGGGCGCGGGTGCCGCGCACGTCGATGAACACCTCGGTGTCGAGGCGGGCCAGCGGCGGCGCGACGTACGCCATGGCGATCGGGTAGCCGAGGGTGGGCGAGAGTGCTCCGCTGGTGATGACGCCTTCGGGTTCGGTGGCGTCGATGCTGCGGAAGATCTCGTAGCCGGCGCGGCCGGCGCGCTTGCCGGCCGAGACCAGGCCGACGAGCACGTGCGCCTCGCCGGACGGGCCCTCTTCGCTGGCGGTGCGGCCGACGAAGTCGGTGGGCTTGGCCAGGTTGACCACGCGGCCGAGCCCGGCCTGGGCGGGGTAGGTGGAGGTGGTCAGCTCGTGGCCGTAGAGCGGCATCCCGGCTTCGAGCCGCAGGGTGTCGCGGCTGGCGAGCCCGGCCGGAACCAGCCCGTGCGGGGCGCCGGCGACAACGAGGGCGTCCCAGAGGGCGAGGGCATCCGCATTGGGCAGGTAGAGCTCGAAACCGTCTTCGCCCGTGTAGCCAGTGCGGGCCACGAGCACCGGAGCGCCATTGAAGCCGGCGGTGATCGCGCGGTAGTAGCGGAGCCCGGTGAGGTCTCCGTCGACGCTGAGCCCAGCGGTGGCCTGCACGATCGCGAGGGCGTTGGGGCCCTGCACGGCGATGAGCGCAGTGTCGCCGCTCTCGTCGGTGACGGTCACGTCGAACCGGGCGGACCGGGTGGTGAGGGCCTCGAGGGCCTGGTCGTGGTTGCCGGCGTTGGCGACGACGAGGAACTCGGTCTCCCCGGTGCGGTAGACGACGAGGTCGTCGATGATGCCGCCGCGGGAGTTCAGCAGCAGGCTGTACTTGGCCTGCATCAGGTCGATGACCGACAGTTGCCCGGCCAGCGCGTGGTCGAGGAACTCGCCGGCCTGCGGGCCGCTGACCCGGATCTCGGCCATGTGCGAGAGGTCGAAGAGGCCTGCCGCCTTGCGTACGGCGTGGTGTTCGGCGAGATCGCTGGAGTAGCGCACGGGCATCTGCCAGCCGGCGAAGTCGGTGAAGCTGGCGCCGGCGGCCACGTGGGCGGCGTGCAGCGGCGAGAACCGTTCGGTCGCGGCGGCGTCCGTGGCGGTGCTGGTCGAGTCGGTGCTGGTCTGGTCTGGGCTGGCCGAGGTCATGAGTTCTCCGGTTCATCGCCGGGCGCGTGCCCGGTGAGGTGCTCCGGGGCTCGTTCGAACCCCGGTGGGAACTCCCCCTCTGTCGTCAGGCCTGAGAGCTTCGCCGGGCGCGTGTGCGCTCCCGGCTTTCACCATGGGCGGGATGTGGCCCGTGCCGCCGGAGCCCGCAGAAGCGAGACCCGGACGCGCTGTGCACATCCGCTTTTCAGAGTGGCCCGTTCGATGCGGTACGAGTACCTGAGAGATTGTCGGGGAGGATTGCTCCTTCGGTGTTCGCTCGTCTTCTGACGTCGAACTCTCCCGCATCGATCGTGTGGCCCAGTATTCAGTTGGTTTCTACTGCTGTGCAGTCTAACCGACCACCCTCCCCATAGACCTATGGGTTCCCACGCCCCGCCCCAGAGTTAACGCCCCCGTAACCTCCCCCGCCCTCCGAACCCTCTCCCTCCGGCGAACTGTGACTCAAGCACCGAAAACTTCCGGGCGGGTTACAGGTGCAACTTGAAACCCAAGTGGGTAGGTGCGAAACCTAGGCGTTCGTAGAAGCGGTGTGCGTCGATGCGGGATTCGTCCGAAGTCAGTTGCACGAGTCGGCATCCGTGGGTACGGCCGAACTCGACGGCCCACTCAATCATCGCGCTGCCCAGGCCGTTGCCGCGCAGGCCGGAGCTCACCCGGACCGCCTCAACCTGCAGCCGGGTGGAGCCGGCCCGGGCGAGGCCGGGCAGCAGGGACAACTGCTGGGTAGCCACCACCCCGCCGGCCGGGTCGACCACGACCACGAGGTGGTGATCCGGCGAGGTGTCGATGGCCGTGAACGCCGCCAGGTAGGGCGCCAGATCCTCCGTGGACTCCTCGGCGGCTCGCAGGTGATCGTCGGCCAGCAGGCCGACGATGGCGGCCACGTCCCCGGCGAGCGCCGGTCGCAGGGTGAACGGGCCGCCGGGCAGGTGGAAGAGAGCGTCAGTCATCCCTCCAGCATGCCAGCGCGCGACGGCGTCTGGACGGCGGCCCGCGCTGGTGCGAGATCACCGACCGGTCGACCGACCGGATGCCCGCCGGCCCCTGAGCCGGGCACAATGGATCGATGCAGATCGCCGCCATCACCCCAGCCGACTTCGAGTCCGTCATCGCGCTCTGGGAGACCACCGGGCTCACCCGCCCATGGAATCCGCCGGCCGCCGACCTGCAACGAGCGCTCGGCACCGACTCCGCCACGGTTCTGGGCGTGTTCGCCGATACCGAGAACGCAGGCACCGAGAACGCAGGCACCGAGATCACGGCAATCGAGCGCCAGGGCAACACACTCCTCGGCACCGTGATGGTGGGCCACGACGGCCATCGCGGCTGGATCTACTACCTCGCCGTTGCCCCCTCCGAGCAGGGCACGGGCCTGGGCCGGATGCTGATGGACGCGGCCGAGGCCTGGCTCGTCGACCACGGCGCCGTGAAGGTTCAGCTCATGGTGCGGCAGACCAATGTGGCCGTCACCGGGTTCTACGACCGGCTCGGCTACGCGGACGCCGACGTGCGCGTGCTCGCCAAGCGGCTCGACTGAGCGGCCCCCACCCCGTGGACCTCGCCGAATACGCCTCGCACGATGCTGTCGGCCTCCGCGCCGCCATCCGCGCCGGTGCTGTGTCGGCGGCCGAGGTCGAGCGGCTTGCCCGCGATGCCGTGGACGCGGTCAACGCCGACCTGAACGCCCTGGCCCGCCCGCTGTTAGACCCGGCGCTGGCGGCCGAGGCGACCGGCCCGTTCGCGGGCGTTCCCTTCCTGATCAAGGACAGCGGCCCGTTTGCTCGCGGTGTGCAGTTCGCTCTGGGCAGTCGGAGCATCCAGGGCGTCGCGGCCGACGCCGACCATGAGTTGATGGTGCGTTTCCGCGCCGCCGGACTGGTGGCGATCGGGCAGACCACCGCGCCCGAATTCGGGTTGAACTTCGCCACCGAACCCCTGCGCACCGGCCCCACCCGCAATCCCTGGGCCCTTGAGCGTGGGGTCGGTGGCTCAAGCGGCGGCGCCGCGGCGCTCGTCGCCGCCGGTGCGGTTCCGCTGGCGCACGCCAACGACGCGGCCGGGTCGATCCGGGTGCCCGCGGCCTGCTGCGGCATCGTGGGCCTCAAACCCAGCCGCGGCCGCACCCCCAGCGGCCCGCTGGCCGGGGAGGCCGGGTTTGGGTTGATCGGCGAATTCGCGCTCACCCGCAGCATCCGGGACACCGCCCACCTGCTGGATGCCGTGGGCTCCCCCAGCATCGGCGAGAAGTACACCCTGCCCGCACCGATCAATCCATTCGCGAGGTCGCACCGGCAAGATCCGGGCCGTCTGAGCGTCGCCCTCGTGACGGAGGCCTGGTCGGGGGTGCCGGTGGACGCGCAGGTCGCCGCCGCGGCCACGGCCGTGGGCCGCACACTCGAGTGGATCGGGCACGCGGTCGCCGACGCCCGTCCCGAGATCGACCCGTTCGATATCGTCGAGGCCGAGATGCTCGCCGTACTGGCCAGCGGAGCCGCCCTGCTGCGTGCCCCGCGCCGCCCTGACCCGGCGCGACTCGAGGCCGTTTCCCGCGTGGTGCTCGAGGAGACGGCCCGGGCCAGCGCCCTCGATGTGGCCGCCGCGATCGACGCCCAGCACCGGGTGACCCGGGCGATCGGACTGTTCTTCACCCGGTACGACCTGCTGGTCACCCCGACCGTGGCCCAGCTGCCCCTGCCGCACGGCACCCTGGACTACAACACGGCCGACCACACGGCCCGGTCGTGGATCCGCCGCATTCTCGAGTTCGGGCCGTTCACCGCGCCGTTCAACATCTCCGGGCATCCCGCGATCAGCCTGCCGCTGGGGCAGAGCCGCGAGGGACTGCCGATCGGGGTTCAGCTCGTGGCAGCGTACGGCCGCGACGACCTCCTGCTGCAGGCCGCGGCACAGCTCGAGCAGGCGATGCCCTGGACCGACCGGCTGCCGCCGATCCACGCCGACCAGCTGTGAACGGGCGCCGGCCCCGGCGCCGGCGCGGCAGTTGCGGGCCGTCCCGTCGTAATGCTTGGAATTGGGGCGCGGGCGTGCTTCGCTGGGGATATGTCCAATCGAGGGAACACGCCCGACGAACCCGGTACACCGGACCGTTCGCCTGACACGCAGGAGCCGGCCGACCCCGGCGGCCTGCCGATGTTCCCACTCGGATCGGTGCTCTTTCCCTATATGCCCCTGCAGCTGAGGGTCTTCGAGGAGCGGTACCTGATGATGCTGGCGCGCATCCTGGAGTCGGAGCCGGCCGAGTTCGGCGTGGTACTCATCGAACGCGGCCAGGAGGTGGGCGGCGGCGAGCACGCCTTCAGCACCGGAACCGTGGCCCAGGTGATCGAGCTCGTGGCTCCGGAGGGCTTCGTCGGCCTTGTGGCCCAGGGCGATCGGCGCATCGAGGTCGTTGAGTGGAGCGACGGCGCTCCCTACCCGCAAGCCGTGGTGCGCGAGCTGCCGCCCCTGGTCTGGGATGACGCCCTCAAGCCCCTGCGGGTGCTGGCCGAGCAGACCGTGCGCCGCACCCTGTCGCTGGCCAGCGAGTTCACCGACGACGCCTGGTCGGCCGATGTGGCGCTCTCCGAGGACCCGGTTGAGGCCGCCTGGCAGCTGGCCGGCATCGCCCCGGTTGGGCCGCTCGACCAGGTCGACATGCTCCGGTCCACCACGATGGCGGGCCTGCTCCGGGCGATCTTCGACCACACCGAGGCGGCCGCCGACGCCTTCCGGCTGCCCGGCCCCGACGCCCTCGATGCGGACGATCTCGGCACCGACGACCTCGGCCCGGACGACCCGGGCCGGAACTCCTGACCGCCGGGCCAGATCGGGCAAGCCGATGCCGGCGAGCGGCCGCTACTCGTGCATGAGCCCCTCGACGGGTGACCGCCGTGCCGCGCCTGAGGCCGGCACGATGGTGGCAATCAGCCCCGCCACGAGCGCGCCGAGCAGCACCAGCCCGAGTTGCGACCAGGGCAGGTGCACCGTCAGCCCGAGCTTCTGCGCCTGCAGCGACACCGCGGACAGCCCCGCCCAGGCGTAGAGCACACCGAGCCCGATGCCGCACGCCGCGGCCACCACGGTGATCAACGTCGCCTCGATGCCGAGCATCCGCCGCAACTGGCCGCGGGTGAGGCCCAGGGCGCGCAGCAGGGCTGATTCGCGGCGCCGTTCGAAGACCGACAGGGCCATGGTGTTGGCGACGCCCACACAGGCGATGACGACCGCCATCGTGAGCAGGGCCAGCACGATGAGCAGCATCACATCGAGAAGTTGTTCGTAGTACGTCCGCTCCGGTGCCCCACCGCCCACGGTGAACTGATCGCTCACCGAGAGGATGTCGGTGCTCAGCTGCTGTACCTGGCTGCTGGTGATCTCATCGTCGAGGCGCAGCTGCATCTGCCGGATGACCGGAGTCGCGACCAGGCCGAGGAGGTCGGTCTTGGTGAGCGTGGCCTGTTTCCGCGGAGCGGTCTCCTCGAGCGCCACCGTCAGGTCGGCGCTGCCGGCATCCCCGGTCACGGTCACGTGGTCACCGTCGTGGAGCGCGCCCGCATCCGCCGGGTTGAGCAGCAGTTGCCCGTTCTGCGGCACGACCACGGTGGAGCGGGCGACGTCCTGTACCCGAGCCGGGTCGAGCCCGCGCGCGCCGAGGATCACCGGAGCCGCGGAACCCGCCGTGATCGTGACCCGGCCCGAATCCACCGACGTCGACCCGGCCACGTCGGTCATGTCGGTGATACCGGATTCCTGCTCCGGGCTGAATCCCGACGGGTCGCCCGACTGCACGGTGAGGTCCACCGGGCGCTTGAGGTCGATCCGCTCGCCGATCGACGCCCGCACCGAGGTCACCCCCACGACCATCATGGTCACCAGGGTCACCCCCACGAGCAGCGCGGCGGCCGTCGAGGCTGTGCGGGCCGGATTGCGGGTGGCGTTCAGCGCGGCGAGTCGGGCGGGTGCCGAGGTCCACCCGATGGTCGCGCCGGCAGCACGCACTATCCACGGGATGAACAGCGCGGACGCCAGCAAGATGCCGAGGAAGCTGACGACCCCGGAGACCACGGCCACGGCCAACCCCGACCGGGTCGCTCCGAGATAGAGCCCGGCGCCGCCGCCCGCAACCAGCACGATGGCGAGCACGAAGCCGATCAGGTTGCGGCGAACACCGGGGCCCGCGGACACCGACCGCAGCGCGGCGATGGGACGCACCCGGGTGGCCCGGTGCGCGGGCCCGAGCGCCGACACCAGGGTGAGCAGCACGCCGACACCGAACCCGATGGCCAACAGTGCCGGGTCGATCACGAGCTGCCCCAGGTGCAGGCCGGATGCGCTGTCCCGGCTGACCTCGGCCAGCACAGTTGCCCCGGCCAGGCCGATGCCCACCCCGAGCACCGACGCGCCCACGCCCAGCAGCAGCGCTTCCCCCAGCACCAACCGGCGCACCTGCCCCGCGCTGGCGCCCACGCAGCGCAGCAGCGCCAGTTCCCGGGTGCGCTGGCTGACCAGCACCTGGAAGGTGTTGGCGATCACGATGGCGGCAACGAACAGGGCGATCGTCGCGAACGCCAGCAGGATGCTGGTGAGCACGGTGGCGCTGCCGGACAGTTGGGCGGTCTGGTCGCCCACGGCGTCGGCTCGCGTCTGCACCACGACGCCCGACGCCCCGGCGACGGCCGTGCTCACGGCGGCGGCGAGCGCGTCGGCATCCGCGGCGGTGTCGGCCCCGGGCACGCCGGCCACGAGGATCGAGGTGGACAGGGCGAAGAGGGCGGGGTCGGCGAGGGCCTCGGCCGGCATCAGGAGGGTGGGGGCGCCGGTGTCGACGCCCGCGACCTGCGGCGCGGTGATGCCGACGACCGTCACGGTGCTGGCGCTCACGCCGGAGCCGACCGCGGCCATCGTGACGGTGTCGCCCTCGGTCAGCCCGATCGACTCTGCGGCGGGCTGGTCGAGGGTCGCTTCGGTGACGCTCTGCGGCCAGCGCCCGGAGGCCAGGGTCTGCCAGCGCACCGAATCGTTGAGCACCACGCCGAGCTGCGCCACGCTCCGGGTCTCACCGAACCTCAGATCCACATAGGCCAGCCGGTCCACATCGGCTCCGGCGACGCCCGGCGCGGCCTGCACGGCGGGCAGCAGGTCGAGGAGCACATCGGTGGAGTGCCGTGGGTCGGAGGTGGCCACCATCGCCGCTTCCGGTGTGACCGAGACCTCGGCCTTGGCCATGCTCGCCGCGAGGGAGTCGGCGGTGGTGCGGGTGAAGGTGGCCGACAGGGTGAGCGTCGCCACGACGAAACCCACGGACAACGCCACCGCCAATCCGGTGGCGAGCAATCGCGCCAGCGTGGCCCGTAGGCCGGAGAGGAGGACCCGAATCACGCCATCGACCGGTCGTGCGCCGGGCGGGCGCCGTGCAGCGCGGCGAGCACCGAGTCGACCGTTGGGTCCTGAAGTTCACCGGAGATATGGCCGTCCGCGAGGAGTACGACCCGGTCGGACCAGGAGGCCGCGACGGCGTCGTGAGTGACCATGATGACGGTCTGGCCCCACTGTTGAACACTGGTGCGCAGCAGCGCGAGCACCTCGGCGCCGGCGACCGAATCGAGGTTTCCCGTGGGTTCGTCGGCGAAGATCACGGCCGGCCGGCCGAGCAGGGCCCGCGCCACGGCCACACGTTGCTGCTGGCCGCCGGAGAGTTCGTGCGGGCGGTGCTTCAGCCGCCCGGTCAACCCGAGGGTCTGCACGACCTCGTCGAACCAGGCCCGGTCCACCCGGCGCCTGGCCAAGGCGAGGGGCAGCACGATGTTCTGCCGGGCGGTGAGGGTGGGAACGAGGTTGTAGGCCTGGAAGACGAACCCGATCTTGTCCCGGCGCAGCCGGGTGAGGCCCCGGTCCCGCAGCCCGGTGATCGGTGTGCCGTCGATCCAGACCGTGCCTCCGGTCACGGTGTCCAGTCCGGCCAGGCACTGCATCAGGGTGGACTTGCCCGACCCCGACGGCCCCATCACCGCGGCGAACTGTCCACGCGGGAAGACCACCGACACCCCGTCGAGGGCGGCGACGGCCGACTCGCCGCGGCCGTAGCTCTTGCGCAAGTCCTGTGCCACGACGGCGTGCTCCGCCGTGCCCGGTGCCTGGCCGTTCGCTCCCGTCGGTCCGCTGTGAGAGTCGGTCATGGCTGGTTCCCCCTGCGCGTGAAATCGATGCTCGGGCGAGTGCGTCCGGTGACACCGGATGCGCGGCCGCGTGTTCACCGGCACGCCATCAGGCCGGGAACGGTTTGTCAGCCGGTACTGCGCCTACAGGGCCGGATCGGCGGCATCACGCTGCCCCCAACCCAAACTGGCCCCCGTTTGGGTTACACCCTACGCCTTGCTTCCGGCCCGGAAGTATCACTGCCCGGCCCGGCCGGATGGCACGGCCGTCTCGCAGGGCCCCGCATCCCAGTGGTTCAGCCGTTCTGGAGGCCGACGGCGACCGATCGGGAAATCCTCGACACAGGCGCTAGAGCGGCGAGTCTGTCCGGGGCAGCATGGAGGCATGCCACCTTCGTCGCCCACCCCCACGCCCGAGTCGGCCGAACCGACGACGGGTCTGCCCGTCCCCCGGCACGACCGGTTCGCGAACGGCTCGCTCAAGGCCAGCGGGTTCGAACTGGACGGCAGACTGCACGGTCATTGGGAGTGGTTCCGGCTCGACGGCACCCTGATGCGCTCGGGAGACTTCCACCTCGGCGATCAGGTCGGCGTGTGGCGCACCTGGGACCGCGCCGGACGCATCGTGAAGGAGACGTCCTTCCGCGCGGCACCGTCGGGCGACGCCGTCCCGGCGCCCACCGACCCTCCTCACGGGACCATAGCTCACCCATAGTCGCGGAAGGGGCTGGCCAGAGAGCCGGCGCTTGGGACTGGGGATGCGGCCCGCTCCCGGCCGGGCGCGGGCTCTACCGCCAGCTGCCGAGGATCAGGCCCATGATGGTGAGGTTGACGACGTCGCTGCCGACCTCGATCGCCCAGACCCGGAATCCGTGCCCGGCGAAGAGCCGGTGCGACAACGAGGATGCGGCCGCAAGCCCGACGCCGAGAAGCAGCCCGGTGAGGCCGCCCTGCAGGGTGCCGAAGCCGGGGTCGGTCGCTGCCACGAAGTAGATGACGGAGGCGACGGCCGTCGCCTCCACGAGGGCTGCGACGAAGGTCGACCCGAACAGAACCACCATGTTGCCGGTGCCCGGTTCTTCTCCGGGCCCCTTGCCCATGAGCTTCCACCACAGCGGGAAGAAGGTCTTGGGGCCGAACCAGACGGCGCCGGCGACGAAAGCGGCCAGCGTGGCGACCACGATGGCCAGCCAGTTGAGTTCGGCAAGAAACATGGTCTCGTCCCCTTTGGACTGATCGGGGCACCGAGTTGCACCGGGACTCGACTCTAGCGACCAGACCCAGTCCCCGGCCAGAGGGTGATCGCAGGCCTCCGAGCGATGCGCTCAGCCGGCATTCAGCGCGGCTACCAGTGCGACGGCCGCTGGCTCGAGATCCGCCAGCTCTCCGGCACCGTAAATCTGAAGCCAGTTCGCGCCATCGAACACGTCGAGAACCTCGGGGACCCCCGTCACCGCCTCGTCCATCGGCACCCGCACGGCCAGGTCCACCCCGGCCAGCTCCACAACCGTGGCGCCCGGCAACGCAAGCACCTGGGTCTGCGCCCAACCTCCGCCAGGCAGGGTCGCACTGTTGAATCCGCTCAGTTCCCCGCTCGGGGTGTCCCCATTGTGGTACCAGCTGCACCCGAAGGACCCCGTTGCGGCGAGCGCGGCAGCATTTCCCGCTGGTCGTTCGGCACCGGACGAGTCCACGTCTCCCACGAGCAGTCCGGAACTGTCGAGCACCTCGGGCAGCCCGGCCCGAGCCGACAGATCCGCGCATCCGGCAGCCGTCCACACCTGTGCGGTCGAACCTGAGCCAACGGGTCGCGGGGCCGGCATCGCCCGGATGATGTCGTTCACCGCAGCCACCACGGCACGGGCGTCCTGCTCGTCGGCGCCGGCCGCCATGGCGGCGACACCGCTGAGCCAGACCGAACCCGAGCTGACGCTGAAGGAACACGTGCTGGCGAGTACGCCGCTCGCGTCGAACGACGTCTCGTAGCACTCGACTCCGTCAGGGGTCGTCTCGACGGCATCGGACCCGATCATCACCGTGGTGAGGGAGGCTCCGGTCGCGCCGGTCACTCCGGCGACTTCCGTCCAGCGGCATTCGATTCCGCCGACCGTGGTCACGGCGTTCCCGCTGGGTTCGTCCACGAATCCAGTCTGCGCGGACACCACCGCACCGAGCAGGGCGCTCACCACGTCATCAGTGGCCAGTGCAGAGCAGTCGCCGTCCAGCAGCTGGGCGGGGGCCGCTGGGGCCGCCGGTGTGAGATCGACAGTGGCCGGTGGCATCGCACTCTCGGACGCCGGCGGGGCCGGCGAGGCGGGTGCGCAGCCGGACAGGAGGAGGGCAGCGACGGTCAGGAGGCTGACAGCGAGGCCAGGATTGCCCGGTCGACGAGGTGTTCTCATGACGCGAACGCTAGCAGTGCACTGGTGCCGGCTGTGGCGCCAATCGGATAACGCTTAGAGCACCAGCGCGAGCACGATCTGCAGCACGACCACGACGAGGGTGGCGCCGGCCAGGGCCAAGGCGGCCAGTGTGAGGCGGCGGCCCCGAGCTCCTGCGGGGATGACGCGGTAGGCCTGCAGGGTGAAGAGCAGCCCCACGGCCCCGACCAGCAGAGCAGGAAGCGGGAAGACGAGGGACACGACCAGGCCGAGCAGCGCCACCCAGAAGCCCGGAACCCGGCCGGGCGCCTTGGTCCAGTCCGATTGCGGCGCACCCAGTGCGAGGAGGTTGTTGCCCTCCATCTTGGCTCGAGGGTCGGTCACTGTGCTGCTCCTTCGAGGGCCCGTTGGACCGGTTCGGCCGCGACCACTCTTCTGTCCCATTCTCGTGCATTCCCGGCCCGGGCCGTGGCTCCCCAGGGCACGGTCGGGTAACGGCGGGCGCCGCTGCGGCGGCCTACCGGCCGACCGTGACGTTCCGGCGACCAGCGGATGCCTCCCGCTCGAGCGGGGTGACCGTCGACAGCGGCACGTTGAGGAAGTCGACCAGCGGAGCCAGCGCCTGGAACCGTTCGGCCACGGCGTCGACGAAGTCGTCGCCGAGGGCTGCGTCCCCGGGGAGCCGGGAGATCAGCGCCCAGCTGCGCACCCGTAGCAGATCGGCCGCGGGGTGCTCGGCCGGGAACCCCTGGGGCGCCCGGAGGAGCGGGCGCCCGTCCAGCGGCTCGGCCAACCGGGTCACCGGCTCGGCGGCGAGCAGCTGCCGCAGTTCGTCGTGGTGATCGAGGAGATACTCGCGAATGGCCCGGAGCTGGGGCGAACCGGGCGACCAGGCGCCGGCGGCCACCATCACCCCGTGCACACCCACCTGCAGGAAGAACCCGGCTCCCCCGGTCTTCTCCAGGCCCTGCCGCGGCCAGTTCGCCGCGAGGTGGGTCTTGTACGGCGTCTTGTCGTTGGAGAACCGCACGTCGCGGTAGATCCGCAGCATGGCCTTGGGCGCGGGTCTGAGGTGCTCGGGCGCGAAAGTCTCCAACCGGACGTTGATCGCCTCGATGACTTCGAGCATCCGCGCCTTGAGTTCGAGTTCGTAGGTGGGTTTGTGCTCTTCGAACCACTCACGGTTGTTGCGGTGCTCAAGTTCTTCGAGGAAGTCGAAGGTCTGCTCGCTGAAATGGGGGCCCACCCGCACGCTCTCTTTCTGTCTCGCGCTCGTCGTCGCGTGCATCCATTGTCCCGCGGCTGCCCCGTGGTGGCACTCAGGCTCCTCCGCGCATCCTTGGGGCGAACGCGGCCATGCTAAACCCGACCCCGGGAGCCGGCTACGGGCACCGGGCGCACCGCTAGGTCGTGGCGGATTCCTTGGCCGCGGCCTTCGCTGCCCGCTTGCTCTCGCGCACCTTGGCCAGGGACTCCGGGTCGACGATGTCGGCCACCGACCGCAGGGACCCCTCCTCGCCGTAGGGGGCGGATGCCTCCCGCCACCCCGCGGCCTCGACCCCGAGTCGTTTGCCGAGCAGAGCCAGGAAGATCTTGGCCTTCTGCTCGCCGAAGCCCGGCAGCGCCTTCAGCCGGCGCAGCACCTCGGCTCCGTCCGGGGCCGTGCCATCGGCATCCGGGGCGGACCAGATCGCGGCGGCCTCGCCGTGCCAGTCCTCGGCGACCACCGCGGCCAGGGTCTGCACCCGGCCGGCCATCGAGCCGGGGAACCGGTGTACCGCGGGAGTCTGCTTGAAAACCTCGACGAACTCGGTGGGATCGTACTGGGCGATGACAGCCGGGTCGAGGGTGCCCAGCCGGTCGCGGATCTTCGCCGGGCCGGCGAAGGCGGTCTCCATGGGGATCTGCTGGTCGAGCAGCATGCCGACGAGGAGCGCGAACGGGTCGTCGCTGAGAAGGGAGTCTGCGGCGGTATCGCCGGTGAGGTGCAGCGTCATCGGCCCATTCTCGCACCGGCGGCCCTCCCCCGCAGGCTCGCCGGCGCGCTACTGTGCCCGCAACGGACATCTGCACCCGGCACACCGGGCGCAGAAGTCCGGAACGGGAACAGATAAGCGGTGGTAACCCGGCGACCGGGTGACCGGCGAGGGAGGAGGACCGTCATGTTCGATGTGCCTGCGGGCAGCGTGATGCGCAGCTGGACCGGCTGGATCCGGCCGGAGGACCGCGGCGCGTACACCGCGTACCTCGAACGCACCGGGCTGGCCGACTACCGGTCCACCCACGGCAACCTCGGTGCCGCGACGGTCTTCCGCGACCTGCCGGACGGCCGCTGCGAGGTGCGCACCATCTCGTTCTGGCGCACCCACGCCGACATCGTGTCTTTCGCCGGTGAGGACATCGAGATGGCAGTGTTCTACCCGGCCGACGACCAGTTCCTGATCGACCGGGAGCTCACCGCGGCGCACTTCGACGTGGCCTGACACGCCGCATCCCCCTCCCCTTTTCACCCGTCCAGGCCGATCATGGCGGTATGGATGCCGTCGATGCCCTCTCCGAGATCGCCTTCTGGCTGGAGCGCGACCTGGCCCCCACCTTCAAGGTGCAGGCCTTCCGACGGGCCGCCACGCTCATTGCGGGCCTGGACGCCGCCGAGCTGGCCGACCGGGTGCACGACGGCAGGCTGCGGGCCATGAAGGGCATTGGTGGCCGCACGGCCGAGGTGATCGGCCAGTCGCTGTACGGTCTGCCCGACTACCTCGACAATCTCCGGCAGCAGGGCCGGCAGCCGCTCGCGGCCGGCGGCCACGACCTGCTCGTGGCGTTGCGCGGCGACCTGCACAGTCACAGCGAATGGTCCGATGGCACGACTCCCATCGATCTCATGGTGTCGACGGCGCGGATGCTCGGCCGCGACTACCTGGCGCTGACCGACCACTCCCCCTCCCTCACCGTGGCGCAGGGGCTCAGCGCCGACCGGCTGCGGGAGCAGCTCGACGTGGTCGCCGGGGTGAACACTGCGGCCGACGACGACTTTCGGCTGCTGGCCGGCATCGAGGTCGACATCCTCGAGGACGGCCGGCTGGACCAGACCCCCGAACTGCTGGACCGGCTCGACGTCGTCGTCGCCAGCGTGCACTCCAAGCTGCGCGAGGACTCGATCGCCATGACCAGACGGATGCTGGCAGGCATCCGCGACCCGCACACGAACGTGCTCGGCCACTGCACCGGGCGCCTGGTCTCCGGATCCCGCGGCACCCGCCCGCCGTCGACATTCGACGCCGCACGGGTGTTCGCCGCCTGCGCCGAGAACGACGTCGCCGTGGAGATCAACTCCCGGCCGGAACGCCAGGACCCGCCCGACGACCTGATCAGGCAGGCTGTCGAGGCCGGCTGCCTGTTCAGCATCGACACCGACGCGCACGCCCCCGGCCACCTCGACTTCCTCTCCTATGGCGCCGAGCGGGCCGCCGCCGCGGGGGTGCCGCCCGACCGCATCGTGACCACCTGGCCCGTCGACAGGCTGCTGGACTGGTCGCACGCGGGTCTCTGAGCATCCGCCGCCACGCCCGGGCAGACCGGCCCCTGCACCCGGTCAGGATGCTTCGATAGGTTGGATTCCGGCCACATCGGCTGCCCCGGCAACTCACGAGGAGCTCCATGCCCATCACCGTCACAGGCGCGATCGCCCGCTCGAAGGGGGCTCCTGTGGAGCTCACCGACATCGTCATCCCCGACCCGGGGCCCGGAGAGGTTGTCGTCGACATCGAGACCTGCGGTGTCTGTCACACCGACTTCCACTACAAGGAAGGCGGAATCAACGATGACTTCCCGTTCCTGCTCGGCCACGAGGCCGCCGGCCGGGTCAGCGTGATCGGTCAGGGCGTCACCCATGTGGCCGTCGGCGACTTCGTCGTGCTCAACTGGCGGGCCGTCTGCGGCGAGTGCCGCGCCTGCACCCGCGCCGAGCCCTGGTACTGCTTCAACACCTTCAACGCGACTCAGAAGATGACCCTGGTCGACGGCACCGAGCTCAGCCCTGCGTTGGGTATCGGCGCGTTCGCCGAGAAGACCCTCGTGCACGAGCGCCAGTGCACGAAGGTGAACCCGGATGCCGATCCGGCCGCGGTCGGACTGCTCGGTTGCGGCATCATGGCCGGCATCGGCGCCGCCATGAACACCGGCAACGTCTCACCCGGCAACTCCGTGGCCGTGATCGGCTGCGGCGGTGTCGGCGACGCTGCGGTGGTCGGGTCGAAGCTGGCCGGGGCGTCCACGATCATCGCCATCGACCGGGATCCCAAGAAGCTGGCCAAGGCCACCGAGTTCGGCGCCACACACACCGTCGACTCCTCGAACCTCGACGAAGACGGCGTCGTCGCGGCCGTTCAGGCGCTCACCGGCGGCTTCGGCGCGGACGTCGTCATCGACGCGGTCGGCCGCCCCGAGACCTGGAGGCAGGCGTTCTACGCCCGCGACCTGGCCGGCACCGTGGTGCTCGTCGGCGTGCCGACGCCCGAGATGATGCTCGAGATCCCGCTGCTGGATGTCTTCGGCCGGGGAGGCTCGCTCAAGAGTTCCTGGTACGGCGACTGCCTGCCCGAACGGGACTTCCCGATGCTCACCGAGCTCTACCTGCAGGGCCGCTTGCCGCTGGCGGAGTTCGTGAGCGAACGCATCCGTATCGACGAGATCGAGGCGGCGTTCGCCAAGATGGCCTCGGGCGACGTGCTGCGCTCGGTGGTGGTGCTCTGATGAACGCGCGCATCGAACACCTCGTCACCGAGGGCACCTTCGACCTCGACGGCGGCAGCTGGGCGTTGGAGAACAACGTCTGGATCGTCGGCGACGACACGGAGTGCGTCGTCATCGACGCCGCCCACAACGCCGAGGCGATCCTCACGGCGGTCGGCGACCGCACGCTGCTCGGCATCCTCAGCACTCACGCGCACAACGACCACATCGGCGCTGCCGGCGCCGTTGCCGCCGCGACGGGTGCGCCGGTCTACCTGCACCCGGATGACCGGATGCTCTGGGAGGTCGTGTACCCCGACGCCGCGCCGGGCCGAGACCTCGCCGACGGGCAGCGCATCGCCGTGGCCGGGATCGAACTCCAGGTGATCCACACCCCGGGGCACTCCCCGGGCTCGGTCTGCCTGTACGCACCCACCTTCGGCACGCTGTTCAGTGGCGACACGCTGTTCCACGGCGGGCCGGGCGCCACCGGACGCTCGTACAGCGACTTCCCCACCATCATCGAGTCGATCACGGGCAAGCTGCTCACCCTGCCGGCCGACACGGTCGTGAACACCGGGCACGGCGAGTCCACCACGATCGGCGCCGAGGCACCCGACCTGCCGGACTGGCTCGCCCGCGGGCACTGACCTTGCACAGATAAGACACGCACCGACTTGCCCCCGTGCGGACGAGTCGCCCAACTACGGTGGGGCAACTCGTCCGCACAGGGGCAACTCGCGAAGGAACGGCCTACTCCGGCTCGCGCGGTTCCGGGCGGCCGCCCTCAGACTCTCGGGCGCGGTGCCCGTAGTAGTCGCCGGCGGTCACAGCCCGGTACGACGCCGACACCATCTGCTCGAGCACGGCGAGGTCCACCTTCGCGAGGTCGGCGATGTACAGGCAGCCCACACCGGTCTTGTGCGGGCCGAGCCGGGCGAGTTCGTCGGCATAGGCGCCCAGCCCGTCGGCGAAGTAGATCGACATCGACGCCTTGCGCGGCGAGAAGCCGGCCGCTGCGGCGTCGCCCTCGCGTCCGCTTTCGTACCTGTAGTGGTACCGGCCGAACCCGATGATCGACCCGGGCCACAGCCGCGCCGGCTCAGTGGTGATGCGCCCGAACATCCCCAGCAGTGTCTCCGCGTCCCGCCGCCGGGTCGCGCCGGTCACGGTGTCGAGATGGGCGCGTACCGCGTCATCCGCGGCCGGGTCAGCCCTGTCGTCGTCTGAGCTCATGCCCCCACGGTAACCCGCTCAGCGCCGGATGCGCACGTCAGCGTGCGCGTCGTATCGGTACCCCGTTCCGCGGTCGGTGCGCAGGATGTCGCCGTAGCCGCCGAGCTTCACGCGCAGGCGTTGGATGTGCACGTCGATGGTGCGCGGGCTGGTGACCCGTGACCAGGTGCGCTGGGCGTCGATCAGTTCGGCCCGACCCACCGTGACGCCCGGGCGCAGAACCAGGTAGCAGAGGAACCGGAACTCGCGGTAGCTGAGTTGCACGGGCAGTCCGTCGACGAGCAGCAGTTGGCGGCCGACGTCGATGACGATGCCTTTGTCTGCAGCCGGGACGCCACCGGTAGCCGCCTCGCCGTCGGCAGCCGCGCCGGTTCCGGGCTCCGGCTCGACGTGCACCTGGGCATCCGGGGCCAGCCGTGCCACGACGTCGGTCAGCGCCACGGCGAGCGCCTCCCGTGGAGCGGCGTCGCCGTCGAGGCGCACGAAGAAACCGAACCCCCTTACCTCGTCTCTGTCGTGACCCCCACCTGCCGCGCCCCCTGCCCAGTCCATGTCACACCCTGGACGTGGTCTCGAGCAGGGCGGATGCGTCGAGGTTCTGCCCGTTGCGATAGCGGGTCGCCACGTGCGGGGGCTGCAGCCGTGCCGGCCCGCCGAAGATACGCTCCCGCAGGGTCTCCCCGTCGACATACGCCTCCCGCAGCCGGCCGCGGCGGCGGAGCTCCGGCACCACCAATTCGATGAAATCCTGCGCCGTGCCGAAGGAGTGGTACTGGCGCAGGTTGATCCCGTCGATGCCGACGTCGTCCAGCCAACTCTCGATGGCGTCAGCGACGACGGCGGGCGTGCCCACCACGAAGAACTGCTCGTCCCACGACGTCGCGATGGCGTCGAGGAACTCGCCCACGCTCTGGTCCTGGGGCAGGTAGGCCGCTCCGGGGGCATCGGACTTGCCCTCGCGGGCCAGGGCCTCACGCACCGTGATGTCGCGCGGGTGGGCCGTGGGGTCGAAGGGCAGCGACGCGTGCGCGAGCCGGCCCTCCACGCTGGCCAGCTCCCGGTAGGCCCGCAGCTTCTCGGCCGCCTCCTCCTCGGTGCGCCCCACCACCACACCGGCCTGCACGATGAACTTGATGTCGCCGGCCGCGCGACCCTGCTCGACGGCCGAATCCCGCATCGCCTGGATACCCGCCAGCACACCGGCCGGTGTAGGGCCGCCCGTGAACACCACCTCGGCGTGCTTGCCGGCGAAGGCGGTGCCGGCCTTCGACGCCGTGGCTTGGAAGAGCACCGGGGTGCGCTGCAGCGACGGTTCGGAGAGATGCGGCCCGGCCACCGAGAAGTGCTCGCCGACATGGTTGATGTAGCGCACCTTCGCCGGGTCGGTGTAGACGAGGTTCTCGGCATCCGCCACCACGGCGTCGTCGTCCCAGGATCCCTCCCAGAGCTTGTAGAGCACGTCGAGGTACTCGTCGGCGATCTCGTAGCGGTGGTCGTGCGCGATCTGGTCGGCGTGCCCGAAGTTGCGCGCGGCGTTGGGCAGGTAGGAGGTGACGATGTTCCATCCCACCCGCCCCTTGGTGAGGTGGTCGAGGGTACTCATCCGGCGGGCGAACGCGAACGGCGGCTCATAGCTGGTGGAGAAGGTGACGCCGAAGCCGAGGTGCTTGGTGACCGCCGCCATCGCGGGGATCACCAGCAGCGGGTCGTTGCTCGGGATCTGCAGCCCCTCCCGCAGCGCCGTCTCCGGTCCGTCCCGGAACACGTCGTAGGCGCCGATGACGTCGGCGAGGAACACAGCGTCGAAACCGCCGGCCTCGAGCAGCTGCGCCAACTCGATCCAGTAGTCGATGTCGTTGAACCGCTGCCGGTTGTTGCCGGGCAGCCGCCACAGCCCGTGGGTGATGTGGCTGACGCAGTTCATCTCGAACAGGTTGAGGATGAGCCGCTTGGGCGCCGCGCTCATGCGGGCACCGGCGCATCCGCGAAGGCGCCGCGGTATCGGGCGGCCGGGTGGCGCTCGTTCAGCCGCGGCCGGCCGAAGAGTTTCTGCCGCAGCGGCCCGTCGGCGTACTCCCGCTGGGCCAGGCCCCGGTCGCGCAACACCGGCAGCACCTTGTCGGCGAACTCGGCGAACGATCCGGGGATCACCCAGTTGATCACGTTGATACCGTCAACCCCGGCGTCCTGCCAGCGCTCGATCTCGTCGGCGATCTGATCGGGGGTGCCCACGATGCGGGTGCTCCGGGACTGCAGCAGGGCCAGGTCACCCACCACCGGTTCCCGGTCGGTGATGTACTGCGAGATCCACTCCAGGAACCCCTTCATGGTGTTCGTCTCGACATCCCGCACGAGAGTCTCCGGCGGGTACACCCGCCCCTGCTTGTCGACGATAGCCGCGTGGGCGAGATAGCCGTCCACGCTCACGTAGGACTCGTACTCTGCGGCCTTCGCCTCGGCCTCCTCCTGGGTGTCGCCGATCACGAAGCTGAGCCCCTGGAAGAACTTGATGTCGTCGGGGTTGCGCCCGAACGACACGGCCAGGGCCCGGGTCTGCGCGATCTGCTCCGCGGCGACGGCGGGGCTCGGCGCGATGATGAAGGTGGCCTCGGCGTTCTTCGCCGCGAACGCCCGACCGGATGCCGACGACCCGGCCTGGTAGAGCACCGGGGTGCGCTGCGGTGACGGCGACGGCAGGTGCGGCCCCTCCACCGTGTAGCGCTTGCCCGCGTGGTGGATCTTGTGGATCTTGCCGGTGTCCGCGTAGACGCCGGCCGCCTTGTCCTGCAGCAGCGCGCCCTCGTCCCATGACCCCTCCCAGAGCTTGTAGGTGACGTCGACGTATTCCTCGGCCCATTCGTAGCGTTCGGCGTGGTCGGTCAGCTGCGGCAGGCCGAAGTTGCGGGCGCCGTTGTCCTGCACGCCGGTCACGATGTTCCAGGCGATCCGCCCGTTCGAGATGTGGTCGAGGGTGGAGATCTGCCGGGCGAAGTGGAACGGGTGGCTCTGCACGACGTTCGAGGTGAGCGCGAGGCCGATGTGCGAGGTGCTCACCGCCAGTGCGCTGAGCAGCACGGTGGGATCGTTGCTGGGGATCTGCAGGCCCTCCTTCACGTACACGTCGAAGTTGGCATCCGAGTCTCCGTAGAGGCCGCTGACATCGGCGAAGAACATGCCGTCGAACTTGGCCTCCTCGAGCAGGCGGGCCAGGTCGATCCACAGCTGCACGTCGTTGAAGTCGACCTGGCCGGCGTCGGGCCGGCGCCACTGGCCGTGGTGGATGTGCGAGGTGGTGTTCATCACGAAGGCGTTGAAATGCAGGACCTTGCGGGCCGGGTTCTGTGCGGCGGGGTTCTGGCTCATGGGGTTCTCCTGGGGTGATCGGGCAGCGAGCTGATGAGTTCGCGGGTGTACGGATGCGCCGGCCGGTTGAAGATGTCGTCCGGGGTGCCGCGTTCGACGACGACGCCGTCTTTCATCACGAGCACCTGGTCGCTGAGGTGGTTGATGACGCCGAGGTCGTGCGAGATGAAGAGGTAGCTCAGCCCGCGTTGTTTCTGCAGGTCGACGAGCAGGTCGAGGATCTGCGCCTGGATCGACACGTCGAGCGCCGACACGGCCTCGTCGAGCACGATCACCGACGGGTTCGGGGCGAGCGCCCTGGCGATGGCGATGCGCTGGCGTTGGCCGCCGGAGAGGTTGAGCGGAAAACGCTGCAGGATCTCCTGTGGCAGGCCCACCTGGCGGGCGAGCTCGGCGACCCGGGCCTTTTTCTCTGCTGTGGACAGACCGGCGGCCTCGGTGAGGCTGTCGAGGAGGATCCGCTCCGCGTTCCAGCGCGGGTCGAACGAGCTCAGCGGGTCCTGGTAGACCACCGAGATCTCCCGCCGCAGCGCCCGGCGGCGGGGCTCGGGCAGGCTCGACCAGTCCTGGCCGAGCAGGGTGACGGTGCCGGAGTCCAGCGACGACAGCGCCAGCGCGAGCCGGGCGGTGGTGCTCTTGCCCGAGCCGGACTCCCCCACGATGCCGAGGGTGGTGCCCCGCTCCAGGCTGAACGAGACGTGGTCGACGGCCGTGGTGACGGTGCCGTCCGGGGTGGTGAATCGCTTGACCAGGTCCACCGCCTGCAGCACCGGGCCGCTGTAACCGCGGGGCTCGAGAGCGGACGCGGCGGCAGGCACCGGTGCGTGCGTCTGCGGGCCGAGGCGCTTGCCACGGGTCGCCTCGCTGGGCACCGCGTTGATGAGGCTCCGGGTGTACTCGTGCCGCGGGTCGTTGAGCACCTGGTCGGCGCTGCCGCTTTCCACCACCCGGCCGCCCTTCATCACCAGGATGTGGTCGGCCAGGTGCGCCACCACCGAGAGGTCGTGGCTGATCAGGATCACCGATACCCCACGTTCCTTGGTCTCGGCGAGCAGCGCGAGCACCTGTGCCTGCACGGTCACGTCGAGGGCCGTGGTGGGCTCGTCGGCGATGATGATCTCCGGGTCAAGGGCGAGGGCGGAGGCGATCAGCGCGCGCTGGCGCAGGCCCCCGGAGAGTTCGTCCGGTCGTTGTCGGGCCCGGTTCTCCGGCGAGGGAACCCCCACGGCGCGCAGCAGGTCGACGACCTTCGCGGCCCGCTGCCGCCGGGTGCCCCAGCGGTGCAGCGCGAGGGCCTCGGCGATCTCCTTGCCCACCGGGCGCAACGGGTCGAGAGAGACGAGGGCGTCCTGCAGGATGAAGCCGATGCGCCGGCCGCGGATCTGCCGCCACTGCCGGTTGGTCGCGGCGCGCAGGTCATCGCCATCGAGCAGGATCGACTGGGCGTCGACGACCGAGTTCTTGCCGGTCAGCCCCACGATGCTCCGCGCGGTGACGCTCTTACCCGAGCCGGACTCGCCCACGATGGCCACGCACTGCCCCGGTTCGAGGCTGAAGCTCACGTCGTGCACCACCTGGTGCAGGATGCCGTTCCGCCGGAAACCGACGGAGAGGTTGGCGACGCTCAGACGCCCGCGTTTCGGCGCCGGGGCATCCGCCCTTGGCGTCGGGGTGCGCGCGGCCGGGGCCTGCACACTGTCGATCGTGGAGGTCATTTGTCGCCTTTCTCCAAGGTGTTCTGGATGTGCTTGCCGAGGGTGGTGGCCGCGAGCGCCAGGGCCACGATCACGAGTCCGGGGATGACGGTGAGCCACCAGGCCTGGGTGATGTAGACCCGGCCGGCGTCGAGCAGCGCGCCCCATTCCGGCGAGGGCGGGGCGACGCCGAGCCCGAGGAACGACAGACTGGACGCCCAGACGATCGACTGGCCGACCGACAGGGCGATGATCGCCACGAGCGGCCGAACGGCGTTGGGCACGATGTGCTGCCGCAGGATCCGGCCGTCGCTGTGGCCGAGGGCCACGGCCGCCTCGACGTAGCCGCTGTTCTTGGCCGAGAGGATCTGGCCCCGGATGATGCGGGCGTAGCCGGGCGCGCTGCCCACGCCCACCGCGAACACCTGCGACAGCGCCGACGGGCCCGTGATGGCCACCAGCAGCAGCGCGAACAGCAGGGTCGGGAAGGCCAGGAGCACCTCGATCACCCGGTTCACGGTTCCGGCGGTAAACCGGCCGCCGAGCGCTGCCAGCGCTCCGAGGACCAGCGCGAGGGTGAGGCTCACGGCCGTGGCCCCGAGCCCGATCACCAGGGATTCCCGGGTGCCGTAGACGACGCGGCTGTAGAGGTCGCGGCCGGCCTCGTCGGTGCCGAACCAGTACTCCGGCGACGGCGCGTGCAGCGCATCCGCCAGATTCAGCGCATACGGGTCGTGGGTGGCGAGCAGGCCCGGCGCGACCAGGGCGGTGGCGAAGAGCAGCAGGGCGCCGCTGGCAACGATCAGGCCCGCCGGCGGGGCGGCGCGTCTCTTGGCTCGCGGGGTCTGAACGGCTGCGGTGGGCGGGGTCTGGCGTTCGATGGTGCTCATGCGCTCTTCAATCTCGGGTCGACGAGGGTGTACGCCACGTCGACCAGCAGGTTGGCCATGACGTACAGGGCCGCGATGAGGATGACGATGCCGGTGACGACGGGCAGGTCCTGGGAGTTGACGGCGCCGACGAGCACCTTGCCGATGCCGGGCCGGGAGAACACGGTCTCCACGACCACGGCGCCGGAGATCGTGGCGCCCAGCGCCCAACCCGACAGGGTGATCGCCGGGAGCACGGAGTGCCGTAGCACGTGCCGCAGCCGTACGCCGGTGTCGCCCATGCCTCGCATCCGCGCCGAGATCACGAACGGCTGCTCCAGCGACCGCTCGAACTCGGTGCGGGTGGCCTGCCCCATGAACCCGGCCAGCGGGATCGCCAGGGTGAGGGCCGGCAGCACGATCCCGATAGCCGAGGGTCCGCTGATCACGGGGAACCACCCCAGGCCGAGCGAGAAGACGAGCAGCAGGATGATGCCCAGCCAGTAGTGCGGCAGCCCGGCCGCGGTGGTGTCGACCACGGCCCCCGCCCCGGCCAGCCGCCCGGTGCGGCCGGCCGTGAGGGTGACCCAGGTGATCATGATCAGCCAGGACAGCACGATCGCGGTGAGTGTGAGCGCCACGGTCGGGCCGATCTGCTGCAGGATCACCTCGCTGACCGGCTTGAACTGCTGATACGAAATACCGAGGTCACCGACGAGGAGTCCGCGGATGTAGTCGAGGTACTGCACGACCAGGGGGTTCTGCAGGCCGTACTGCTCATTGATCTGCGCCAGTTCCGCCGGGGTGCGCTCGATGGCCTGGCCGGCGCGAATGTTGAGGATCACCGTGGCCCGGTCCCCCGGCAGGGCGGCCTGGGCGGCGAACGCGGCCGTGGCCGCCCCGAAGAGCACCACCACGGCGCCGCCGATCTTCTCGACGATCCGGCGCAGCCGGGGCCCGGTGAGCGTGGGCGCCCGTCGCGGGGTGGGCGCGGCCGGGCCAGTGGCCGGAGCCGGGCGGGGCGGGCTACTCGACGAAGTACGCGTCATAGAAGATCGGTCCTCCCTGTGCGTTTTCCTGCCAGACGTCCTTGAGCGTCGGCGACACGGCCAGGGTGCTCAGCCGGTCGTAGACCCCGATCGCCAGGGCGTGCTCGGCGACGTACTCCTGGGCCTTCTCGTAGAGGGCGTTTTGCGCATCCGTGTCGAGGGTGGAGTTGGCCTCGAGGATGATGCTCTCGAGCTCGGGGTAGTTGGTGAAGGACGCGTTGTTGTAGTTCGGTGCCTCCGGGGTGCCCTGTTTCCAGTTGATGGCGAGGATGCCGCTGGTCACGGCGGTCCAGTAGCCCACCGAGATGTCTTTCTCGTCGGGCTGGGAGTACTCGCCCGCAAACAGGGCGCTCTGCGGCACCGGGATCAGTTCGACCTTGAAGCCGGTGGCCTTGGCCTGCTCCTGCAGGCCCTGCAGGATGGACGCGCCGTCGGCGTTCACGATCGAGCCGGCGCCGTAGGGCAGCACGACGTCGAGCGTCTCCCCGCCCTTCGTGCGGTAGCCGTCGGCGTCTCGACCGGTCCAGCCCGCGGCGTCCAGCAGGCTGTCGGCCGTGTCGGTGTCGAGGCTGTAGAGGTCCGCGGCCGTCTGGCTGTAACCGGGGGTGGCCTGGCTGACGCCGCCGTTGCCCTCGTAGGGGATCACGCCCTGCCCGATGGTCTCGACGAGCGACTTGCGGTCGAGGCTGTAGGCGAACGCCTGCCGCACCTTCTCGTCGACGAACGGTCCGGTCGAGGTGTTGAAGGTGAGCTGCTGCGGCCGGCCGGGGGTGACGTATTTCTCCAGCTGGAAGCCCGCGCTCTCCAGGGTCTTCCAGGCCACGGCGGGCACGTCGTAGATGACGTCGGTCTCGCCCGCGCTGAGCGAGGCGGCCCGGGTGGTGGGATCGGCCACGAACTTCCAGTCGATCTGATCGACATAGGCGGCGCCGGTGTGCTTGGCGTTGGCCGGCGGCGAGGTGTAGTCCTCGTTTCGCACCAGCACGATCTCCTCGCCCCGGTTCCAGTGGTCCACGACGAACGCGCCAGAGCCGATCGGCGCCTCGCAGTTCTCCTCATCGGTGCGGGTCTCGAGGGCCTGCTGCGACTGGATACCGAAGTAGCCCTGGGTGAGGTTGTCGGCCAGGCGCGGGTAGGGCGCGGAGAGGTTCACGGTGAGGGTGCGGTCGTCAACGGCTTGGGCGGAGGCGTAGTAGCCGGCCAGCCAGACGCTGGCGGTGCTGTTGCCGCCGGCGAGCCAGTAGTCGAAGTTGTACGCCACCACCGCGGCCGTGAGCGGGGTGCCGTCGGTGAAGGTGACGCCGTCCTTGAGCGTGAAGGTCCAGGTGAGCTGGTCGTCCGAGACGCTCCAGGAGTCGGCCAGCCACGGCACGACCTGATGGTTCTCGTCGAGCGAGACCAGGTTGTCGAGCACCTGGGACGACAGGTAGGCCTGCTCGATCCAGCCGCCGAAGACGCAGGCCGGTTCCTGCTGGTGGCCGTAGACGATGGTGCCGCCGTCGACGCGGGTGGCCGTGCTGGTGGGCGCGGCGGATGCGCAGGCCGACAGGCTGAGGGCGGACACCACGCCCAGCGTGATCAGGGCTGTTGTTGTGCTGCGGGTACGAGACATGAAAGACGGGACTCCTCGGTGACGGCTGCGCCTGTTCGGCACGGGGTGGGTCCGAATATAGGCACCCTCGGCCGGTGCCGAACATCACTCAGGTCATGCGGCGTCGCGAAGTGTTAGGAAGCGCAACAAAGCCGCCGGGCCCGTCTTTCGCCCTTGGCGTGGGCCACCGGGCGCGATCTCGTCTTCCTTCGTCACATACCCGTCGACCGGTCGACGGGTTGTCAGACTGGCTCTCAGCACGAGCCGATCGCCTCGTGTGAACCACCCCATCGCGGTGTGCCCGAGAGGCCAGGGAGCAGCCTGCAAAGCTGTGTACGCGGGTTCGATTCCCGCCATCGCGTCAGAGTCGCGTGCCCGACCTGCCGCCGGCAGCGCGACGCCCGGATCACCCACGAGCCAGCGCTCCCCAGGCGGCGCCCATCCGGCTAGCATGCCTAGCACCGACGCACTCGGGGAGGTCTTCTGTGGACAGGCGCGATCACCCGCACATCCCCCTGAAAGGCTCGACCTACGGCAGGCAGTACGCCGGATGGACGCCCACCGCCCGCGCGTTCGAGGGGCTCGGATCGCGCACCCTTCCCGACCAGTTCATCCCGGTCGCCGACGGCGTGCAACTGCACGCTGACGTGTACCTGCCGCGGGCCCCAGGCCGGTACCCGGCGGTGGTGTCCTTTGCGGGGTACAGCACCGAAGAACACACGGCCGGCATCCCGACCGGCTCCAATGAGATCGGCTCTCCGCCGGTCTTCACCGACCGCGGATACTGCCCCGTGATCGTCGAGCGACGCGGGATGGGCCGCTCCACCGGCGAACAAGTGGTGTTCTTCGACCCGCAAGACGTCACCGATCACGAGCGGGTCATCGCCTGGGCCGCCGAGCAACCATGGTGCAACGGGGACGTCGTACTCTTCGGCACGTCGTACTACGGGATGACCCAGCCACTCGTGGCGGCTCGCCGTCCGCCGGCGTTGCGGGGCTTCTTCGCGAACGAGATGTGCACCGACTTCTATCGTCACCTCGTGGCGTTCGGCGGGGTTCCCGCCCTGTTCTTCCTCAACCTCTGGATGGGGGCGAATTTCACCGAACGGCAGTACGACGAGCGGGTCTCCCCCGACCGGCGCGCCCTGATCAGCCACGTGACCAACAGTGCGCTGCACCCGCTGCTCGAAAAGGTGGTGCACCGCAACGTGACCCGCATGTTCGATTCGTTCATGGCCCAGACGCCGGTCGAGGCGGTGCGACGGATGTACACCAACTGGATCTTCGACGGCAAGACTCGGCAGACATCGACGATTCCGGAAGGTTCCACGGGGCTGCTCGGCGACATCGAGGTGCCGTTCGTGGTGGTGCAGAACCTCGGCTATTTCAACCTGCACCAATACGGCAGCTACGACCTATTCGAGAACGCGGGGACACCGGCGGAGGATCGCTGGCTGATTCTCGGTGCCCCGCAGTTCGACCTGCCCGTCTACTCCTGGCAGGAGGAGGCGCTCGCGTTCTTCGATTCGCTGCTGCACGGTCTGGACAACGGGTACCGACGGCAGCCCCGGGTGCGGTACTGGATCGACGGCGCCGAGCGTTTCGGCTCCGCCCCATCGTTTCCCCCGCCCGACGGCTCGGTGCTGCGGCTACACCTCGCCTCAAGCGGTGCAGACGACGCGACCCACCGGCTGAGTGCCGAACCTTCTGCGGCGGGATCCAATACCTGGGTGTCCGTGCCGCTCGGCCTGCCCACCCTCGGCGGTCTCGACGACGTCGCCGCACAGCGTCTGGGGTTCGAGTTCCCGATCGACCGGTCCCTGCTCCTGGCCGGGCCGGTCACCGCGCACCTGCGGTTCAGCTGTAACGAGATCGATTCCTACCTGATCGCCCGGCTCTCGCGGATCGCCGGGGACGGCACCCGGCATCAGCTCTCGATGGGCGCCATCCGCCCGGCGGCGCGCACCGAAGATCCGGAGCGCTCCACGCGGAACGAGATCGCCATCGATTCCGGCCGGCAGGCGCTCGTGCCCGGCGAACCGGTGACGCTGCGGTTCAGCCTCACGCCTGGCCCCACCCTGCTGGGCCCCGGCGAAACGCTGCGGCTGGACATCGCCAGCCGCAGCGACCTCTTGCGGATGAGCCCCGCCGACGGGTACGCCCAGTTCGACTTACCGGTTCCGCCGTACCTGTGCCGGAACACCGTGCACTTCGGCGGCGAGAGCTGGATCGAGGTCTACGCGGTGGACCAGGACTGACTTGCCGCAAACTGCCCCTTCACGCACCATGAAGGGGCGCTTTGCGTCAACTCACAACGAGACCCAACGCTGACTTGCCGCTGAACGCCTCTTCGACGCGTGCGAAGGGGCGCTTTGCGGCATCTCGCGCGGTGCGATATCCACCTACGGCGGGGAGAACCCGGCCGTCCCGGCGTGGGTGGCCAAGGCTTTCGCTGGCGGGGCTACCCTGATTGCAAGACCGGTGGATCAACCTCCACCCTTCGCGAGGGAATTGATGTCATGACCGAACCCGTGTATTTCGTAGAGCTCAACAGCCCCGACCATTCAGCATCGGCGGCGTTCTTCCGGGCGGTGTTCGGCTGGGATCCACAGCCGTTCGCCGCACCCGACTACCTCGTCTCAAGCCACGGGTCGGGCGCGGGCGTGGACACGGCCATCCTGCCCTCGCGCGACGGCGCACCCCGCACCGTCCCCATAATCCGGGTCGGGAACCTCGACGAGGCCCTGGCCGGGGTGCAGGCCAACGGGGGCCAGGTGGTCGTTGAACCGTTTGCACTGGGCACCATGGGAAGCGCCTGCTACATCACCGACCCGGCCGGCGTGCTCGTCGGCTTGCACTTCTACAACCCGGCGCCGTAGCCGCACCGAACCCCTCAGGCGTGCTGCCCGGTCTTGGTCAGCTGCCGGGCCAGGTCGTCCGGCGACAGGCATCGCGGAACGCATCCGTCGCACCCTGACTTGCCGCCAACTGCCCCTTCACGGACCGTGAAGGGGCGCTTTGCGTCAACTCACAACGAGACCCAACGCTGACTTGCCGCAAGACGCCCCTTCGACGCATTCGAAGGGGCACTTTGCGGCATCTCGCCCGTGCGAGTCGCCTGCGCCGGGGCCTCTGGAGCGACCCCGGCGAGCTCTTTCGCGCGACCAATCAGGCGTGTTGCTCCGTCTTCGCCAGCTGCCGCGCCAGGTCGTCCGGGGAGAGATTGGCGTCACGGAATGCATCCGTCAGCGGCAGCTGTAGGCGAAGGTCTGTGCCGAGGCAGAGCGCCGCGCTGCCCGACTTGAGCTTGAAGTCGAGCACGTGGCCGCCGCCGGTGCGGTCGTCGGTGATGAAGTGGGTGTGGCAGCCGGGCACGCCGATGCCCTGCTCGTACAGCGGGGTGCGGAAGCCCACCAAAGAACCGGAGACGTCGTGGAGCTCGACGATGGCGTCCTCGTCAGTGGCCTCCACCATCGGCCGGTACGGCTTCTGCTGCTTGACCACGGTGCGCATCCGGATCCACTCGAAGTCGCCGTCGATGCGCAGCGCATACATGTAGTTCTCGGAGGCCGTCATGTGGTCGATGAAGGCCGAGGCCTCGGAGCGCACCACGTTGTCGGGCAGCTGGCTCTCGATGTGCGGAACGAAGTTCGTCACGACGGCGTACGGCGTGTAGGCGCCGAGGTCGGCCTTGGTGACCCCGCCGTCGGCGCGGAGCTGGTAGCACTTGCCGTCGACGATGAGCATCTCGCCGTCGAGCCCGTTGAAGGTACCGATGCCGAAACTGCCGTGGCCGAGCAGGTCGCGCACCGTCATCTCGCCCTCGTAGACGCCGTCGAGCAGGGCGCTCATCAGGCTGGTCTGGAAGATCTCGTGCCGGGTCACCGTGAAGGCGGGTGCGGGAATGGCGTTCACAGGAGCACGTCGCTTTCCAGGTCGGCCATCAATTCGTCGCGGTTGTTGCGGTAGTCCACCCGCACGTCGATGATGCTCGGGCCGTCATCGTTCATGGCCTGCTCGAGCACCGCCGCGAAGTCGTCCAGGTGGGTGACCCGGTAGCCGTGCGCGCCAAACGATTCGGCGTACTGCACGGCGTCGTAGTCGCCCAGCTGCACACCGGAGGTACGGCCGTACTTGCCCTGCTGCTGGAACGCGACCATGTCGTAGGTGCCGTCGTTGAAGATGATGTGGGTGAACTTGGAGCCGAGCCGCACGGCGGTCTCCAGCTCCATCGCGGAGTAGAGGAACCCGCCGTCGCCGGACACCGAGACCACCGGGGTGCCGGGGCGCACCAGGGTTGCCGCGATCGCCCAGGGCAGGGCCACCCCGAGGGTCTGCTGGCCGTTGGAGAACAGCAGTGTGCGCGGGTGGTAAGTGCGGAAGTGCCGGGCCATGTAAATGTAATGCGAGCCCACATCGCAGAGCACGGTGGTGTCGTCGGGCAGCAGGGCGCGCATCGCCAGGGTCAGTTCGGCCGGGTGCACCCCCTCGGACTCGTCGTCGCGGTGAATCGGCTGGTCGGCCTCGGCCAGACGCGCACGCTCGGTGGCGACCACGGCCGACGCGGATGCCGACAGGGTGAGGCCGTCGATCTCGCGGGCGAGCGCATCCATCGTCTCGGCCACGTCGCCGCGCAGCTCGACGGTGGGGCGGTAGTAGTCGTCCAGGTCGGCCGACAGTTCGTCGAGGTGGATGATGCGGCGCAGGTGGTCCTTGTTCCACTTGGACGGCTCGTATTCGACGAAGTCGTAGCCGATGGCCAGGATCAGGTCGGCCTTGTGCAGCAGCACGTCGCCCGGCTGGTTGCGGAACAAGCCGACCCGGCCGAGGTAGTGCTCCTCGAGGTCGTGGGAGATGACACCCGCGGCCTGGAAGGTCTCGACCACGGGGAGCTTGGCGGCGCCGAGCAGCCGGTGCAGCGCCGCGACGGCCCGGTCCGAGCCGGACCGGGCGCCGGCGAGGATCACCGGGAACTGGGCGGTGCGGAGCAGGTCGGCGGCCTCGCGGATGCTCGCGGCCGGGGCGGCACCGAGCTGCGGCACCCAGTGCGGGGTGGTCATCGACACCGTGGTCGAGTCGGTGAGAACGTCGTAGGGCAGCACCACGGCGGCGGCGCCCTTGGGCTCCTGCACCGCCTGGCGGAAGGCGTTGGCGATGGCCTCCGGCACGTTGTCGGCGACGCTGACCTCGCCGGCGGACTTGGCGACGGCGGAGAGCATGCCGACGGCGTCCATCGACTGGTGGGTGCGCTTGAGCCGGTCGCCGCGCGAGACGGCACCGCAGATGGCGACCATCGGGTCGCCCTCGGTGGTGGCGGTGAGCAACCCGGTGGCGAGGTTGGCGGTGCCGGGCCCGCTGGTGACGAGCACCACGCCGGGTTCGCCGGTGAGGCGGCCGACTGCGGCGGCCATGAACGCGGCGTTCTGCTCGTGGCGCACCACGATCATCTGGGGGCCGCCGTCGAGCAGGGCGTCGTAGACGGGATCGATCTTGGCGCCGGGCACCCCGAAGATCCACTTGACGCCGTAGGCCTCGAGGCACTCGACGACCCGGTCGGCCGACCGGCGGGGCGAGCCCAGCGCGCCGGAGCCGAAGGCGCCGACCTTCTCATCCAGGACCGATGAATTCTGAGCCATGCCGTACCTCCAGGAATGCGTGTGCGCGCCGTGTGCCGAACCGGCGTCTGCTTCTAGCCTGCCCGCTCGACCGATACCGAACAACGCCGATACCGGATGCCAATCATCTGTTTCTGAGATGGGTAATGGGAGGATAGACGAATGGATCTCAGGCAGCTCGAATTCTTCAGCGCCGTCGCCGGCGAGCTCAACTTCACCCGGGCGGCTGAGCGGCTCACGATCGCGCAATCTGCGGTGTCGGCCGGGGTGCGCTCCCTCGAGAGCGAGCTCGGTGTCGAGCTGTTCGACCGCAGCCGTCGGCAGATCCGGCTCACCTCCACCGGTGAGTTGCTGCTGCCGAGGGTGCGCGAGGCCCTCGATGCCGTGAACGAGGTGCGGGATGTGGCGCAACAGTCCACCCAGGCCATCACGGGTTCCATCGTGATCGGCCTGATGACCTCGGTCACGCTCGTGAACGTGCCGCGGTTGCTCGGGCTCTACCGCAGCGGTCACCCCGGGGTGGGTGTGCGGCTGCGCGCGGCCCGGCGCGGATCGGCCGACCTCGTCGAGGAGCTCGCCAGCGGCGAGCTGGACCTGGCGTTCCTGGCGCTCAGCGGCCCCGTGCCCGCCACACTCTCGGCTGTGCCGATCGCCTCCTCGCCGATGGTGCTCGTGGTTCCGGCCGGGCATCCGCTGGCCGCCTCGCCCACCGTGGACCTCGCTGCCCTGGACGGGGAGGAGTTCATCGACCTGCCGCCGGGCTACGCGAGCCGGCAGATCGTGGACGACGCGTTCGCCGCCGCCGGGGTGGAACGCCGGGTGATGATCGAGGTGTCCGACATCGGCACCGCCGCCGAATACGTGACCAACGGGCTGGGAGTGGCGCTGCTGCCCGAGTTCGCGGCGCACGACGCCCTCAGTGTGCGCCGCATCCCCGTGGCTCATGTGCCCGACTTCACGGTGTACCTCGCCGCGTCACGCAAACGCCGGGCCTCCGCCGCCGTGCGCGCCTTCGTCAACCTGGCCCTCTCCGGCGAGTAGCCCGCGCACCCCGCTGCCCGCACCGGGTCCCAATCGCAGCGACTGTTCCCGGAACGGACTCATGGTCCCGGTGCGCCGGGCGCACTTATCCGATCGGGCACCAGTTGGCCTGCGGATGCCCTTGTGGCGGGTGGCGACAGCTGCCTATCCTTCAGCCACGGAGGTTCACATGGCACTCGAGGTGGTTCCGGCGCACGACTTCGACGACGTCGCCACGATGTTCGCGCCGAGGAACCCGGAGTCATCGGTGTGCTGGTGCCTGTCCTGGCGGCTGAGCTCCACCGAGAACCGGGCGTTGACGGGCACGCAGCGGGCCGAGGCGATGCGCGAGCTCTGTGCCCGCCCGCTCGCGCCGGGCGTTCTCGCCCACCTGGACGGGGAAGTGGCCGGCTGGGCCGGCATCGCCCCACGGGCCGAGCTGCATCCGTTCGCCACGTCCCGCAAGATCCCGCACATCGATGACCTGCCGGTCTGGTCGCTGTGGTGCCTGCGGGTACGCCCGGGCTTCCGCAAACGGGGCATCACCGCGGCGCTCATCGGCGGCGCGGTGGACTACGCGCGTGTCTCTGGGGCGCCGGCGGTGGAGAGCTATCCCGTGGACAACGCCGGGCAGCACGTGGACCTCACCATGGCCTTCGTGGGTACCCGCGCCATGTTCGAGCGGGCCGGATTCACCAAGGCGGCCGACACCACGTCCGTATCCGGCGGTTTTCCGCGCATCCTGATGCGACGGATGCTTGACCTCTCGTCACCCTCTGAAAAATCGGGAGCATAAGCACACCGGGCATCCCTCCCACCGTTCCTCCGAACGCGACAGGCCGCTGGCCGGCCGCGTACCCCCGGATTGGGAAGACCAGCTGGCCGGTTGACCGCCCGTCTTGCGCACCCCAGCGTTAGGCTCGGCGCAAGGGGGAACACTGAGCCTGCGGTAGACCGGAGTTCGCCCGGAGGCGCCACGCAGCGGGCGCCCGCCCGTGTCATACTTCGCCGGTGACGCTCTTCGAATCCGAGCACGGCGAACCGCGCCCGCCGCGCACCCGCGTTCTGGCGCGGCGCTCGGCCGTGACCTGGATCATCCTCTTGCCGACGCTGGCGGCCGCCGGGCTGCTCGCTCTGACGCTCCTGCCCGCCGGACCGCCGTGGGACCCGGCGGCAACGAGGTTGTCGGCAGAGATGGAGCAGGTGAGCGACCGGATCGGGCTCACCGACGAGGGTCAGGCCATCTTCACCGATACGCGGCCGGAGTTGCTGGACAGCGCCGATTTTCGCGAGGCTTGCGGCAGCACTTCCGAAACCTCCGAGGACGGTCGCTGGGCGGTGGTCGGCTGTTACTACGGGATGGGCGGCGAATCCGGCCGGGTGGCGATCTTCCGCCCCGGCGACGAACGCCTTGCCGATCAGGTCGTCGTCACGGCTGCCCACGAGTTTCTGCACGCCGCGTACGCCATGCTCGACACCGACGAGCGGGACCGGCTCGATCCGTTGCTGGAGGCACGCTGGTCGTCGATTCCCGCCGACGATCCGGTGCAGACCAGCCTGGCCTCGTCGGTCGGCACGGCCGGCGAGAACCGGTCGACCGAGCAGTTCGCCTATCTCGGCACAGAGATCGCGGATGCGGGCGACCCGGCGTTGGAGGCGTTCTACGCGCCGTACTTCACCGACCGGCAGGCTCTCGTGGCGATCGACGGCGCCCTGGACTCCCTGTGGACCGGGCTGTGGGCCGACTATCAGGCCCAGGCGGACACCCTCGTCGGGCACGAGCAGGCCAACGCCGATGCGGCCGCGCAGGCGCAGGCCGACCGGGCGCAGCTGGAGGCCGAGCTCACCCGGCACAACGATCAGGTGAGCGAGTACAACGCGTTGAGCGCAGAGGAACAGTCCCGGCTGGTCGTGGTGGATGCCGACGGCACACCGGGCGACGAAGCGTGGGGAGACTATCTCTTGCGCAGGACCAGCGAGATCACGGCGGCGGAGTCCGAGCTGGCCGGCCGGCAGGCGGAACTGGACGCATCCGTCAGCGCCGCGCAGGGCGAGCGGGCGGCTGTCGAAGCCCGGGGCGCCGAGCTGAGCGCGCTCGAGGCGGCCTCCGTGCCGGCCTCGGACTGACCCCCGCTCGATGTCGGGCGGATGCGCCGGGTCGCGATCTAGCCGCAGTACTCCTTGGCCACGACCGGGCTCGCCCGCACGACGATGTCCTTGACCACATCGTCGGACAGCACGAAGTTGATCCAGTTGCCGTTGTCGTCGGGGAGCGCGTAGTGCGCCGTGAACGGGTCGTCCTGGAAGGTGACCGCAGGGTAGGCCGTCAAGAGGTCGTCGAGCGTGGAGCCGATGCCGATGCCCGCGTCGGTGTGCGGCGAGGCTCCGGCCAGAGTCGTGAAGTCCGCGCCGCCCTGCAGCACCAGCTGTTCCACGACGCCGGTGCCGAGCCGGTCCGGGATCAAGACCGTGGGGAATCCGGTGCGGCCGTAGGCGACCACCGCGGGACAGCCGTCGTAGACGGTGCTGGTGAAGGCGGTCATCGACGCGGCGGCATCGTCGATGTTGTCGCCGACACTCAGCGGCCCGATGCCGGTGAACCCGATCACCCAGGTGGTCGGATCATCCAGGCTCAGCGCCGCCGGCGTGGGCGTGCGGGTCGGTGTGGGGGTGCTCGTGGCTGGCGTCGGGGTGGCGGTCGGGGTCGGGCTGGCGGTCGGTGTTTCCGCGGCCGTGCCGGCGCATCCGGTGAACAGGAGGAGGCCCGCCAGGGCGGCGACGGTTCCCAGAGTGCGGCGCCGTGCCACAACAGCCTTGCGCATGCGTTCTCCCCCAATGCGTCCCGACCGGACCCGGCTCCAGGGTAATCCCCGCCTCTGCGGCATCGAACGACGTGGACCGCGTGTCAGCGGGAGCGTCCGCCGGCGAGCAGCACCGCCGCCCGACGCCGGTGCGCGTCCAGGGTGCCGGGGTCCATGTTGTCCAGCAGGGAGGTGACCATCCTTGTGCGCGGGTTGGCCGAGAACACCGCCCGGTGGTCGTCGATGAACGTCCAGTACAGACCGTCCCAGTCCGCCGTCCACTCGCCGGCAGGCAGGTCCGACATCTTGCGCAGGTAGTTGCTGCCCGACACGTAGGGCTTGGTGGTGATCTCGTCTCCCGCCGCGAACTGGCTCATCGCGTAGACGTTGGGCACCATCACCCAGTCGTACGCGTCGATGAACATCTCCATGAACCACTCGTAGACCGCGTCCGGGTGGATCCGCAGCAGCGCCATCGCGTTGCCGAGAACCATCAGCCGTTCGATGTGATGCGCATACCCGGTGTCCAGGACGCGAGAGATGACCACGTCCACCGGCGCAAGTCCGGTGCTCGCGTCCCACCAGCCGTCGCCGAGTGCGCGCTGGTGGTCGAGCCGGTTGGCGGTGCGCATCCGCCGCCCACTGGTTCGGTAGGTGGCCCGCATGTACTCGCGCCAGCCGATCACCTGGCGCACGAACCCCTCAACGGAGGCCAGCGGGGTCTCCTGGCCGGCGCCGTCGAGCACCGCCTGCACGACCTCACGCGGGTCCAGCAGGCCGATGTTCAGCGCCGCGGTGAGCAGGCCGTGATTGATGAACGGATGCGTGCTCGAGATCGCATCCTCGTAGGGGCCGAAGTCGTGCAGGCGCTCCCGCACGAACTCCCGCAGGTGCGCCCGGGCCTCGGCGCCGCTCGTCGGCCAGGCGAACAGGTGCGGGTCGCCCGGAGCATCCGGGAACTCGGCGCTGACCCATTCGATCGCACGCTCGACATCGGGCGGCACCGGGGTCTGGTCGGTCTCGTCCATGAGCGCATCGAAGTCGAAGGTTCCCTCCCGCTGGACGGCGGGGTGGCCCGCGAACAGGCCGACCGCCGGGGGTGTGTACCCGCGCGGCAGCTTCTTGCGATTCTCCGTGTCGAACGACCACTTGCCGCCGACCGGCTTGCCGTCGTCGACGAGGATGTCCAGCCGGCGGCGTTGCCACGCGTAGAAGTCCTGCATGCGGGAGCCGTTGTGCGCGAACCAGTCATCGATCTGGGCCCGGTCGGTGAGAAAGTTCGGGGTCTCCAGCACGTCGTGCGGCCGCATCCGGTACCCGCCGTCGCCGAGCGCGGCGTGCAGGTCCCGCTCGAGCCAGTCGTCGACCACGTCGAACCAGGTCACCCGTGCCGGCTTTCGGGTGCGCGCGAATTCTGCGAGCTGGTCGTGGGAGCTACGTTCCGCATCACTCCGCAGCTCGACGACCTCGTGCCCCTGCTCGCGCAGGCGACCGGAGAACCGGGTCATCGACGCGCGATGCAACACCAGCTTGTGGGAGTGGAACCGGTACTGGCGAAAGAGCAGGTCGTGCTCGATGAACACGAATACGGTTCCGGCGGCGACGTCGAGGTGTTGCTCGAAGAGCTGGTGCGGCAGCACGAGGCGCACACTCGGGCCGGGACTCATACCCTCACGATAGACGGACCCCAGGACCTCAGGTCGCCGGTTCGAGGACTACTACGGCCGTCTGCATCGGCCGCCGGCTGGCGTACCCGTCCAGGTCCGTGTCCAGCAGCCGCCATCGGTCCCACAGTCGCTCCCTTTCCGCCCCCTCCGCGGCGTGGGCGACGACGGCGTGCCCCGTGCGGCCGGCAAGCTGCACCCGCGCCTCCGGATGCGCCTGCAGGTTCAGCCACCACGCGGGCTCGGCCGCACCCCATCCGTTCATCGCCATGGTCACCAGATTGGGACCGTCCTCGTAATACCCGACAATCACCGATCGCTCCTGGCCGCTGCGTCGGCCGACCGTGGTCAGCCGCAGCGTGCCCCAACTCTGATCACGGGGGCGCCACAGCCCGCCGCGCCCGCCGGCGATCCGAACGAACGCCCGGTGCACCTTCCAGAAGAGCACAATGAACCATCGGGGCTGGAGGCGCGGCGTACGTCCGCTCGCTTCCGTCGAACCGCTGCTCGTCTCCACCAGGTACGCCGCCTTTCGCCGGAGTTCCCGAACACTGCTCACCAGGATCGCCAGCGTATTACCGGCGTAGGAGCCTGTCGATGGCCCAAGCTCCGGGGTCTGAGCCGGTGTCGCACGCCGCCGACACGGCACGCCGGAGAATCCGACGCACAGATTGGCTGGTGACTTGTGCGGTCGCCGATAGAATTAGTTCGCGACCTGAGGCGTCCCCCCACGCCTGGGTCACGTTGCGTCCCGCCGCGTCCCCCCACGCGGCGGGACGTTTTTGGATGGACGAATCCATCTCAAAACCGTGAAAAAAGCGCCCCGGCCCCCCAGAATCCTGTCCCCTGGTCCCGGTGCACCTCTGTCCGTGTCCCCCGTTGGACATGTCTAAGCCTACCTCTTTCGGGGCGGAAAACACCACCCGGGGGCCACCCGCTCGGCTGCGCACCCGCCGCGGTGCCGTGCAACGTGCTACCGGTCGGTCTGGTCTGAGCCGCCGGGCAACCCGTCCTCGAGAAGCTTCGTGATCTCTCGGAGAGCTTCTGGCGATGTGTCCCCGAGAGTTCGGGCCGCGAAGTTGATGACTCGCTTGACCCGGATCATCCGGACCAATTCCAGCTGAGAGTCGATGCGCTCCGGCAGGTCGTCATCGGACCCGAGCAGGTACTCCGGTGCGATCCCGAAGAAATTCGCGATCTCAGTCAGAAGCAGGGCATCACTGACCAGCGGGCCTTCGCCCCTGACCATGTACTGCCATCGCGCCCGCGAAAGCGAAACCTTCTTGGCTTTGAGACCGGCGGCGATCTCACGGTAGGTGTACGGGGTGTTTCCTTCGGCCACGACGACGTCGAGCAGCAGATTCAGCTTGCGTGCAAGCTCCATTTGTGGAGTGGGCAGCGGGGACGCTGTCCCATCCGCTTCACCGGGCATTTTGGTACTCATCGGTCCTCGAGTCGTTTGTGGTTCCGCGATATGCATCCGATGCCTGACGAATATGCTCTTCGATTCTCTGGATGAGCTTGGCCTCCCGAGCTGAGAGAGATTGGACGGGGTACAGAAGGAGACAGTCGCGAACCTCGACGTAGCGGCGGTAGAGGTGCACGGCGTGGTTCCCCTGAAGGCAGAGTGCTATGCGTGACATCGGCGCTTCGATGCTGAGCTCAGGCCGGTCGGCAAGCAGCCGCTCCCAGAGTGGCGTGACCTTCCACAGCAGCCGCCGGCTCCTGGCTGCGTCCCTCAGGTTTCGGGAAGCTCCGATCAATAGGCGGAGACCCAGGCCGACCGACAGGAGAACGGGGGCGAGGAGCGTGCATCCCACCGACAAGAAGTTGACTGTGGCGCTGACACCGATGCCGCCCGTTGCCCGGTTGATCGCTACACCCATTTGGATCACGACATAGAGCGACACCAGCACGCACCCGGCAGAGACCATCACGAGCGCGATCTTGAGCGTTGTGTCCGACTGACGCCTGAAGTCCGTCGCACACGCGACGATTGTCGAGATGGCCAGAACGATCAGAGCGATCCAGGTCGTGAAGCTGTAGACCAGCTGACTCCAGTCGCCGGCGCCGATGAACTGGACGTTGTCAATGTCCCAGTTGTTGGCGAAGAAGAGGCAAGCCTGGAGAATGATCAGTCCGGTCGCTCCCCACAAGGCGATTCGCTTTCTCGTCGGAGTGAGCCCGGATTTTGAGACAGCCGTCTGGATGAGGGAGTCGAACAACGCCACACAGATGATCGCGGTCGCGTGGAAGATGAAATACGTTATGCCGACTCCACCCAAGAGTTCATCGACGAGCGCATACGGTCCGTCGGAGATCAACGACATTGTGATGGCGAAGGCCAGCATGAACCAGAAAAGCAGACGTCGTCTTCCGCGGAGCACACTGGGGACAAGGAGCAGAGTCGTGCCCCACAGGGCCGAGAACACCGCGTATTCAACCAGTGTGAACATCAGAGGATCTGCCCGAATCCGGTCTCGGCTTCGCGCCTGCTCAGGGCTGCGTCCTTGCGAAGGATCGTCGCAAGCTCGTCCCCGATAGCTTCCGCGAGTGCTTCTTCTTCATCGGTGAAGCTGCTTCTGGACAGCGCGGAGACGATGGCGTTCATGGGGATGAGGGGGGCGAGAAGTGCGACCCGGTCCGCCGGCATGATCATCTTCTTGTGGTTGAGGATCATGTGTCCGAATTCATGATTCACGAACTGCTGCCGGTGCACGGCCGAGTCTGTTGGTGCGTAGTGGATCCGCTCGAATCCTTCACCCGACACCTCGAGCCAGAGGGCACAAATTCCTCTATCGATCATTCCCTGAGGCGCTTGCATGATGAGAATCTTCTTCTCACGGAGCCGCTCCATGTGGTGGTGAAGGAGTTCTGAATTCAGGGGGCGTGGAAGGTCTATCGCCTCGACAAGTTGTTGAGCGCGGTGTTGCCTGGATGCGTAGTCCACGTGTGTGATCCGATTTTCGTGTAGGTCCGCCGCATCCCCCTAGCCGGATGAAGTGCACCTGAGACATGCATGACTGCCGTCGGCATGTGATTGTTCAAGCTCTCCATGATAGCCACGAGCTACGTCGAGGCGACATCGTGAAGGATCCGCTCGGCCTGTTCGGTGATCGATGTGCGTTCCATGCGGAAACCGTGCCACGAACCACAGACATCGTTTCTCAAGGTCACGTGCCTGGCTGTGGCGACTCGGACACGGACTCTCGGTGGTGCGGTTAAAGAAGAACGCAGCGCAGCCGAAGTGACCGGCTACGCTGCGTTGGTGTCCAGCAAGAACTACACGTTGAAGCGGAACTCCACGACGTCGCCGTCCTGCATGACGTATTCCTTGCCCTCGATGCGGGCCTTGCCCTTGGCGCGAGCTTCGACGACTGAGCCGGCGTCGATGAGGTCCTGGAACGCGAAGACCTCGGCCTTGATGAAGCCCTTCTGGAAGTCGGTGTGGATGACTCCGGCGGCCTGCGGGGCGGTCCAGCCCTTGTGGATGGTCCAGGCCCGCGTTTCCTTGGGGCCGGCGGTGAGGTAGGTCTGCAGGCCGAGGGTGTCGAAGCCGATGCGGGCGAGCTGGTTCAACCCGCTCTCCTCCTGGCCGGTGGAGGCCAGCATCTCGGCGGCGTCTTCTTCGTCGAGTTCGGCGAGTTCGGATTCGAGCTTCGCGTCGAGGAACACGGCCTGCGCCGGGGCGACAAGGGCGGCCAGCACGGCGAGCTTCTCGGCATCCTGCAGCACGGCCTCGTCGACGTTGAAGACGTAGATGAACGGCTTGGTGGTGAGCAGGCCGAGTTCGCGGATGGGCTCGACGTCGATCTTCGACGCCGACAGCGGCTTACCGGTGTCGAGGAAGGTCTGCGCCTCGAGTGCGGTCTTGAGCACGCTCGGGTCGAGCTTGCGACCCTTGGTCTCCTTCTCGTACCGCACGATCGCCTTCTCCAGCGTCTGCAGGTCGGCGAGCACCAGCTCGGTGTTGATGGTCTCCATGTCGCCGGCCGGGTTGACCGCACCGTCGACGTGCACCACGTCGGGGTCGGCGAATCCGCGGATGACCTGCGCGATGGCGTCGGCCTCGCGGATGTTGGCGAGGAACTTGTTGCCCAGGCCCTCACCCTCGCTGGCGCCGCGCACGATGCCGGCGATGTCGACGAACGACACCGGAGCAGGCAGCAGGCGCTCGCTACCGAACACCTCAGCCAGCTTGGCGAGGCGGGAGTCCGGCAGGTTGACGATGCCAACGTTGGGCTCGATGGTGGCGAACGGGTAGTTCGCCGCGAGCACGTTGTTCTTGGTCAACGCGTTGAAGAGGGTGGACTTGCCAACATTGGGCAGTCCGACGATTGCAATAGTAAGAGCCACGAGCATCCATCGTACCGGCTCTGCCTGTGTGCCGTTCTGCCGCATGTTTTCGCGGCACAACCGGTGTGCGGATGCGCCGCCCGGCGCCGAGCGGACGGCACACGTTCCACGGCACCCCGCCCTGCCCGCCCGGCAGCGTCGGTGGCGCGTGAGAACATGAGGCGTGCCTGTCAACTTCACCGCCATCGATTTCGAAACCGCCAACTCCTCGGCCGCCTCGGCCTGCTCCGTGGGGTTGGTGAAGGTGCGCGACGGCGTCGTCGTCGACAAGATCGGCTGGTTCATCCGCCCGCCGCTGGGTCACGACGCGTTCCTGGAGTGGAACATCCGGATCCACGGCATCTACCCCGAGCAGGTCGTGGATGCGCTGAGCTGGTCGGAGCAGCTGCCCGATCTGGTGGACTTCGCCGACGGCGACGTGCTCGTGGCGCACAACGCGGGCTTCGACCTGGGCGTCATCAAGACAGCCTCGACGATCACCGGGATGACGGTGCCCGACTTCCGCTACGTGTGCAGCCTGCAGGTGGCGCGCAAGACCTACCACCTGGACTCCTACCGTTTGCCGGTCGCCGCCATGGCCGCGGGGTTCGAGGACTTCTCGCACCACAACGCGCTCGCGGACTCCGAGGCCTGCGCCGCGATCATGATCCACGCCGCCGACAGGCACGGAGCGGATACCATCGAGGACCTGGCCCGCATCTGCGGCGTCAACATGGGCGTGATCGGCCCGGTCGCCACCCAGGAGCACCGCGCCACGCACGGCCCGATGGCGCTGAACTAGCCTCACCCCGCATCCGCCACCGCACGTCGCCCGGCACGACTCACCCGGCGACGCGCGCACCGCTTCACAGCCGTGTCGGTGGCCGCTGTCAGACTGGCCGCATGGATCCCCTCGCGCTTCTCCTCGGTCTTGTCATCGGTGCGGTTGTCGGCGCCCTGGTCAGCGCCGTGCTCCTCCAGCGCCGCCGGTCGACAACCCCGACGGGCGAGGATCCCGCCGTTCTCGACGCCCGGCACCAGGTGGTGCTCGCCGAGACGCGCGCCCGGGAGGCTGCCGTGCAGTCGCTGCTCCGCGAAGAACTCGCGTCGATGCAGGCCACCGCCGACGGGCTGCGCGACCAGATCGCCGACCAGAAGCGGCAGTACCGTGACATCGTCGACCGGCAGCGCGATGATCAGGCCGCCCGCACCGAACGGGACCGGCAGGAGAGCCAGGTACTACAGGCCCTCGCCCCGGTCAAGGACAGCCTGGTGACCATGCAGCAGAAAGTCGCCGAGCTCGAGCAGCAGCGCAGCCTGCAGCACGGTGAGCTCACCGAGCAGCTGCGCTCTGCCACCGAATCCGAGGAGCGACTGCGCAGCACCGCCGAATCCCTCGCCTCCGCCCTGCGCGCCAACAACACCCGCGGCGTCTGGGGCGAGACCCAGCTGCGCAGCGTGGTCGAGGCGGCCGGGCTCATCGAGCGCGTCGACTTCGATGTGCAGTCGAGCATCCACTCGGATGCCGGCGCCGGCCGGCCCGACATGGTCGTGCACCTGCCCGGCGGCAAGAACATCGCCGTGGACGCGAAGGTGCCCTTCACCGCGTTCCTGGAGGCCAGCCAGATCCCCGCCACGGCCACGGGTTCCGATGGCGCCCAGCGGGCCGTCTTCATGAAGGCGCACGTCAAGGCCGTGCGGGACCACGTCACGGCGCTGGGCAGCAAGGCCTACTGGCAAGGCCTCGATGCCTCCCCCGAACTCGTGATCGCCTTCATTCCCAGCGAATCGCTGGTCTCGTCGGCGCTCGAGGCCGACCCGTCGCTGATGGAGTTCGCGTTCAGCAAGCGCGTCGCCCTGGCTTCCCCCGTCACGCTCTGGTCGGTGCTGAAGACCGTGGCGTTCAGCTGGCAGCAGGATGTGCTCACCCACGACGCGCAGGTGCTCTTCGACCTCAGCCGCGAGCTCTACTCGCGGCTGGCCACCACCGCCACGCACATCGAGAAGCTCGGTCGCGCCATCGAGCGCACCGTGAAGGACTACAACGGCTTCGTCGGCTCGATGGAACGCCAGGTGCTGCCCACCGCCCGCAAGCTCAACGCTCTCGACGAGTCGAAGGTGCTCGCGCCGCTCGTCGGCATCGAGGAGGCGCCCCGGGAGCTCGTGGCCTACGAGTTCGTGGCTGCGCTGGAGACCGACGCCCTGGAAGCGATCCCCACCCGGGACTGAGCCGCTCGACGTCGCGAGTTGCCTCGACGTGCCCTCTCCGCCGCCCGGAAGGGGCACCTTGCCGCGAATCGCCGAGGAACGCCCTCACGAGTCGCCACAAAGCGCCCCTTCAGAAGCCGCGAAGGGGACCTGTGCGGCAACTCGGCGCTGAGCTGTCCCTCGAACGACGGGCCCAGCCCAGAGTTGCGCCGCTACGAGGCCATCACTGGATGAGCCGCTACGGGATGGCGCGCGCGGTGCGCTCGATGTCGGAGACCGGTTGCTCGCGCTGCGTGGCGATCGCGGCGCCGGCCGCGCCGCACACCACGAGGATCGCCAGCTGCTGCTGGAACAGGAGAACCTCGCCGAGCACCAGCACACCGAAGATCGCCGCGACGACGGGACCGAAGCTCGTGATGATCGCGTACAGCCTCGGGGTGATGCGCCGGAGGATGTAGGTGTCCAGCGTGTACGGGAACGCCGACGACAGCAGCCCCACCGCGACGAGCAGCCCGATGATGCCCCAGTTGAGCTTCGCGTAGTCGACGGTGACGAGAGCCACCGGAACGAGCAGCACCAGGCTGACGAGGCTGGCGATGGTGATGCCTTCCAAGCCGGGCAGCTGGGTGGCCACCCGGCGGGTCAGCAGGATGTAGCCGGCCCAGGCCGCGGCGGCGGTGAGTGCCAGGGCGATGCCGAACGGGTCGAGCGTGCCATCCGACCAGGTGAGCAGGAACACCCCGCCGGCGGCGGCCGCGGCGCAGACGAAGTCGAGCGCCCGGCGGGAAGCGGCGAGAGCCACCGCGAACGGGCCGAGGAACTCGATGGTGGCGGCCACGCCGAGGCCGAGCCGGGCGACCGACTCGTAGAAGGTGAGGTTCATCACCGCGAGCACCACACCGAGGGCGAGCGCCGGCCAGAGCCGAGCCCAGGTGAAGGTGACGAACTTCGGCCGGTAGAACGGAAGCACGGCCACGGCCATCACGAGCTGGCGCACGGCCACGACGACCGGGGACCCGACCATGGGGATGAGCAGCCCGGCCAGGGACGAGCCGTAGTTGATGCTCACCTCGGTGACGAGTTGGGCTCCGGCGCCGGTGAGGCGGTCACGCTTGGCTGTCACAGTTCTCCCCCGCCGCCGGATGCGGCACTCTGACGAGAATACCGGCCGGTCGCCGGCACGTGACCGCGTGCCACGCCACGCCAGCAGCGGCGAAGGCCGCCCTGGAGGGGCGGCCTTCGTCGGTGCGGCGTGTCGACAGGTCGACGGCGGTGTCTACGACTCGGTCAGGCCGTGACGGCGACGACGGAACCAGACGAGCGCCCCGCCCGCAGCCAGCAACAGCGCGGCGGCTCCCATCAGCGGAGCCACCTGCGTACCGGTGGCGGCCAGAACTGCGCCGACGGCAGCGGCAACCCCGCCCACCCCACCATTCGTGGAGCCACCGGGCAGGACGGCGGCCGGGGTGGTCGTCGGGGTCGGCGTGGCCGTGGGCGTCGGTGTCGTTCCCGCTGCCGCAACCGTCAACTGGGCCGACACGGATACGCCGGTTTGCGCACCGGTTGCGGTGACGGTGTACTGCCCGGGAGTCGTCGGCGCGGTTCCCGTGATGAGGGCCTGGCCATCGATCACGTCAACCGTGCCCAGTGGGTCGGCGGAACCGGACGTGCTGATCTTGCCGGCGACCCGCCAGTCTGCGTTCAGCCCTGCGCCGGTGCCGGTGAATGCGGCGCCCGGGGCGACGGTGGGCTGGTCCAGGGTGAGTGTGGCTGCGGCGCTCAGCGATCGGAGGTCGGTGTTCAGGGCCAGGGCGTTGGACGACGTGAAGAACAGGTCGGTCTGGTCGGTCAGGCCGAGCACGTTCGCCGCTCCAGGGCCGTAGCCGGCGATCCGCACCTGGGATCCCGTGTGCTGCTGGGACTCACCGGCGTTCGCGGTGCCGTAGCTCACGAGCATGGTCGATCCTTCTTCGGTGGTCAGCGCAACGCTCAGGCCGGGCGGGGTCGATCCCACGATCTGGCTGGTGTGCGCGTGGTCGGCGGTCACCACGACCAGGGTGTTGCCGTCGGCCTTGGCGAACGCGAGGGCCGACTGCACGGCCTCGTCGAGGTCGACGGTCTCACCGATCTGGCCGCAGGCATCCGCGGCGTGGTCCTGCTTGTCGATGCTGGCGCCTTCGACCTGGAGGAAGAAACCCTGGTCGCTGTCGGCGGACAGGAGGTCGATGGCCTTGTCGGTCAGGGAGGCGAGGGAGAGCCCTGTGTTCAGTCGCGCCGGGTTCTCGGTGCACGAGACCGGGGCGAGGTTTCCGCCGCCGACTGTGGCTGCGGGGCCGACCCAGCGGGTGGGGAAGTTGCCCTTGGTGAAGAGTCCGAGCACCGGTGCGCTCTGGTCGGCGGCGGTGACCGTGTCGAGGCCGGCGGCGCTGTCTACCAGTTGGTAGCCGCGGGCGGTGGCCTGTTCGAAGAGCGTCTTGCCGGCCCAGTCGCCCGCCACGGCCTTCTCGGTGAAGGTCGCCGAGCCGCCGCCGAGAACCACATCGGGGCGCAGGTTGAGCAGTTGTTCGGAGATGGAGCCCAGTCCGCCCTTCTCGAGCGACTCGCTGGCGCAGTTCGCCGTGGTCTTCACGGGTCCGTAGCAACCACGGGCCGAGATGTGGGCGATCTGCGCGCCGGGGGTGGCATCCTGAATTTCCGCTGTCGACACGTTTCCGGTGCGGAGGCCGTTGGCCTTGGCCAGTTCGAGAAGCGTCGACTGGGGCTTACCGGAGATGTCCACCGAGAGGGCGCCGTTGCTCGTCTTCGTCCCGGTCGACCAGCCGCTGGCGGTCGACGCCGATTCCGACGCGTAGTTCGGGGTGCCGTCTTTGTTGAGGGCGTAGGTCGTGTACTGGCCGGTCAACGGCAGCGCGTCGATACCGGCGAACTCACCGGCCGCACCCTCCGCATAGTTACGGGCCACGGTGATCTCGCTGTCACCCATGCCGTCGCCGATCAGCAGGATGACGTTCTTCGCCGGCCCATCGACGATGGACTCGCGAATCGCTGAGGTCTTGTCGCCGTTGTTGCGAGCGGCTCCACCGTGATCGTCGGTGGCAGCGTATGCGCCGAGCGGCGCGAGGATGCTGGCGCCGGCGATGAGGCCGGTCGCGGCGGCCATGAGCGCGGTGCGCCCGGGCCGGTGATTGGATGACTTGGACGCACGGAACACGGCGTTTCCCCCTGGACTAGGTGTCTCAGCGTTACTTTCCGGACGGAAGCAACGCCTACAAGAGAACACGGGCGACGGGGACGGGACCTGAACCGACGGTGAACAGCACACGAAGCCCGCTCGTGCGGGAGCCCGGCGAACGACCAGACACGGGTCAGCCGAAGACCGACCGCGCGACCGCGGTCACCTGCACAGGCAGGCCGTCGGGCACGAACAGGGTGAGCACGGGCGGGCGCCACCAGGCTTGCAGGGTGATGGTGGCGCTCTGGCCGTCCACGGTGTCGGCGCGGGTCAGCGTCAAGTCTTCCAGCCCGGGGTGGCGGGCGGCGGCGAGGTATCCGGTCGCGGCAGCCCGGATCTCCGGGGTGGTCAGTGCGGCGTGCAACTGCCCGGAGTCGATCGCGACCGCGTCGAGCCGGAACGATTCAGCTGCGGCGAGCGCCGCGCCATCCGCGAGGGTGAAGAGCTGCTTGCGCTCGAGGTAGAGGCTGGTCGCGGCCACCACGATCAGCACCACCACCAGGGCGAGGAAGCCGTAGAAGATCGTCAGCAGCAGCGTGGAACCCTCGTCGCCGTGCTCACCACGGATGCGTCGTGCCCACGGTCGCCGCACCGGCCTCACCCCTCGTGCCAGAACCGGGACACGGTCTGGGTCGCCGACGACTGCAGCGGGATGCTCCCGCCGTGGGACTGGGTGAGGACCCCGGGCACGAACGGCAGGGCCACCTGCAGCCGAACGGTCACGGTCACCACGCTGCGCCGGCTCAGGCAGGCTCCCCCGCCAGCGCAGGTGATGCTCACCTCGGCGGCGTCGGCGTCAATTCCGTAGTCGGCCAAACCCACCAGGACGGCCCGCTCGGCTCGGGCCTCGGCGTCGGCGGAATTGGGCGCCAGCACGTACACGCGGGCGGCTTGCCGGGCGGCGCCCTCCACCGCGAGCGCGCCGCCCTGCAGCACCGACATGGCCAGAATCAGGTAGACCAGAGGAACGAGCAGGATCAGCCCGACGGTGATGAACTCCAGCGAGGCCGATCCGGTCTCGCCCGTCAGCATCGACCGGCGTTCAGCCCACTGACCCCTCCACGACGGCATGCCCCTCCACCTCCAGCCCGTCGGCCACACCGAACAGCCCGAACAGCGGCAGCGGGGCCACGACCCGCACCCGCACTCCTGGCTGCCCCGCCACCGCCGTGTAGTCGGCCGTCACGTCGGCAGCGTAGGCCGGGCCGAGCGCCGCCGTGATGAGGTCCCGGCTGCGCTCGGCGCCCTGGCCGAGGCCGCTGTCCGCCAGGGCGGCATACCGGGCACCCTCGGCGGCGGCATCCAGCACGGTGTTGCGGATGTGCAGCGCCAACGCCAGCTGCAGCACCGCCAGGGTGAGGCCGGTGAGGAGGGCGGCCACCATCACGAATTCGGCCACCGCCGTGCCACGCTCGGCGTCGCCCCACCGGACTCTGACGACGCTGCCCCGGATGCTGCGGCGCAGGCTCATGACGACGGTCAGATGCCGCTGACCCGGTTGATGGCCTGCTCGAAGATGCCGCTGAGCGCGGGTCCGGCCAGGCCCCAGATGATCATCACGAGGCCTGCCGTCATCAACGTGATCAAGACCCATCCGGGCACATCGCCCCGGTCATCGTGCAGCCCGGCGCGGAAACGGTTGTACAGCTGGGTGGTGAGACTCACGGTGTCCTGCTTTCTCTGGGGTGGTGCACGGTGGAACAGGATGGTTCGGGCAAAAGACCTAGAACCCGGCCTGCAGCACGAACAGGCCGGGGAAGATCGCGAACAGGATGGTCATCGGCAGGATCAGGAAGACCAGCGGCACCATCATGGCCATCTCCTTCTTCCCGGCGGCCTCGAGCAGGGTGCGCTTGGCTTCCTCGCGGCCGTCCTGGGCCTGCGCCCGCAGCACCTCGGCCAGTGGAGACCCCCGGTCGATCGCGCCGACGACCTGGTCCACGAAGCGGGTCAGCGAGGTCAGCCGCATCCGCCGGGACAGTTCGGTGAGCGCGGTCGTGACGGACGCTCCAGCGTGCACGTCGTGGATCAACCCGGCGAACTCCCGCGACAGCTCCCCCGACGTGCTGCCGGACACCCGGCGGAGAGCGTCGAGGATGCCCTCGCCGGCGGCCAGGGACAACATGAGGAACTCGAGGATGGTGGGCAGTTCGCTGTCGATGCGGTCCAGCCGCGCCGTGGCGGCCCGTTTGAGCACCGTGTCGCGCAGCACCACACCGGCCGCCGCTGCCGTGACGGGCGCGGCGACCTGCACGATGAGCGGCCACCCGCGGCCAAGGGGTGTGCCGATCACCACGAGCAGCGCGGTCGCGGCGGCGATCAACGCCCAGGCGAGTTGCTCCGAGCGGAACGCCTCGACCGTGCGGGTGGACCCGGATTGCCGCAGCCGGCGGTCCACGGCCTCGGCGCCGCCCAGCGCGCTGGCGAGGGCCTGCGCGAGCGACTCGAACACGGGCGAGAACAGCGTGCCCAGCACGGGGATGGGGTCGATGGAGCGACGGCCGACGAACACCCGGGCCTCCCCGGAGACGTCCAACAGGTATGGCGCCAACCGGTTCGCCAGCCGGGGCCGGCTCAATCGCGGGGTGAGGCTCACCAATGACCACAGCCCGATGCCGAGCACCGCGCCGAAGAACGCACCCCAGGCCAGCGCGGTCACTGGAACCACCGGCGTTCCTCGGGCAACCGGCCCAGGGCGAGCATCACCCGGTAGGCCAGCACGGAGACCGTGAGGCCGCCGAGGATCACGACGGTGCCCGCCGCGGTGTTGAACGCCTGCGCCGCCTCGGGCCGGGTGCTGATGAGCACGAGCACGATCCAGGGGGCGGCGACCCCGAGGCGGGCGGCGTTGACCACCCAGGACTGTTTGGCCTCCACCTCGGCGCGCACCGCCGCATCCTGCCGCAGCCAACTGGACAGGCTGCGCAACACCACGGTGAGGTCGCTGCCGCCCACCTCCCGCGCCATGCGGAGGGTCTCCAGCAGTCGGTCGGCGAACGGGTCGGCCAGGGAGCTCTTGAGCTTGTCGACGCTGTAACCGAAATTGCCGGTGGCGCGGTAGTCGCGTTCGAACTCGGCGAACGACACCCGGGTCAGCACCGGACCCGACTGCGCCAGGCTGCTCACCGCGTCGGGCAGAGCGAGACCCGAGCGCACGGCGGAGACCAGATGGTCCACGACGTCAGGCCACACCGTGCGATTGAGCCGACGTCGGGCGCGGGCCCGCCACAGCACGATGAGGCTGGGCAGGATCAGCCAGAGCACCCCGGCCACCACGGTCAGCGCCCGTACTCCGAGGATCGCCTCGGCGAGCGCCGCGGCCGCCACCGCCAGCACCCAGGAGACCGTTGCGAACACCGACAGCGGCAGCCCACCCATGCCGGCCTGGGCGAGGCGCGCACGCCAGCCATCCGTCAACCGGCTGCCGCGGCGGCCGGAACGGCTGGACGGCCAGAGGAACGGCGCGCTGAGCAGCACCAGCCCGGCGCCCAGGAGACTGCCCAGCACAAGCGTCATGCCGCTCCCCTCCGCAGCACGTCGGCGGGGTCAAGCCCGGCGGCGCGGAACTTGGCGAGCTTGGTGGGGAAGCCGCCGGTGTGCTCGAGGACGCCGTTGTTCATCAGGAACAGTGGACTGGCCTCGATCGTGGCGCCGGTGAGCTGGCCACTCGGCGCAATGATCTCGGTCACCCGACGCCGGCCGTGCCGATCCATCTCACAGTGCACGACGATGTCGATGCAGCCGGCCACAGTGGGCAGCACGAACGACGAGTCGATGTTGCGGCCCGCAAGCAGCGGCAATGTCGACAGCTTGGCGAGCGCGTCCCTGGCGCTGTTGGCGTGGATGGAGCACATGCCCGGCAGTCCACTGTTCAGTGCGATGAGCAGGTCCAGGCTCTCGGCCTCCCGCACCTCGCCCACCACGAGCCGGTCGGGTCGCATCCGCAGCGACTCCTTGATCAGGCGGCGCAGGGTGATCTCTCCGGTGCCCTCCAGGCTGGGCTGTCGGCACTGCATCGCCACGACGTCCCGGCCGGCCACGCTCAGCTCGAAGGTCTCCTCCACCGTGATGATGCGTTCGGTGCGCGGGGCCGCCGAGAGCAGCGCGTTGAGCAGGGTGGTCTTCCCGGTCTGCGTCGCCCCGCAGACCAGGATGTTCTGCCCGCCCCGCACGCACACCCGCAGGAAGTCGGCGGCCGGCTGGGTGAGCGCCCCGAGCGCCACAAGCTGGGTGAGATCCCGGATGCGCCGGGTGAACTTGCGGATGTTCACCGACCAGAACCGCTGGGTGATGTCGGGGATCACCACGTGCAGTCGCGACCCATCGGGCAGGGAGGCGTCGACGAACGGGGAGGACAGGTCGACACGGCGGCCGGAGGCCTGCAGCATCCGTTCGACGAGGTCGCGCACCTCGCGTTCGGTGAGCACCATGGTCGTCAGCTCCGGCACGCCGTCGCGGGCCACGAACACCCGGCTGGGCGCGTTGATCCAGATCTCCTCGATATCGGGGTCGTCCAGGAACGGCTGCAGCGCCCCGAACCCGGTGAGGGCGGCGACCACCTCGCGGGCGGCCTGGAACTCGTCGGCGAGCAGCGGCGCGGACCCGCCGAGGGCGCGTTCGCTGTACCGGCGCACCTCGTCGCGCACGTACTGGTCGGTCAGGGTGCCGTCGCCGGCCAGGTCGACGCCGTCCCGGCGCACACGCAGCCGCACCTGCTCGGTGATGATCCGCACGGCCTCGCTCATGTAGGCATCCTGCTGCAGAAGCCCCACGGCGCGTGGGAGTTATCCACAGGGGCCGTTTTCGGCACCGAAACAGCGGGCACTCTAGACTGGAGCCGCACCCGCGGGAGTGGTGAAATTGGTATACACGCAGGTTTTAGGTACCTGTGCCGGAAGGCGTGAGGGTTCAAGTCCCTTCTCCCGCACCGACGGGCGTCGGCGTCAGCACACAGAAGCTGACCGACTCCGCTGCCACAGAGAACTTCTCTCAATTCTGGCCACTGGATTCTGCTTAGGTTAGGATTGCCTTACCCGTCCCCCAGCAGATCGGTTCCCATGACCGCGACCCACGGCACCACCCCGCACACCCTGGACCAGCAGCCGAGCCTGGCCGAGTACCTTCGGGCAAGTTCCAGTGGCCAGCACCGCGACACCGAGACCCGGTCCTTCATCACCGAGTTGATGAGCGGCCACCTCTCGCTCGAGGACTACACGCGCTACCTCGGTCAGTACGCCTGGGTTTACGAGGCCCTCGAACAACTCGTCGACCGGGTGTCCCAGATCGACCATCTTGACCTCTTCGATCCCGACCTGGAGCGATTGCCCGCCATCGAGAGCGACCTCGCCGCGCTCGGCGTGCAGGACTGGCGCCACGAGCACCCGCCGCTGCCCGCCACCACCGCGTACATCGAACACCTGCAGTCGCTCACCAACGCCGACAGCGTGCGCTGCCTGGCGCACCATTACACGCGCTACCTCGGCGACCTCTCCGGCGGCCAGGCGATCGCCTCGCTCGTGGCCCGTCACTACGGTGCGGAGCCCGAGCAGCTCGGCTTCTACAGGTTCGACGCGATCAACAACATCGTGCAGTACAAGCGCGCGTACCGGGACCGGCTCAACGCCCTCTCGCTGGCACCCACCGACGTGGACACTCTCGTCGCCGAGGTCGATGCGGCATTCACCTACAACGGTGCAGTCTTCGACGGGTTGGCGAACTAGCCGATGCTGCGCACGGCGGCACTCGACGGCCAGCTCAGCGATTTCCTCGCGAGCACCGGCGTTGTGTTGTTCTACCTGCTGGTCTGGGCGCTCGTGTTCGCGGGCACCGCTCTGTTCCTGGGCGTCTTCATCCCGTTCATCACGGGCGACTCCCTGCTCTTCGGGTCCGGGCTGGTCGCCGCGTCGAGTTCGAACCTCAACATCGTCGTCCTCGCGGTCGGCATCGGCATCGCCGCCTTCCTCGGCGACCAGGTGGGATTCCTGCTCGGCCGCCGCTACGGCCGGGGCTACCTGGACCGGCGCGGCGGACGCCGCACCCAGCTGGCCATCGTGAAAACCGAGTCGTTCTACCTCAAGTACGGCTGGTGGGCCGTTGTCGTGGCCCGGTTCATGCCCTGGGCGCGGGTGTTCGTGCCCGTCGTGGCGGGCGTCGGACGGATGAACTACTACAAGTTCCTCTCCAGCAACGTGGTCGGAGCCCTGGCTTGGGGCGTGGGCATCACCCTGACCGGCTATTACGCCGCCGCGATCCCCGGCGTCAAGAGCGCGGCATACGTGATCGCCGCGTTCTTCATCACTGCGTCGATCGTCTTCGGCCTGCGCACCTGGCTGGCCGACCGCGCCCAGACCCGGCTCGAGGCGCAGACCAGCACCGGTCCTCACAACACTTTGGGGGGTTAGCCCACCCCTTGATCAGGGTTTCCGGCCCGGTTTACGCGATAACCTGTAGCGACGCACGCGATCACCGCCGACTGGCCGATCTAGCCGCCGACGACTGGAGTTTTCTTCGTGATTAACACCGCACTCATCCCGTGGCTCGACCCGGAGATCCTTATCAACGGATTCGGACCCTGGGCTCTGTTGGGCGTCTGCGCGATCGTCTTCGCCGAGACGGGCCTCCTGATCGGATTCCTGCTGCCCGGCGACACCCTGCTGGTGATCACCGGCCTGTTCGTCTTCTTCGACATCATCAAGATCGATATCTGGTGGGTCGCCCTGGCCATCGGGGCCGCCGCCTTCCTCGGCGGCGAGGTGGGCTATCTGATCGGCCACCGCCTCGGCCCGCGAGTGTTCGAACGCAAGGAATCCGGGCTTTTCAGCGTCAAGAACGTGCAACGCACCAACGCCTTCTTCGTGCGCTTCGGCGGCTTCGCCGTGATCGCCGCCCGCTTCGTGCCGATCGTGCGCACCTTCGCCCCGGTCGCCGCCGGCGTCGGGCACATGGACTACCGCAAGTACAGCCTGTACAACTTCATCGGCGCCATGATCTGGGGCGCCGGGCTCACCTTCTTCGGCTACTTCCTGGGGTACATCCCGCCGCTGGCGGACTTCGTACGCGCCTACATCGACCTGATCCTGCTCGGCGCCGTGGTGCTCACCCTGCTGCCCACCATCTACCACTACGTGCAGTCGATGGTGAAGGCCCGCCGCGAGGCCCGCGCCGGGGTCGTCGACGGCAAGAAGCTCGTGCTCGACCCCGAGACCTTTGACACCAACAAGGACGGCAAGCACGAGGCGTAAGGCCCGACGCGCGGGTCAGCGGTGCGAGTGCAGCGTGTGACCGGCATCCGCCGCATGGTCGGCCGGTTCGAGTTGGAACGTGGAGTGCTCCACGTCGAAATGATGCGACAGGCATTCAGACAGCTCACTCAGCAGCTCTCCCGCCCGGCCTGAGGCCAGCAACTCCGGCTCGACGACCACGTGAGCGCTGAAGACGTGCGAGCCCGACGTGATGGCCCAGACGTGCACGTCGTGCACGGCTACGACCCCCGGGGTGTCCTGCAGGTGCTGCCGGATCTCCTGCACGTCCGTGTCGGCGGGCGTCGACTCGCTGAACACACGCACCACGTCGCGTAGCAGGCCGATGGCCCGCGGCACGATCATCGCGGCGATCACGAGCGAGGCGATGGAGTCGGCCTGCGCGAATCCCGTGGTGAGAATGAGCACGGCCGCGACGATCACGGCCACCGAGCCCAACGCATCCCCCAGCACCTCGAGATAGGCGCCGCGCATGTTGATGGAGCCGGCGGCCGCCGGGCGCAGCAGCAGGATGCCCACCACATTGGCGAGCAGGCCGATCACGGCGACGACGAGCATCGGCATCGCCAACACCTCGGGCGGGTCTGCTTGCACCAGCCGGTTCACCGCGCCGAAGACCACGAACCCCGCCACCACGAGCAGGATGAGACCGTTCAGCATGGCCCCGAACACCTCGGCGCGCTGGTAGCCGAACGTCTGCCGGTCGGTCGCCGGGCGGGCCGCGACGACCGTGGCCGTGAGCGCGATGATGAGGCCGGCGAGGTCGGAGAACATGTGCCCGGCATCGGCCAGCAGGGCCAGGGAGCCGGTGATCCACGCGCCGATGACCTCGGCGACGAGAACCACCGCGACGATGCCGATCACGATCGACAGACGCGACCGATTGCGCGTTGACGAGGATGCGTGATCGTGGCCCATGCCTCCACGGTACGAGCCTGCCGGGGCGAAAGCGAGCCCCGCCGCTAGTTGGGAATGAGTGCCGTTCTCAGCTGGCGTGCTGCCGCCGGCACCCTTGAGCCGACTACGGTTCTGATCAGCCCAAAAGCTCCGTCAACACGGGGCCGAGCGCGGCAAACGCGATGGCTCGGTGACTCTGGGCATTCTTCACCTCGGCGGGCAGCTCGGCCGCCGAGACATCGTGCCCGTCGGGCTGGAAGATCGGGTCGTAACCGAACCCGCCGGCGCCGGCCGGGGCGTGCAGGATGCGGCCAGGCCACTCCCCCGTGACGGCGCGTTCCTCGCCGCTCGGCAGGGCCAACGCGGCCACGCAGGTGAAGTGCCCCGCGCGGTGTTCGTCGGCCATATCGCTGATCTGCCAGAGCAGTAGGCGCAGGTTTTCCTCTGAGTCCCGGGCGGGGCCGCCCCAACGCGCGGAGAAGATGCCGGGGGCGCCGCCCAGCACGTCCACGCAGATGCCCGAGTCGTCGGCGATGGCCGGCAACCCCGTGTGCGCGGCGGCGGCCCGCGCCTTGATCAGTGCGTTCTCGGTGAAGGTGGCGCCGTTCTCGACCGGCTCCGGCCCGTCGTAGGCCAGAACCTCCAGGCCCGGCAGCATGGGCGCGAGGATCCGGCGCAGCTCCTCGACCTTGTGGGCGTTGTGGGTGGCGAGAACGACGCGCATCAGCGGCCCAGCGTGGTCTTCTGCAGGTCGGTGAGCGTGATGGCTCCGCCGAGGGCGAGGTCCAGCAGGGAGTCGAGCTCGCTGCGGTCGAACGGAGCGCCCTCGGCGGTGCCCTGCACCTCGATGAACTTGCCCCGGCCGGTGACGACGACGTTCATGTCGGTCTCGGCGCGCACGTCTTCGGTGTACGCCAGGTCGAGCATCGGCACTCCGGCGATGATGCCCACCGAGACGGCGGCGACGCTGTCGGTGAGCGGCTGAGCCTTCTGGGCGATGAACTTCTTCTCGCGGCCCCATTCGAGGGCGTCGGCCAGGGCCACGTACGCTCCGGTGATCGCGGCGGTGCGGGTGCCGCCATCCGCCTGCAGCACGTCGCAGTCGATGACGATGGTGTTCTCGCCGAGGGCCTTCATGTCCACCACGGCGCGGAGGCTGCGACCGATCAGACGGCTGATCTCGTGGGTGCGGCCGCCGATGCGGCCCTTGACCGATTCGCGGTCCATGCGGGAGTTCGTGGAGCGGGGCAGCATCGAGTACTCGGCGGTCACCCAGCCCTTGCCCTTGCCGGCCATCCAGCGGGGCACACCGTTGGTGAACGAGGCCGTGGCGAGCACCTTGGTGCGGCCGAACGAGATGAGGGCGGAGCCTTCGGCTTGCTCGCTCCAGCCGCGTTCGATGGTCACGGGACGCAGCTGGTCGTTGGTACGGCCGTCGGCACGCAGGATGTCGGTCACGGGTTCTCCTTGAAAAGACGCGGGGTGGTGGACGATGCGGCCAGTCTGGCCACCTCGCTGAGACTGATGGTGCCCGTGGCAACCAGGTCGACCCGGGAGATCTCCGGGCCGAGCAGGCGATGGGCGAGCCGCAGGAAGTCGTCGGCGCTGTCGCCGGTGGCTTCGTAGCGGTAGCTGGGGGGTGCGGTTTCGACCCGTTCGAGGTGCTGGCCCACCAGGGTGCGGTAGACATCGTTCGCGGTCTCGGTGTGGCTGGAGACCAGGGTCACTGCGTCGCCCATGACGTAGGAGATCACGCCGCGCAGGAACGGGTAGTGGGTGCAGCCGAGCACGAGCGTGTCCACGTCGGCGGCCTTGAGCGGGGCGAGGTACTCCTCGGCGACCCGCAGCACCTCGGCTCCGGTGGTCACCCCGGATTCGACGAACTCGACGAAGCGCGGGCAGGCCTGCGAGAACAGCTGGATGTCGGTGGCCGCGGCGAACGCGTCGTTGTACGCGCGTGAGTTCACGGTTCCGGCGGTGCCGACCACGCCCACCCTCTTGTTGCGCGTGGTGCCGACCGCACGGCGCACCGCGGGCTGGATCACCTCGATCACGGGGACGCTGTACCGCTCCCGGGCATCGCGCAACACGGCGGCCGAAGCGGTGTTGCAGGCGATTACCAGCAACTTCACATCTTGGGCCACCAGGTCGTCGAGCACCTCGAGCGCGTACTCGCGCACGTCGGCGATCTTCTTCGGCCCGTACGGCGAATGCGCCGTGTCACCGATATACAGAATGGATTCGTTGGGCAGTTGGTCCTTGATGGCCCGGGCGACGGTGAGCCCGCCGACGCCGGAGTCGAAAATCCCAATCGGTGCATCCGTCACAACAATCAAGCCTAACCGGGTTCGGCATTTCACCTGGCGTGACACCGCCATATGCCCAGAACGCTCCAACGTACGTGGGGCTGCATATACCCGTAACTACACTCGGCATATGGGCCAGGCCAACCAGGCAGAGCCGCACCGTAAGACGTCCCTCGTGCCGTCTGAGGAGATGATCGTCATGACTGATCGCGTCGTAATCACCGGACTCGGGGCCCTCACACCGCTCGGTAATTCGTGGACCGAGACCTGGGACGGCCTCACCAACGGCCGCAGCGGAGTGGCTCGCATTACGCAGTTCGACGCCACGGACCTGCCCACTCAGATCGCCGGCGAGGTCAAGGGGTTCGACCCCGTCACCCGCATGTCGGTCAAGCAGGCCAAGCGCGCCTCCCGCGCCTCGCAGATGGCCATCGCCGCGGCCCGCGAGGCCGTCGCCGACGCCGGCTTCGGTCCGTCGATGGAGGGCATCCACACGGCCGTCATCGTCAACAGTGCGGTCTCCGGCTACGCCGAAATCCAAGATGCGACCGAGCACGTCAACGCCGGCAGCCCCCGACGTATCTCTCCCCGCTTCGTGCCGTCATCCCTGATGAACATGGCCGCCTGTGAGATCGCCATTGATCTGGGCGTGCACGGCCCGGTCAACGCGAGCGCCCTGGCCTGCGCCAGCGGCGCATACGCGCTGCTCGAGGCCCGCACCATGCTCGTGATGGGCGACGCCGACGTCGTCATCGCCGGCGGCGTCGAAGCGGCCATCACCCCGGTGATGTTCGCCGGCCTCAACGCCATGCACGCGGCGTCCACCCACAACGAGGTGCCTGCCGAGGCCAGCCGCCCGTTCGACGCCAACCGCAACGGTCTCGTCTTCGGCGAGGGCGCCGTGGTGTTCGTCATGGAGCTGCTCTCGCACGCCAAGGCCCGCGGAGCCCGTGTCTACGCCGAGGTGCTCGGCGGCGCCCTCACCAGCGACGGCTTCAGCATCGTGGCCCCCGACCCGTCCGGCCAGTACGCCAGCCAGGCGATCACCCGGGCCCTCGACCGGAGCAAGCTCAACCCGGCCGACATCGACATGATCGTGGCCCACGGCACGTCCACCCAGGCGAACGACAAGGCTGAGACGCTGGCCATCCGTCAGTCGTTGCGGCACTTCGCCGACAAGATCTCTATCACGGCGCCCAAGTCGATGACCGGGCACATGATCGGTGCGGCTGGGGCGCTGTCCGCCCTGATCGGCGCCCTGTCGATCAAGAACGGCATCGTGCCGCCCACCATCAACCTGCGCACCCCCGACCCGGAGTGCGGCCTGGACTACACGCCGCTCACCGCGCGGATCCAGCCGATCAAGCACGCCCTGGTGAACGCGTTCGGCTTCGGCGGCCAGAACTGCATCGTCGCCTTCGGCGCCCTGTAGGCCTTCCCCGAGTCACCCTGCAGCCGCCCACTCCGGGCGGCCCGGGTGACGCGCGGGCATCTCACCAAACAGTCCGGCCGACCGGCGGACAGCCCGACCGGCAGACAGCTCGGCCTGCGGACCGCGGCCGGACAGGCCGGGCGGCTAGGCTTGCCCGCGTGACCGAGTCTTCTGCGCTACGAACCGACCGCTACGAACTCACCATGGTGGATGCCGCCATCCAGAGCGGCACCGCCAACCGGGAGTGCATGTTCGAGGCCTTCGCCCGGCGGCTGCCCTCGGGCCGGCGCTACGGCATCGTGGCCGGCACCGGCCGGCTGCTCGATCTGATCCGGGACTTCCGCTTCGGCGACGCCGAGCTCGACTGGCTGCGCGCCAATGACGTGGTGCGCCCGCCCACCCTCGACTGGCTGGCGGACTACTCCTTCAGCGGCAACATCTGGGGCTACCGCGAGGGCGACGCGTACTTCCCCGGCTCCCCGCTGATCCAGGTCGACGGCACCTTCGCCGAGTGCGTGGTGCTCGAGACGCTCATCCTCAGCGTGCTCAACTACGACAGTGCCGTCGCCAGCGCCGCCGCCCGGATGGTGTCGGTGAGCCTGGGCCGCCCGCTGGCCGAGATGGGTTCGCGCCGCACCGGCGAATACTCCGCTGTGGCCGCCGCCCGCGCCGCGTACATCGCCGGATTCGCCGCCACCAGCAACCTCGAGGCGGGCCGCAGCTGGGGCATCCCCACCATGGGCACGGCCGCGCACTCCTTCACTCTGCTGCACGACAGCGAAGAGGATGCCTTCCGCGCCCAGGTGGACGCCTTCGGCACGTCCACCACCCTGCTGGTGGACACCTACAACATCGAGCGGGGTATCGAGCTCGCTGTGGCCGTGGCAGGCACCGGCCTGGGCTCGATCCGGATCGACTCCGGCGACCTGCCCACCGTCGCGGCCGCCGCGCGCGCGCAGCTGGACTCTCTGGGCGCCGTGAACACCCGCATCACCGTGACCAGCGACCTCGACGAGTACTCGATTGCCGCCCTGTCGGCGTCCCCCGTCGATGCGTTCGGGGTGGGCACCTCGCTCGTGACCGGATCCGGCGCCCCGGCGGCCGGCATGGTCTACAAGCTCGTGGCGCACAAGGACGACGCGGACCAATGGGTGTCGGTGGCCAAGACATCCGCGTCGAAGGCCTCGGTCGGCGGACGCAAGAACGCCTTGCGCCGCCTGGACGCGGCCGGCATCGCCCAGGAAGAGGTGGTGCTGGTGGACGACGACGGCCCCGCGGTCGCCGCGGCGACGGATGCCGCCGCCCAGCCCGGCAGCGCCACGGAGCGTTCGCTCCTGGTGCCGCTCATGCAGGCCGGAGTGGTGGACGAACGGTACCTGGGCCCATCCGGCACCCGGCTGGCCCGCGAGCAGAACGCTGCCGCCATGCGGGAACTGCCCGTGGACGCATTCCGGCTGGGCCGCGGCGACGCGGTGATCCCGACGGTCTTCGCCTGATCACCAGCTGAGCTGCGGAGGGTCAGTCCTGCTTCATCTTCTCGTAGATGGACTTGCAGGTCGGGCACACCGGGAACTTCTCCGGGTCGCGCCCCGGCAGCCACTTCTTGCCGCACAGCGCCTTGACCGGCTTGCCGGTCATGGCGGACTCGAGGATCTTGTCCTTGGGCACGTAGTGGGAGAACCGTTCGTGGTCACCCGGCTCGATCTGGTCCTGGTTGAGTAGTTCCTCGAGTTCACGGTCGAGGGTGGACGTTCCGCCACCGGTTCCGGGGCCCCGGCCGGGCTCAGCGATGCTCGCTCGAATGTCGTGTGTCATGCCATCAAGTGTATGCAGCTACGCGCGCAAAGCGGAGGAGAGCATCTCCGGTCCACGGCGTTCGAAGGTGCGCGAGCCGAGCCAGATGCCGCCGACGAGCACCACGAAGCCGATACCGAGACCCCAGTACAGGGCGGGCAGGTTCCAGAGCGGGTCGACGAAGATTCCCAGCACCGCGCAGACGATGGCGGGCAACGCGACGATGATCGATCCCACGAAGGTGAACGACTGGATGACCGCGGCCGCCGTGTCCGAGGACTGCGGCTGCGCGAAGGGGCTGTCGCCGGGCTTCGTGGCCGGGTACGGGAACCGGGCGGAGGTGTAGCTGGAGAAGCCAAGACCCGCTAGAAGGATGCAGGTGCTCACGCCGAGCACACCGGGCAGGACCGCCCAGTCACCGTAGACGCTGACGCTGATGGCCGAGCCGAGCCCGATCAACGGGATACCGACGAAGAAGGCGGGTACCAGCCGGCCGACCCGGTCGGCGAATCCGCGGGGTCCGGAGACCACGTGCAGCCAGATCGCGGTGTGGTCGTAGGCGACGTCGTTGTGCAATGTCCAACCGAGGAAGACGCACATGAGCGGCACCGGCACCAGGGCCAAGTACTCGATGGGCATCCCGGCTACCGCGAGCGGCAGGATCACCAGCACCGGCACTATCGGAATCATGATCAGCGACACCCAGTAGCGCGGGTCGCGTCCCCAGTAGGTGATGCTGCGGGCGGCGATGGCTCCGACCGGGTTGTGCGGCATGCGGTCGAACCAGCCCAGACCGCCGTAGGCGCGCGCCTGAGCCTCCCGGCCGGGGCTCACGAGCATCCGGGCCACCAGACCCTGCCAGGCCAGCCAAAGCAGGTACAGGGTGCCTGCGGCGATCAACAGGCGGAGGAATGACGTGCCCCAGTCTCCGGCGGCTGCGTCGCCCGGCACGGCCCAGGCGGCGCCCAGCGGCGTCCAACCCAGGATGGCCGCGAACCCGCCGAGCAGGTCGAGGCCGTACTTGCTCCAGTCCACATTGACCAGCAGCACCACGACGGGCGTGATCATGACGATCAGCAGGATGCCGACGATGCCGGTGAACTCCCGCGAGCGGCGGGTGGAGAGCAGGAAGGCGGCGATGGAGGTGCTCACCCGCGATGCAAGCATGCAGGTGCCCAGCAGCAGTGCCGCCGCGATGATCGCGAACAGGGTCTCCCCCACACCGCGTGACCAGGTGACGATGGTGCCCAGAAGCACCAGCGTCAAGGTGGCCGCGGGCACGCCGACCAGCGACGAGACGGCCAGGCCCAGGCACAGGTCCTTCGTCGGGATGCCCAGGGTGGAGAACTTGCGCGGGTCCATGCTGTCGTCGACGCCGAAGACCAGCGGCACGAGGATGAAGCCGAGCACGACGATCGAGCCCACCACGATGAGCCCGTCACGGATGGTGCCCACATCGTCGACAAAACGGAACGCGATGAGCATGGCCACCAGGGCCGCCGCCACGAGCAATCCGTAGATCAGGCCGAGCACGACCCCCACGACCTGCCACGGGCTACGCCGGAAGAGATTGGCGAGGAGCCTCAGTTTCAGTCCGAGAAATTGTGCAACCACTCCAGGCCCTCCGCAACCTTTCGTCCGCCGGCCAGGTCGACGAAGCGTTCTTCGAGCGACACGTTTCCGCGTACCTCGTCGATCGTTCCCGACGCGAGGACCGAGCCCTGCACGATGATGGCCACGTGGTCACAGACCCGCTGGATGAGGTCCATGCCGTGGCTGGAGAGGATGACCGTGCCCCCTGCGGCGACGTAGCGCTGCAGGATCTCGGTGACGTTGACCGCGGAAACCGGGTCGACCGACTCGAACGGCTCGTCGAGCACCAGCACGCGCGGCGAGTGGATCATCGCGCAGGCCAGGGCGATCTTCTTGGTCATGCCGGCCGAGTAGTCGGCCACCAGACGGTTCAGAGCGCCCTCGAGGCCGAAAGCGGCAGCTAGGTCGGCCGAGCGAGTGCGCACCGTCTCGCTCTCCAGGCCGCGGAGCACGCCGGCGTAGTAGAGCAACTGGGCGCCGGTGAGGCGGTCGAAGAGACGCAAGCGGTCGGGCAGCACGCCGATGGCGCGCTTGGCGGCGACGGGGTCGGCCCACACGTCGATGCCGTGCACGTGGATGGAGCCCGAGTCGGGCCGGAGCAGTCCGGTGATCATCGACAGGGTCGTGGTCTTGCCCGCCCCGTTGGGGCCGACGATGCCGTAGAACGAGCCCGATCGAACCTCGAGGTCGACTCCCGCCACGGCGACGTTCTGGCCGAAGCGCTTGTTGAGGCCATTGACAGCGATCTCCACCGGGGCGGAGTCGCTGACGATCGTGGCACCGGTGCGCGGCGGCAGGGGCTTACGGAGCACGGGCTCGATGCGCGGGGTGGTCGTTGCAGGCTTCGTTGCAGACTTCTCAGCAGGCGTGGTTGCGGCGTCGACCAGGCTCACCGGGGTGGCGCCGGTCGCCGGTGCAGCATCGGCGGCGGCCGAGGGGTCGGCGGCGGCTACGGCGGCGCTGTCGGCCACGGGCGCTGCGGTCGAGGCATTGGCCGCAGCTGCAGATGCCACGGCCGCGCCGGCGACCGATGACTCCGCAGCGTCTCTGCCGCCCAACCGCGGCAGTCGCCAGAACGGACGCCGCGCGGCGGGAGCCGTAGCGGCGACGGGCTTTGGTGCGGCTTCAACGGTTTCTTCGTCGGCCAGGTCGGCCGGGTCGGCCGTGACGGTGAGGACGCGAGTCGCGCCCTCGTCGCCGTCGGTTGCCGGGTCCGTCAGGTCGGAAAGCACGACCGTGGGCGGGTCGGCCTGGGCCAGGTCGGAGACCGGCGGGTCGTCCGTCACGGCCGCGTCGCGCACGGGCGCGGACTGGCCGGCAGCGGGTGCTTCGGATGCGGTGGGTTCAGTGACGACAGGTGCGGACACCTCAGCGGCGGGAACGACAGCGGCAGGCGCGTCGGTGCCTGGTGCGTCGGTGACCGGTGCGGCGGTCGAGGCCTGGCCCGGCACGGTCGGCGCCTGGCCGGAGACAGCGGGATCGGCGGATTCGGCGTCGGCACTGGCAGCGGCAACGGCGGCGGCACGCGCGGCAGCGGCCGCAGCCGTGCGAGCGGAGGTGGCAGCGGCGCGCGCCGCAGCCGACTTCGCCGCGGCGGCCTTGGTCGCCGCGGTGCGGGCAGCCCCGGCCTTGGTCGCCGACTCGGTCTTCGCTGCCGCGGCCTTGGCGGCAGCGGCCTTCGACGCCGCCGTGCGGGCGGAGGTGGTGCGAGCCGGGGTGGTCTTGGGCTTCGTGGCGGCGGACTCCCCCGCCGTGGCGCTGGACGCCGTCGCCGGGTCACCATCGGCGGCTGCGGCCGCGACCGCGACGGCCTCGGCGGTGTCGGCCGTGGACGTGGTGGTTGCCGGCAGCCGGGTGGCCTTGGCGACCGGCGACGTGCGCGCGGCCGGGGTGCGGGTCACGGAGACGCGCTCGGCCGCGGTGGCCGGTGCGGCGGAAGATGCGCCCGTTGCGGAGTCCGTAGTTGCGGAGTCGCTCGTCGTAGAGTCTGCCGTTGCAGCGGCAGGGGTCTTGGGCTGGGCTGCATCCGTCGAGGTCTTCGCGGCGGCCGAGCTGCGAGCGGCCGTGCCGGCTCGCGGGGCGGCCGGCTTACGCGGCGCGCGGGTGGTGCTCCGCACGGGCTTGGCCGGGGCTGCCTCGTCGGACGCTGAGTCGGACGTCGCCGAACCGGACGCCGCCGTCGCGGAATCGGGCGTGCTCGGCTTGCGCACGGGGGCCTTACGGGGTGGCTTCGCTGCGGTCTTCGGCGCGATTTTCGGCGCGCCGCTGGTAGCAGAAGCAGGCTGAGGGGGGCGGTCCGCTGGGGTGCCGCTTTCGACGGCGATACCCTCGCGTTCCGGCTCCGTATCGGGAACGCGCAAGACCGGAGTCTGCTCGTCTGGCTCGGAGTTCGGAGGCACAGGAGTCACCTCGCTAACCTACCAAGGACCATCCGACCTCGCTGAGGCTCACCGCCGTGGGCGGCGGATTCTCACCAAAGTTTTTTCCCCACCACGCCGGTCCGTGCGGGGTCGCCGAAACGGCACGAATCGTCACGATCCGGACACGCATGCGAACGTCCCTTCCCCCGGAACGGGGTGTTCAGCTAGTCTGAAGGTGGCATAACGAAGTGTCTATACGTGAACTTAAGGGTGAACCGCAGGCAAATTCGACTGAATTCAGTGCCACAAGCGGGGCCACCCAGATCTTTCTGAGGAGATATTCGTGACCACCCAGGTAGTAATACTTGCAGCAGGAATGGGCAGCCGACTCGGCCGCTCGCTTCCCAAACCCCTGACCGAGCTCAACGACGGCCGCACGATCATGCAGCAGCAGTTCGACAACATCGAGCACGCCTTCGGCAAGAAGACCAAGGTGACGATCGTCGTCGGTTACAAGCTCGAGCACATCATCGAGGCGTTCCCGCAGGCATCCTTCGTCTACAACGAGCAGTACGACGTGACCAACACGTCCAAGAGCCTGCTCCGCGCCCTGCGCGCCTCCGCCACCGGCGGCGTGCTGTGGATGAACGGCGATGTCGTGTTCGACCCGGCCATCCTCGACCGCGCCGCTTCGATGATGAAGCGCGACCAGTCGTTCGTGACCGTGAACACGTCCAAGGTGTCCGACGAAGAAGTCAAGTACACGACCAGCGCCGAGGGCTACATCAAGGAGCTGTCGAAGACCGTCAAGAACGGTCTCGGCGAGGCCGTCGGCATCAACTACGTGTCCGCCGCCGACAAGGCGATGCTCATCCACCACCTGAGCAAGGTCGAAGACCAGGACTACTTCGAGCGCGGCATCGAGCTCGCGATCGAGAAGAACCGCATGCTCGTCGAGCCCGTGGACATCTCGGACTTCTACGCGGTCGAGGTCGACTTCGCCGAGGACCTCGAGCGCGCGAACCTGTTCGTCTGATCCACCTTCGAGAGCGGGGCACGGTCGCCTGTGGCGCCGTGCCCCGATCTGCTCCCATACGATAGAGCGCGTGAGTAGTTACGCTCAGGTGCGTCCTGAACAGCGCACCCCGTTTGCGCGGTACCGTCATTCGCTGTGGCTGTTGACCCAGCGCGACCTGCGAGTGCGCTACTCGACATCGGTGCTCGGTTACTTCTGGTCGATCCTCGATCCGCTGGTGATGGCCGGCATCTACTGGTTCGTCTTCACGGTCGTGTTCAAGCGGTCCGTCGGCGAAGACCCGTACATCGTCTTCCTCCTCGCGGCCCTGCTGCCGTGGATGTGGTTCAACGGCGCCATCTCGGACTGCACCCGCGCGTTCCTGCGCGAGGCCAAACTCATCCGCTCCACGCGGATTCCCCGCACGATCTGGGTGAACCGGCTCGTGCTGTCCAAGGGCATCGAGTTCCTCGCCGCCATTCCCGTGCTCGTGCTCTTCGCCATTTTCTCCGGCGCAACGATCAATGCGGATGCCGTCTTCTTTCCGCTGGCCATCCTCATCCAGGCCATCCTCACGGCTGGTATCGGCCTCATCGTGGCTCCCCTGGTCGTGTTCTTCCGCGACCTCGAACGTGCCGTCAAGCTGATCCTGCGCTTCCTGTTCTACGCATCGCCCATCATCTACGCCACCAGTGACCTGCCGAAAGAACTGCACTTCTGGGCGGCGTTCAACCCGCTCAGCGGCATCTTCAGCCTGTACCGGGCCGCATTCTTCCCGGGCGAGCTGGACTGGTTCATCGTGGGTGTCGGCGCTGCCATGTCGGTGGCCTTCCTCTTGATCGGTCTCCTGGTCTTCACCCGCACCGAGCGCGCCGTGCTGAAGGAGATCTGATGAGCGAGACTGTCATCTCCCTCGACGACGTGGGCATCCGGTTCCGCCGCAACCGGCGCAGTCGCCGTAACTTCAAGGACCTGTTCGCCGGCAGCCGCCGCCGCAGCCGTCCTGGCGAGTTCTGGGCGTTGCAGCACGTGTCGTTCACGGTTCAGCGCGGCGAGGCCATCGGCGTGGTGGGGCGGAACGGCCAGGGCAAGTCCACCCTGCTCAAACTGGTGACCGGCGTTGTGCTGCCCGACGAGGGCACCGTCGACGTCATCGAGGGTGTCGCGCCGCTGATCGAGATCACCGGCGGCTTCGTCGACGACCTCACCGTTCGCGACAATGTGTACCTCACGGCCGGCCTGCACGGCATGACGCGCAAGCAGATCGACGAGCGCTTCGATGAGATCATCACCTTCGCGGAGATCGCCGACTTCGTCGACACCCCGTACAAGCACCTTTCCAGCGGCATGAAGGTGCGCATCGCGTTCGCCGTGATCTCCCGGCTCGAAGAGCCGATCATCTTGGTCGACGAGGTGCTGGCCGTGGGCGACAAGGCCTTCCGGGAGAAGTGCTACCGGCGCATCGAAGAGCTGTTGGCCGGCGGCCGCACCCTCTTCTTCGTCTCGCACAACGAACGTGACCTGCGCCGGTTCTGCGCCCGGGGGCTCTACCTGGACAAGGGCGCGCTGGTGCTCGATGGTCCCATCGACGAGGTCCTCGACCGGTACAACGCCGAATACGGCGTCAAACCGGCCTGATTCGTGACGTCACCCGACCCCGTTTCGTCACGCCCCGTGGTCTCCGTTCTGCTGGGAATTCCTTCGAGGATGCCCAGTTTCGGCCCGTAAACTCGTGCTTTGCGCACCCGAGGAGGATTGCATCATGGCTAAGAAGAAGCCCACACCGTTGCTCTCACCCACCGGCGGCATGCCACGAGGCGGCCAGCTGCCGCCCAGCGTGGCCACAGGGTTCGACCGGGTCATGGCGATCCACCGCCCCGCGGTGCTCGCGCACATCCGCAGCATCCGCCACCGTCACCCGGAGGCCACCCCCGACCAGATCGTACGCATCCTGGAGCGCCGCTACCTGGCCGCTGTCACGGGCGGCGGCGCGGCGGTCGGCGCCACCGCGGTGATCCCCGGCGTCGGCACCGGAATTACCCTCGCACTCTCCGGCGTGGAAACGGCCGGGTTCCTCGAGGCGACGGCGTTGTTCTCGCAATCCGTGAGCGAGGTGCACGGCATCACGGTCGACGATCCCGAACGGGCCCGCGCGCTGGTGATGACCATGATGCTCGGACACGAGGGTTCCGACCTCGTACGCCAGCTTGCCGGCCAGGTCACCGGCGGCGGCGTCGCCCGCACCGCATACTGGGGCGAGCTCGTGACCACCAGCCTTCCCCGCGCCATCATGGGGCCGCTGACCGACAAGCTCAAGCGGTCGTTCATCAGGCAGTTCGCCGCGAAGGGCGGGGCCAGCCTGATCGGCAAGGCAGTGCCGTTCGGTATCGGCGCCGTGATCGGCGGCATGGGCAACCACATCCTGGGCAAGCGTGTCGTCGGGTCGTCCCGGCTCGCGTTCGGCCAAGCTCCCGCCCAGTTCCGGCCTGAGCTCGACCCGCGGGCCCACACCATCACCCTGCGCGACGGCGCGATCGTTCCGGCCAATCGCCTGACCCAGCTGGGCCACGGCGCACTGCGGGCCCTCCCCCGGCCGCTGCGTCGCCGGCCGGCCAGTGGTGCTGCAGAACCAGAAGTGGTCACACCGGCAGGCGAGTAGACCGCGGGTCGCGCCGTCGAGATCGGCTCACCTGGTCTCGACAGGCTCGACCAACGTATGGGGCACAACACATACACCTAGCTCACGAGGGTCTCGACAGGCTCGACCGTCGGGCGCCTGCGGCCGATCAGACCTCGTCGATCTCGCTGACGTCCTCGAACTCGGCCAGGCCCGCGTCGTCGTCGGCGTGCAACGCGGCGAACCGGTCCCATTCCTCCAGCAGATGACCGATCGCGCCGTGGAAACGGGCCGTGGCCGCTCCGGGGGTGGGATCACCGAAGTACTGCTCGACCCAGCCGCGCAGGCGCACCTCGGCCGTGTCGTCGCTCATGAGCTCGTCGAGGGTCTCCACGATGCCGGCGGTGTCGCCGGTGGCGAGCCACTCGCAATCGGACAGGTAGCCGCTGGTGTCGATGGCAGCCAGGGGGTTCTGCGGACGGGTGACCATGAGCGGTCGGCCCGAGGCGAGCCGGTCGTAGACCATCGCTGAGATGTCGACGATCGCCACATCGGCGGCCGACAGCTGCCAGCCCAGGTCTGCGCCGGTGTCGATGATGTGCTGGGCGCCGGCGTCGCGCTCGTTCGCTGCCGTGATGGCGGCCATGATCTGCTTGTTGGCTTGGCCGTACGCGTGGTCGACCACGCCGCTGCGCGGGTGCGGACGGTAGATCACCCGGTGCCGCGGGCTCTGCAGCAGCGCGGTGACCAGGGAAACTCCGTGGGTGGCGACGGACCCGTAGGCGGCGGCCGCCCGGTCGCCCTCCCAGGTGGGGGCGTAGAGCACGACGGTGCGTTCGTCGGGGGTGTACGGCAGCTGGCCCGAGTAATGGTCGGCCTGAGGCCGGCCGATCGTGATCGCCCGCTTGTCGAAGTCGTAGTCCCAGAGCACCTTGCCCAGCCGGGCCACGGCCGCCCGTCCGGCTACGAACGAGTAGTCGTAGGCCTTGAACTGGTTGGTCGTCATGTACATCTTGTCGCTCTCACCATGGTTGATGAAAACATGCCAGCGGCGCCCGTAGCGCATCATCTGGAAGTTGCGGGAGTTCTGGTTGACGTAGAGGACGATGCGGATGTCCTGCTCGGCGATCAACCGCTCGAGGTCGACGATCTTGCGCACGTAGGCCACCGGCACGGGGCTCTCGTCGAGAAGCTTGAGGGTGCCGCCGGCGGTGCGGCTGAGGACCACGACGGGCCAGGTCTCCGCCAGCTTGGCCAGGGGCTTGTACCACTGGCGCATCTGGTAGAGGTTGACCGGCCCATCCGCGAAGTACACGGCGATCTTGAAACGATGGGCCGGCAGGGGGCCACGCGCCGAGAGGCGCTCGGTCAGTAGGCGCTGGGCCTTGCGAGAGCCGAGCACATCCTTGACCAGCTTTGCTGCGAGTCGGATGTCTTTGCTGCTTACCACTGTTCCAGCCTACCTACCGAGATCGGGGCCACGCCCTGCAGGCGCCATCGAGGTACGCAACGGTAGCCAATCGTTAGGCGCTCAGATGACGGGCGGCCGGCCGGCGAGGGTCATCCGCCAGATGGTGCGGGCGTGCAGGCGGCGTCGTTCACCCGGATCGGTGGCCCAGCCTTCCCGCCAACCCCGGAACCAGGCGGCTAGTGCGGGCCGGTTGCGGGCGCCGCGCAGCACCTGGATGGCCGTCCAGGAGCCGACATAGAACGGCATCAGAACCGCGGGAAGGTTGCGCCGGGCGATCCAGACCCGGTTACGGGCGTTGAGCCGGTAGAAGTCCGCGTGCCTGGTGGGCAGGATCACCGGATGGTTGGCCACCAGGTTGCCCGCGTACCAGGTGCGCAGGCCCTGGTCCCAGACCCGCCAGGCGAGTTCGATACCTTCGTGGGCATAGAAGAACGGTTCGGCCCAGCCGCCGGTGGCGTCGAACACGCGGCGCGGCAGCAGCACGGCGCCCTCCCACACCGAGAAGACGGCGCTGGAGTGCGTGGCTTCGCCCTTGCGGATGCGAGGGATCCAGCGGCGCGGGGCGGTGAGGCCGGCGGGGTCGACGACCTGCGGCTGCAGCAGGCCGATGCTCGGGTCGGCGCGCAGCATGCCGACGGCCTCGATGAGGAAGCGCGGGTCGGGCAGGCTGGCGTCGTCGTCGAGGAAGAAGAGGTAGTCCCCGGTGACATGCTCGACCCCGCGGTTGCGGCCGGCGGGGATGCCCAGGTTCTCGGGCAGCGCGAGCGCGGCGACGCCGTCGGGCAGGCCCGTTGGCTGCCAGCCGTTGCCGACGCAGACGATGTCGAGCCGCACGTCCTGTTGGGCGAGCAGGCTGCGGATGCCGCGGTCGAGGTCGTCGGGACGGCGGCCCTGGGTGAGCACGACGACGCCGATCGTGGGCGGCGTCGAGGCGGATGCTGCGGGCATCGGGCTGTCCGGGCTCAGGAGCGCACGCGCTTCGAGGCCATGATCGCCAGGAAGTGGCCGATGAGCGCGAGGAAGGCCAGCGGCACGAGCACGGCCAGGAAGACCCGGTCGGTGGCGGGCTGGCCGGCGATGAGGCCGATCACCGCGGCGACGAAGATCACCATGGTCATCTCCACCGAGTGGTACAGGCGGTGGAACGGCAGGAACCGGGCGAGGCGGCGCAGGGTGGCGATCAAGCCGGCCTGCGGAACCTTCTCGCCCTTGTTGTCGGCCAGTTTGGGCAGGCCAGCGTTGGCCCGGGCCACGTGCACCATGTCGTTGAGGGCCTTGTTGAGCACGATCAGTAGCGCCAGCGCCAGTCCGAGGGTGGTGAACAGGAAGTCGGCGGGGGCCTCGAACGGGTAGGCGGCCGCACGGATGCCCAGGGCGATCGGGATCAGGGCTTCGGTCGAGTAGTGCCCGACCTTGTCGAGGAACACACCGGCCGGGGAGGAGGTCTTGCGCCACCTGGCGACCTCGCCGTCGCAGCAGTCCACGAGCATCTGCAGCTGGCCGAGGATCAGGGCCAGCAGGGCGCCCCAGATCCCGGGGATCAGCAGGGCGGCGGCCGTGGACCAGCCGACGAGGATCATCAGGCCGGTGACGCCGTTGGCCGAGATCCGGGTCTTCAGGAGCATCCAGGTGAGGTACGGCGACAGGTCGCGCAGGTACAGCGACGCCGTCCAGTGCTCGGCGTTGGCGCGCATCCGCACCTCGGGAGGTTGCGCGACGGCACGAAGCTCGGCGATCGAAGAGGGCCGAGCCGTGTTGGGCGAACCTGACGTCATTGATGTCTTCCCGTGTGTGCCGAGATGTTGGTGGTGAGCTTGAGGTACCCGAGCAGGAAACCAACACCCCAGCAGAAGTGAATGCAGGGCAAGACTACGAGAAACCAGAGCGAGACACGTAACCCGTCGGGCCGCGTCGCCGTCGCGGCGGCAACCAGGACGATCAGCAGGTAGGCCGCCGGGGCGACAAAGCCCAGCAGCAGCCAGCTCGGGGCGCCGAGCAGGGTCTGCACCAGACCGACCAGGCCGAGCAGCGTGCCCACCGTGACGCCGAGCACCATCACCGGCGGTGCGAAGTACCGCAGGCCGTTGGCCGCCGGGTACCGACGGGCGAGCTCGCCGCGCCACAACCCGGTGGAGGTCATCTGCCGGGCCAGCCGGGACAAGCTCGGGCGCGGCCGGTAGATCACCTTGAGCCGGGGCGTGAACCACACCGAACCCCCGCTGTCGCGCAGACGCCGGTTGAGTTCCCAGTCCTGGCCGCGCTTGATGCCCTCGTCGAACATGCCCACGCGCAACAGGCTGTCGCGGCGGAAGCAGCCGAGGTACACGGTCTCGGCCTCGCCCTCGGCGCCACCCACGTGCAGCGGGGTGCCGCCCAGGCCGATCTTGCTGCCATAGGCGCGGGCAACGGCCTGCTGGAACGGGGCGGTGCCCTGCGCATCCATGATGCCGCCGACGTTGTCGGCGCCGGTGCGCTGCAGGGTCTCCACGGCGATGCGGGCGTAGTCGCGGGGCAGCACAGAGTGCGCGTCGACGCGGATCACGACGGGGTAGCGGGAGGCCCGGATGGCGATATTGAGGCCCGCGGGTGTCGACCCGACCTCGTTGGCGACGACGCGGATGCGCGGGTCGACCGCTGCCATCTCTTCCACAAGCTCGGTGGTGCCGTCGATGCTCGGGCCGAGGGCCAGGGTCACCTCGAACGGGCCGTCGTAGTCCTGCTCCAGCAGGCTGTGCACCGCTGCCCGCACATGGCTGGCTTCGTTGAGCACCGGCATGATGTACGAGACACCGATCAGCTCTGTGTCTGCGCTCTCCTGCACTGGGCTGGCCATCTTTCCACTCATTCGGACAATCGCCTGAGCCTAGCAGCCGAGCCTTTTCACCCGGTTCCCGCCCGGCGCTCCCCGGCGTTAAACGACACTGCGCCGCCGGTCTGACAACCGGCGGCGCAGCGGGAAGGAGCAGCGGAGGGCTAGCTGGTGAGCTCGCCGACCGTGACGGACACGGTGACCGACTGGCCGTCGCGCACGTAGGTGAGGTCGGCGGTGTCGCCGGCCGCGAGGGTGCGCACCTGGGCGGTGAGATCGGTGGCGTCGGTGATCGGCACGCCGTTGAAGTTGGTGACGACGTCACCGGCCTTCAGTCCGGCCTTCTGGGCGGCTCCCCCAGAGGAGACCTCGCTGATCAGGGCGCCGACGGTGGCGCTGTCGGTGCTGGTCGCGCTGGTGACGCTGGCGCCGAGCAGGCCGTGTGACGCAGAGCCGCTGTCGATGATCTCGGTGGAGACACGCTTGGCCAGGTTGGCCGGGATCGAGAAGCCGACCCCGATGCTGCCCGCCGCGCTCGACGAGGAACTGCCGCCGGCGTTGGCGATGGCGACGTTGATGCCGATCAGCTCGCCCTTGCTGTTGAGCAGGGCACCGCCGGAGTTGCCGGGGTTGATGGCGGCATCCGTCTGGATCACCGAGAGCGAGATGCTGCTCTTAGCGGCCTGGCTGTCGGGGGTGTTGCCCGGCAGGTCGTAGTTGAAGTAGTTGCCGTCGCCGCCCTCAGGGGTGGTCTCATCGGGCGTCGTGGGCGCCGCGGAGGACGCCACGGTGATGCTGCGGTTGAGGGCGCTGACGATGCCGTTGGTGACGGTGCCGGACAGGCCGAGCGGCGCGCCGATGGCGATGGCGGTGTCGCCGACGTTGAGGTCGCTGGAGTCGGCCCAGGCGATGGGCGTGAGGTCCTGTGCGTCGTCGAGCTTGATCACGGCGAGGTCGGAGACCGGGTCGGTGCCGATCAGCGTGGCAGTGTAGAGCTTGCCGTCGCTGGACTTGACCTGGATCTTTGCGTCGGCCGCAGCACCGTCGAGGGTGACGACGTGGGTGTTGGTGAGGACGTAGCCGTCCTTGCTCAGGATGACACCGGAGCCGGTTCCGCCGGACTCGCCCGAGGCGACCTCGATGGTGACAACGCTGGGCGAGGCCTTGGCGGCCACCGCGGTGATCTCGTTGACGCTGTCTTTGTTGTTGACGACGACGGTGCTCGGACCCTGAGCCTGGCTGGCGGGGGTGCCGTTGTTCTGCGTCGAGTAGAAGTAGGCCGAGGCGCCCGCACCGGATGCGCCGCCGACCAGTGCGCCGATGGCCAGAGCAGCCACCAAGGCCATGCTGCCCTTGCGGCGGTTCGGGTCCTTGGGCGGCTTGGCGCCGCTGATGGGCTGCGCGGGGTAGCCGGCGCCGTTGGCGTAGGCCTGCTGCTGAGCGGGAGTGGGGGCGTAAATCGGGGTGGATCCGTCGGGGCCCGGAATGGGGCGGCCGAAGGCATCCGTGGGGTAGGCCGGGTAGGCGGCGGGCTGACCGTAAGGCTGGGTCGGCTGCGTCTGCTGGGCCTGGTGCGGCTGCTGGGCCTGGTGCGCGGCAGCGGGGTGCGTGGCAGCGCTGTGAGCGGCTGCGCTCGCGGCGGCAGCGCTGTGAGCGGAGTTGTCGGCGGTGCCGGCGGCCACGTTGTGGGCGGTGGTGTCAGCAGCGGGTGCCGGCGGCAGCGGTGCCGTGGCTTCCGGAGCCGAGTTGTCGGTAGGGACGGTGGGGTGCCCGGTCACGGCCTCACCAGTCGAGTTCACCTCGATGGGCGTGGCGTCGTGCGGCTGGTTGGGCTGGTCGGGGGTGTTGCCCGAGTTCTGAGTGCTGTCAGTCATGGTGTGCTCCTTCCAAGCGAAGATAGCTTCTCGCTTGAAGCTGAGCGTTTGATATGCGCAGACTGGGAGCAGTCAATGATGAAGCCGTGACCTTGCCCGGCTCCGATTCGTGCAGGATCCCGGCGGGGCCCGACGGGGACGCTCAGCAGCCGGGACCCCGGGGATTTGCCGAACAGTTGTCGGCGACCAGCACTGTGCCGGCTCGGTCCGCAATCGCACTGATCGGCCCGCTCGGAACGGCCACCAGGCCGAGAACCGGGCGCCAGTCGCCGCCGGCGAAGCGGAATTCGGCAGCGTAGGACACCGTCAATCCGATCGAGAGCGTGCCGGTGTTGTCGAAGACATGGCTTGTCGGGGTTTCTGAGAACTCCACTAGGCCGAGGCTGGCCCAGCTCCCGCCGCCGGTCGCGGAGGTGCGCGATGTTCCATCGCCGTAGTCCCAGCGGAACTCCACGGGCGTGAATCTCACCTCTGCCGGTGCCCCGAGCAACGGCCCCGCATGCACGTGGGACGAAGCCGTTGCAAAGAAGTTGGTCGGCACTCCCACGACGAGCCAGCCGTCGGGTTCCATCCCCTGCGTGGGACGTTCGGCGGGGATGCTGACGAGGTCGCTCACCCGCACGATCAGGTCGGGGTCGCACGGCGTCTGCGGCTGACAGGCCGGGACCACCGGGGCTGTCACCGTTCCCCGCCGCGGCGGGACGAGCGGCGCGGTCGCCGCATCACCTTGGTCCACGGCGACACCGCCGGGAACGAACTTGACCCCGTTCGGCAGACCGCTGCCACCACTTCCGCCGCGTTCGCCGCCAGAACCCGAACCCGAGCCAGAGCCCTGCCGACCCGGCCTCACTTCATCACGTCCCGCCCTGACATCCACACCGCCGTTGCCCGGCGAGGCGCCTACCTGTGAGCAGGTGTCCTGGCGCACATCAAGCCTGCTGCAGGCTTCCATTCGGACTGCGGCACCAGCGCCGAAGGGGGCACCCGCGATCAGAAGACCAACGCAGGCTGCAACGAGCGCCACTGTCCGAAGTGCCCCATACATCAGCAGACACCCGCGCCATCCCAGACATTGGCGGCCGACACGAGCAGCCGGTTCCCCTCAGAATTGAGATCGAAAACAATCAAGAAAGGCGTTCTTGGGTGGCGTTCAGCCGCAAGCGTGGAACGGCCTTCCGCGTCGACAATGTCCGTGCCCGAAACGTCCGAACAAACGTATGCGGTCAGTATCCCTTCACCGTCAGGTGCATCGGGGGTGAAGGCCTGGACGGCAAAGTTGCTGTACGCGCTCTTTCCGGTACCGTGCAGTCCCTGCTGTTGGAGAGACCGATACGACTGCATCTCAGTCTCCGCTAGATCGCCAGATGTGTACTGCACAATGCGTTCTGGATCGATCCCCCCTTCGGTGATGATCAAATCTGCCGTTTCGACGTAATTCGTGTAGGCCTCAGTGGCCGCGGCCAGGGCCTCCTCGTCGGAGGCGAAGATCGGGGCGACCGTGGGCGGGTTCGACGTTGGAGTGGGCGTGGACGGAGCCGTACAGCCCGCCGCACCCAACAGCAGGCTGCCCACGCAGGCCGCCATCACCATCCGCCCGACTGTTCGTCGTCTACCGCCCACGATCCCCATGCCGACACCGTAGAACAGCACACCCCTCCCGTGTGCAAGTTATCCACAGGTCAACCGCCTGCGCGGCGAGCACGAGAAGAAGCGCGCAAAGAGGGGGGTGCTGGATGTCGTAAATTTGGGGGTATGCAGGTCACCACATGACGATCACCGGCGCTTGGCGTCGCACCGCCCAGGGGGCCGGCCTCCTCGGTGCCGACGGCACCATCTCCGCCAGCATCTTCGCCGAGATGACCGCGCTCGCGATGCGCACCGGCGCCATCAACCTCGGGCAGGGCTTCCCCGACGAGGACGGCCCGACCGTAGTACTCGAGGCCGCCCGCGAAGCCATCGCGAACGGCGTCAACCAGTACCCGCCGGGGCGCGGCATGCCGGTGTTGCTCGAAGCCATCGCCCGGCACCAGCAACGGTTCTACGGGCTCACCGTCGACCCGGCCACCGAGGTCCTCGTGACCGCCGGCGCCACCGAAGCGCTCTCGGCGACACTGCTCGCCCTGCTCGAACCCGGCGACGAGGTGGTCACCTTCGAGCCGTTCTACGACGCCTACGGTGGGCTGATCGCCCTGGCGGGAGGTGTGCACCGCACTGTGCGGCTGCGCTCCCCCGACTTCCAGCCCGACCTCGACGAACTCGCGGCCGCCGTGACGGACCGCACCCGGATCATCCTGATCAACAACCCGCACAACCCCACCGGCACCGTCTTCAGCCGTGAAACGCTTGAACAGATCGTGGCCCTGGCTCACAAGCACGACGCCCTGATCGTGACCGACGAAGTGTACGAGCACCTCACCTTCGGCGTCGCGCACCTGCCCGTGGCCACTCTGCCCGGCGCACGCGAACGCACCGTCACCATCTCCTCCGGCGGCAAGACCTTCAGCACCACGGGCTGGAAGATCGGCTGGCTCAGCGCGCCGGCCGCGATCGTCACGGCGATCCTCGCGGTCAAGCAGTTCCTCACCTATGTCAACGGCGCCCCGTTCCAGCCCGCAATGGCTGTGGGACTCGATCTGCCCGACACCTACTACACCGGCATCGCCGACGATCTGCAGGCCAAGCGGGATCTTCTCGCCGGGGGGCTCACGGCGGCGGGGTTCACCCTCACCGCACCGCGGGGCTCGTACTTCATCGTGGCGGATGCCGCCGCTCTCGGGCACCCGGACGCCGCGGAATTCTGCCGGTCGCTGCCCGACCTGGCCGGGGTCGTCGGTATCCCGATCACGGCGTTCTGCCTGCCGGAGCACAAGCCGGAGTACGCCTCGCTCGTGCGGTTCGCGTTCTGCAAGCGGGTCGACGTGCTCGAAGAGGCGGCCAGCCGGCTCGCCCGGCTGTAACGCCACTCGCTGACGCCAGACGCAGAACACCCCCGAGACCTACCGGTCTCGGGGGTGTTCTCAGTTCGGAAGGTTAGTTCGCGTAGGCCGGGTAGTCGGTGTAGCCCACGGCATCCGGACCGTAGAACGTGAGCGGGTTGGGCTCGTTCAGCGGCAGGTTCTCGAGCCAGCGGCGCACGAGGTCAGGGTTGGCGATCGCGGCGCGGCCGACGACGACGCCGTCACCCAGACCGTCATCGAGCAGCGCCAAAGCCTCGGCGCGGGTGGTGACCTCACCGAAACCGGTGTTGACCAGCAGAGGTCCGCCGAATCGCGCGCGCAGGGCGGGCACGAGTTCGCCGGCCGGGTCGCGGTGCAGCACGCTCAGGTAGGCCAGTCCGAGCGGGGCCAGCCCGTCGACGAGCGCGCCGTAGGTGGCCAGCACATCGGCCGGGTCGGTCTCGAGCGCATCCTGGATGTTGTGCTCGGGTGAGATGCGGATGCCCACGCGGTCGGCTCCGATGGCTGCGGCCACGGCCGTGGTGACCTCGATCACGAAGCGGGCCCGGTTCTCGGGCGAACCACCGTAGATGTCGTCGCGCTGGTTGGAGGCCGGCGAGAGGAACTCGTGCAGCAGGTAGCCGTTGGCGGAGTGGATCTCGACGCCGTCGAGGCCGGCCTCGATGGCGTTGCGTGATGCCTGCACGAAGCCATCGATGATGCCCGGGAGGTCGTCGAGCGTAAGGGCGCGCGGCTGCGGGTAGGGCAGCTTGCCCTTGTAGGTGTGGCTCTCGCCGTTGATGGCGATGGCGCTGGGGGCGACGACCTGGAGGCCGCCGTTGGTCTCCTCGTGGGTGACCCGGCCGGCGTGCATGACCTGCGCCACGATGCGTCCGCCCGCGGCGTGCACGGCGTCGGCGACCTTGGTCCAACCGGCGACCTGCTCGTCGGTGACGAGGCCCGGCTGGCCCGGGAAGCCCTGGCCGGCCTTGTCGGGGTAGACGCCCTCGGTGACGATGAGCCCGAGAGTCGCCCGCTGGCTGTAGTGCTCGATGTTCAGTTCGCCGGGGATTCCGTCGACACCGGAACGCATCCGGGTCAGCGGTGCCATCACCAGTCGGTTGGGCAGCTCGAGGGCGCCAAGATTCAGCGGGGTGAAAAGACTCACGTAGTGCTCCTTATTTCTGTTTCGGTGCGAACGCTGCGACCCACCTCTCTGTTGGCGGTGCCGCTCTTGCGTCCCGAGGACGCAACAGTGCGCGGGCGCGGGCTATTCCGGGTCGGCCACCTGCACAGCTGGTGCCCAGCCTCCGGTACGGCCAATCCGTAGGCTCGTCGGCGACGAACCCCTGGCATGACCAACACCCCCGGAGCCGCGACAGTACCCGGCTCCGACCCGCGTTACGCCCCGTTTCCGTTGACGACGGATGAGCAGCGGCTCGGCCTCATCACCAGCCGGATCGACACCGAGCTCGGTATGGTCACCGTGCGGCACGGCCGGCGCACCGGGCCCACGACCGGTGGGCGCGGTGCCACGATCTTGTTGCACGGTGCGGCTGGATCGTGGAGCACCTGGACCCCGTTGATCGCCGCGGCCGACCGCGCAGGGGCTGCCCCGCTGACCGACCTCATCATTCCCGACCTGCCCGGCTGGGGTGACACCCCGTTGGCCACCGATGAATCCGCGGAGACAATCGAGTCCCTCGCGGCCGTCGTGGCCGAGATCGCCCTGGCCCTGGGATACCAGCGCTGGCAAGTGTTCGGGCACTCCCTCGGCGGCGTCGTGGCGCTGGAACTCGCGTCAAGCGAGCCCCGGCGCACGCGTTTCGTCGGCCTGGTTTCGGCGACCACTTTCAGTGTGATCGAGAGCGTGCAGCATCCGCTCACCCGGTTCTCGGTGCTGCCCGGCTTCACCATGCTGCTCGGCGTCATGCGGGTGCTGAGCGGCCTCGGCCGGGCAGGCACGGGACTCGTGCGCACCTTGCATCGGCTGGGTCTGCTGCGCAACCTCGTCACCCCGCTGTTCAGCCGGGTGTCCGAGATCGATGTGAGCGTCGTCGCGGCGCTCGGTGCCGAGGCCCGGCCCCGCTCGTTCGCGTTGGCCGCCGACCGGGCCGGCCGGTACGACGCCGCCGGCGCGTGGGCGGGCATCACCTGCCCGGTGCGCTCTGTGCACGGTGACCGGGATGTCTTCGTCACCGCTATAGACGACGACCGGATGGCCACGGTCATCGCCGATCTCCACGTGACGGTGCTCGACGGCACCGGCCATTTCGCCCACGTGGAGCGCCCTTTCGACACCCTGCTCGCGGTGCTGCCGCGAGCAGGGCAGGACTCAGCTCTTATTGACCGGGATGCCGGCGGTGAGGCCGCCGTCGACCACGAACTCCGAGCCCGTTGAGTAGCTGGAATCGTCGCTGGCCAGGTACAGAACCAGCTGCGACACCTCGGACGGCTGGGCGCTGCGACCGAGCGGAATCTGCAGCATGTGGTGATAGAGGTTCTGTGTCATCGGTGTGACGATGAAGCCCGGGTGGATCGAATTCACCCGGATTCCCATGGCCGCCACATCCAGAGCCACGGACTTGGTCAGTCCACGCACCCCGAATTTGGAGGCCACGTAGGCGTGCAGTCCGGCGCTGCCACGCAGGCCCTCGACCGAGGACACGTTGATGATCGACGGCCCCCTGGCGCTCTTGGCCAACTCGGGCACCGCGGCCTGGATGCCCAGGAAGGTGCCGGTGAGGTTGATCTCCAGGGTCTTGTTCCATACGTTCACCGGGAACTCCGTGATCGGAGCTCCGTTGGCGATGCCGGCGTTGTTCACCAGGACGTCCAATCCGCCGAATTTATCCACGGCGTGAGCCACGGCGGTCGCCCAGTCTTCCGACTTGGTCACGTCGAGATGCGTGTAGCTCGCCGACTCGCCCAGCTCGGCGGCCAGCGCGGCACCCTCGTCATCCAGCAGGTCGCCGAGCACCACCTTCGCGCCCTCCGCCAACAGCAACCGCGCATGCGCGGCGCCCATGCCCCGCGCGCCGCCGCTGATGAGAACAACCTTGTTTTCTACCCGACCCATGATTTCCGTCCTTCGAACGAATTCAACGTGAACTAATAGTTCACTCAAAACTGAGCGTACTCCGCTATGGCGCAAATCCGATCCGGTTTCGTCGCATGAGCAGAGCGACCCAGGTCGCGGGTGCGCAGGCGGGATAATGATCCGGATGACCACCACGCCGAAAGTCAGCGCCGACCGGAACTCCTCGCCTGCGGAGCCCCGACCGGCGGGCCGCCGTGAACGCAGCAAGCACGACAAGAGGGCGCGCATCCACGCCGCAGCGGCGAAACTGTTCGCCGAGCGCGGCTATTCGGCCGTGACCACACAGGACGTCGCCGATGAGGCCGACGTCGCCATCGGAACCCTCTTCCGCTACGCCACGTCGAAGCCGGAACTGCTCACCATGGTCTACAACACAACACTGCGCGACGGCATCGCCCGGGGCGTGTCGACCACCGAAGCCGACGGCGACATCACCGACCAGATCATGCGGCTGCTCGGCCCCCTTCTCGATTCGGGCCTCCAGAACCGGGAGAACCTCGCCGTCTACCAGCGCGAGATTCTCTTCGGTGATCCGGATGGCGCCTTCCGCGCGGAAGCGCTGAGCCTGATCGACCTCCTGGAGGCATCGATCGCCACCGTTCTCGGCCACCTCGCACAGCCTGACGCAGAACTCCGACTTCGCCCCGAAGTAGACGTGACACTGGCCGCGCGAAGCATCTTCTCGGCCCTGCACATGGAGATCATTCGCACCGGACTCGGTCGTGAGATCGCGGCCGATCTCCCCGGCACACTGCGGGCGGAGATCGAGCTCCTGGTGCGAGGACTCACCCTTCCCGCTGGGCAATCCTGACCGCACGCCGAGATGCCGAAACCGCTTGCCCTTTCCCAGAACACCGAGGAGAGTTGAAGATTACTCCGGTTCTTCTGTTAGTGCTCCACTCTCACTTGCACCCGTTTCCGGCTCCACGCGTAGCCAACTGGAAGTGAAAGTGAAAACTCATGGGCACGCTGTCTTATGACCAGGTCGTTGTCGAATTCGACGACCGAATCCTGACGCACCTGCAGATCGTGATCGTGCAGAAGCTGCGCCGAGGCGAGAGTTTCCTGTTCTCCTGGCGAAATGCCATGGAAGTGGGTGACGGGCGCAGTTCGGCGTGGATGAATCCGGCGATCCCGCTGTACTTCAAGTTCACCGGCGGACACACCCCGAGCATCAACCCCGATTGGATCGCGCAACTCACTCGTTCGGCGAACAGTTCCCAGGGGCTCGTCGCCACCAGCGAGGAACGGTGCGTGGCATCCGGGCATTCCGGGGGAATCGATGTGTCGTTCGCAGTGAAGCCCGCGACGGCGCTGCCGAAGTCCTCGGTAGCCACTCCGGAATAGTCGCTGCGGACCAGCCTCAGAGTCGCTTCGCTCCCGTCTCGGACCCACTTCGGACCCGCTTGGAACCCGCTTGGAACCCGCTTGGGACTTGCTTCGCGATGCTGCTTGAGGAGGGCTCGGGAGAGCCAAAAAAGTTCTCCACAACCTTGTTTTTCGGGCACACAAAGGTGCGAGATCGGGCTACTCTCACTGCATGTCCAGCCTCGCAGCAATCTTCGCCCCCGACACCGTCCCGGAGCCGGCCCGTCCGGCCTCCGCGACGGTGCCGCCGGCGCTGGCTGCGGTGCCGGTTCTGGCCGAGGTGCGGCCTTCGGGCCCGGCGGGTTCGTTGGCCGAGGCGGTCGCGGCGGTCGCCCGCTGGGGGTCGTGCAGCGCCGATTACGACGCCTTGTCGGACGCGGATGCTCTCGCGTGCCAACGCGATATCGCCCGGCTGTCGGAGACGGTCGGTACCCGGCAGGTGTGGGTGGCGAAGACCATCGCGCACCGGTCCCGGCCGGAGTTGGGCCAGTCCGGGCTGGCGCAGCAGCAGGGGTATCTGAACCCGGACGGTTTGATCCAGAAGCTCACCGGGTCGACCAAGGCCGACGCGCGTCGGCTCGTGGACGTGGGCCGGATGCTCGCCGACAACGAGGCCGCCGCCGCGCAGGCCGCCGCCGCCGCCGAAGACGAAGCCGCCCGCAGACTCCTCGACGAGCTCGACGGCACTCACGGGACGGACGGTACTGGCGATGCTGATGGCTCCGGCGGCGACCCGGAGTCGACGGGACTCGACGGCCTCGACGGGCTCGATGGCCTGGATGAACTCGATGGCCTGAACGGGCCGGAGGGGCTGGGCGGGGTGGGTGGCCCGGTGATTGATCCGGCGTTGCTGCCGTGGCACCACAAGATCTCCGAGGCCGTGACCTGCGGGGCCCTGTCCGTGGCGGCCGCCCACGCGATCCGCACCGGGCTCGGTGACATCGACACCGTCGTGACGGGGCCGGTCCTCGCGACCGCCGTCGAGGAGTTGCTCCGGGATGCCCGAACGCTGAACGTGGACCAGTTGCTCAAGCGGGCCCGCCGCACCCGGGACTCCCTGGACGCGGCCGGCATCATCGTGCGGGAACAAAAAGCGTGGGACGACCGCTCCCTGCGCGTGTGGACGAACCCGTCCGGCCAGGTGCACCTGCACGGGGTGTTCCCGCCCGAGCAGGGAGCGTTCGTCCTCTCCGCCTACGACAGCCTCACCAGTCCCCGCCGCGGTGGGGTGCGCTTCGTCGACCCGGCCCGCGCGAAGTGGGCGCAAAGCGTGCGCGATGACCCGCGCAGCACGGAGCAGATCGCCGCGGACGGTTTCCTTGCCCTCCTCAAAGCCGGCACCGAGATCAACCCCCACCGCATCCTCGGCGGCCGCCAGCCCTCCATCCGCATCATCACCCACCAGGCCACCCCCGGCACGGCACCCACCCCGACGCCGACCACCCCCGGCACGGCACCCACCCCGACGCCGACCACCCCCGGCACCGGCACTCCTGCCACCACCGAGAACCCCACCAGGACCGCGAATCCTGCCGCCACCGAGCACCCCGGCCGCACCGGCACCCCTTCCGACACCGAAACCCCCGCCACCACGGGGACTCCCGCCCCCGCCGGGAACCGCGTCCCCACCAGAACCGACATTCCCACCAGAACCGACATCCCCACCGGGACCGCCGCCGTCGGCACCCCCACCGGGTCACCCACACCCACGGGGATCCGCACCACAGCCGAAACGCCTAACCAGGCGCCACCGAGGCAACCGGTCCGACCGGCACCAGCCGCCCCGTCGCCCCACCTCGACTGGCCTCTTCGTCCTGATCCGGTCGTCCCGCCGGGGCCGGGACTTCTCCTCCTGCGGGATCTGGACGAGATCCTGGCACCCCCGCCCGACCTCACCGCGCACGGTTACCTCGAGGGCAACCCCGCACCCCTGTCCCAACCCACCCTCGACCGGCTCACCTGCGACAGCGGCAGCCTGCCCATCACCTTCAGCACCGACAACCAACCCCTCAACCTCGGCCGAGATGAGCGCCTCTTCACCCCCGCCCAACGCATCGCCCTCGCCGCCCGCGACGGCGGCTGCCGCTGGGGCGACTGCGACAAACCACCCGCCTTCACCGAAACCCACCACATCGACCACTGGATCCGCGACCACGGCACCACCGACATCCGCCACGGCATCCTGCTCTGCAACCCCCACCACCGCCTCCTGCACAACCAAGGCTGGCAAATCTTCGAAAACCAAGGCCGCTACTGGCTCCGCCCACCCGCCACCATCGACCCCGGACAAACGCTCATCGAAATGCCCAGCAAAACACCCCACCAACACTGACACTGACAGCCGGTCACGAGGTCTCGACAAGCTCGACCAACGCGACGGGCGCGAACCGCAGACAAGGTTGCGAGGCATCGACAAGCTCGACCGGCGAGATGGGCGTGACCGCAGACAAGGTTGCGAGGCCTCGACAAGCTCGACCAACGCGATGGACGCGGACCGTAGACAAGGTTGCGAGGTCTCGACGGGCTCGACCAACGCGATGGGTGCGGACCGCGGACAAGGTTGCGAGGTCTCGACGGGCTCGACCGACGCGATGGGCGGGACAGCAGACAAGGTTGCGAGGTCTCGACGGGCTCGACCAACGGGGTGGGTGCGGACCGCGGACAGGGTTGCGGGGTCTCGACGGGCTCGACCGGCGAGATGGGCGTGACCGCAGACAAGGTCACCAGCCTCGACGGGCTCGACCAACGCGATGGGCGCGGACCGCGGACAAGGGTGCGGGGTCTCGACGGGCTCGACCAACGGGGTGGGTGCGGACCGCGGGCAGGGGTGCGGGCTCTCGACGGGCTCGACCGGCGCGATGGGTGCGGACCGCGGACAAGGTTGCGAGGTCTCGACAAGCTCGACCGGCGAGATGGGCGTGACCGCAGACAAGGTCACCAGCCTCGACGGGCTCGACCAGCGCGATGGGTGCGGACCGCGGACAGTGTTGCTGGGTCTCGACGGGGTCGACCAGCGAAGTGGGCGCGAGCCGCAGACAGGTTGCGGGGTCTCGACGGGCTCGACCGACGGGCGCCGCGGAAGGGGGCGCCGCGGGCGCGGCGGGCTCTCGGGGTCAGCGGGGGGTGACGGTGAAGCGGCGCAGCGCCAGGGCCGGATTGAGCCGGCGCACCTCGGCTAGGCGGGATGGGGAGATCCAAGCGACCGCCACATCCGTCGTCTCACCGATCGTGACCAGCTCGACACCCATCGGGTCAACCACCATGCTCGCGCCCACGCCGCTGGGCGGGGCGTGGTCGGCGGCGGCCAGGTAGATCGTGTTCTCCAGCGCCCGCGCGGTCAGGAGGGTGCGCCAGTGCTGTTCCTTGAGCGGCCCGCGCACCCACTCGGCCGGCACGAGCACCAGGTCGGCTCCGGCGTCGACGAGGCGCCGGCTGACCTCGGGGAATCTCACGTCGTAACAGGTCTGCAGGCCCACGGTGATGCCGGCCACCTGGAAGGTCTCCGGCTCCTCGATGACCCCGGCGAGCACCCGATCTGATTCTCGGGAGCCGAAGGCGTCGTAGAGGTGCAGCTTGCGGTAGCTCGCCACGATCTTCCCGGCCGGGTCGATGGCCACGAGGGTGTTGTGCACCCGGTCTGCGTCATCGGTGGTTTCCAGCATTCCCGCCACGACATGCACGCCGAGTTCGACGGCGAGCCGGCCGAGCGCCTCAACGAACGGGCCGGTCAGGGGTTCGGCGGCGGCGACGGATGCATCACCCAGTCGGGTCTCGAAGAACGACGAGTACTCCGGGAAGACCACGATCCGGGCACCGCGGGTGACTGCGATCTGGGCGAGGGAGCGCATCGTCGCAAGGTTGGCCCCCTGGTCGGAGCCCGGCGCGAACTGCGCCACGGCCACTCCGAGTTCGTCCGTCGACAGCGCATCCACCATGCCGTCAGCCTAGCGGCGGCTTCCCAGCTTCAGAGGCGGCAGGTTGCGAGCGAACCGTGCCGCAACGTGCCAGCATGAGAACCTGAGCGAGCGAAGGGTGACGGCATGAAGATCTTGGTCGTAGAGGACGATGACCAGATGGGTGCACTGATCGAGCGCGGGCTCCAGGCCGAGGGCTACGACACCACGCGGGTGTCCAACGGTATCGACGCACTCATCGCCATCTCCGGAGACGGCTTCAGCCTCGCCGCCATCGACGTGATGCTGCCCCAGATGTCGGGTTTCGAGATCTGCCGGCGCATCCGCGAATCAGGCAGCACCATGCCCGTGCTGCTGCTCACCGCACGGGACACCGTGGACGACCGGGTCTTCGGACTCGACAGCGGCGCCGACGACTACCTCACCAAGCCCTTCGCCTTCGCTGAGCTCTCGGCCCGGGTGCGCGCGCTGATGCGTCGGCGCTCGATGGGCGCCCCGCTCACCCTGGAGATCGGCAACCTGGTGCTGGATTCCCGCGATCTGCGGGTCACCGTGGCCGGCCGAGCCGTCTCGATGAGCCCCAAAGAGGTCGCGCTGCTGCGCCTGCTCTGCAGTCGCGCCGGCACCACCGTTGACCGCACCACGATCCTCGAAGAGATCTGGAACGGCACGAGCCACATCGACCCGAACATCGTGGACCAGTACATCAGCTACCTCCGCCGCAAGATCGACACCGAGGCCGCCGGGGTGCGCATCGTCACCGTGCGCGGCGCAGGGTATGCGGTGGAGCTCGCCGAGTGAGGCGGGGCGCCCGGTGAACCGGCTGCGCCGCATCTGGCTGCCCGCCCTGTCGATCCGGGCCCGCATCACCGTGGGCAGTCTGCTCGTGGCCACGGTCCTGTTCAGCACTGCCGCGTTCTTCTTCCGCCTCGAGGTGCAGTCCATCCTCACCGCGACGAACGAGACCATGCTGCGCAACGACGCGGAGCCGTTGATCGGTGAACTCGCCGCCAATCCCACCGAGGCCATCGAAAGCCCCAGCGAGGGCCAGTTGTTGGCGATCATCGATCCCGACGGCATCGTGCGCAAGTCGTCACTGCCGCGCAGCCTCGATCGGCAGATCACCTCCCTGTCCGACCTGGGGCCCGACCCGCAGACGGTGAACACGCCAGCGGCCACCTATCTGGTCTCGGCGACCACGGTCACGGTGCCCTCGGGCGACTGGCTGGTCATCGCCGCCCGCAGCCAGCAGGCGCCCACGTTGCTGCTCGACGAGCTCACCGGGGTACTGACCCTGGGCACCCTCATTCTCACCATCGGATTCGGGTTGGCCTCCTGGCTGCTCACCGGCGCTGCACTGCGCCCGGTGACCCGACTGCGCGAGGAGGCGGAGAGCCTGAGCGCCACCGGATCGTCGGCCCGGTTGCGCGTTCCCGCCGGCAAGGACGAGGTGAGCAGGCTGGCGCGCACCCTCAACGACTTCATCGAACGGCTCCGGCGCGGTGTGGACCGCGAGAAGCAGATCGTGTCGGATGCGAGCCACGAGCTGCGCACCCCGCTTGCGGTGCTCCAGGCCCAACTCGAACTCGCCCATCTGGATTCCGGTGACGCCCCGGCTCTCGAGCGCGACATCCGCGATGCGTCGGCCACCGCCGGCCGACTCAGCCGCCTGGCGACCAATCTGCTCGAGTTGAGCAAGCTCGAGAGCGAGCAGACACCGCCGGAGACGGACTGGCCCGGCCTCGTCGGCGAGGTCACGGCGTCGGTCGACCGGGCCCGGATCGTGCGGGAGGGCCATGAACTCGAGGTCGTCTACCGCATCGACGGCGACGACCCCGACGGGTACTACGGCATCTCGAGCACCAATATGGGCCAGCTCCTCGACAACCTGATCTCCAATGCCGTCACCGCCATGTCCGGCCACGGCAGCGTCACCGTCTCGCTGAGCCGTGCGGGCGTCGGCGCCCTCATCACGGTCGTCGATACGGGGCCGGGGCTGCCCGACGAGTTCATCCCGCTCGCCTTCGACAGGTTCTCCCGGCCCGACAGCTCCCGGTCCAGCCATTCGGGCGGCTCGGGGTTGGGCCTGGCGATCGTGCACGCGATTGTGGAACGCGCCAACGGCACCGTGCAGCTCCGCAACACCGGCGCCGGGCTGGCCGTCGAAATCCGGCTGCCGCGGCACATCCGCTGATCAGCTGGCAACTCGCCCGCGCCGGTCAAGTCTGTGAGACTTCGCAGGCCACCCCTCCGCCTGCTGAGAGTAAACGTTAACCCGAGGGTTCTACGGTCTGAATGTGACGACAGTTCTCGCTTCTCCCCTCGTCGAGCCGACCCGGCCCGCGCTGACCTCGTCACGCGGCTTCGCACCCGTCGCCGTGCTGCTGGGGCTGTTGGGTTTTCTCGTGTCGGTGACCGGGTCCTGGGTTCCGTCGTACTGGGGTGACGAGGCGGCCAGCGTCATGTCGGCCGAACGTTCCCTCCCCTCGCTGTTTCGCATGCTGGGCAACATCGACGCCGTGCACGGCAGCTACTACCTCTTCCTGCACGGCTGGATCGATGTCTTCGGCGCCTCAGAGCTCGCCACCCGGCTGCCCAGCGCGCTCGCCATCGGTCTGGCAACGGCCGGCACCGCGGTGCTGGCACGGATGCTCGTCAACACCCGGGTGGCCGTGATCGCCGGTCTGGTCTTCGCGGTACTCCCCCGGGTGACGTATATGGGTGCGGAGGCACGCTCCACCGCCCTGGCCACGATGCTCGCGGTCTGGACCGTCATTCTCCTCGTACACATCGTGCGCAACCGGCCGTCCGCCCCGGTTTTGCGTCTAGTGCTCTGGACGGCCTATGCGCTGATGGTCACCCTGAGCGCCTACATGTTCCTCTACACGGCCCTTCTGATTCCGGTGCACGCGCTCGCCGTGGCCCTGTTCTCCCGGCGCCGGCGCGGCGCACTGCTGGCCTGGGCCGGCGCCGCCGCGGCCGGGCTGCTGCTGGCCTCGCCCGTCTTCTACTGGGGAGTCGGCGAGCGCGAACAGATCTCCTTCCTCGCCCGACGTCCGGCCGTCAGCGTTTTCGACGCCGCCGTGCACCAGTGGTTCGGCACCCCGACCCTGGCCGGGCTCGCCTGGGCGCTCATCGCGATCGGCGTCGTGGCCACCTTCGTGCCGCGCTTCCACACCCGGGGCCGGGCACCGCGGGCCGAGCTCCTCGTTGTGTTGGCCTGGGCGCTCGTGCCCAGCGCGGTGCTGCTCGCCGGCACCCAGCTGATCACTCCGATGTACTCGCTGCGCTACCTGTCGATCTGCGCTCCGGCGGCGGCCCTGGCCGTCGCCGTCGGTGTCGCGGCACTGCGGCCGCGGTGGACCCAGGTGGTCTCCGTGCTCCTGGTCGGCGCCCTCGCCACGCCCGGCTACCTGGCGCAGCGCACCGACTTCGCGAAGGACGGGGGCAGCGATTGGCGGCAGGTGTCCGACATCCTGCGCACCGAAGCCCGACCCGGTGACGCCGTGGTGTTCGACGAGAGCACCAAGCCGTCCCAGCGGCCACGCCTGGCCATGCACCTCTACCCCGCCGGCTTCGTCGGGTTGAGCGACGTGATGCTCAACCGTTCCTATCAGGACGTCGACTGGCTGTGGGACACCACGATCCCCCTCGCCGAAGCCACTTCCAGGCTCGCCGGCACCAACCGGGTCTGGGTGCTGCACAACGTCGGAAGCCGGGAAACCGTCGCCGGCACCGACATCGGCGTGCTGCAGCAACTGGGCTTCACCGTGCATTCCTCCCTCACCGTCAACCGCACCATCCTTACCGAACTGACAAGGTAGTTACATGCCATCCACTGTGGTCATCATTCCCACGTACAACGAACGCGACAACCTCGGCAGCATCGTCGGCCGGGTGCGCAGCAGCGTGCCCGACGCCGATGTGCTGATCGTGGACGACGCGTCCCCGGACGGCACCGGCGCCCTGGCCGACGAGCTCGCGGCCGCCGACGACCGGCTGCACGTGCTGCACCGCAGCAAGAAGAACGGACTGGGCGCGGCCTACCTCGAGGCCTTCGACTGGGCTCGCGCTCGCGGCTTCGACTATCTCGTGCAGCTGGATGCCGACGGCTCGCACCAGCCCGAGCAGCTGCCTGCCCTACTGGCCGCAGCGCGCACGGCGGATGTCGTGATGGGCTCCCGCTGGATTCCCGGCGGCGAGGTCAAGAACTGGCCGTGGCACCGCCGGATGCTCTCCCGCGGCGGTTCGCTCTACTCCCGGTTCATGCTGCGCCTGCCCCAGCACGACGTCACCGGCGGCTACCGCGTCTACAGCGCCGATGCGCTCGAACGGATGCAGCTGGAAAGCGTCGACAGCCTCGGCTATTGCTTCCAGATCGACATGCTCCTGCACGCCGTGCGCGCCCGGCTCACGGTGGTGGAGGTGCCTATCACGTTCATCGAACGCACCCTCGGCAACTCCAAGATGAGCGGCAACATCGTGCTCGAGGCCATGGGCCGGGTCACGATCTGGGGCCTGACCGGCCGCGGAGCCCGGCACGCGAACCCGGCTCCCGCCCCGGCCGCCAACACTCGCAAGCTGTGAGGTAAGCACGCCCCCGGGCGTGTGTTGGGGACTTTTCTCAGAGTTCGCGGGAGAGTGTGCCCGGAATTTCACTTCCGGTCATCGTGACTATATGATGGACGTCAGTTAGAGTCACACTAACCTTTAGTCGATGGATGTCCAGATGACCGAGCCCCACCCGCCCGTGCTTGCGGTGTCGACGGTCATCTTCGCCCTCCGGCCGGACGCCGAATCCGGCTTCATGACCCTCTGGCTCCCCCTGGTGCGCCGCACCCGCGAGCCGCACCTCAACCTCTGGGCGCTGCCCGGCGGCTGGCTGCCCGCCGACGAGGAACTCGCCGCCGCAGCCGCACGAACCCTGCGGGAGACCACCGGGCTCACACCCAAGTACCTGGAGCAGCTGTACACCTTCGGCGACCTCGGCCGCTCCCCCGGCAACCGGGTGGTCTCGGTGGTCTACTGGGCGCTCGTGCAGTCCGGCGAGGCCGACGCGGCCGCCGTCGACGACAACGTGCAGTGGTTCCCCGCCGACCGCCTGCCCGACCTGGCCTTCGACCACAACCACATCGTCGAGTACGCCCTGTGGCGCCTGCGTACCAAGGTGGAGTACTCCCGCATCGCGCACGCCTTCCTCGGCGAGACCTTCACCCTGGCCCAACTGCGCGATGTGCACGAGGCCGTCCTCCGCCGCGCGCTCGACCCGGCCAACTTCCGTCGCATGATCGAGTCGTCGGGAACCGTCGTCGACACGGGACTGCGCCTGGCCGGGGTGCCGCACCGCCCACCACGGCTCTACCGTTACAACGACTCCCAGACGCTCGCCGAACAGGGCCCGCTCGGCCCGCTGGTGGGCTGAACCTTGTACCTCCGACCCATCCCGCACTCCCCGAGGAGCACGACATGACCATCGCATCGGTCGACCGCACCATCCGCCTGATCAGCACCGGCAAGGCCGAGGGCAGCACCTGCACCCCCGACCTCGCCGTCGATCCGTGGTACTTCGACGACAAAGCGCCCGGTTACGGGCCAGGCTCCTCGATGGGCGACGTCATCCCCACCGGCTCCCCGCGCCAGGGCGAACTGCCCGCGCGCTACCGCACCGCGTCCAACGGTGAACTCGGAGACTGGATCCGCGCCGCGAAAGCTACCCTCGGCGAGCGCGTCGTGGTGCTCGGCCACTTCTACCAGCGCGAAGAGGTGCTGCAGCACGCCGACTTCGTGGGCGACTCCTTCCAGCTCGCCGTGGCCACCCAGAGCCGGCCCGACGCCGAGGCCATCGTCTTCTGCGGCGTGCACTTCATGGCCGAGACCGCCGACCTGCTGTCGACGCCGGAGCAGGCCGTGATCCTGCCCAACCTCGCCGCGGGCTGTTCGATGGCCGACATGGCCGACATCGACTCCGTCACCGAGTGCTGGGAGCAGCTCGAGGAGCTGTACGGCACCGAACCGGATGCCTCGGGGCGCGTCCCCGTGATCCCGGTCACCTACATGAACTCCTCCGCGGCGCTCAAGGGCTTCTGTGGCGAGCACGGCGGCATCGTCTGCACCTCCTCGAACGCCGAGACCGTGCTCGAGTGGGCCTTCGAACGCGGCCAGCGGGTCCTGTTCTTCCCCGACCAGCACCTGGGCCGCAACACCGCCAAGGCCATGGGCGTACCCCTCGAGCAGATGCCGATGTGGAACCCGCGCAAGCCCCTCGGCGGCAACACCGAGGCCGAGCTCGAGGACTCCCGGGTCATTCTCTGGCACGGCTTCTGCAGCGTGCACCGCCGCTTCACCGTGGACCAGATCGACGCGGCCCGCGCCGAGCACCCCGGCGTGCGCGTGATCGTGCACCCCGAGTGCCCGATGGCTGTCGTCGACGCCGCGGACGAATACGGCTCCACCGACTACATCGCCAAGGCCATCGCCGCTGCCCCGGCCGGCTCGACCTTCGCGATCGGCACCGAGATCAACCTGGTGCAGCGCCTCGCCGCCCAGTACCCGCAGCACACCATCTTCTGCCTCGACCCCGTGGTCTGCCCCTGCTCCACCATGTACCGCATCCACTCGGGCTACCTCGCCTGGGTGCTCGAAGCGCTCGTGGGCGGCGACGGAGTACCCGCCGAGGTGCTCAATCGCATCACGGTGGCCGACGACGTGGCCGATCACGCCAGGGTGGCACTCGAACGGATGCTCGCGGCCAAGCCGCCGGCGGCCGGTCCCGTCGCACCGGTGGCAAGCGTCAGCACCGGAGCCTGACCATGACCCGCGTGCTCGTCGTCGGCAGCGGGCTGGCCGGCCTCCTCGCCGCGGTGCGGGCCACCGACGCCGGCCACCGGGTGACCCTGGTCACCAAGGCCGCCCTCTCGGACAGCAACACCCGCTACGCGCAGGGCGGCATCGCCGCCGCGCTGTTCCCCGACGACTCGGTGGACGCGCACATCCTCGATACCCTGCGTGCCGGTGCCGGCCTGTGCGACCCCGCCGCGGTTCGGGTGCTCTGCGAAGAAGGCCCGGCCCGGGTGCGCGACCTGATCCGGTTCGGGGTCGACTTCGACCGCGACGAGTCCGGCATCACCCGCGGCCTCGAGGCCGCGCACTCCAGGTCTCGCGTGCTGCACGCCGGCGGCGACGCCACGGGCTTCGCCATCGAGGCCGCCCTGGTGGCCACGGTGCAGGAGCGCGCCAACCGCGCCCATGCGCTGGGCGGCGACCAGATCACCATCCACGAGCACACCATGCTCGTCGACCTCACTGTCGACGACGGCCGGGTCACCGGCGCCGTGCTGCTCGGCCCCGACGACACCCGGCACACCGTGACCGCCGACACCGTGATCCTGGCCACCGGTGGTGCCGGTGCCCTGTACCGGCACACCACCAACCCGGCCATCGCCACCGGCGACGGCGTCGCGGCCGCCTGGCGCGCCGGCGCGGCCATCGCCGACGTGGAGTTCTATCAGTTCCACCCCACCGCCCTCGCGGTGCCCGGCACGCCGCTGATCTCCGAGGCCGTGCGCGGCGAGGGCGCCGTGCTGCTCAGCAGCACGGGCGAGCGCTTCATGACCGCCATCCACCCGGATGCCGAGCTCGCGCCCCGCGACATCGTGGCCCGCAGCATCGCCGCCCAGATGAAGGCGCAGGGTGGTGCTCCGGTGCTGCTGGACGCCACGGGCCTCGGCCGGGACCTTCTCGAGAGCCGCTTTCCCACCATCACGGCCGCCTGCCGCGCGAACGGGCTGGACTGGGCCGTTGAACCGATCCCCGTGGCCCCCGCCGCGCATTACTGGATGGGCGGCGTCGCCACCGACGGCTGGGGCCGCACCTCGCTGCCCGGCCTCTACGCCGTGGGCGAGGCCGCCCGCACCGGCGCGCACGGCGCCAACCGGTTGGCGTCGAACTCGCTGCTGGAGGCCGCCGTGTTCGCCGACCGCGCCGTGCGGTCGCTGAGCGAGGCCGAGCAGCCCGCGCCGTACTTCGCGACCGAGACCGACGCCGACTCGGACGCCGGCATCACCGGCTTTCCGGGCGCCGGGCTCGACGATCCGAGCGACGCGGCCGACGCAGCCGACGCAGCCGTCACTGCTTCTGCCCCTGGCCTCGTCGACCGCGGCACCCTGCAGAACCTGCTCTGGGAGGCCGCCGGTGTGCACCGCTCCGGCGCCGACCTCACCGGCGCTGCGGCGACCCTGGCCGGCTGGCACCCCGTGGACCGGGCGCTGGCCACGGCCGCGCAGCTGGAGACCGGCAACCTGCTCGACCTGGGCCGGCTGATCGTGGCCGCCGCCCTCGCCCGCGAGGAGTCCCGCGGGGCGCACCACCGCGCCGACTTCCCGGACACCCGCCTGGAGCTGGCCCGGCCCCGCTTCACCGTGCGGCCCGACACGCGCACCCTGGTATCCGCTTCATCCATCGCTTCGGAGGGCATCGCATGCTGACCACTCACGCCATCGAGACCGTTGTGCGGTCCGCCCTCGACGAGGACGCCCCGTGGGGCGACCTCACCAGCGAGATGCTGATCCCCGCCGACGCCGTCGCCACCGCCCAGCTCGTGGCACGGGAGGCCGGCGTGTTCAGCGGGGGCGCCGTGTTCGCCGCCGCGTTCCGCCTGGTCGACGCCCGCATCACCGTGCACCTGCACGTCGCCGACGGCACCGCCTTCGCCGCGGGCGACCTCCTCGCGGAGGCGTCCGGTCCGGCCCGCGGCATCCTCACCGCCGAGCGCATCGGGCTCAACTTCGTGCAACGGATGAGCGGGATCGCCACGCTCACCGCACAGTACGTGGCCGAGACCGAGGGCACCAGCGCCCGCATCGTCGACACCCGCAAGACCACCCCCGGGCTGCGCGCCGTGGAGCGCCAGGCCGTGCGCGACGGCGGCGGCCACAACCACCGCTTCAGCCTCTCCGACGCCGTGATGGCCAAGGACAACCACCTGGCCGTGCTCAGCGCCGATGGCACCGACCTCACCGACGCGCTGCTCGCCGTGCGGGCCCGGCTCTCGCACACCACCCACTTCGAGGTGGAGGTGGACACCCTCGAGCAGATCGAGCCCGTGCTCGCGGCCGGCATCGACACCATCATGCTCGACAACTTCGATGCCGAGGCCCTCCGCGAGGGTGTGCGACAGGTCGCCGGCCGCGCCATCGTGGAGGCCAGCGGCGGCGTGTCGCTTCAGACCGTGCGGCGCATCGCCGAGTCGGGGGTCGACGTCATCTCGGTGGGCGCCCTCACCCACAGCGTGCGCTCGCTCGACCTCGGGCTGGATGTCGTCATCCTGCCCGAGGCTGTCTTCCCCGAGTAGCGTTCACGCGCCCGGCCGCCCGGCCCCGTTCTCTGGAGAGAAGCCATGATCTACCTCGACAACGCAGCCACCGCGCCGCTCCGCCGCGAGGTGGCCGAGGCCATCTGGCCGATCCTCACACAGGGTTTCGGCAACCCGTCCAGCCACCACCGGGTGGGCGAGGCCGCGGCGGCGACCCTCAAGACCGCGCGCGGGCGCATCGCCCGGGTGCTCGGCTGCCGGCCCGGCGAGATCACCATCACCAGCGGCGGCACCGAGGCCGACAACCTCGCCCTCAAAGGCCTTGCGCTCGGCGCCCCGCGCGGCCGGCACATCATCACCACTGCCCTCGAGCACGAGGCGGTGCTCGATTCCTGCGACTACCTGCGCCGGCTGCACGACTTCGAGATCACCCTGCTGCCCACGGATGCCACCGGCCGCGTCGACCCCGCCGACCTCGCACGGGTCCTCCGGCCCGACAGCACCCTCGTCAGCATCCACTACGCCAACAATGAGATCGGCACCGTGCAGCCCATCCGGGAGCTCGCCGCGATCGCCCGGGCGGCGGGTGTGCCGATGCACACCGACGCCGTGCAGGCCGCCGGCTGGCTGCCGCTGAACGTGGCCGAGCTTGGCGTGGACGCGTTGAGCATCTCCGGGCACAAGCTCGGCGCCCCGCAGGGCGTGGGCGCACTGTACCTGCGCGGCCGCCTGCCGGTGGAGCCGGTGCTGCACGGCGGCGGGCAGGAACGCGGCAAGCGCAGCGGCACCGAGAACGTGGCCGGAGCCGTGGGCCTGGCCACGGCCCTCGACCTGGCCGAGGCCGAGCGGGTCGACCTCGCACCGCGCCTGGCCGCCCTGCGCGACTCCTTCGTGGCCGCGGTGCTCGAGAGCACGCCGGGGGCCGCCCTGACGGGGCATCCCCTGCACCGGCTGCCCGGCCATGCCTCGTTCACCTTCGCCGGCACCGGCGGGGAAGCCGTGCTGCTCGAGCTCGAGCGCTTCGACATCGTCTGCTCGAGCGGATCCGCCTGCGCAGCCGGCAGCGACGAACCGTCGCATGTGCTCACGGCGCTGGGCGTCCCCGCCGACCTCGCCCAGACCGCGGTGCGCTTCACCCTCTCGGCCGGCACCAGTGCCGCCGACCTGGCCGAGGCCGCCACCCGGGTGCGCGAGGCCGTGGCCGCCGTGCGCGGCCTCGCCACCTGACCCGTCCCGCCCGCCCGCCGCGCCGCGCCGCAAACCTCCCGGTATCTGTTCCCGAATCCGACAACTGGTGCCGGCTCACCGGGGTCAAAGGTCTGGTTCGGCACCATTTGTGCTGGTTGAGCGCGATTCGGCACGGGGCTGCCGGGGCGCGACGGCGGGGTTCCGAGCCCGCGGAAATGCCACCCGAGTGGGACCTTTGGCACGTGTTTCGGTCCGTGACGAGTCCTAAGTTTGAACCAGAGACAAAGATCCCAGATCGGGTTGTCCAGGAGGAAAACTATGACGATCACAGACCAACCAGTCGCCACTCCAATCGCCGCGCAGATCGACACCATGGTCTCTGCCGGCGCAGTCGCTTTGAAGGAATACGAGAACTTCACCCAGGAGCAGATTGACTTCATCGTCAAGAAGGCCTCCGTCGCAGCCCTGTCCAAGCACGCCGAACTCGCCGTGCACGCCGTCGCCGAAACCGGCCGAGGCGTCTTCGAAGACAAGGCCGTGAAGAACCTCTTCGCGTGCGAGCACGTCACCAACTCGATGCAGAACCTCAAGACCGTTGGCATCATCAGCCGCGACGAGATCACCGGCATCACCGAGATCGCCGAGCCCGTGGGCGTCATCTGCGGCATCACCCCGGTCACCAACCCCACCTCGACCGCGATCTTCAAGTCGCTCATCGCGCTGAAGACCCGCAACCCCATCATCTTCGGCTTCCACCCGGGAGCCCAGCAGTCCTCCGTCGCCGCAGCCCGCGTCGTACGCGACGCCGCCATCAAGGCCGGCGCCCCGGAGAACTGTATCCAGTGGATCGAAGCCCCCTCGCTTGAGGCCTCCACCCTGCTGATGAACCACCCCGGTGTCGCGACCATCCTCGCCACCGGTGGAAACGCCATGGTCCGCGCCGCGTACTCCTGCGGCAAGCCCGCCCTGGGTGTCGGCGCCGGAAACGTGCCCGCCTTCATCGAGAAGAGCGCCAAGCTCAAGCGTGCCGTCAACGACGTCGTGCTCTCCAAGTCCTTCGACTACGGCATGATCTGCGCCTCGGAGCAGGCCGTCATCATCGAAGAGCCCCTCTACAAGGAGGCGATGGCAGAGTTCAAGATCCTGCACGCCTACCTCACCACCAAGGAAGAGAAGGCACTGCTCGAAGAATTCATCTTCGGCGTCACCGCCAACTCCGAGAACTGCGCCGGCGCCAAGCTGAACCCCACCGTCGTCGGCAAGTCGCCGGTGTGGATCGCCCAGCAGGCCGGTTTCAGCGTTCCCGACGACACGTCGATCATCCTGGTCGAGGTCAGCGGAGTCGGCCCGCACGAGCCCATGACCCGCGAAAAGCTGGCCCCGGTGCTCGCCGTCATGCACGCCAAGGACGCCGAAGAGGGCATCTCGCTCTCCGAGCAGATGGTGGAATTCGACGGACTGGGCCACTCGGGCTCGATCCACAGCGAGAACCCCGCGATCATCGAGGAGTTCGGCAAGCGCGTCAAGGCCGTCCGCATCATCACCAACGCCCCCAGCTCGCTCGGTGGCATCGGTGACATCTACAACGCCTTCATCCCGTCGCTCACGCTCGGCTGTGGCTCGTACGGACACAACTCCGTTTCGAACAACGTCTCGGCGATCAACCTCATCAACGTCAAGCGCATCGGCCGGAGGAACAACAACTTGCAGTGGTTCAAGATCCCCGCGAAGACCTACTTCGAGCCGAACGCCATCCGTTACCTGGCCGACATGCGCGACGTCACCCGGGTCACCATCGTCACCGACTCGACCATGACCCGCCTGGGCTTCGTCGACAAGATCCTCGACGTGCTCAACCGCCGCGAGGGCCGCGTTGCCCTGCAGATCATCGACAACGTGCTCCCCGAGCCCACCGTCTCCGCCGTGGAGAAGGGCGCAGAGGAAATGCGCGCCTTCAAGCCGGACACCATCATCGCCCTCGGTGGCGGCTCCCCCATGGACGCCGCGAAGGTCATGTGGCTGCTGTACGAACACCCCGAAATCGAATTCGCCGACATGAAGGAAAAGTTCTTCGACGTGCGCAAGCGCGCGTTCAAGTTCCCCGACCTCGGTGAGCTCGCCAAGCTCGTCTGCATCCCGACCACCTCGGGCACCGGCAGCGAGATGACCCCGTTCGCCGTCATCACCGACGAGGTCACCGGCGTCAAGTACCCGCTGGCCGACTACGCGCTGATCCCGTCCGTCGCGATCATCGACCCCGTGCTCACGGCCATGATGCCGTCGTTCCTCGCCGCCGACTCCGGCTTCGACGCCCTGACCCACGCCACCGAGGCGTATGTCTCGGTGTACGCGAACGACTTCACCGACGGCCTGTGCCTGCACGCGATCAAGCTGATCTTCGAGAACATCGAACTCAGCGTGAAGGGGTCGATCGGCAGCACCGACGACACCGTGATCAAGGCTCGCGAGAAAATGCACAACGCCGCATCCATCTCGGGCATGGCCTTCGGTAACGCGTTCCTGGGCATAGTCCACGCCATGGCCCACGTCACCGGCGCCCAGCTGCACCTGATCCACGGCCGGGTCAACGCGACCTACCTGCCGCACGTGATCCGGTACAACGGCACCGTGCCGACCAAGCTGACCAGCTGGCCCAAGTACGAGCACTACATCGCCCCGGAGCGTTTCCAGGAGATCGCCAAGCACCTGGGCCTGCCGGCCTCGACTCCCGCCGAGGGCGTCGAGTCCTACGCCCAGGCCGTCGAGCAGCTGCGCGACAAGGTCGGCATCAAGCCGTCCTTCCAGGCGCAGGGCGTGCCGGAGGAAGACTTCATCAGCCGCCTCGACTCGCTCGCCATGGGCGCTTACGGCGACCAGTGCGCACCCGCCAACCCGCGGATGCCGATGCTCGAGGACATGAAGACCCTCATGGAAGCCGCGTACTACGGCACCTCGTTCGCCGAGGTTCGCGCCGGACGCACCGCCGTCGGCGACGCGGCACTCGAGACCGGTGCAGAGGTTGCCGCTACGACCGCGGACGCCAAGAAGCCGGCCCGCAAGGCCGGCAAGTAGGCTCCACGCGTCACAGCAGCACCCGTTCGACCTGCACCACCTTAACGGCCCCGCACTTCTGTGCGGGGCCGTTTTTGGATGTGCTCGGGCACGCCGTCGTGAGGGCGACTCGGTGACAGCCCAGGTAGAGTGCGCATTAGGCCACGCACGGGGGCGCACATCGAGGTGGGGGAACTACACATGCTTCGCAGATCAACGGCGGTTCTGGCCGCCCTATTCATGCTGAGCGGTTGCGCCGCAGGCGTGCAGTCGGGGGCGACTGCACCGTCCACGACCCCGGGCACGTCGGCCGCCCCACCGGCGACCGCAACCCCAACGGTCACACCGACACCTGCTCCGCAGACCGGCGACCTCGCTGTCGATCCGACCTGCGAGAACATGTTGTCCGCACCGGCCCTGGGCGACATCGCCGCGGCGGGCTGGACCCTGCAGACCGACCTGCCCGGAGGCCACAGCGGTCTCATGGCTTCGATGGTCGATCTGGGAGGGCTGAGTTGCTACTGGACCAGCGATGGAGGCGACGTTCCGCTCTGGTACGGCCAGGTTGCGATGGATGAGAGCACGTGGAGCGCGAAACGAGCGGAACTGACCGCGGCCGGTTACACCGAGTCCGACGAGCCGGTCACCGCCACGCTGCTGGGCGAGCGCTCGGGCGATGACAATCCCGCCGTGGTGAACAGGGACGGCGTTACCTTCTACGTCAGCCAGCCGAGCTACCTGGACTCGTTGGCCGGACTGCAGTAACTCCGACCGCCAGGACTCCTCGTAGCACTCGCTTAGCGCTTGGAGTCCACGGGCACGCGCTTGGGCCCGGAGGGCAGCATCAGGGACCCGGGCCGTGTGCGCTCGCGCCGAGGCGATCCTGTGGCGATGACCGCGCAGACGAACTCCTTGACCAGCGCACCGGCCCGGCCGGTGATCCGCAGTGGGCGCGGCTCATCCGCTGCGGTGAGCAGCTGGATCAGCCCCATTTTTCGGCCCATGCTGATGCACTGAGCACCGAACCCCACATCGAGTGTCGTCAGGGTCTCACCGCGCAGAACGGCGAGAACGTTGTCCGCCGCCTGGGCGCCGAGGGGCATGGCGATGGCACAGCCCATGCGCAGGTGGGAGCCGACGGAGGACGGCGGGCGTACCGCGTCCCCCGCACCGAGAATCTCCGGGTACCGGACCGTGCGGAGCTCCTCGTCGACCAGCAACCGGCCGATGGAGTCGACGTCGAGGCCGCTGCGGCGGGCGAGATCAGGCACGGCGAACGAGGCGGTCCAGACGGTGACGTCGCTAGGAATCCGCGTGCCGTCGGAGAGCTCGACGGCGTCGGCCTGCACCCGGCGTACGTCGCTCCACTCCCGCACTTCGACGCCGAGCTTTGCCAGCGACCGGGCAACCGACCGCCGGGACGCCGCGGGGAGGTGCCCGAGAACCGCGCTCCGCGACACCAGGGTGACGGATGCTCTCGGGTGACGTTCCGCGAACTCCGCCGCGGCCTCCACGCCCGTCGCACCTCCGCCGACGACGACGATGCGCTGGTCGGCCGGGCCCGTGGCGATCGCCAGGCGCGCCGATTCCGCACCCTGGACGTTGCTCAGCAGGTGCGCGAAGTGTTCGGCGCCTGGCGCACCGAGCGCGGCGACGCTCCCCACCGCGTAGACGAGGATGTCGTACGGCTCACGGGTCACCCCGCTGTCGGTCGCCACACCGAGAACACGGGCCGGTGCGTCGATACGCAGGACCGTTCCCAGCACAACCTCGACCCGGGCATGGAGCATCTTGGACAGGGGTACCGCCGCGGTCGCGCGCACCCCGGCAGCCACCTCATGCAGGCGCACCCGTTCTATGAAGTGCGGTGCCGGGTTGACCAGCCGCACGCGCACCCGGCGTCCCTCCGCGGGCTTCAGCGAGGCCTGGATGCGGTTGGCCGCCAGGATGCCGGCATAGCCGGCCCCGATGACGACGACCGTCTGGTCGAAACCTGTACTCATTCGTTCTCCTTCTCGAAACTGCGCTCGGCCAGTACTGCGCGTTATCAGTACTGACCGCGACCACCGCGCAAACGTGACACGGCAGCACCCAGGGGCGGAGTACATTGAAAACCGTTCACAATCCCGGCCCAAGCGACGAGGGGATGCCGATGCGAGGCAACCGGAGCGACGCCGCAGCCTCGGAGATCGACGACGTGGCGGACGAGTTCGAGTCCCTGCGTCCCCGGCTCTTCGGCATCGCCTACCGGATGCTCGGCAGCACGGTTGAGGCCGAGGATATCGTCCAGGATGCCTGGGTCCGATGGCAGTGCACCGACCGTACGGGCATCCGCAGCCCCGCCGCCTTCCTGACGACGATGACGACGCGCCTCTCCATCAATGTGGCCACCTCGTCTCGCCTGCGCCGGGAGACCTACATCGGCCCCTGGCTCCCCGAGCCCGTGCTCACCGGTGCTGATCCGGAGCTCGGGGCCGAGAACACCGAGGCACTCGAGGTCGGAATCCTGCTGCTGATGGAGCGGCTCACCCCCATGGAGCGTGCCGTGTACCTGCTGCATGAGGCCTTCGACTATCCGTACCGCGAGATCGGGGAGATCATCGGCACCACCGAGGCCAATGCCCGCCAGCTCTCCCGGCGTGCCCGCCAGCACCTCACCGAGAGCACCGGCACCCGGGTGACCGTCGCCGAGAAGAACAGGCTGCTTCGCTCGTTCCTCGCCGCCGCTCAGAGCGGAGACGTGCAGCGCCTGCAGACTCTCCTCACCGACGACATCGTGCTCTACTCGGATGGCGGCGGGATCGTGTCCGCAGCTCGTCGGCCGGTCGAGGGGCGCGATCATGTCGGGCGGTTCCTGTTGGGTACGCTGCGAAAACTCGAGGACAACGTCGACATGCAGCTCACTTCGGTGAACGGTTCCGACGCGTTCGTCTTCCGCAAGGACGGCGCCCCGTACATCGTCTGCAGCATCGGCGTGAACGAGCACGGCATCAACCGGATCTTCTTCGTCCTGAACCCGCAGAAGCTCGGCGCCCTGCGCTGAGGGGCAAGACGGCGGGCACTGGCTTAACGCAAAAGTCCCGGTCTCTTTCGAGACCGGGACTTTTGTTTCTGTTGCGGGGGCAGGATTTGAACCTACGACCTCTGGGTTATGAGCCCAGCGAGCTACCGAACTGCTCCACCCCGCGCTACAAGAACTAAGTTACCACAGTTCCCCAAGCCCTTCGAATCGAGCACTCCCCCCGGGCGAGTCGCACCCGAGTCGGTCCGGCATCCGCTTCGGCAGGCGCCGGACACAGACAAAACGCGGGCGGTACGACCGGGTTTCCCCGGCGCACCGCCCGCGTCTCGACTCAACCGGTCGTTACTGGCCGATCAGTGTGAGCATGCTCGCGACGGTGTCGGAGAGCTTCTTGTCGGCGACCCCGAAGGCGGCGAGGTCGTTGGCGGCCAGGGCTGCCTGCTTGTCGGCGATGGCCTGCTTGGCCTGAGCCAGCAGCGTCTTCAGCTGGGCGTCGACCTCAGGGTTGCCGGTCTCGGTAGACGGAACCGTGGTGCCGTCGGTGGGCGTCTCGCCCTCCGGCGTGGTGACGGCCGGCACATCGGTGTCGCCGGCATTAGCACCGGACTCGCCACCGAAGAGCACGTTCAGAGCGGTGTCAAGGGTGTCCTCGAACGCGATCTGATCACCGAAGGCCACGAGGACCTTCTGCAGCAGCGGGTAGCTGGTCTCACCGGTGGACTGCACGTACACGGGCTGCACGTAGAGCAGACCGCCACCGACGGGCAGCGTCAGCAGGTTGCCGTTGAGCACCGTGGACTGACCCTGCTTCAACAGGTTGAGCTCGGCGGAGATCGTGGGATCACCGTTGAACTTCGCCTGCACCTGGCCGGGGCCGGGTACCGTGATGTCGTTCGGCAGCGTCAGCAGGCGCAGCTTGCCGTAGCCATCCGCCCGTTCACCATCCGTGGCCCCCGCATCCGCGTCGGCCGCGAGGTAACCGGTCAGGACGTTCCGGCTGGTCTCCCCGGACGCGTTGGGGATGAAGGTCGAGTACAGCGAGAACGACGGTGCTTCCTGGCCGGGCATCTGCATGGTCAGGTAATACGGCGGCTGCAGGGTCGTGTTGGTGCTCGGCGACACGGGGTCGTTCGGCGTGGTCCACGCGTCGTCCTCGGAGTAGAAGGATCCGGGGTCGGTCACGTGGTACTTGCCGAGGATGGCGCGCTGCACCTTGAACATGTCGGCCGGGTAGCGCACGTGGCTCATCAGGTCGCCGGACATCTCGCTCATCGGCTCGACCGTGGACGGGAAGATCTTCTGCCAGGTCTGCAGCAGCGGGTCGTTCTCATCCCAGGCGTAGAGCGTCACCGAGCCGTCGTAGGCATCGACGGTGGCCTTGACCGAGTTCCGCATGTAGTTGATGTTGTCCAGCGCGAACGGCTGCTCGGGCGTCTCGGTGTCGGCGATCGCGTTGCTCAGGCTCACGGCCGTGGAGTACGGGTAGCTGGCACTGGTGGTGTAGCCGTCCACGATCCACTTGATCCGGCCGTTCACCACGGAGGGGTACGGGGCGGAGTCGAGGGTGAGGTACGGGGCGACCTTCTGCACGCGGGTGACCGGGTCGCGGTCGTAGAGGATCTGCGACTCGTCGTTGACGGCGTTGGCCAGGAAGATCTGCTCGGACTGGAACTTGAGCGCGTAGATCAGCTTGTTGAACGGGCCGTTCAGGCTCGGTCCACCATCGCCCGTGAAGGTCGTGTAGGTCTGCTGGGCGCCGTCTTCGCCGGACGGGTAGTCCAGCTCGACGGGGTCGCTGCCCTCGGGGGCGCCGACGATGGAGTACGTGGGCGAGGTCTCGCCGAAGTACACGCGCGGCTCGTACTCGCCGAGCGCACCCGAGGTGGGGATGCCCGATTCGAGGAAGACCGGCTGGCCGTCGGCCGAACGCTGGTTGCCGTAGGCGGCGACCACACCGTAACCGTGGGTGTAGACGACCGAGGAGTTGACCCAGGTCTCACTGCTCAGGCCGTCGAGGTTGAGGTCACGAACCGACACCACGGTGTCCTGGGACTTGCCGTCGATCGTGTACCGGTCCACCGAGAGGTTGGACGGGAACTGGTAGTACTGCTTGAACTGCTCGAGCTGGGCGAACGCGTCGCTGACCAGGGCCGGGTCGAGAATACGGATGTTGGCCGTGGTCTCGGCGTCGGCACGCAGGGCGCCGGGCTCGGCCTCGGTCGTGGCGGTGTATGGGATCTCTTCCACATCCGCCACACCGTAGGCGTCGCGGGTGAGGTCGATGTTGCGCTGGATGTACGGCGCCTCGAGGGTCTTCGCGCTCGGGTCGACCTGGAAGCGCTGCACGACCCAGGGGTAGAGCGAGCCGATCAGCAGGCTCGACACGATGAGCAGCGCGGTGCCGATGACGGGCAGGCGCCAGCGTCCGATGAACGCGGTGACCACGAAGAGGATCGCGACGAAGACGGCGATGCCGGCCAGGATGGCGCGGCCCGGGATGGTCGCGCTGACGTCGGTGTAGCCGGCGCCGGTGATCAGGTCGTTGGCCTGGGTGAGGGTGGAGTACTGGTCGAGCCAGATGCTCACACCCTGCAGGAGCAGGTAGACGGCGGCGGTGACGGCGATCTGAACCCGCGCGGCCTTGGCCACGTAGACCTCACGGCCGGTGATGCGGATGGCGCCGTAGAGGTACGAGGTGGCCAGCGCGACGAGGGCGGAGATCAGCACGACGGCCGAGCTGAACGCGAGCAGCGACTGGTAGAACGGCAGGTCGAAGAGGAAGAACGAGACGTCGAAGCCGAACTGCGGATCCGTGGTGCCCGCATCCGTGCGGTTGAGCCACATCAGAATGGTCTGCCAGTGCGTGGCAGCGGCCACGCCGGCGAAGAGGCCGAGCAGGGCGGGGATGCCGTACATTGCGAGGCGACGCAGCGGCTCGATCACCTGCTGGTAGCGGTCGATCTGCGAATTGAGCTTCGCGTAGACGGGACGCAGGCGGTAGGCCAGCTGGATGCTCACCCAGACCGGGATCGCCATGCCCAGGAAGCCGACCACGAACAACACGGCACCGGCCACCCACTGGGTGGTCAGCACGCTGAGGAAGCCGAGTTGGTCGAACCACAGCACATCCGCGTACAGCCCGGCGAAGATGAAGAACAATATCACCAGCCCTGCGATGATCGCTGCCGTGATGGCTAGCGGGGCACGGCTCCGACGTGGAGCGCTTCCGGCGGATGATGAAGTCACGAATTGGCCTCTTGCTCTGATAGATCGGGGGTCAGACCCTCATTCTATGCAGCGAGTCTCGGGGCAAACCCCCAGTTCGCTGAGGGCTCACCCAGAAGAGGCGCTGCTATCAGCCTGCCGGGCAGGTCGGCAGGTCGCTCGTGTCGGCGCCGGTGCGGATGGCGTCAAGCGCTGCGAGCGAGTCGTCGAGCGTGCTCACGGCGAAGACGGTGAGGCCGTCCGGAATGTGGCCGGTGACCTCGTCGCAGTTGGCTGCCGGGGCCAGGAACCAGTCGGCGCCCGCGTTGCTGGCGCCGAAGAGCTTCTGGCGGATCCCGCCGATGGGCCCGACGGTGCCGGACTGGTCGATGGTTCCCGTCCCCGCGACATCCGCCCCGCCCTGGAGCGAACCCGGGGTGAGTTTGTCGATGATGCCCAGGGCGAACATCATGCCGGCACTCGGGCCGCCGACCTTGTCGAGCTGGATGTCGACGTCGAACGGGAACTGGTAGTCGGACTTGACGTTGATGCCCAGCACCACGTTGCCGCTGATGTCGACCGGGGTGACCTCGACGCTCTGCTCGGCGCCGTCGCGGCTGAGCCCGATGGTGGCAGGGGTGCCGGCGCCGCTTGCTGTGAGCGCGGCGCGCAGCGCGGTGATGTCGGCGACGGCCTGGCCGTTCACCGATTCGATGAGGTCGCCCTCCTTGATCACGCCTGCCGCCGGGGCGTCGTCGGCGAGGGAGACCACGCTCAACTCGGTCGGGTAGTCGTAGCCGAGGTTGGTCAGCGCCGCCGCGATGGCATCCTGCTGGGAGTTCACCATGGCCACCTGGTTCTGCTCGTCGCGTTCCTCGGTGGTGACGTCGGCCGGGAAGACGGACTCGAGCGGAACCACGGCCTGGCTCGGGTCGAGCCAGGCGGAGGCGACCGTGAGCCAGTTCAGGCGGTTGTCCGGGTTGCCCAGCACCGACACCGTGAGGAGGTCGAGGCTGCCTTCGGTGGGGTAGACGGTCTCGTCGGGGATGGTGATGAGGTCCTTCTTCTCACCCTCGTAGTCCGCGGAGCCGAGCGTGTTGTAGACCGGGCCCGGCTTCTCGACCACGTACGGCGACGGGACGACGGCGAGCGTGAGGCCGGTGACCAGCGCGATGCCCAGCACCACCCAGCCGGTGCGGGAACCGCGGCGGCGGGGGGCGGAGCCTAGGGACGAATCATCGGTGAAGAGGGCCACCAGGCTCCTTAAAGGGGTGAACAGGGTCGTGAGCGGTGTTCGCGACAGGCGGACACCGCAAGGACCCAGCGTAGGTCATTTCCCAGTTCTGGCCGGGGTTCTCGGGCTAGCGTAGAGGCAAGCAACTGAGAGGTGCCTGAAGTGGCCGATGACTCCCGACCCGACGAGGGTCAGAACCCCGAAGATGAATTCCGGGACATGCTCCGAGACATCCTCTCGGGTAAATCGTCGATCGACCCCGGCCAGTTGGCCGGCGCGGCCGGTCTTCCCAACGACCCGGCGAGTGTCGCCGCTCTGATGAACCAGCTGCAGGGCGCCCTCCGCGCCGGTGGCGGCGACGGCGGCATCAACTGGGACATCGCCCTGCAGCAGGGCCAGGAACGCGCCGCAGCCGGCGCGCAGAGCACCACGCCGGCCCAGCGCGCCGAGCTCGAGCAGGCCTTCCACATCGCAGCCCTCTGGCTCGACGATGTGATCTCGGTCGCCGAGCTCACGGTGGAGCCACGCCTGATGACCCGCAAGGAATGGGTCACCGCCACGATGCCGCTCTGGAGCCAGCTGGCCGAGCCCGTCGCCACGAGCATCTCCGACTCGCTCACCTCCGTGCTCAGCGAACAGGCACCGGAGGAGCTTAAGGGCATGCTCGCCGGAGCCAGCCAGATGATGCGCAGCCTCGGCGGCACCCTGTTCGCCATGCAGCTGGGCCAGGTCGTCGGCCAGCTCTCCAGCGAGGTCGTCTCCGGCGGCGACATCGGCATCCCGCTGTTCGGCGACCAGCAGGCCGCCCTCCTCCCCCAGAACGTCGCCGAGTTCGGTGAGGGCCTCGACGTGCCCATGGACCAGGTGCAGATCTACCTCGCGGTGCGCGAACTCGCCCACGCGCGGCTGTTCCGGCACTCCCGCTGGCTGCGCCTGCACATGATCACCTCGATCACCGAGTTCGCCCACGGCATCAGCATCGACACCTCCCGCCTCGAGTCCCTGGCCGAGGGCTTCGACCCCTCGAACCCCGAGGAACTGCGCGACGCCATGGTGAACGGGTCGCTGATTCCGCCCAAGACCGACGCCCAGCTGGCCGCCCTCGACCGGCTCGAGACCATGCTCGCCCTCGTCGAGGGCTGGGTCGACGTGGTCACGGTGGAGGCCACCAGCCGCCTGCCGCGCGCCGATGCCATCAACGAGACGGTCAAGCGCCGCCGCGCCTCTGGCGGACCAGCCGAGTCCGCCTTCGCCACCCTGGTGGGTCTGGAGCTGCGCCCTCGGCGCCTGCGCGAGGCCGCCGCGATGTGGCAGGCCGTGACGGATGCCGTGGGCAACGAAGCCAGGGACGGCCTGTGGGCGCACCCGGACATCCTGCCCACCTCGGCCGACCTCGACGACCCGCAGGCCCTCGTGGCGCGCCTCACCAGCACCGCCAAGGGTGAGGCTCCCGTGCTCGACGAAGTGGACCAGGCCCTCGAAGACCTGCTGCGCGACGACAACCCCGACCGCCCGCACGAGGCGTAACCCCCTGCCGTCCACTGTGACCTAGGCCCCGAAAACGCGCGTTTTTCGGGGCTTAGCTCACGGTTCGCGGGCTTAAGAGGGCTTGGGCCGTGTCTTCGTCGGTGATCAGGACGGTGCAGAGGCCGGACAGGACGACGGACCTGGCGATCGCGTGCTTGCGCGGTCCGCCGATCACGGCGATCGCCGTGCGGGACCTGCGCAACTGGTCGAGCGAGATCCCGAAGGTGCGTTCGTCCAACGCGGGGTCGACGATCTGACCGTCGCTGTCGATGAACCGGCCGACGACATCCCCCACGGCGCCCTTGCGCACGAGTTCGGTGATCTGCTCCGGCGTGAGGTAGCCGCTGTCCACGTGAGCGGAATCCTCGTCGGCCTGCCCCGCGCTGAACAGGTACGCGGAGGCTGCCGACCCCATCTCGAGCACCCCCGCCACCGAACGGTCGGAGGCGATGGCCTGTTTGGTCTCCACCCGTTCGAGGATGGCGGGGCTGGGCAGCAGGGTGAACTGCCCTGCACCCTTCTGCGCGATACTCACGGCCGTGGCCGCGGCGGTGCCGGGGCGGGCATTCAGGCTCACCCCGCCGTTGATCTGCACCACGTTCACACCGCTGGCCCAGCCGGGCTTGAGCTGCAGGGAGATGTCGTGCAGCGTGCGGCCCCAGCTGATGCCGAGCGTGCGCGGCACCGGGCGCAGTGCCGTGAGGTAGTCGGCGGCGGCCTGCGCGGTGCGCTTCTGCAGGTCGAGTTCGTCGACGACGCCGGCTGTCGACACGACGACCACATCGGTCAGGCCCGTGGCCTGACGCAGCTGGCGTTCAAGGCCCAGGCGGCGGGCGCGCGGATGCACGATCTCGATGCGGATGAACCCCTTGGCCTTGGCCTGCGCCAACAACCGGCCGACCTTCCACCGGGTGAGCCGGAGGATGGTGCCGATCTCGTCCTGGGTCTTGTCTTCCTCGTAGTACAGCTCCGCGGCCCGGATGGACAGGAGCTCATCGATGTCAGTCATCAGCTTGGTGCCTTCCCACGTCCCCCCAGCGTAAGTCGACCTGATCGGCCGGAACAACTCATGTTGCCGAGGTTGCTCACATGAGCAGCGGCCGCTCAGCGGCCGCGGTGGCGCTCCAGATCGTCCTCCAGCAGATGCGGGCGCGCGATCACGGCGCCGGCCACCGTGACCGCCAGCGCGGTGCAGATGAGGAAGATCAGCGGGGCGGTCCAGCCGCCGGTGAGCTCGTGCAGCAGTCCGACGCTCAGCGGCCCGAGGGCGCCGAGGGTGTAGCCAACGCTCTGCACGAAGCCGCTCAGCGCCACCGACCCTTCGTGGGTGCGGGTGCGCAGGTTGATCAGGACGAGCGCCAGCGGGAAGAACAGCGGGCCGAGCCCCGCCAGCACCACCCAGAGCCAGGTGAGGGTGGCCGGGGCGAGCAGCAGGCCGAGGTCGCCGAGTAGGAAGGCCAGGACGCCCACGTAGACCAGCACGGCGACGTTCTTCATCCGCGCCGTCAGCCAGGGAATCAGCAGTGCGCAGGGGATGCCCATGCCCGCATAGACCGACAGCAGGGTGCCGGCCTGGGCCGGGGTCACCCCGGCGTTGTCGACGAGCAGCTGCGGCAGCCAGGCGAACATGGCATAGGCGTTGAGCGAGGAGGCGGCGAAGACCACAGCGAGCGCCCAGGCGATCGAGGACCGCCAGATCTGGCCGAGCATGGCCGGCTGGGCCTCGTCGATCAGCGCAGCGGGCGTGGACTCCACCCGGTGCCGCACGAACATGCTCACCCACGGCACGAGGGCGATCAGGGCCGGCACCAGCCAGAGGCCGAGCGACACCCGCCAGCCCGCCGCATCCGCCACCGGAACCGCGATCAGCGGCGGGATCAGGGTGCTCAGCGACACCACCGTCACGTACAGGGAGGTGACCAGGCCGACCCGGTCGGGGAAGTACTTCTTGACCAGCGGCGGCAGCAGCACATTGCCAACGCCGAGGCCGGCGAAGGTGATGACGCTGCCCACCACGAGCATCCCGAACGACCCGGCCAGGCCGCGCGTGACATGGCCGGCGAGCATGGCCACCAGGGCCAGCACCAGCACGTTCTCCAGGCCCAGGCGGCGGGTGTAGACCGGGGTGAAGATGCCGAAGACCGCGAAGCAGACCGGCGGCAGCATGCCGAGCACGCCGATGGCGGTGGAGCTCAGTGGGATGTCGGCGTTGATCTGCCCCACGATGGGAGAAAGAGCGGCGACGGCGGTCCGCAGGTTCGCGGCCACCAGCACGATCCCCACGAGTGCCAGGGCACGGCCGGACCAGAGGGGACGGGGCGGGCTCACTGACACCGTGCAAGTCTAGGCTGGACCACATGGCCAACTTCGCGCGCGACCTCCCTCTGAGCCTCCGCAGCGTCGGCAATGAGTCCGGCGTGAACTCGCGCTGGTCCGGGCACCTCGCGGCCACCCTCACGGCCGTCGCCGACCTGCTCGACACCCTCACCCCCGAACAGTGGGAATCGCCGAGCCTGTGCAGCGGCTGGCGGGTGCGGGATGTCGCCGGGCACCTGGTCTGGCGGTTGGGCAGCAGCCGCAGGCAGCTTCTGGGCAGTGCCGCACGCGCGTACCTGGGCCATCACCTGCGCCCTGCCCGCGCCATCGATGACCTGAGCCGGGCGGCGGCCGAGGCCGAACCCGCGGCGCTTGTGGCCCGGCTCCGAGAGATCGCCGCCGAGCGCGCCGCCGGGGTGGGCCGTGGCGGGATCACCGAGCTCACCGAGGCCGTGGCGCACGGCCTCGACGTGGCCGAGCCCCTCGGTCTCCCCCTGCCGATCCACGCGACGGCGGGTGGAGCCGTGGCGCTTCGCCGCAGCCTGATCGCCCCCACCGAGATCAAGGCCGTTCTGCGCATCCGCCGGCTCGAGGCGACGGATGCCGACTGGAGCGTCGGTCACGGCACGCCGTTGCCCGGCACGGCACGCCAACTGCTCCTGTTCCTGTTCGGCCGCGGGCCGCTGCCCCGCACGGCAGACCGGACGCCCGACGGCACGGAGAGCGCCTCAGAAGGCTGAGTCGAACGGGCCGGTCGAACCGGCCAGTCGACTGGGCTCGCCGAACGGGCTAGTCGATCGGGCGGTGCAGGATCGCCCGGGTCTTCACGACGTCGTCCTCGATCTGCCGGATCAATGGTTCGATACCGGTGAAGGCCACCATGCCGCGGATGTGCTCCACGAACGCCACCTCGACGACATGGTCGTACAGGTCGATCTCCTGGTCGAGAACGTAGGCCTCCACCTGCTTCTGCGGCACGCCGTCGAAGGTGGGGTTGTTGCCGATGGAGATGGCGGCCGGGTACCGGGCGCCATGGTCGGTCAGCCAGCCGGCGTAGACACCGTCGGCGGGGATCAAGCCCTCGGACTCCGGGGACAGGTTGGCGGTGGGAAAACCCAGCTCCCGGCCCCGCGCCGCTCCGTGCACGACCACACCGCGGACGGTGGGCAGGTGCCCGAGCAGGCGGGTGGCCGATCGCACATCGCCGGCAGACAACAGTTCGCGGATCCACGTGGAGGACACCCGGCGTTCTCCGTGCGGCATCACGTCATCGATCAGTCGCACATCGAAACCGTACTGCCGGCCGAGCTCGGTGAGCAGGTCGGCGTCGCCGGCGCCCTTGGCGCCGAACCTGAAGTCCCGGCCCACCGACACGTGCTTCGCGTGCAGGAGGTCCACCAGGATGTCGCGGACGAAGTCCTCGGGCGGCAGCGACGACAGCGCGTGGTCGAAGGTGAGCACGACAGTGGCGTCGATGCCGGTCTCGGCGAGCAGGTCGAGCTTCTGGGGCACGCTCACGAGCTCGGTGGGGCACTTCGCGGGGTTCAGCAGGGCCAGCGGATGGCGGTCGAAGGTCACCACGACCGACGCCAGGCCCTCGCGGCGGGCGAGGCTGTTGAGCTCGGCGATCACGGCCCGGTGGCCGGCGTGCACACCGTCGAACTTGCCGATGCTCACGGCAGATTCCGGCCAGTCGGCGGGCACGGCCCCGACGCCGTCGAGCACCTTCATGGGAGTGACCTGGGCGCCGGTCACGCTGCGGCACCGTTCCGGCCGGCCCGCTCCGGGGCGTGCCGGGCGAGCCACCACATGCCCAGGATCGGCAGCACGAGCGGGATGAACACGTAGCCGCGCCCGTAGACCGACCAGACGGTGTCGTGCGGGAAGAGTTGCGGGTCGACCAGGCTCAGGGTGCCGATCACGAGTACGCCGAGAAGCTCGAAGCCAATGGTGATCCAGGCCACGCGGTACCAGAACGCACCGCGCTTGATCAGGGCGACGGTCGCGACGATGTAGACCACGGCCGCGAGGGCGGACAGCGCGTACGCCACGGGTGCCTGGTCGAACTTGCCGACGATCTGCACAAAGGAGCGACCCGTGGCGGCAAGCGCGAGCACCCCGTAGACCATGATCAGCACACGACCGATGCCGGTCACCCGGCGGGGCGTGGTGCCGGTGGCGTTGTCTCCGGAATCGGTCTTGAGCTCATTCATCGCTCAGTAATTATCGCAGCATCTTCGGGTGGCACGGTGCCGGGTGCGGCCGGTGTGATTCAGACGGTCTGCACGGTCCAGATCTGCAGCATGCGGTAGAGCATGACCGCCACCGACAGGCACACCACGCCCAGGATCACGGTGCTCCAGCGGCTGCGCTCGATGAGCGCCCAGACTCCCCCGCCGAGCGGCAGCAGGATGGCGCTGATCAGGTAGGTGTAGAACTCCAGGACGCTGCCGGTGGCCTCGTTGCCGGTGAAGGGCGCCACGATGGCCACCACGAGCTGCACGATCAGGAGCACCTCCACGAGCAGGGTGGCACCCATGCTCAGGTCGGTGGGCTTGCGGCCGGCCAGGCCGAGACCCAGGCAGAGGAGGCCGGCGAGCACGGCGACGGCCAGCTGCAGGTAGGTGAACCAGTCGATCACTTGGCGTCCTCGGATTCTGTGGGCGACTCGGGGACGGGCTCGGGCACCGAGTCGGCGGCGGGCTCGGCAGCGGGCGCCGGCTGTTCGTCCGGCGGGAAGTTCACGATCGACTTGGCGCGCCCGTCGCGGTATTCGACGAGCCCGATCAGCCGGCCGGCCGGGTCCACAGCCGCGACCGGGCCGGCATCGCCCGCTCCGGCCGGCGCATCGATGCGCTTGCCGTGGCCGAGGTCGATGGCCTGCTGGGCGTCGAGGTCGAACCTCTCGAAGAGGCGGGACGCCGCATCCGCCGGCCCGATCAGGGCCCGGCCCACATCGAGCACGTCGAGTGGGTCGGCGTCCATGATGCCGAACGGGCCGATGCGCGTGCGGCGGAGGCTCGTGAGGTGACCACCCACGCCCAGGGCGTCGCCGAGGTCGCGGGCCAGTGCGCGGATGTAGGTGCCCGAGGAGCACACCACGCGAACCTCGAGGTCGAGGAAACCGTCGGCGGCGGTGCTGGACACGAGCTCGAACTCGCTCACGGTGACCGGTCGGGCGGGCAGCTCCACGTCCTCGCCGGCACGCACGCGGGCGTAGGCGCGCTTGCCGTCAACCTTGATGGCGCTCACGGCGCTGGGCCGCTGGCTGATCGCGCCGGTGAGGGCGGCGATGCCGTCGGCGATCGATTCCGCGCTCACGGCGGCAACGGCCTCGGCGGGGGCCCGCGTCAGCTCCTCCCCCTCGGCGTCGTCGGTGGTCGTGGCAGCACCCAGGCGGATGGTGGCCAGATACTCCTTGTCGAGCCCGACCACGTAGGTGAGCAGCCGGGTGGAGCTGTTGATGCCGAGGATCAGCAGGCCGGTGGCCATGGGGTCGAGGGTGCCGGCGTGGCCGACCTTGCGCGTACCGGCCAAACGGCGGGTGCGGGCGACGGCATCGTGGCTGGTCCAGCCCTGGGGCTTGTCGATCAGTACGAGGCCGCTGGTCGTGCTGGCAGGCTTGCGTCTCGGGGCGTTCACGTGCGGTCCTTCGGGCTGGAATCAAGGGCGTTCCCGGCGGCGGTGGCGCCGAGCACAACGTCGAGCTTGCCACGGAATGCGTACCGCATGAGCTCCTCGGCTGCGGGGTCGTCGTCGAAGATGTCCGGCAGCCGGATGGCCAGGAGGGTGTTGAACAGCATGCCATCGGCCAGGAACTCCCGGATCGTGTCGGGCGGGAAGCCCGCCTCGTCGCGCAGCATCCGGTAGATCTCGAGGAAGCCGGCCCTGGCCTTGGCGCCGACGACAGGGTTGTTGCCGCTGATGAAGGCCTGCATGAGCGAGAGCAGGATGCCGCGATCCTCAATGAGGTCCACATAGGCGGCGCCGAGCCTCGCGGCCAGGTCCCCGACCTCGTCGGGTCCGTGTTCGCGGGGTTCGGCGATGATCAGCCGAAAGCTGGTGATCAGGCGCTCGAGGGCCCGGGCCAGGACCTCCAGGAAGAGGTTCTCCTTGGTGCCGAACATCCGCACCACATAGGGCTGGCTGATGCCCGCAGCCTTGGCCACCTGGTCGGTGGTGGCGCCGGAGTATCCCCGCTCGCCGAACACCACACTGGCGGCGGCCAGGATCTGCTCCCGCCGTTCAGCCGCGGGGATGCGCTCAGTGGGCTGCGCTGCCCCTGTCGAGGCCGCCCCGGTCGCGGATGTCTCAGGTTCGGATGTCGTCGTCACACTTGACAGGTTATCAGCCGATAACTAATCTCACATCTTGTAATCATTCGATTACAACATCCGATGAAGGGGTCTGACCATGACTGTTCCACCGCCGGCCGACCTGATCGTGTCCGCCGAGGCCGCCCGCCACCCCGCCGAGCCTGATCCGGGCTCGAGCCGGACGAACCGGCTGCGGCGGGTACCGGTGTGGCTCGCCGTCGTCGCCGCGTCACTGCCCATGTTCATGGCCACCCTCGACAACCTCGTGGTCACCAGTGCCCTGCCCGTGATCAACGCGGACCTCTCGGCGACGATCGAGGAACTGCAGTGGGTGGTGAACGCGTACTCGCTCAGCTTCGCCACGTTCATGCTCATGGCCGTCGCCATCGGCGACCGTTTCGGGCGCCGCACGGTGTTCCTGGCCGGGATCGCCGTGTTCACCGCGGCGTCCGCGCTATGCGCGGTGAGCGTCGAACCGTGGCTGCTCATCACTGCCAGGGCGCTTCAGGGGGTGGGCGCAGCGGCCCTGATGCCGCTCTCGCTCACCCTGCTCGTCGGATCGGTGGCCGACAGGTTCCGGCCCGCGGCCATCGGCATCTGGGGCGGCATCGCCGGACTCGGTGTCGCCCTCGGCCCGCTCATCGGCGGCGCCGTAGTGGAGGGCTGGAACTGGCAGGCGATCTTCTGGCTGAATGTGCCGCTCGGCCTGCTCTCGGTCCCCCTGGCACTGGCCGCCCTGCCCAACACCTTCGGCGCCCGGCTGCGCGCCGACATCGTCGGCCTGGTGCTCGCCGGCCTGGGTGTCTTCGGCATCGTCTACGGAATCGTGCGCGGCAACGAGGCCGGCTGGTCCAGCGTCGAAGTGCTCACGGGGCTCATCGGCGGCTCGGTGCTCCTACTGGCCTTCGTCTGGTGGGAGGGGCGGGCGTCCGCGCCGCTGCTGCCGCTTCGGCTGTTTCGCGACCGGAGCTTCTCGGTGGCGAACCTGGTGGGCATCACCTTCAGCTTCGGGATCTTCGGGTCGATCTTCGTGCTGATCCAGTTCCTGCAGATCGTGCAGGGCCACAGCCCGCTCGAGGCCGGGGTGATGACGATGCCGTGGACGCTCGCGCCCATGGTCGTGGCTCCGCTGACCGGGCTGCTCAGCCCGCGCACCGGAACCCGGCTGCCGATCGTGCTGGGCCTGGTCTTCCTGGCCGCTGCGATGTTCTGGCTCGCGTCGACGATGTCGGCCGACGTCGCCTACGGCGAACTGGTGGGCCCGTTCATCCTGGCCGGGCTGGGCATGGGTCTGGTCTTCGCGCCCAGTTCCACCGCCGTGCTGGCCAACATGGCGCCGCACGATCACGCCAAGGCCTCCGGCACCAACTCCACCTTCCGGGAGATCGGCGTGGCCCTGGGCGTGGCGGTGCTCACGGCCGTGTTCACGGGCAACGGCGGCGAGCTGACACCGACCGGGTACGTGGATGCGGCGATCCCCGCGATCATGGTGGGAGCCGGCGTGCTCGCGGTCGCGGCGGTCATCGCACTGGCGCTGCCGTCCGGCCGCCGCGCGCCCGCCCTTCGCTGACCCGATCCGCAATCGTCCCCATCCCGTCGATCGAGCCTGTCGACTTGTGCGGAGCCAGTAGAAGTAGACCCCGTGAAGTGCCTCGAGATCCGCTCACCGGGTCTCGACAAGCTCGACCAACGCAATGGGTGCGTTCCGCAGACCAGCCCGCTGAGTGACGTGCATGCATGTCGCACCCCCGTCGCCGGTCGAGCATGTCGAGACCACGTGACGTGCGCGCATGTCGCGCCCCCGTCGCTGGTCGAGCATGTCGAGACCACGTGACGTGCGCGCATATCGCGCCCCCGTCGCTGGTCGAGCATGTCGAGACCACGTGACGTGCGCGCATGTCGCGCCCCCGTCGCTGGTCGAGCCTGTCGAGACCTCGTGACTCGCTTCGAGATCCACTCACCGGGTCTCGGCAAGCTCGACCAGCGTCCGACAAGCTCGACCACCGAGGTGGGAACGCCCCACAAGCCGCCTCACGTGAGCGCCCCACCCGGCGAACTTCTAGGCTGAGCTCATGCGAATTGCTGTGATCGGCGCCGGCGCCCTGGGCGGAACCTTCGCCACCCTCCTCGCCCAGGCCGGCCACGATGTCACCGTCACCGCCCGCGGCGCCGGGCTGGCCGCGATCCGGGAGCGCGGCATCCGGCTGGAGGGCGGCTTCGGCAAGGGGCAGTCCCATCCGACGGCGCTCGAGCGACTGACCGAGACGCCCGACCTGGCCCTGGTCTGCACCAAGGCGCAGGATGCCGAGGCTGCGATCGGCGACAACGCAGCCGTGCTCGACGGGGCCGCGGTCATCGTGATCCAGAACGGCCTCGATGGGGTGGACACGGCCCGGCGGCTGCTGCCCGGTTCCGAGTGCTTCGGCGCCCTGTCGATCATCGCCGCGAACTACACCGAGCCGGGCCTGGTCACCGTGACCACGGCGGCGCCCACCTACCTCGGCCGGGGCAGCGGGCCCGCCGACCAGGCGACCCGGCACTGGCAGGCGGTGCTGGCCGAAGCCGTGCCCACCCAGGCGATCGACAATTTCGTCGGCGCCCAGTGGACCAAGCTCGTGGTGAACATGCTCAATGCCCTGCCGGCGATCACCGGGCTGAGCGTGCAGAGCGTCGTGGCACACCGGGGCCTGCGCCGGATCATGACCCTGAGCATGCGCGAGGCCGTGCGGGTGGGCCTGGGCCGCGGCATCCGGTTCGGCTCGATGCAGGCCCTCGGGCACCGGCGGCTGCGGGTCTTCGCCCTGTTGCCGGTCTGGGCCGGTCAGGTGCTGCCGCTCATGATGCGCGCCCGCATGGGCACAGTGCCCAACCTGGGCTCCACCCTGCAGTCGGTGCGGCGCGGCCAACGCACCGAGGTGGACCACCTCAACGGCGTCGTCGTGCGGGAGGCCCGCCTGGCGGGGACCGCGGCACCGGTGAACACCCGGCTCACGGCGCTCGTGCACGAGGTGGAACAGAGGGGCTCGTTCCTCACCGCCACCGAGGTGGTGGAACGGTTCAGCAGGAGTCGCTGAACACCCGGGCGGGCCGGGCGGGATCGCTCAGGTCGATCACGGCCGACACCCACTGCCTGGGGCGTTCCTCCTTCTGGTAGAGGTAGTCGGCCTCGTTGGTCGTCTCGCTCTCGAGCAGAATCCGGTAGTTCCAGCCGTCCCGCAGCTCGGCGCGGTTGAGGAACTCACCGTCGAGCACCAGGATCGCGTCGGCCGGGGCCGTGGTCCAGTCCGGTTCGATCCAGGTGTCCCGCTCCGGGTCGATCACCTGGGTGACGAACGCCGTGCTGCCGCCCAGCCGGAACGGCTCGAGCAGCACCCGGCGCAACGCCGAATAGTCATAGCCGTGCCGATAGAGCCGTTCGGGGGTGTCGGCGCCGAACCGGGCCTGCTCCTGGCGTGACCGCCTGAAATACGGCAGCGAGGCACGGAAGGCGGGCGTCTCGGCCTCGTCGAACACCGCGGCCAGGTCGTCGGCGAAGGCCGTTCGGGCCGCAGCATCGGCGCCGTCGACGGCCACGATCACCCGGCCCCGACCGTTCAGGTTCAGTATCTCGGCCGCGAGGGTACGTAGGTACTCGACGCGCGGTGTGGAAACAAGCTTCATGAATCGAGCCTAGGTTAGAACGGATGAACGCCACAGCCCGAAGCACCACCACCGTCGCCGCCGATGCCGTCGAAACGACTGCCGCCGGGCTGGCCGCCGAGATCAGCACCTGGTTCGGCGAGAATGCGCGCGACCTGCCCTGGCGGCGCGCGGGCTTCAGCGCCTGGGGCACCCTGGTGAGCGAGTTCATGCTGCAGCAGACCCCGGTCAACCGGGTGATCCCGCGTCTGGCGGAATGGCTCGAACGCTGGCCGACCCCCGGCGACCTCGCGTCCGTGCCCCCGGGCGAGGCCGTACGGGCGTGGGCCAGCCTGGGCTACCCCCGTCGAGCGCTCTGGCTGCACGCCGCAGCCGTGGAGATCACCGAACGCCACGGCGGCGTGGTGCCACACGACGTGGACGATCTGCTCGCCCTCACGGGCATCGGCGACTACACCGCCAGAGCCGTCGCCGCGTTCGCCTACGGCCATCGCCATCCGGTCGTCGACACGAACACCCGGCGGGTGATCGCGCGCGCCGTGGCCGGCCAGGCCGAACCGGCGCCGCCGAGCCGGCGGCGTGACCTGGAGGCCATGTCGCAGCTGTTGCCGGAGGAGACCGTGGCCGCCGCGGTCTTCAACGCCGCGATCATGGAGCTGGGCGCCGTGGTGTGCACCAGCCGCAGCCCCCGCTGCGAGGCCTGCCCGATCCGGGATGCCTGCGCCTGGCGCGCCGCCGGCTACCCGGAGTATGCGGGACCGAAGAAGGCCGTGCAGAAGAAGTTCGAGGGCAGCGACCGGCAGGTGCGCGGCCTCATCATGGCGGAGCTGCGGGCAACCCACCACCCTGTCACGGCCGCCGAGATCGAGAGCCTCTGGCCGGACGCCGTGCAGCGCGACCGCGCCCTGGCCGGACTGCTCGCCGACGGCCTCGCCGTGTGCGTGGACACCGGGATGTACGCTCTTTCCCAGGGGTGACTCCCCTGTGCACACCTCACACCTGCGCACCCCTCACAGAAATGGTTTCGATGAAGAACTGGGCTGGCAACGTCGAGTATTCGACCGACGACATCAGGCACCCCACCAGCACCGCCGAGGTATCCGCGATCGTGGCCGCCGCATCCGGCCCGGTGAAGGCACTGGGCTCGCGGCATTCGTTCTCCACCATCGCCGATACCGAGGGCACCCTGGTTGCCCTGGATCTGCTGGCCGGTGAGCCCTCGCTGCAGTCCGGCGACGACGGCGTCCCCGTGAGTGTGCGGGTCGGCGCCGGCAGCACCTACGCCCAGGTGGGCCGCTACCTCGCCGGGCAGGGCCTCGCGCTGCCGAACCTCGCGTCGCTGCCGCACATCTCCGTGGCCGGTGCCATCCAGACCGGCACCCACGGCTCCGGGGTGCGCAACGGCTCGCTGGCCTCCTCGGTGCTGGCCCTCGAGATCGTGCGCGCCGACGGCCAGGTCGTGACCGTGAGCGAGCACGACGCCGACTTCGCCGCATCCGTGGTGGGCCTGGGCGCCGTGGGCATCGTCACCGCGGTCACGCTCCGGGTGCAGCCGCACTTCCAGATCTCGCAGTACGTGCACGAGGGGCTGTCCTGGGCGGCGGCGCTGGCGCACTGGCCGGCCATCATGTCCAGCGGCTACAGCGTGAGCGTGTTCACCACGTTCCAGGGCGAGAACACCCACCAGGTCTGGTCCAAGCGCCGGCTGGATGTGGACGGGCCGGAATTCGACCTCGCTGCCCTGGGCGCCACCGAGGCCACCGTGGCGCTGCATCCGCTGCCCGGCGTCGCCGCCGACAGCGTCACCGAGCAGCTGCGCGAACCCGGACCGTGGAACGAGCGCCTCGCGCACTTCCGCAGCGAGTTCCAGCCCAGCCACGGCGAGGAGATCCAGTCCGAATATCTGATCCCCGCCGAACACGCCGTCGCCGCCATCACCGCGCTGCGGGCGATCGGTGACCGGATCGCGCCCCTGCTGCACATCTCCGAACTGCGCAGCGTCGCCGCAGACACCGCCTGGCTCAGCCCCAGCTACGCCAGGGACTCCCTCGCCATCCACTTCACCTGGAAGCCGCTGCCGGCCGAGATCCTGGCCGTGCTCCCCCTCATCGAACACACCCTGGAGCCTTTCGCACCCCGGCCGCACTGGGGCAAGGTCTCCACGATGTCCCCGGCCGGGCTGCGCCGCGCCTATCCCCGGCTCGGCGACTTCGCCGCCCACGTGCGACGGGTCGACCCCGCCGGCCGCTTCGAGAACGCCTACCTGAAACGAGTCCTCCCCCATGACTGACGCCACCACGACCCAGACCGCTGCAGGCACGGATGCGTCGGTGCTGCCGCTCTCCGGGCTGCAGTTCACGATCGAGCACGACGGTTACTCGGCCACCATCGCAAGCGTCGGCGCGAGCCTGCGGCGTCTCACCTGGAAGGGCCGCGATCTCGTGGTTCCGTTCGCCGCCGACGAGGTGCGCCCCGGCTACCGCGGCGCCGTGCTGGCACCCTGGCCGAACCGGGTCGTCGACGGCAGCTACACCTTCGACGGCGTGGACTACCAGCTGCCGCTCACCGAGCCAAGCCGAGCGCACGCCCTGCACGGCCTGGTCTGCTGGGCGGACTGGTCGCTGCAGGCACGCTCGTCCGACTCCGTGACTCTCGGCACCACCATCGTGCCGAGCGACGGCTACCCGCACCGCATCATTCTCCTGGCCACCTACAGCCTCGCTGACGACGGCCTCACCACCACGGTGACCGCCGAGAACGTGGGCGCGAGCACCGCCCCGTACGGCACCGGCCCGCACCCCTACCTCGTGGCGGGCCCCGGCACCGTCGACGACTGGACCCTGGAGTTCCCCGCCGCGAGCTACCTCACCGTGACGCCGGACCGGCTCAGCCCCGTGGCCGTCGCGCCGGTCGACAGCACCCCGGAGTTCGACTTCCGCACCCCGCGGGTCATCGGCGACACCTTCATCGACCACGCCTTCACCGCCATCGCCCGCGACACGGATGCGGCCGCCACCGTCACGCTGACCAGCCCCGTCGGCACCGGCGTGCGCCTGACCTTCGGCCCGGAACTGCCCTGGCTGCAGGTGCACACGGCAGACCGTCCGGCACCCGAGCGGAGCCGCATCGGCCTGGCCGTCGAGCCGATGACCTGCCCGCCCGACGCCTTCTCCACAGGCGAGGACCTGGTGCGCCTGGCCCCCGGCGCCACCCACTCCGCCGCCTGGACCATCGCCGCCACCGAGGCCTGACCCTCACGCGACGTGCCAGTTGAGGGCCCCTCCGCGCGTCGGAGTGGGCCTCAACTGCCATCTCACCGCTGGCCCACCTCGCCGAGACGCAGCAAAGCACCCCTTCGAGTGCCCCCAGAGTGCACTTTGCGGCAACTCGGCAAGACACAACTCGCCGAGGGACGGCGAAAGGCCCCCTGACACTCAGTCAAGGGGCCTTCTGCTTAACGTCGCGCGGCCTGAACGGCCGAGAGTGCGAGCGCGCTGAGCGCCAACAGTGAGGGCTACAGCGCGTCGGGCTCGGTGTCAGCGACGTGACGGCCGGTGGGCGCCGGAGCGACCTCATCCTCGTCGGTGTCGTCGTCATCCTCGTCGTCGTCAGCGGCGTACTCGCGCGGCTTCACGTACGGGTCTTCGTCGCCGGCGTAGACGGCCGTGCGGGCCATCTCGCCCACCTGGGTGTCGCGCTCGCGCGCTTCACGCAGCAGGTCGTCGATCAGTGCGGCGTTCTCGGGGATCGCGTCGGCGATGAACTCGATCGACGGGGTCAGGCGAGCGGTGATGTTCTTGCCCACCTCGCTGCGGAACATGCCCGTAGCGGCCTTGAGGGCTGCGGCGCTGTCCTTGCGCTCTTCTTCGGAGCCGTAGACCGTGTAGAACACCGAAGCGTGCTGCAGGTCGCCGGTGACCTTGACGTCGGTGATGGTCACGAAGCCCAGTCGCGGGTCGCGGATGCCGCGTTCGAGCCGCTTGGCCACGATGACCTTGATGCGGTCCGCCATCTTCATAGCGCGTGCCGGATCTACCATGTCGAACTCCTAGTTTGTGGGTACTTCAGTAGCTCTTCAGCCCTCCCCCACCATCGAATTGACGCTGGCGTTTCTCGGGAAGTGAGGTCGTAGCTTGATCCCCCTAAAAAGGGAATCGGGGTAGGGGTCCCCGCTCTCTTCCCTTTTTAGGGGGATCGAGCGGAGACCCCGCGCCACCGAGGTATTAACCCCGGGGCTTTTCCTTCAATTCGATCGTCTCGATCTCATCGCCGATCTGGATGTCATTGAACTTACCAAGCCCAATACCAGCCTCGAAGTCCGTACGGACCTCGGTGACGTCATCCTTGAAGCGACGCAGCGACTCGATGGCCAGGTTGTCGCCCACGACGATGCCGTCGCGGATGACCCGTGCCTTGGCGTTTCGCGTGATCGTTCCCGACCGCACGATGACACCGGCGACGTTTCCGAACTTCGAGGAGCTGAAGACCTCGCGGATCTCGGCGATACCACTCTGCACTTCTTCGAACTCGGGCTTGAGCATTCCGGTGAGGGAAGACTCGATGTCCTCGAGCGCGTTGTAGATGACGGAGTAGAAACGCACGTCCACGCCTTCACGAGCCGCACGTTCGCGCGCCTTCGTGTCGGGGCGAACGTTGAAGCCGATGATGATGGCGTTGTCGACGGTGGCGAGATTGACGTCGCTCTCCGTGACAGCACCGACACCGCGGTGGATGATGCGCAGCTGAACGGAGTCGTCGACCTCGATCTTGAGCAGCGACTCTTCCAGGGCCTCAACGGCACCGGAAACGTCACCCTTGATGATGAGGTTGAGCGATTCGACCTTGCCCTCTTCGAGTGCACGGGTGAAGTCCTCGAGGCTGATGCGCTTGCGGGCCTTGGCCAGCAGGGCGTTGCGCTCGGCGGCTTCACGCTTCTCGGCGATCTGACGCGCGGTGCGGTCTTCCTCGATAACGAGGAAGGTGTCACCGGCGCGGGGAACGCTCGAGAGGCCCTGAACCTGGACGGCACGGGACGGAACCGCGGCGAGAACGGCGTTGCCGTTTTCGTCAGCCATCGCACGTACACGGCCGTAGGCGGTACCGGCGACGATCGAGTCACCGACACGCAGCGTTCCGGACTGGATGAGCACGGTGGCAACTGCACCGCGACCCTTGTCGAGCTTGGCCTCGATGGCCACACCGCGGGCGTCCTTGTTCGGGTTGGCGCGCATGTCGAGTCCGGCGTCAGCGGTGAGCAGGACGGCGTCCAGGATCTCCTGGATGCCGACCTTGTTCTTCGCAGACACGTCGACGAACATGACGTCTCCGCCGTACTCTTCGGCGACGAGGCCGAACTCGGTGAGCTGCTGGCGCACCTTCTGCGGGTTCGCACCGGGCTTGTCGATCTTGTTCACCGCGACCACGATCGGCACGTTGGCGGCCTGTGCGTGGTTGAGCGCCTCAATCGTCTGCGGCATGATGCCGTCATCGGCGGCGACCACGAGGATCGCGATGTCGGTGACCTGCGCACCACGAGCACGCATGGCGGTGAACGCCTCGTGACCGGGGGTGTCGATGAAGGTGATGGCACGTTCGATGCCCTCGTGCTCGGTGACGACCTGGTAGGCACCGATGTGCTGGGTGATGCCACCGGCTTCGCCCGCAGCGACCTTGGCGTTACGGATGGCGTCGAGCAGCGCGGTCTTACCGTGGTCGACGTGACCCATGACGGTGACGACGGGAGGACGGACCTCGAGCTCTTCGTCGGTCTCGTCGGCCAGCTCCTGGTCGATGTCGATGTCGAAGGCGAGCAGCAGTTCGCGGTCTTCGTCGTCGGGCGAGACCATCTGGATCTTGTAACCCAGCTCGCTGCCCAGCACGTCGAAGGTGGCCTCGTCGAGCGACTCGGTCGCCGTGGCCATTTCACCGAGGTGGAACAGCACGGTCACCAGGTTGCCCGGGCTCGCGTCGATCTTGTCGGCGAAGTCCGTGATGGAGGCACCGCGGCGCAGACGCACCACGGTTCCGCCGTCGCCACGGGGGACGCTGACGCCACCCAGCGACGGGGCCTCGCGCAGCTCGAACTCGGCCCTCTTCGTCCGCTTGGACTTGCGAGCCTTGTTCTTGCCGCCACCGCGACCGAATGCACCAGCGGTTCCACCACCGGGGCCACGGCCACGACCGCCGGCGCCGCCGCCACCGGCGGGGCGGGGCGGGCCGAAGCCGGGTGCGCCGGCAGGGGCGCCCGGACGGGTGAAGCCGGGGCGAGCGCCACCGGCGCCGCCCGGAGCGCCACCGGGGCGCTGGAATCCACCCGGACGCTGGCCGAAGCCGGTCGGGCGGGGGGCCTGGCCGGGTCCACCGGGGCGCGGGGCGCCGGGGCGGGGTGCGGCAGGGCGGGGGATGTTGCTGGGCGAGGCGGAGGACGGCGGACGCTGTCCCATGCCCTGTGCGCTCGCGAACGGGTTGTTACCCGGACGCGGGGTGGGGGTCTTGCCCATGCCCTGGTTGCTGGCGAAGGGGTTGTTGCCCGGGCGGGCACCCGGACGCGGCACGGTTCCACCCGGCTTGGCGGCCGTGGCGGTCTCGCCGCCGGCGGTTGCCGCAGGGGTGGGAGCCGCGGGGGTGGCTTCGGTGCCCGCTGCTGCGGGTGCCTCGGCTGCGGCCTTCTCGGTCGCTGCGGCCTTCTCGGCTGCTGCGGCCTTTTCGGCGGCCTGAACTTGACGCTCGGCGACGGTCAGCGGCGCGGCCGGCATGGGCGGCGCATCCGCTGCAGGAGCCTCGACGACGGGTGCGGGAGCGGGTGCGGCGGGGCGCGCCGGGCCCGGACGGACGCCGGGCTTGACCGTGGTGGTCGCGGCCGGCTTCGCGGCGGCAGGTGCCGCCGGGGTGGCAGCGGCGCCGCCGGTGGCGACTCCGTCGGCCTCGAGTGCTGCACGCAGACGGCGTGCAACGGGAGGTTCAACACTGGAGGACGGTCCCTTGACGAACTCGCCCATTTCCTTCAATTTCGCAAGGGCTACCTTGCTGTCGACACCGAGCTCAGTTGCGATCTCGTGTACGCGTGGTTTCGCAGCCACAATTCTCCTGTTCCGGGCCTGCACCCGGAAAGGGGCAGACCGTTAGTAACGGACGGTTCTCATTTCGAGCCGCTCATTAGTTATCCATTAGCCAAGTCAGCCTGTTCTCTAGTTGTTTTGCGTCCAGGGGGCTGCTCACACGCAGGGCACGCCCGAAAGCGCGCCGCTTGACGGCCTCCTGAAAGCACGCGATGGTGGGATGAATCCACGCACCGCGCCCAGGCAGGGTGGCGGTCTTGTCGACCACCAGGTCCGAATTCTGGGCGACGACCCTCAGAAGTGAGGAGCGTGAGGCGCGCGAACGGCATCCAATGCACGTTCTAACGGGTTCCATCGTACCCCCTATTCGTCATCCTCCAGAATGCTGTCTGGCTGGATGTCGATTTTTGCGCCGGTCAGCTTCGCGGCGAGGCGGGCATTCTGGCCCTCCTTGCCGATCGCGAGCGACAGCTGGTAGTCGGGCACGAGGGCCCGAACGGCCTTGATCGACTCGTCGATGACATAGGCGCTGGTGACCTTGGCCGGCGACAGTGCGCTGGCCACGAAGGTGGCCAGGTCGGGCGAGTAGTCGACGATGTCGATCTTCTCGTTGTTGAGCTCAGCGGTCACCGCGCGCACGCGCTGGCCGAGCTCGCCGATGCAGGCACCCTTGGCGTTCACGCCGGGTTCGGTGGCGCGCACGGCGATCTTGGTGCGGTGGCCGGCTTCGCGGGCCAGCGACACGATCTCCACGACGCCGCTGGCGATCTCGGGGACCTCGAGCGCGAACAGCCGACGCACGAGCGACGGGTGGGTGCGCGACACGGTGATCTGCGGGCCCTTCATGCCGCGGCCGACGGCCGTGACATACACCCGGATGCGCGAACCGTGCACGTAGCTTTCGCCGGGCACCTGCTCCTCGGGCGGCAGGATCGCTTCGATCGTGCCGAGGTCGACGTGGATCATGCGGGGGTTGGGGCCCTGCTGGATGATGCCCGCGACGATCTCGCCTTCGCGGCCCTTGAATTCGCCCAGCACCGCGTCATCCGCGATGTCGCGCAGACGCTGGTTGATGACCTGCTTGGCCGCGAATGCGGCAATGCGACCGAAGTCGTCGGGGTTGTCAACGGCTTCGCCGATGATGTTGCCCTCTTCGTCGTGCTCAGGAATGTAAATGTCGACGTGACCGGACTTGCGGTCGAGGACGACGCGAGCTCCGGGTTCTTCTTCCGCAGCCTGCTTCAGTGGCTCACCCTGGTGGGTGTGCTTGAGGTAGGCCGTCAAAATTGCTTGCTCGATGATCTGCACGAGTTCCTCGAAGGGAATCTCTTTCTCGCGCTCCATCAGCCGCAACACGCTGAGGTCGATGTCCATGGCCGGCCTCCTCTATTCAGATCTTGCCGCCGCGAAACCGCGCAGCGGGCTTCTCCCTACGGTACCGGACTCCGGGCGTACCCGTCACCCGCACCCCGGCTTCAGGAGGGACTCACCAGGCCGCTTGTGCACAAGGCGCCGTTCCCTCGTTACGATAACCCGATGAATACTCGTTCTTCCGCGAAGTCCGGCGCAGAGTCCGCCGGACGCGCCGCCCAACAGGCCGGCAACAACCCCCATCTCAAAACCCTGGCCAGGGTCGGTTATGCCGTCAACGGCCTCTTGCACGGCCTGATCGGCGCGATCGCGATCGGCCTCGCCGTAGGCGCGGGCGGAGGAAGCGCCGACCAGTCGGGGGCGCTCGGCCAGGTCGCGCAGTCCCCCGGCGGCATCTTTATGCTGTGGACCATCGTGGTGGGGTTGGCGGCGCTGGGCCTGTGGCAGGTGCTGCAGGCGTTCCTGGTGCCCGGCAGCGACCCCAAGAAGGTCTGGGCGCACCGCCTCAAGGAGATCGGCAAGGGTGTCGCCTATCTGTTCGTGGCCGGTACGGCACTCACCGTGGCGCTCAACGGCTCGGCGAACTCATCGCAGAGCACCTCGTCGGCCAGCGCATCCGTGCTCGCCCTGCCCGGCGGGCCCGTCCTGCTGATGATCGCCGGACTCGCGGTGCTCGCGATCGGCGGCTACTTCGTCTACAAGGGTGCGGCCAAGAAGTTCACCGAGGACCTCGCGGTGCCCACAGGCACCGTCGGCCGGGTCACCGTGGGGCTGGGCGTTGCCGGATACGTGGCCAAGGGCATTGCGGTGGGCGTGGTGGGCATCCTGGCGATCGTGGCGGGCTTCACGGTCGACCCGAGCCAGTCCACCGGGCTCGACGGCGCGTTGCATTCGCTGGCCGAGTTGCCGTTCGGCACCGTCATCCTGGTACTGGTGGGTCTCGGCCTCATCGCCTACGGCGTGTACTGCTTCTTCCGAGCCCGCTTCGCCCGCCTCTAGCTCGGCTTCGACGCGTGACAAACACGCCGGTCGAGCTTGTCGAGACCCCGTGAGAGGTCTCGACAAGCTCGACCAACGACGGGGCGCGACAGGCACGCACGTCACCTGGTCTCGACAAGCTCGACCAACGACGGTGACCGTCCCCGAGGCCCGGTCACCAGGTCTCGACAAGCTCGACCAACGACGCCGAGCGTCCCCGAGACCCGGTCACCAGGTCTCGACAAGCTCGACCAACGACGGTGAGCGTCCCCGAGGCCCGGTCACCAGGTCTCGACAAGCTCGACCAACGACGGTGAGCGTCCCCGAGGCCCCGTGACGTCCCTACCGGACGCGACAAGAACGCCGGTCGAGCTTGTCGAGACCCCGTGAGAGGTCTCGACTAGCTCGACCAGCGGGCCGACGGTTAGGCGAAATGGCCGGCCAGCTCGGTGACGGCCACCTGGGTGCGCTCGCCCGAACGGCGGTCCCACAGCTCCACGATGCCGTCGGCCGCGCCGCGGCCCACGATCACGATGGTGGGGATACCGATGAGCTCTGCGTCGCCGAACTTGACGCCCGGCGACACCTTGCGGCGGTCGTCGTAGAGCACGTCGCGGCCGGAGGCCTCGAGCATCGCGGTCACGGCCTCGCTGGTCTCGAAGACCACCTCGTCGCGGCCCGTGGCGATCACGTGCACATCGAACGGGGCCACGGCCTCGGGCCAGATCAGGCCCTTGGCGTCGTTGTTGAGCTCGGCGATCACGGCGAGGGCGCGGGTGACGCCGATGCCGTAGGAGCCCATCGTGACGGTGACGAGCTTGCCGTTCTCGTCGAGCACCTTGAGGCCCAGCGCCTCGGCGTACTTGCGGCCGAGCTGGAACACGTGGCCGATCTCCATGCCGCGGGCAAGTTCCACCGGGCCGGAGCCGTCGGGGGCGGGGTCTCCGGCGCGCACCTCTGCGGCTTCGACGGTACCGTCGGCCGTGAAGTCACGACCGGCGACGAGGCCGAAGACGTGGCGGCCGGCCTCGTTGGCGCCGGTGATCCACTCGGTGCCGTCGACCACGCGCGGGTCGACCAGGTAACGGATGCCGGTGGCCGATTCGGCACCCAGCATCGCGCCGGTCGCGGCCCACGGGCCGATGTAGCCCTTCACCAGGCCCGGGCGGCCGGGAATCTTGTCGAGCTTGGCGAAGTCGCCGTCGTTGGCGGCCTCCACCTCGGCGGGGGCGAAGGCGACCTCGACGCGCTTGAGGTCGACCTCACGGTCACCGGGCACGCCGATCACGACGATCTCGCGGCTGCCGTCGAGCTGCACGAGCGCAAGGACCACGTTCTTGAGCGTGTCCGCCGCGGTCCACTCGCGCCCGTCGGGGCGCGGGTGGTTGGCGTTGGCACTGTCCACCAGGGTCTGGATGGTGGGGGTGTCCGGGGTGTCGTGCACCTCGGCGGCAGGGAACCCGGTGAAGTCGATCGCGGCGGGCGCCACGGTGCGGAAGGCCTCCACGTTGGCCGCGTAGCCGCCGGCCGAGCGCACGAAGGTGTCTTCGCCGACCGGAGTGGGGTGCAGGAACTCTTCGCTCTTCGAGCCGCCCATGGCACCGGCATCTGCCTGCACGACGACGTACTCGAGGCCGAGGCGGGTGAAGATGCGCTCGTAGGCGTCCCGCTGGGCCTGGTAGCTCACGTCGAGGCCGGCATCCGTGTAGTCGAAGGAGTAGGCGTCCTTCATGGTGAACTCGCGGCCGCGCAGCAGTCCACCGCGGGAGCGGGCCTCGTCGCGGTACTTGTCCTGGATCTGGAAGATCGACAGGGGCAGGTCCTTGTAGCTGTTGTAGAGGTCCTTCACCATGAGGGTGAAGACCTCTTCGTGGGTGGGGGCCAGCAGCAGGTCGCTGCCCTTGCGGTCCTGCAGGCGGAACAGGCCGTCGCCGTACTCGTCCCAGCGACCGGTGACCTCGTAGGGCTCGCGCGGCAGCAGGGCCGGGAAGTGCACCTCGAACGCGCCGGCCGCGGCCATCTCCTCGCGGATGATGGTCTCGATCTTCGCCTTGACCTTCAGGCCCAGCGGCAGCCAGGCGAAGATGCCCGGCGCCTGACGACGGATGTAGCCGGCCCGCACAAGCAGGCGGTGGCTGGTGACCTCGGCATCAGAGGGGTCTTCGCGGAGGGTACGGAGAAAGTAGTTCGACATACGAATAGGCACGCCCCTACTTTACGGCGCGCGCAGGCGGCGCGTCGGCGCGGGCACCTCACCGCCGCGACAACTGGTGCCCGTACGGACAATTGCGCCCGGCGTACCGGGCGCAATTGTCAGTTGCGGGAACAGTTGGCCTACGGGGTCTCGACAAGCTCGACCAGCGAGGGGACGCGATCCGCAGATCGGGTGGCTGGATGCGGGCGAGGGGCGGGTTAGCGGGAGCCGACCGTCACGACGGGGGCGCCGAGGGAGTCTTCGCTGGGCGGCATCTCGGCGGCCATACGGTTGGCCTCCTCGATCAGGGTCGCCACGATCTCGGACTCCGGCACGGTCTTGATGACCTCGCCGCGCACGAAGATCTGGCCCTTGCCGTTGCCGGAGGCCACACCGAGGTCGGCGTCACGGGCCTCGCCGGGTCCGTTGACAACACAGCCCATCACCGCGACGCGGAGCGGCACGGTCATGCCCTCGAGGCCGTCGGTGACGTCGTTGGCGAGCTTGTAGACATCCACCTGGGCCCTGCCGCAGCTGGGGCAGGAGACGATCTCGAGCTTGCGCTCGCGCAGGTTGAGCGACTGCAGGATCTGCAGGCCCACCTTGATCTCCTCGGCGGGCGGGGCGGAGAGGGACACCCGGATGGTGTCGCCGATGCCCTCGCCGAGCAGGATGCCGAACGCCGTGGCGCTCTTGATCGTGCCCTGGAAGGACGGGCCGGCCTCGGTCACACCGAGGTGCAGCGGCCAGTCGCCGCGTTCGGCGAGCAGCCGGTAGGCCTTGACCATGATCACCGGGTCGTTGTGCTTGACCGAGATCTTGAAGTCGTGGAAGTCGTGCTCCTCGAACAGGCTGGCTTCCCAGACGGCGCTCTCGACGAGCGCCTCCGGGGTGGCCTTGCCGTACTTCTGCAGCAGGCTGGGCTCGAGGGAACCGGCGTTGACGCCGATACGGATGGAGACGCCGGCGGCCTTCGCCGCGGCGGCGATCTTGCCCACCTGGTCGTCGAACTTGCGGATGTTGCCCGGGTTCACCCGCACGGCCGCGCACCCGGCGTCGATGGCCTGGTAGACGTAGCTCGGCTGGAAGTGAATGTCGGCGATCACGGGGATCTGACTCTTCTTGGCGATGATCGGCAGCGCCTCGGCGTCATCACGGCTGGGCACGGCGACCCGCACGATGTCACAGCCGGAGGCGGTGAGCTCGGCGATCTGCTGCAGCGTCGCGTTGATGTTCGTCGTCGGTGTCGTTGTCATCGACTGCACGCTGACGCGAGCGTCACCGCCGACGAGGACCTTGCCGACCTTGATCTGGCGGGACTTGCGTCGGGGTGCGAGGATTTCGGGGACTTTGGGCATACCCAGGTTTATTGCGGCCACGAATGTAGCTTACGCGTGCCTGGCTCAGATCCGCCTGAACGCCCAGCCGGGCCCGCCCGCCGGCGTCGGCGGACGGGCCGGCCGGACTGCTCCCGGTCAGCCGGCTGGCGGTGCGCCGTCCCGGTTCGCGCGGAGCACCTCGAGGCGGGCGCGGTACTCGACCTCGTCGATGTCGCCCTGGGCGAATCGTTCGGCCAGTGTCTTCTCGGCGCTGCGCGCAGCCGCCGGGCCGGCGCCATAAGGGCCGTTCGGGTAGGCGTAGGGGCGTTGGCCGTCCCAGCCCCGGCGCCAGCGGCGGCCGAAGATGGCGAAGAGCGCCACGACCACGACGATCCAGAACAGCGGGATCAGCAGGAACAGCCACCCGAATCCGCCGCCGCCCATGCCCCAGCCCGGGTGGGCGGCGAGCCCGGTGAGAACTGCAGTGGTCAGCATGATGTCTCCATTTCGTCGGGGGTTCTGGTGTGAACCGGTGCCTCCAGCGTGCCCAGTCCGGGCGGCGGGCGAATCTGCCCGCAGGAGTCACCTGCCGTACACCCGCGGGAGCACCCGACGCTGTCGTTACCGGCCGGGAGCGACCAGGCCGGCCTCGTAGGCGGCGATGACCAACTGCACCCGGTCGCGGGCGGCGAGCTTGCCCATGATGCGGGACACGTGGGTCTTCGCGGTGAGCGGGCTGAGGAACAGGCGCTGGCCGATCTCCGCGTTGGTCAGCCCGCGGCCGACGAGGCCGAGCACCTCCTTCTCCCGTTCGGTGAGCGCTATGAGGGCGCTGTCGTCGCGCGGCTCGGTCTGCCCCGACGCCATCCGGGCCAGCAGCCGCCGGGTGACGCTCGGCGAGAGCAGGCCCTCCCCCGCCGCCACGACCCGCACGGCGCGGATCAGCTCGGTCGGTTCGGTGTCTTTCACCAGGAACCCGCTCGCGCCGGCATGGATGGCCCGCGCCACGTACTCGTCGAGTTCGAAGGTGGTGACGACCACGATCCGGGTGTCCCTGAGGTCTGCGTCCCGCACGATCTGTTCGGTCGCCCAGAGTCCGTCGCCGTCCGGCATGCGGATGTCCATCAGCACGACGTCCGGACGCAGCCGCGTCACCGCAGCGACGGCGTCGCGGCCCGTTCCGGCCTCTGCCACCACGTCGAGGTCGGGTTCGGACTCGAGCAGCGACCTGAACCCGGCGCGGATCAGCTGCTGGTCGTCGGCGACGACCACCCGGATCATCCGTTGCCCCGATCGCTCTGCCCTGCGCGACCGGCGGGCAACGGGAGCCTCGCTTCGACCAGGAAACCTCCGGCTGCGGTCGGCCCGGCGCGCAGGGTGCCACCGAGCAGTTCGGCGCGTTCCCGCATGCCGAGCAGCCCACCGCCCGGTTCGACGGGCGGGAGGGGTTCCTCAGGGACGCCGCTGTCGGTCACGGTCAGCAGGTAGGCGCCCCGGTCGATGCCGAGGTACACGGATGCATCGTGCGACCGGGCATGGCGCAGCACGTTGGTGAGCGCCTCCTGGCAGATCCGGTAGAGCGCGAGCTGGGTCGCCGCCGGTGCGGCGCTCTCCACCTCGAGCACGTTGGCGTAGGCGATGCCGAGGCCCTGCGCACGGAAGGACTCGATCAGCGCCGGGAGTCCGGCCAGGTCAGGCTCCGGTGTCAGCGGCGCGCTGGGAGCCTCTGCGGGGTCGGAACGAAGGATTCCGAGCACCGTGCGCACCTCGTCGAGTGCGTTCTTGCTTGCGCTCTTGATGTTCGCGAGAGCGTCCGCGGCCTTCTGCGGCTGGCTGTCGATGAGGTGCAGGCCCACCCCGGCCTGCACGTTGATCAGGGACAGCGAATGCGCCAGCACGTCGTGCAGCTCGCGGGCGATGCGCATCCGCTCCCGCTGTTCGGCCGACAGCCGGCGGGCGTCTGCGCTGCGCCGGTGCTCGAGGATGGTCTCCCGGCGGCGTCGGAGCGCTTCGCCGGCGGCCATCAGCAGCACCAGCACGAACGTGGTGCCGGCGATCCGGAACGGATTGAAGCTGATCCCCCAGAGTCCGGCCAGCGCGATGGTGGCCACCCAGGTCAGCGCGACGGATGCGTACACCCAGATCCGCGCGCCCCGCACGATTCCCAGGACGACGGCGAAGGCCACAGCGGCGAACGGGGTGACCACGGTGGGCAGGATCAGGATCGGTGCCGCGGCGGCGACGGCACAGATCATGGCCACCGGGCCGGGAAACCGGCGAGCCATGATCAGCGCAAGCGGACCGACGAAGGCCAGCGCGAAGACCAGCAGAGCGGCCGCGGTGAAGCCGGGCTCGCCCGGGCCTGGAAGCGACTCCGCCCAGCGCCGGTTGCCGAACGGTTCCCCACCCGCAGGAAGGTTCCACCGGCCCCGCCAGAGCTGGAACGCCGTCGCCGGCACCTGGACGAGCAGCGAGACCACGACAGGCAGCCAGAGCCGTGCGGACGGCGGAAGCCGCTCGCCCGGCCAGCCCCGGCGGCGCTCCGGCCAGCCCGAGCCGTACCCGGTCGGCTCTGCGGACGATGACATGCTCCGATGCTACGTCCGCTCGCGCCGGGGAGAGGTCGCCCCGGGGATCGCATTGCCGCAGCCGGGTACTCCGGTGGGAGTAGGCCGGGGCTGCTCAGCCGAACAGGTTGATCGGCTTGACGATGTCGGCGTAGACCAGCAGCAGCGTCATGCCGCCGAGCACCACGGCCACCGCCAGGGTCAGCGGCATCAGCTTGGCCGTGTCGACGGGACCGGGGTCGCGGCGCTTGAACAGCTTCGCGAACCACCGGCGGATGCCTTCCCAGAGCGCTCCGGCCACGTGGCCTCCGTCCAGCGGCATGAGCGGCACCAGGTTGAAGACGAACAGGGCGATGTTCAGCGACGCGAGCAGCCCGATCAGGCTTGCGGCCTTGCTGGCCAGCGGGATCGTGTCGACGCTGGCGATCTCACCGGCGACCCGGCCGACGCCGACCACGCTGATCGGGCCGTTCGGGTCGCGCTCCCCCGGGCCGAACGCGGCGTTGGCCACGTCGATCAGCCGCTGCGGCAGGTTGAGAATCATGTGGAAGACGCCGGAGATGTTCTCGCCGACGGCGGGCAGCACCGCGGTTGCCGGCTGCGGCACGAGTTCGCCGGCCGGGCCGATGCCGACAAAGCCGACCTCGGTGGTTTCCTGGGCGCCGCTGGCGTCGGTGACGACGTTGCCGTCGGCATCCGTCACGTAGCGTTCGGTGAGCTTGGGGGTGATCACGAGCGTCTGCTGGGCGCCGTCGCGTTCGACGACCACCTGCAGCGGTGTGCCGGAGGACTCGCGGATGATCGCGGTGGACTGGTCCCAGCTGGTGATCGCGGTGCCGTCGATGCTCACCAGTCGGTCGCCGGGCTTGAGGCCGGCCGCGGCGCCCGGAGCGGCTTCGTCGCCCTCCGCGCAGGCCTGCCGGTCGCTGGTGGCCGGCAGCACGCAGGCGCTGACGCTGCCCACGGTGGTGCTGGCCTGGGTGGTGCCGAAGCCCATCAGCAGCACCGCGAAGAGCACCACGGCGATGAGCAGGTTCATCGTGGGCCCGCCGAGCATGATGATGACGCGCTTGTAGACCGGGAGGCGGTAGAAGGCGCGGTGATCCTCGCCCTCGCCGATGGTGTCGGCGCTGGCCTGCCGGGCCTCAGCGGCCATGCTGCTGCGGGCGGCGGGGGCCGGTTCGCCCTCCTGCACCAACTGGTTGAAGAAGCCGGTGCTGTTGTTGCGCGCTGAGCCGTCCTTGGCGGGCGGGAACATGCCGATCATCGAGATGTAGCCGCCGAGAGGGATGGCCTTGACGCCGTACTCGGTCTCGCCCTTTTTCTTCGACCACATAGTGGGGCCGAAGCCGATCATGTACTGGGTGACCTTGACCCCGAACAGCTTGGCCGGCACCAGGTGCCCGATCTCGTGCAGGCCGATGGAGAGCGCGAGGCCCACGACGACCACGGCTACGCCCAAGATGTATAACAGCACGGTTTCCACATCCGTACATTAGCCTTTTCTAGCTGCAAGGCGGCTGGCCGTTGACTGGCACCGCACCATGCGTCAAGAATTGCTCAGTATCCGCTGCTCCCCGCCCTTTTGGAGGCCTTCCCTGTCTGCACCGACCGAGCCGCTTCGTGACGAGTCACGATCCGACAGCCTGATCGGGGTGACCCTGGCGGACAGGTTCACCCTCGACAGGCTGATCGGCACCGGCGGCATGGCCACGGTCTACCAGGCCACCGACGCCTCCCTGGGCCGCACCGTGGCGGTCAAGCTGTTCCGGATGGACACCGCTGACGGCTCGGGCCCGCAACGGCAGAGCGGCGAGGTGATGGTGCTGGCCAGTCTCAACCACTTCGCGTTGGTCACCCTGTTCGACGCGGGCACCGAACAGCTCGACGGTGTCACCCGGTCGTTCATCGTGATGGAGTACGTCGACGGCTTCGACCTGCGCAGCCGCATCATCGATGGCAAGCTCCCCGCGGCCGAGGTCGCCCGGATGGGCGCCGACCTGGCCGAGGCGCTGCACTATGTGCACGCCAGGGGCATCATCCACCGCGACATCAAACCCGCCAACGTGCTCCTGGCCCCGTCCGACTTTCCCGGCCGCGTCTCGCACGCCAAGCTGGCCGACTTCGGCATTGCCCGGCTCATCGACGCCACCCACCTCACCAGCACCGGAGCCGTGCTGGGTACCGCCGGTTACCTCAGCCCGGAGCAGGCGATGGGCCACCCGATCGGGCCGCCCAGCGACGTGTACTCGCTGGGCCTGGTGCTGCTCGAGGCCGTCACCGGTGTGCGCAGCTACCCGGGCACGGCCATCGAGTCGGCCATGGCCCGGTTGCAGCGTCAACCCGAGATCCCCGCCGAGCTCGGCGCCGCGTGGCACGACGTCCTGACCGGTATGACGGCCCGCGAGCCCGGTGACCGCCTCACGTCGGCGGATGCCGCGGTGCGTTTGCGCGAATTGGTCCCGCTGGAAACCTTCGAGGCCGGAGAGTCCACCTGGGTCCCGGCGCCGATCGGTGCGACCACGGACGGAGCGACTGAGGTGCAGACGGATCTCCTGGAACGTACCGAGGCCCTGGAACGCACCCGGGCCCAGGATGCGCCCACCCGCCGCCTGCCGGCCTCCGGAGGCGACGACGTCACCCGGGCGTTCACCACGGCCGGCGAGGTCGGCTCTGCCGACACCGGGGCGACAACGGTCGCGTTCAGGCCCCAGAACGCCGGGCAGCGGTCCCAGCCGTCCGGCCCGACGCCTCGAACGTCAACCTGGCCGCGTGCCGCACTCCGGAACGCCGCCCGCCGCCCCCGCCTGGTGATCATCGGCGCCGCGGTGGCGCTGGCCGCGATTCTCGCCCTGGTCTTCCTGGTGCAGCCGGGGGACCCGGCACCCGAACCGCCCGCCTACCCCGCTGTCGACGGCGACCTCGGCACCCACCTGCAGCAGCTTCAAGAGAGCGTGACCCCATGAGCGCCACCCGGAAGTTCTTCCCCAGGGTCGTCGTCGCGCTGGCCGGCGTCGGCCTGGCCTGCGGCATGCTGGCCGGTTGCGCCGGGACGACGGCGTTGCACGCCGACGCCGCGAGCGAGTTGCAGAGCGGCGTTCTGGCCGTCAGCACGGCAGCCGCCGCGGGCGACTACACCTCGGCGCAGACCGCCCTCGACACTCTGCGCGAGAGCCTGGCCGAAGCCTCGGCCGCAGACACCGTCACGGCGGCGCGGGCCGCCGAGATCCAGGCCGCCATCGACCTCGTCGCGGCCGACCTTGCCTCGTCCATCGCCGCGAGCACCCCCGTCGAGACCACCCCGGTCGAGACCACTCCCGTCGAGACCACCGCGCCGGAGCCCGTGAGCACCGACGACGATCCCGAGGAGGCGCCTGAGGGGCCCAAGGGACCGGACAAATCCGGCGACTCCGGCCCGGACAAGCCTGGGAAAGGGGCCTGCGAAAAGAAGGGCAAGTGCGACTAGAAGACGCCTGCACCTGCTAGACAGTCCTCAGCACCTGATCGTGGTCCACGCCCCGCATGTCCGACCCCACAGCCAGGAGGATCCTCATGACCCAGCACCTTGTCGTCGGAGCCGGTTGGGTCGGCAGCGAGTTGGCTCGCCAGTTGGTGGCCCGTGGCGATGACGTGACTGTCGCCACCCGCTCCGGCACAGCCCTCGCCGGTGCCACGGCACGCTCCCTCGACGCCTCCGATCCGGTGGCCTTCTGCCTGGCGGCCGAGCGCGCACACACCATCTTCCTGTGCACCAACCCGCCATACCCCGACTGGGCCCGGCGCTGGCCGCCGGTGTTCGCAGCCGCGATCGCCGCGGCATCCGTGTCGGGCGCGAACCTCGTGGTGATGGGCAACCTCTACCCCTATGGCTCGCCAGCGGGTGCGATGACCGAGCACTCCCCCGAGACCACGACCGAGTCCAAGGGCATCATCCGCCGAGACGGCTGGCACCGCGTGCTCGACGCGCACGACCGGGGCGAAATCCGGGCCGTCGAGGTGCGCGCGAGCGACTACTTCGGCGCCGGGGTGAGCGGCACAGCCCATCTCGGCAAGGCGTTCTTCAGCGCAGTGCTGGCCTCGAAGACCGCCAGGGGCGTCGGCCGGCCAGACCTCGTGCATAGCTGGAGCTTCATCCCGGATATCGCCGCCACGATGATCGCCGCGGCCGTCTACCCGGGCTCGTGGGGACGCGTCTGGCATGTACCGAGCGGGGCATACAGCCGTACCGATATCGCCGCCCAACTCAACGCACGCTACGGCACCCACGGCACGGTCGCCGGGTACCCGCAGTGGATGCTGCGCTCGCTCGGCGCGGTGAGCCCGCTGATGCGTGAGGTTTACCAGTCCAGCTATCAGTTCCTGGTTCCGTACGTGATCGATTCGGCCGAGACCGAGCGGGAACTCGGCATCCACGCCACACCCTGGGATGAGGCGCTGGTCACCGTGGCGGAGAGCTACCGCACCCGGTAGCCGAGGTCAGCCGCCGGGCTCGCTCAGTGGCCGATGGCGTCGATGATGGTGTCGGCTGAGGCGCGGGCCCACCGCTCGGCCTCGGCGAGCGAGTCCAGGGTCAGCTCGCCCTGGGTCTCGTGGGCCTCGACGACACGCTGCACGGTGTCGACGATGTCGAGGTAGCCGATCCGCCCGGCGTGGAAGGCCAGCACGGCCTGCTCGTTCGACGCGTTGAACACCGCCGGGTAGGTGCCGCGGGCCCGGCCGACCTGCTTGGCCAGCTCCACCGCGGGGAACGCGGTGTCGTCGAGCGGCTCGAATGTCCAGGTGTGCGGAGTGGTCCAGTCGATCGGCACGCCCACCGCGGCCACCCGGTTCGGCCAGTCCAGGCCCAACGAGATGGGCAGGCGCATGTTCGGCGGCGACGCCTGGGCGATGGTGGAGCCGTCGATGAACTCGACCATCGAGTGGATGAGCGACTGCGGGTGCACGACGACGTCGATCCGGTCGTAGGGCACGTCGAAGAGCAGGTGGGCCTCGATGATCTCGAGTCCCTTGTTGACCAGGGTGGCCGAGTTGGTGGTGATGACCAGGCCCATGTCCCAGGTGGGGTGGGCGAGGGCTTCTCGCGGGGTCACGTTCGCCATCTCGGCGCGGGAGCGGCCGCGGAACGGTCCGCCGGAGGCCGTGAGCACCAGGCGGCGCACCTCGTCGGCGGTGCCGGAGCGCAGGGCCTGCGCGATGGCGGAGTGCTCGGAGTCGACCGGCACGATCTGGCCGGGCGCGGCGAGCGCCTTGACCAGGTCGCCGCCCACGATGAGCGATTCCTTGTTCGCCAGCGCCAGCGTGCGGCCGGCCGTGAGCGCGGCGAGGGTCGGGCCCAGCCCCACCGATCCGGTGATGCCGTTGAGCACGACGTCGGCGTCGACATCCCGCACCAGCTGTTCGGCCTCGGCGGCGCCCACCGCGGTGTCGTCCACGTTGTACTCCGCGGCCTGTTCGGCCAGGAGCTCCCGGTTGCTGCCGGCCGACAGGCCGACCACCTCGAACCGGGTGGGATTGGCCTTGATGACGTCGAGCGCCTGGGTTCCGATCGAGCCCGTGGACCCGAGAATGATGATTCGCTGCACGAGCCCATGCTAGGCGCACCGCTCACATATGCCGGGCCGCGACTGACCCGCGCTGTAGGGTCGTTGAGTGACCGGAGCAAAGCACGACCCAGCATCCGAGCCCGAAACCGCGCCGGATGCCCCCGTCGAACAGGTGCCGGCCTCCGACGAGATAGTCGAGCTGCCCGCCAAGCCCAAGCGGCCCGGGTTCGTCTACTTCCTCGGCTACGGCATCATGGCGCCCATCGCGCGCCTGGTCTTCCGGCCCCGCATCACCGGCAAGGAGAACATCCCCCGCGAGGGCCGCGTGATCCTGGCCAGCAACCACCTGTCGTTCATCGACAGCATCGTCATCCCGCTCACCGCGCCCCGCCGGGTGCAGTTCCTGGCCAAGTCCACATACTTCACCGGCACCGGGTTCAAGGGCTGGGTGTCACGCCAGTTCTTCACCTCGATCGGCGCCATCGGCGTGGAACGCGGCGCCGGCCAGGCCGCCCAGGTGGCCCTCGACGCCGGCAAGGAGGTGCTCGACGTGGACGGCGCCTTCGCGATCTACCCGGAGGGCACACGCTCTCTCGACGGCCGGCTCTACCGCGGCCGCACCGGCGTGGCATGGCTGGCCCTCACCACCGGCGCCGTGGTCGTGCCCGTCGGACTGATCGGCACGCAAGAGATCATGCCGGTGGGCTCGAAGATGCCGCGCATCCGCCGCATCAGCGTGAAGTTCGGCGAGCCGATCGACGTGAGCGTGCACGGCACCGCCGACTCCGGCCGGGCCCGCCGCAAGGCCACCGACGACATCATGGCCGCGATCCACGGGCTGACCGGGCAGGAACTGGCGCACAGCTACAACGAGTCGCCGCCGACCACGGTCGTGCAGCGCGTCAAGCGCGCCATCTGGTGGCGCGAACTGCGCTAGCCGCGGCCCCGCCGGCTCCACACTTAGCCCTTGCGCTCAGTGTTAGGCCTGGGATAACTTAGCCGTATGGTTCAGCATTCCTCCACGCTCGACGGCGTCTTCCAGGCCATTTCCGACCCGACCCGCCGGGCAGTTCTGGGCCGGCTCGGCTCCGGGCCGGCCAGCATCGGTGAGCTGGCCGCGCCCTTCGACATGGCCCTGCCGTCGTTCATGAAGCACATCGGTTACCTCGAGCGGGCCGGCCTGATCCGCACCCGCAAGACCGGGCGGGTGCGCATCTGCACGATCGAGCGCGACACATTCATCGTGATGGAGAGCTGGCTCAACGAGCAGCGCCGCATCTGGGAGGGCCGCACCGATCGCCTCGAGCGGTTCGCCACCTCCCCCACCACCGACCCCAGCCGCGACAAGGAGACCCCCGCATGACCACATCCGCTCACCCCGAACTCGACCTCACCGTCTCCCGCATCATCCGGGCCCCGCGCGCAGCAGTGTGGAACGCCTGGGCCGACCCGGCCAGCTTCGAACAATGGTGGGTTCCGGCACCCACGATATGCCGCGTGCGCGAGATGGACCTGCGCCCCGGCGGCTCCTTCCGCACCGAGATCAGCGACGACGGTCTCGAATTCGGCCCACACATCACCGGCTGTTTCCTCGCCGTTGACGAGCTCCAGCGCATCGTGTTCACGGATGCACTGGTCGCGGGTTGGCGCCCCGCCGACGCCTCATTCGTGACCGCCGTGATGACCATGACCGACCACCCCGACGGCACCGAGTACACCGCCACTGCGATGCACCGCAACCGAGCGGACCGCGACCAGCACGAGGAACTCGGCTTCCACGACGGCTGGGGCACCGTCATCCGCCAACTCGCCGAACTCGCGGAGCACGACGCACGTTTGGAAGGACAAAGTGGGCAAGAAAGGACCGATTCCGGGATTTCGTCCTTCTAAGGTTCCGACATCCTTTTCTCGTGACGTGACCTCAGGGGTGTGACTCGCGCTCCACATCGACCCATTCATGTCCGATGGCCTCCAGCTCGGTTGCCCCGGCGGTGACCTGGGCGACGATCGCGCCCAGCTTCTCGGCGTCGTCGCCGGCAATACTCAGCACGGCATTCTCTCCGTAGGTCGTGCCGAGGATGAGCACCCCGCGCTGGCGCAGTTCCGCCTCGATACGACCGGCGTCCGCATGGGACAGTGCGAGTCTGAAGAGTTCACGACGCTCGCGCGCCACGAGGAGGCCCCGGGACTCGGCCAGGTCGATCGTGGTGAGAACGGCGTCGGAGTAGGCGCGCACGAGACCGCCCGCGCCGAGGAGTGTGCCGCCGAAATAGCGTGTGACGACGGCAACGCAGTCGACGAGGCCGCGACCCGCAAGGGCCTCCAGCATGGGTCGGCCCGCCGTTCCCGACGGTTCACCGTCGTCGTTGGACCGGCGCACCTGATCGGGAGTGCCGCTCGGTCCGACCATGAACGCCGAGCAGTGGTGGCGCGCACCCCAGTGTTCGACGCGCGCGGCGTCGATGGCGGCACGCGCGGCATCCTCGGTGTCGACCCTGACGATACGGCAGAGGAATCTGGATCGTTTGACGTCGATCTCGGCCGAGACCCGGCTGCCGACGCCGCCGCGCAACGTGAGATCGGGCATGAGCCCAGTCTGGCGCACGCGGCTACGGTGTCGGCGTCACCATCCAGGTGCCGTTGGTCTGGATCGCCATGACTCCCGGCAGGTCCACGTCGTACACCTCGGAGAACGCTTCGGTGTTTCCGAACAACTTGGGCGAGTCGGAGGTCGTGAACACGCGTCCGGAGAACGAGTCGTCGGCGGAGGCGGGGGCGTAATCGACCGTGAGGCGGGGCACGTCGTCGGAGAGGAACAACACTGCGGGCCCGATACCCGACTGCGCGCCGGACACCGAGGGGATGTCATTCCAACTCTGCAGCGTCACCGTCCACGGCCCTTCGGCGAGCACAATGAGCGTCTGGTTGACGGGGTCGTTCTTGAAGACGTCCTTCAGGAACGAGCCGCTCATCGGCGCCGCCATTTCACCGAAGGGTGACATGCGCCCGGGCTCCGTCACGGTCGTTGTGCCGGTGCAGGCCGAGCAGTCGATATTCATGACGACAGCGAACTCACCCTGACGCTGATAGGCGACGTTCGAGGGCCCGCTCCCGGAGGCCGACGCGGAGGTGCCCTCCGCCACGACACCGGCGTCGACGGTCTGCGCCACCGGCTCCGCCGTGGCCGGCACCGTGGCGGTCGGCGTCGGGGTCGGCGTGATGAGGTCCTCGATGCGTGGCGGCGTCGTGTGCGTCGGGCTCGGAGTGGCCTCGGGCGCCGACCCCGCACATCCGCTCACGAGCAGCACCGCCGCCACGATAGTTCCCGCCAGTCCCCAACCACGTCGAATCCCCATTGCCCCACCTTTTCCTGTCTGATTACCGCATCTGTTCTGGCAACCACGTCGCGTGGTCGACAGGAATGGCTACACCTGTCGCGCCACCCCGGTGCGATACAGCACGGGAGCGAAGGCCGCGAAAACGATCGCACCGATCCAACCGCTGATCGCGCCGATTTCGGGGACAACGAAGATACCCACGGTTCCGACCAGCAGGAGTGCCGCGGCCAGAACCGCGAAAACCCTCATTCCGTACAGGGACATGAAGACCAGGTAGTGCGCGCCCACGATGATCAGCGACGCGGGAAAGAACAGGATGGGCTCGTAGGACCCGAGCGCTATGGCGATGAGAAGTCCCAGGGGAACCGTGAAGGCCGATTGCATGGCCAAGGCCGTCGACGGATGTCCTTTCGGCAGCATCGCGGACCCCGAGGTGAGCCTGAGGATCACCGCGGACAGCGGAAATATCAGCATGCCCCCGAAGAAGAGGACGGCCATTGCCGCTCCAGGCGACACAAGAAAGTAAACCGTGTTCGCCCCCGCCCACAGGATTGCGGAGACGAGCGGACCGCTATAGCCGCCGCGAAAGATGCGGCGCACGTCCGCTTGGGCGCCTGCGATGCTCATCAGTTCTGGCGACTCCACCTCATCCACCGGTGAAGCTTTCGACGGCCAGCTCGGAGCCGGCATCTGCGCACGCGGCAGACAGCGCATCCTGGCCGGTGTACCACTCCGCCGAGCCGATACCCGTCGTGCTCATGGCGCCCAGGGTGACCGACGGTGCGATGGTCTTCAACCCGGCGAGCGCGTCACTGACAGCGCCCTCCCCTCGGATGGGCACACCGTCCAGCACCCGGGTGGCCAGTCGGTACCAGCCCTGTTGCTCCTGTGCAGCCATCCGACCATCGCGCACACCGGCATCCGCGTTCACGATGATCGTGGCGGTGTCATTGAAGCCGCTGCAGCTCATCGCGTCCGTCGTCGATCCTGCGGATGCCGCCGACTCGGTCGACTCCGCGGATGCCGTCGATTCGGTCGGAGCCGCTTCGGCGCTCGCGGTGCAACCGGACAGCGTCAGAGCTCCGACCACTGCCAACGACGCAAGAATGATGGACTGTCTACTCACTGGGCCCCCCTCAGGACGTACACATCAAGGACACAGTATCGACCTTTCGGAGGCGTGCGCCCTTCTAGGCGCGAATCGTCTGGTGCGGAGGACTTGGCCGGTGCTACTATTTCGCTATGTCACGAAATAACGAAGAGGGGATCTTTGATGCCTTGGCGAACAGCAACCGCCGCCGCATTCTGCAGTTTCTTCGTGACAAAGACTTCGTTCGCGCCGGCGACATCGCCCGTGATCTGGAGATCGGACACTCAACACTTTCCGCCCACCTCAAGGTGCTTCGTCACGCCGACCTGGTGGTCTCCCGACGGCAAGGAACTGAAATTCAATACCGAGCAAACCTGACGGTCATTGAAGAAGCGATCGTTGCCCTGTCGAGATTGCGTCGTGATGACGGACCACAGGATCCACCGACCCGAGGAAAAGAGAGCTGACTCATGCCAAATCTGAGACTGTCACCAGACCTGAAAGTGCTGCGACCGGCACTCGTCACTGTCGGTGTCGCCTGCGTGACGATGGCCGTCGCCTCGGTCGTGTTCTGGCCGGACATGGCGGAGTCCCTCGTGACCAGGGCCGCGAACGGTCGGCACGGCGAAAGCGTGGTCCAGCGCTGGTTCGCCGCCGGAGCATTCCCCATCATCCTTCTTCTCCTCACCGCATTGTTCGCCGTGACACCCGAACTCGATCGAAAGCTGCGCAGGGTGATCGGACAGAAGTCCGCCCTGAATTCCGCGAACGGGGTGCGCGTGATGGGGTACTTGATCTCGGGCGTGGCGATCGCGATGACGGTGTCGCATTTTGGACTTGTGAGCGCATTCGCCGGCACGAACTTCCCAATGGCCGAGTCGATGGCGGCAAGCCTGGGGCTAATCGTCATTCTGCTCGGCAACGCTCTTCCCCTGTCCCGGTCCCAAGACCTGTCTCTGCCGCCCTACCTCCAGCGCTTGCAGGATGCCGTCGGGCCGATCTATCGGCCGGCGGCCCGTGTCCTGGTCCTAATCGGTGGCGCAACCATCGCCCTGGCGTTCGTGTCGGCCTGGGCGGCATTGCTTCTGGCAACCCTCGGCACCATCACCCTGATTCTCGGGATCTACGCGGTCGGGTTGGCGCGGATGCGAAGCCAGGCCAAGGCCTGACCTCTGCCGACGACGCTCGGCGTGCGACACAGAGCGCCACCGCGACCTCCTCGGCCACCGTCCCCTCCCGCGGCGCGCATCCGTGCAGCCCGGCGGGGCCAGCCCCCAGCCGACGTCCGTAAGCTGGAGCCATGTCTTCTTCCTTCTCGGTCAGCCAGGAGCGCAAGCTCGTCACCGCCCTCCCGGGCCCACGGTCAATCGCGCTGCAGGAACGACGCGTTCGCGCCGTGTCTGCCGGCGCAGGCACCCTCGCGAACATCTACATGGACCACGGCGCGGGAGCGATCCTGGTCGACGTCGACGGCAACCAGATCATCGACCTGGGCTGCGGCATCGGCGTGACCACCATCGGCCACGCCCACCCCGAGGTGGCCGCGGCCGCCGCCGCGCAGGCCGGCAAGCTCACCCACACGCTCTTCACCGTCACCCCGTACGAGAACTACGTGCGCGTGGCCGAGAAGCTCGCCGAGATCACCCCCGGTGACTTCGAGAAGCACTCGATCCTGGTCAACACCGGAGCCGAAGCCGTGGAGAACGCGGTGAAGATCGCCCGCAAGTACACCGGCCGCCGCGCCATCGTGAGCCTGGACCACGCCTTCCACGGCCGCACCAACCTCACCATGGCGATGACCTACCGCCCGTGGCCGGAGCGCGTGGGCATGGGCCCGTTCCCCGGTGAGATCTACAGCGTTCCCACCAGCTACCCGTACCAGGACGGCCTGTCCGGCGAGGAAGCGGCCGAGAAGACCATCGACTACATCCAGACGCACATCGGCGCCTCGGAGATCGCGGCGTTCTTCGTCGAGCCGATCCAGGGCGACGGCGGCATCGTCATCCCCGCCCCCGGCTACTTCAAGCGACTGAGCGAGTTCTGCACCGAGAACGGCATCGTCTTCGTCTCCGACGAGATCCAGGCCGGCATCGCCCGCACCGGAGCCTGGTACGGCATCGAGCACCACGGTGTGGTGCCCGACCTGGTCACCACGGCCAAGGGCATCGCCGGCGGTTTCCCGCTGGCCGCCGTCACCGGCCGCGCCGAGATCATGGACGCCGTGCAGCCCGGCGGCATCGGCGGCACCTTCGGCGGCAACCCGGTCTCGACCGCGGCGGCCCTGGCGGTGTTCGACATCATCGAGCGCGACAACCTGATCGACGAGGCCAAGCGCGTGGAGAAGGCCCTCTGGGCCCGCATCGGCGACTGGGCAGACAAATTCGACATCGTCGGCGACGTGCGCGGCAAGGGCGCCATGTTCGGCGTGGAGCTCGTGCACCCCGGCACCAAGAAGCCGTTCCCCGAGGCGCTCGCGTTCGTGCTCAAGCACGCCACCACCAACGGCGTCATCGCACTGGATGCCGGCAGCTGGGACTCCGTGCTGCGGATCATGCCGTCTGTGGTCATCTCCGAAGCCCTCATCGACGACGCCGCCTCGGTGCTCGAAGAGGCCTTCACGCTGTTCCAGGCCGCCCAGCAGTAGGGTCAGTTCGCTGGTTGAGCTTGTCGAAACCGGGTCACCGGGTCTCGACAAGCTCGACCGACGAGATGGTCATCAACCGCAAACCGGGTCACCGGGTCTACTTCGACAGGCTCAGCACAAGTCCACAAGCTCGACCGACGAGATGGGAACCGACCGCAGACCGGGCTACGCGGCCTAGAGCACCGAGGCCGGTGCGGCCACGATGGTGACCGCTTCGTGGCCCACCGGGAAGTTGACCGACGCCGCGATGAAACAGGCCTTGGCCGCCTCGGCGTGCAGGGACTCGGCGAGTTCGGCCTGGTCCGGGTCGGCGATGGTGACCCGGGGGCGCAGGGTTGCGGCGGTGAAGTGACCGCCACCATCCGCCGTCTGCGCCATGGTGCCGATCGCATCGTCGGAGTAGTCGACCACGATCACCCCGTGGTTCACGGCCACGTGCAGGTAGGACAGCATGTGGCACTGGCTGAGGGCGGCCAGGAGCAGCTCCTCGGGGTTCCACCGGTCGGCGTTGCCGTGGAAGGTGCGATCGGCCGAACCGGCGATCGGCTCCTTACCGGCGGAGGTGAGGGTGTGCTCCCGGCCATAGGTGCGGTAGCTGCTCGTGCCGGTGCCCCGGTTGCCGGTCCACTGGGTCTGCACGGCGTAGTGATGTGCACCGATCATGGTGACTCCTTCGGGATAAACGCGTCACTGTTAATTCTCGCAGGGAATCATCGTGGCCGCGGGGGAACCGGCCGGTAAACTGGCCCCATCATGACTGACACGTTGACTGACTCCGCTGCCTCCTCCTCCACCCCGGCTCCCGTGTATTCGGTGAGCCAGGAACGCAAGATCGTCACTGCGATCCCGGGTCCGCGTTCCACGGAGATGCACCAGCGACGCCTGGCTGCGGTGTCCACGGGCGTCAGCTCCGCCCTGCCCGTGTACATCAAGAAAGCCAGCGGCGCCATCGTCGTCGACCTCGACGACAACCAGTTCATCGACCTCGGCGCCGGAATCGGTGTGACCACCGTCGGACACTCCGAGACCAGCGTCGTCGCCGCCGCGACCGACCAGCTGGGTGATTTCGTGCACACCCTCTTCACCATCACCCCGTACGAGGAATACGTGCGCGTCGCCGAACTGCTCGCGGCCCACACCCCCGGCAGCTTCGCCAAGAAGAGCGTGCTGATCAACTCCGGCGCTGAGGCCGTGGAGAACGGCGTGAAGATCGCCCGCAAGTACACCGGCCGCCGCGCGGTTGCCGTGCTCGACCACGCCTACCACGGCCGCACCGTGCTCACCATGGCGATGAACTACAAGGCGGCGCCCTACGCCACCGGCTACGGCCCGCTCGCCAGCGACGTGTACCACGCCCCCAATTCCTACCCGTACCACGACGGCCTCACCGGTGAGCAGGCCGCGGCCCGCACCATCGCGTACCTCGAGAAGGTCATCGGCGCCAGCGACCTGGCCTGCCTCGTGGTCGAACCGATCCAGGGCGAGGGCGGCTTCATGGTTCCCGCCGAGGGCTACCTGCCGCTGCTGCAGGAATGGTGCACCGCCAACGGCGTCGTCATGATCGCCGACGAGATCCAGAGCGGCATGGCCCGCACCGGCGCCTACTTCGCCAGCGAGCACTTCGGCTGGGAACCCGACCTGGTGCTCGTGGCCAAGGGCATCGCCGGCGGCATGCCGCTGGCCGCCGTGACCGGCCGCGCCGAGATCCTCGACGCGTCCCAGCCCGGCGGCCTCGGCGGCACCTTCGGTGGCAACCCCGTCGCCTGCGCCGCCGCGATCGCCGTGTTCGACGCGATCGAGCGCAACAATCTCCTGGCCGAGGGCCAGCGCATCGAGAAGACCCTCCGCGCCGGTCTGACCGCACTGGCCGACAAGCACGACATCATCGGCGACATCCGCGGCCGCGGCGCCATGATCGCCATCGAGCTCGTGCAGCCCGGCACCCAGACGACGACCAAGGCGCCCAACGCCGCCGCCGTCACCGCGATCGCCGCTTACGCGGCTCAGCACGGTGTGCTGCTGCTCACCGCGGGCACCTACGGCAACGTGCTGCGGTTCCTGCCCAGCCTGGCCGTCACGGATGCCCTGCTGGCCGACGCCCTGTCGGTCATCGACGACGCGATGGCGACACTGTAACCGTGACGAGCACCACGAGTTCCGCCGCATTCGGTGCGGCCGGCCCCTCCGGCAGCGCGGGAACCATCGAGGTGATCGACTCGGTTGAGCTCGCCGTCGTCGAACGGTCCGGTTTCATCGAATCCCGGCACGCCGGCGCGGCCGTACTTCTCGGCAGTGACGGCGCCGTGCTGCGCGCGCTCGGCGACGTCAACGCGCCGGTGTTCCCGCGCTCGTCGATGAAGCCGTTCCAGGCCATCGCGGTCATGGCCAGCGGCGTCGTGCTGCGCGGGGAGGATGCCGCGATCGCGACGTCCAGCCACTCCGGCACCCAGAAGCACACCGACCTGGTGCGTGGGCTGCTCGCCCGCGCCGGTCTCTCCGAGGCCGACCTCGGCTGCACGCCCACCTGGCCGGGAGACTCCGCCACCCGGGACGGCCTCGTGCGCCAGGGCGCCGGCCCCGCCCCGATCTACTCCGACTGCTCGGGCAAGCACGCGGCGATGCTCGTCGCCTGCGTGCAGAACCACTGGCCGATCGTGGGCTACCTCGACCCGGAGCATCCGCTGCAGAAGCGCATTCTCGACGTCGTGGAGCGCTTCACCGGCGAACGTCCGACTGCCTCGGGCGTCGACGGATGCGGCGCCCCCGTGCACGCACTCTCCCTCACGGCACTGGCCCGCGGCATCGCCCGCATTGCCACGTCCAAGTCGACTTCGCCCTTCGCCATCTACCGTGAGGCCGGCTTCCTGGCCGAGGCCGTGCGGGAGAACGGCTGGGTCATTGCCGGCCCCGGGCTGCCGGACTCGATCGCGATCGAGCGTCTGGGCCTGTTCGTCAAGGGCGGCGCAGAGGGCATCATGGTGGCCTCGGCCGACAACGGCATGACCGTGGCGCTGAAGATCCTCGACGGCAACCTGCGGGCGGCCACCATCGTGGCGCTGAGCCTGCTGGCGGATGCCGGCGCGGTGCCCCGCTCCGAGGTCGACGCCATCATCCCCGAGCTCAAGCTCGCGGTCTTCGGCGGCGGCCAGCCCATCGGGCAGATCCGCGCCAGCTACGTCTGACCGACTCGGGACTCACGCACCGCAGATCGACCCGCGCACACGTCACCAGGTCTCGACTGGCTCGACCACCGACCGCCTCACGGTCACGCGTTAGCCCTGGCGGGCCTGACGCTTGGCCCGGGCGGCCGCGGATACCTGCGCGGTCACCACGATCACCAGGGCCAGGATGAACACCGCCGACGCGATCACATTCGCCTCGGCGGGGATACCGCGTGACGCCGAAATGTAGATGTACTTGGGGAACGTGGTCACCGCCCCCGAGTTGAAGTTCGTGATGATGAAATCGTCGAAGCTCAGCGCGAACGACAGCAGCGCGGCGGCGAGGATGCCGGGCAGCAGCAGCGGGAAGGTGATCCGGGCGAACACCTGGGCGGGCGAGCCGTACAGGTCGCGCCCCGCCTCCTCCAGCGCCGGGTCGAGTCCGGCCACGCGGGCCTTCACGGTCACCACGACGAAGCTGATGCAGAACATCGTGTGCGCCAGGATGATCGTGAGCATGTCCTTGGGCACCCCCAGCGACAGGAACTGTGCGGCCAGACCGGCGCCGAGCACCACCTCGGGGGTCGCCATCGGCAGGAACAGGAGCAGGCTGGTGCCGGCCCGGAACCGGAACCGGTAACGCACCAGGGCGATCGCGATCATGGTGCCCAGCGTCGTGGCGATCACGGTGGCCACCACCCCGATGATCAGGCTGTTTCCGAAGGCCTCGCAGACCGCGCCGTTCTGCACCGCGCAGACGTTGAGCCACTTGTCGAAGGTGAAGCCGCGCCAGGTGATGTTGGACTTGAGCGAGTCATTGAACGAGAAGACGAAGGTGTAGACGATCGGGATCATCAGGAAGATCAGCGCGAGCGCCGAATAGACCGGCAGTAGCCACTTGCCCAGCGAGAATCGGGTCACAGCAGTTCCTCCGTTCCGCTTCTCTTCACGTAGACGCCCACGATCACGAGGATCACGGTCATCAGGATGATCGACAGGGCCGCTGCCGCCGGGTAGTTCAACAGCACGAGGAAGTTCGCCTCGATCACATTGCCGATCATCTGGGTATCCGCCCCGCCGAGGAAGTCGCGGCTGGCGTTGATGTAGTCGCCGGCAGCGGGGATGAAGGTGAGCAGCGTGCCGGCCACGATGCCGGGCATCGACAGTGGGATGGTGACGGTGCGGAAGGTGTGGAACCCGCTGGCGTACAGGTCGTTGCCGGCCTCCAGGTAGCGCAGGTCCAGTCGCTCCAGGGTGGTGTAGAGCGGCAGCGTCATGAACGGGATGAAGTTGTAGGTCAGCCCGAAGATCACCGAGAACGCCGTGCCGGTGAGGTGCGCATCCGGCGCCAGCAGCGACACCGCCTTGAGCGATGTCACGAGGAACGACTCGTCGGAGAGGATCTGCTTCCAGGCCAGGGTGCGCAGCAGGAAGCTGATGAAGAACGGTGCGATCACGAGCACCAGCATCAGGCTCTGCAGCAGAGGCCATTTGCGGGCCGTGACCCCGATGAAGTACGCCAGCGGGTAGCTGAACGCCAGCGCCAGCACCGTGGCGACGATGGCGTAGCCGAACGAGCGCAGGATGTGCGGCCAGTACTGCTCGATCACCGCCACGTAGTTCTCCCACCGGAACGCGTAGCTGTACATGCCGATGTCGCCGAACTCGGTCGGCGCCTGCAGGGACGTGAGGATCAGTGACACCAGCGGGGCCAGGAAGAACAGCACCAGGTAGAGGATTCCGGGCAGCAGCAGGAGCAGCGCCACGTTGCTGCGGCGGCGCGGCGGCGCATCGGCGGGCGGTGCTGCCGTGCTGGAGAACGCGGCGAAGGCCATTCCTAGGCCTCCTCGAGCTCCGTGACGAGGGCGGCCCGGCGCTGCGCCGCGATGCTCTTGGTGGTGGTGTCGGCGACGAACTTGGGGTCCGGCCCTGCCGGGTCGTCGTCCAGGCCGAAGCCGTGTTCCACGTTCCAGGTCATCCAGACCTCGTCGCCCTCGCCCTCGACGGGGCCGAAGGAGCGGTTCTGTTCGAACACGATGATGGTGCCCACCCCGGGCACCGTGACGAGGTACTGGGTGCTCACTCCGGTGAACGACACATCCGTCACCCGGCCGGGGCCGATCACGTTGTGGGCGGGGTCCGGCTCCGGCTTCTGCCGATGCAGGGTGATCTTCTCGGGCCGGACCCCCACGGTGACATCACCGGCGTGCCGGTGCGAGCGGGCCTTGGGCACCACGATGCTGCGCCCGGCAACGTCGACGGCTATCGAGGTGCTGGTCTCCCCCACCACGGCCCCGGTGAAGAGGTTGGACTGGCCGAGGAAGTTGGCCACGAAGGCCGTGCGCGGCAGCTCGTAGAGCAGTTCGGGGGTGCCCATCTGCTCGATGCGGCCCTTGTTCATCACCGCGATGGTATCGGCCATGGTCATGGCCTCCTCCTGGTCGTGGGTGACGTGCAGGAACGTGAGGCCGACCTCCTCCTGGATGGTCTTGAGCTCGAGTTGCATCTGGCGGCGGAGCTTGAGGTCGAGCGCGCCGAGCGGTTCGTCGAGCAGCAAGAGCGCCGGCCGGTTCACGATGGCACGGGCCAGCGCCACCCGCTGCTGCTGCCCGCCGGAGAGCTGCACGGGTTTGCGGGCGGCCAGGTGGTCGAGTTCCACCAGTCGCAGCGCCTCGTGGGCTTTGGCCACGGCATCCGCGATCTTGCGCCGGCGCAGGCCGAACGCCACGTTCTCGAGCACGGTCATGTGCGGGAACAGTGCGTAGCTCTGGAACACCGTGTTCACCGGGCGTTGGTAGGCCTTCTGCCCGGTGACGTCCTGGCCGCCGATCAGGATGCGCCCGCCGGTGGGGTCTTCCAGCCCCGCCACGAGCCGCAGGGTGGTGGTCTTGCCGCAGCCGGAGGGGCCGAGCAGGGCGAAGAACGAACCGGCCGGGATGACCAGGTTGAGGTGTTCGATGGCGGTGAAGCCGGGGAACCGTTTCTGGATGCCGACGAGTTCGAGGTCGGCGCCGCGGTCGGCGAACGCTCCGGTGGCCACGCGTCAGGCTCCCAGCAGGATGCTCTGGAACTCTGCCCCGTAGGTCTGTTCTTCGGCGCCGGTGAGGGTGCGGAACACCTTGGCCTTGGCGAGGGTGGCGTCGTCGGGGAAGATCAACGGGTTGTCGGCCAGTTCGGGGTCGATCTCCATGGCCGCCTCCTTGGCCCCGGCCACCGGGGTGATGAAGTTGACGTACGCGGCGACCTCGGCGGCCACGGCGGGGTCGTAGTAGTAGTTGATGAGCGCTTCGGCGTTGGCCTTGTGCGCGGAGCCGATCGGCACGACGAAGTTGTCGTTCCAGATGGTGCCGCCCTTGTCGGGCACCACGAACCCCCACTTGTCGCCGTTCTCGGCGTTCAGCTGCACGATGTCGCCCGACCACACGATGGCGGCGAGGCTGTCGCCGTTGACGAGGTCTTCCTTGTAGGAGTTGCCCTTGATGTTGCGCACCTGGCCGTCGCTGACCTGCTTCTTGAGCACCTCGATCGCGGCGGTGAAGTCGTCGTCACCCCAGTCGCCGGAGATGTCGACGCCCGCGTCGAGCATGATCAGGCCCATGGTGTCGCGCATCTCGGAGAGCACGCCGACGCGGCCCTTGAGTTCGGGTGTGCTCCACAGCTGTTCGACAGACGTGATGCCGTCGGGGAACTTCTCCTTGTTCCAGCAGATACCGGCGAAGCCGCCCTGCCACGGCACCGACAGCTCCCGGCCCGGGTCGAAGTCGACATCCTTCAGGTTGGGCAGCAGATTGGCAAGGTTGGGGATGTTGGCGTGGTCGAGTTCCTGCAGGTAACCGAACCGGGCGAGCCGGCCGACCATCCAGTCGGTGAGGCATACCGTGTCGGCGCCGATGTCCTTGCCCAGGGCCAGCTGGTCCTTCACCTTGCCGTAGTACGTGTTGTTGTCATCGACGGCCTCGGTGTAATTCACCTTGATGCCGGTCTCCGCCGTGAACGCCTCGAGGGTGGGGTAGTTGCCGGCGTCGTCCACGTCGATGTAGAGCGCCCAGTTGTCCCAGCGCAGGGTCTTCTCGCTCGCCGACTTGTCGGTGGCCGCGGTGGGCCTGGCCGCACTGCCTGTGGAACAGGCGGCGAGCGCCAGGGCTGCCGCACCGGCACCCGCGCCGGCCAGGAGAGCGCGGCGCCCCATCTGGGCGCGCTGGGCCTGCTGTACGAGTTGACGGATCATCGGGTCTGCGGGCAGGGCCATGGGGCGGTCTCCTTGCATTCTTCAGCGGCCGCTCCATCGAGGGGTGGTCCGCTGGGTGACGAGTGGACCGATACTGGCACAGTCGGAACGAGACGCGCCATAAAATGTCTAAAACGTTAACATTCGACGCGATTTCAGCGGATACCGTCGGTCAGGTGCCCTGAACACGTTCGAAAACGCACACGGGCTTCGACGGGGCGCACCAGTATGCTGTGGCCACGGGCGTGCGCCTCTCCCGGGTCGCCCGCGCCGGCAAAGGAGCCCCATGCGGATTTGTGTACCGAAAGAGATCAAGGACAACGAGTTCCGGGTGGCGATCACGCCCGCCGGGGTGCACGACCTGGTGCTGCACGGCCATGAGGTGCTGATCGAAACCGGCGCAGGGCTGGGGTCGTCGATCACCGACGACCAGTTCTCAGCGGCCGGCGCCGCGATCCTGCCCGATGCCGTCTCCACCTGGTCGGCGGCCGAGCTGCTGCTCAAGGTGAAGGAGCCGGTGCCGAGCGAATACGGGTACTTCCGGGCCGACCTGGTGCTCTTCACCTATCTCCATCTGGCCGCCGAGGCGGGCCTCACCCGGGCGCTGCTCGACGCTGGAGTCACCGCCATCGCGTACGAGACCGTGCAGCTGCCGACCCGGGCGCTGCCCCTGCTGGCGCCCATGAGCGAGGTCGCCGGACGTCTGGCGCCCATCGTCGGGGCCAACGCCATGCTCAAGCCCAACGGTGGCCCCGGTCTGCTGGTGCCCGGCGTGCCCGGCACGCATCCGGCCCGGGTCACCGTCCTGGGTGGCGGTGTCGCCGGAACCGCCGCGATGCAGGTGGCGATCGGGCTGGGCGCGGAGGTCACTGTCCTCGACACCAATCTCTTCAGGTTGCGCGAGTTGGACACCCTGCATTACGGCCGGGTGAAGACCATCGCGTCGAATGCCTTCGAGATCGAGACCGCGCTGCTGCAATCCGATCTGGTGATCGGGTCGGTCCTCATTCCCGGCGCCCGGGCGCCCAAACTCGTCAGCAACGAGCTGGTGTCGCGCATGAAGGCCGGAAGCGTGCTCGTGGACATCGCGGTGGACCAGGGCGGCTGCTTCGCTGACACCCACCCCACCACGCACACCGAGCCCACCTTCACGGTGCACGGTTCGCTGTTCTACTGCGTGGCCAACATGCCGGGCGCCGTGCCGAGCACGTCGACGTATGCGCTCACCAACGCGACGCTGCCCTATGTGCGTGCCATCGCGAACCGGGGGTGGGTGGATGCGTTGCGCGCCGACGCGTCCCTGGCGCTGGGGCTGAACACATTCGGCGGGGTGCTCACCAGTGCCCCGGTCGCCACGGCACACGCCCTGCCGCTCACGCCCCTGGCCGAGGTGCTCGCCGCACCGGCCGGTTAGGGCAGCGTCACCCGCCGGACGGTGCCGTCCGGCTCGACGAGCCAGCCCCGCGAGCGGCCCGGCGCCAACGGTGGCGGCAGCTCTCGCCGACGTGTCAGCAGGCGGTAATCGCCGAGGGAGGCGCCGTCGAAGACCAGCGGTGCTGTTCGGCGCAGCCCGGCCAGCAGGGACCAGTTCCCCTGCCAGGCATCGGCGTCGCCCACCAGCACGGTGCCTGCGGCCACCGTGGACACTTCTATCCGGCCACCCGCCCCGGCGACGGGACCGGCCGCCAGCTCGACCACGCGGCGGGAGCCGGCCGGCCCATCCACCTGGAACGCCGCGGCCGACCGGGCGACCGAACCGGCGACCACGAGCAGCACCGCCCGTACCCCCTCCGGACCCGCCGTATCCGAGGCCGAGGGCACATCGACGTGTCGTCGCACCGGCTGCGCCGAGCCGCCGCCGACCGGCTCCGGCTGCAGCAGCTGGATGCGCCCGCCCCGCCAACGGCCGCCGCCGGTAGGCAGGGTTGCGTCGTAGCTGGCCGCCGGCTCCCCCGCGGCCTGGTGCTCGTGCACGCCCGGCAGCCGCAGCACCACCCGGCTCTGGCACAGGGCGGGCAGCATCTGCAAGGCGCCGGTGAGCCGTTGAACGGTGATGACCAGCCGCAGCCCGCTCGGCCCGCCGTCTCGGAGAAGACCGGTCACGAGGTCCACAGCGGCGGCCCGGTGTTCGTCGCCCCAGCGCGCCAGCACGGCGTCCAGGTCGTCGATCAGCAGCAGCCGGCTCTCCCGGGCGCCCTCCTGCCGGTGAGCGCCGGTCGCCCGGTCCGTGTGGACGAGGCCGTCCAGTTCGGCGTGGGCCCGCACCAGCGCATCCCAGGTGCCCTCGACGTCGGCGGGCACCAGCCGCACCCTGGACGGCGCCTGCTCGGCGAGCGCGGCCAGCAGAGTGGACTTGCCGGTGCGCGCACCGCCGATCACCAGCAGGTTGCCGTCGACGCCGGGGTCGTAGCCGGCCACCCGGTAACGCTGGTGCTCCGGCTCGTCGAGCAGGCCGAGCAGCAGTCCTGGCGGGGCGGCGCCCGTTGCGGCCAGCTGCGCCCGGGTCACCCGGTGCGGGAGCGGGTCCAGCCAGGGGCGCCGCGGCAGGTTCGGCCCGGCCGGCCGATCATTCGCGATCTGCCGGATGTCGGCGTCACCCGTTGCGGCCACCTGTGCGGTCTCGACCGGCGTGGACCCCCGCACGAGCGCGCACCGGCCGGGGCGGGCGGCGTCGATCAGGGCGGCGGCATCCGAACCGAGCACGGCCTGGCTGTCGGCCCGGTTGTTCACTCGCAGCGAGATCCGCAGGCTGCAATTGGCCAGGAGCGCGTCCCTCAGCACGCCGGCCGGCCGCTGCGTGCAGAGCACCAGGTGCACCCCGAGGGAGCGCCCGCGGGCGGCGATATCGACGAACACGGCGTGCAGGGCCGGGAACGCGGCCACCATGGTCGCGAACTCGTCCACGACGATCACGAGCCGCGCGAGGGCGGCGCTGGGCAAGTCGGTTATGTCGCGGGCGCCGGCGTCCCGCAGCACGCGCTCCCGGTGCCGCAGTTCGGCCGCGAGGCTCGCCAGGGCGCGGTGCGCCTCCCGCTCGTCGAGGTCGGTGATCAGCCCCACACAGTGCGGCAGGGCGCGGAGCAGGTCGAAGGCCGCGCCGCCCTTGAAGTCGACGAGCAGGAAGGTGACCTGGCCGGGGTCGTACCGGGAGGCCAGCGCCGCCACCCATGTCACCAGCAGTTCGCTCTTGCCGCTGCCCGTCGTGCCGCCCACGAGGGCGTGCGGGCCGTCGCGCACTAGGTCGACGACGAGGGGCCCGTGCTCGCCCAGGCCCACCGCGCAGCTCAGCTCCGTCACGGGCCCGGCCACGCGGGTGCTGGCCGCACCTGCGCCCGTCGCAGCACCGAGCGCGGCGAAGGAGACCGTGTCGGGCAGGGTGCCGGTGGGTCCCCCGAGGCCGGCCGCGTCTGCCGCACGGCCGAGCGCCTCCCCCAGCCCGGCCACCTGGCTCTCGGCCACCAGAACGGGAGCCACGGGCACGGCAGCCGGGCGGCCCGCCAAGCGCACGATCTCCGCGCCGACGGGCCCGTGCACCCGCACGACGGTGGCGCACCCCGGCGGCAGGCCCGCTCCGGTGCCGGCCAACGCGATCCAGGGTCCGTCCCCTGGCCGGTGCGGCGGCGGGGATGTCTGATCGGCGTCGAGCACCGTGAGCCACTGCGCCGGGGACTCGGCACGGTGGTGCGGGAGTCGGGCCGCCCACGCCCAGTCCGGTCCGTCCGGCAGCCGCAGGCCCAGACTGCGAGGGCTGAGCTGCCCGGTCAACTGCACCACCAGGCTCCGCGCGAGCGCCCGCAGCAGCAGCCCAGGCCCGATCAGCCCGATGCCGCCGGCCGGGTCGACGACGATCGGTGCCCCCGCGAGCCCGGCGGCGCGCGCCCGCAGCTCCCGGTGCTCGGCGGCGTCACCGGCCCCCTCCAGGCGCAGGCCGCTGGGCACCGTGCCGGCGCCGAGAACGACGGGTGCTTCGGCCGGGTCCGCCCAGCGGCCCGGCTCGTCCGGTCGCTCGAGCATGGTCTGCACGGAGGGCGCCTGGTGCCAGGCGGCGTCGCGCAGCCTCTCGAGGGCCCGGTCCACGGCATCCGCGGCCTCGGTCATCGCGGCCGCGTAGTCCGCGGCATCCCGGCGTCGTCGCCGGGCGGTGGACCATCGCCCGTCGAGCAGCCCGGCCACGGCGATCACCGGGCTGAGCACGGCGAAGACCAGGACCAGCGCCGACCCGGTGATCCACCAGATCAGGCCCGCGGCGATCAGCGGCGCCACGCAGGCGATGAGGGGGAACGCGGCCCGGTCGGGCGCCGTCGGCCGGGTCGGCAACCGGATCGGGTCGGCCGGCGGGAGCTGCGGTGAGTCGGTGGCCATGGCTCCAGCGAAGCCGGACGGCGCTCCCGTGCCCGGCCGGGCCGGAGACCGGTGAAGAACTTCCGTCGTCAGCAGGCTGTGGAGGACCTGTCGTCGGTCAGAGCACCATGAAGAACTGGTCGCCGATCTCCACCCGGGACCCACGCCCGACAAGGTACCGGCGCCCGGGTTCGCAGCGCAGCGCGGGGGCCGGCGCCCGGCGCACGACGGTGCCGTTGCCGGAGAACCTGTCGTTGACCCAGAACTCGCCGTCGTGCTGGCCGAATTCCAGGTGGCTCTTGGACACCGACATGCCGAGGTCGGTGATCTGGATGAGGTGATCGAATCGTTCGGTCGGCTGCGGCAGCGGCCGGCGGCCGATCAGGCCCGTGCCGCGCACCGAGACGGTCTCGCCCGTGCTGAACTGCAGGGTGTACCGCTCAGCGACGACGGGCGCCGGCGTGCCGGCACCCTCCGGAGCGGCATCCGCGGAGGCCGGGGCGGGGGCTGGAGCCGTGCCGGCCTGCAGGCTGCCGGCCGGCCAGAGCGGAACCGAGATCACCGTGGACCGCGGCGCCACCGGTTGGATGATGGTGGTGTCGTTGGGCCGGGGATCGGCGCGCTTGCGGGTCAACGGGGTGGCCGTGGTCGAACTCCCACAGCCGCCGCAGAACATGGCGCCCTCCGGCAGGTGCGCACTGCAAATCTGGCAGTTCACGTGCCCGTTCCCTTCGTGCTCGCGCCGGTTCCCCCCGGCCGGCGCCTGCGTCGACCCTCCCGCCCGGTCGTCTTCTTAGCGTAGCGACCGAAAGAGCGCACCGAGACAGCCGCCCGCATCCGCTCGCGGCGGGTGCGCCCAGCGCCCAGGCTGGTGCGCAGCTCCCGCACCGATACCCAGACCGCGTCGCCGTCGGCCTGCGCGGCCCCGTCGGGCGCGAAGACCGCCCGGTCCACCTCCGCCGCCAGCCACGCGGCGCGCACACCGCCCACGGACCGTGCCAGTTCGGCGCGTGTCGCCTGTCCGGGCACGTCGATGCGGTAGTCGGTGGCGGTGTCGGCGAATTCCCGCCAACCGCCCACGACCCGGTCGACGGCCCCTGGGGCCCGCCGCCGGCGTCGGCGCCGACGCCACTTGGCCAGGATCACGGCCAGGAACGGTGCGGCGAGCACGAGCAGGCCGAGCGCCGACCATCCGACGACGGCGACCACCAGGCGCACGACACCCCAGAACGGATCAGCGGTGGGCGGGTCGTCCGCCGTGCTGCTCTCCGGCGGGGCCGGGTCGATCTGGTCGGCCGTGTCCGGTACCGCAGGCGGCAGCACGGTCTGCGGGCGGGCCACCTGGGTGGGGTCCTCCGGCTGGCTCTCCGGGATGTCCCGCACGGGCGGGGTGGGGTCCAGGCTCACCCAGCCGTCGGCGAGCGTCTGCACCTCGATCCAGGCCGACACGTCGGCCCCGGTCACGGCCGTGGGGCCGCCGTCGCCGTCGCCGTCGGGGGCGAAGCCCAGCACGACCCGGGCGGGAAAGCCGATCTGCCTGGCCATCAGCGCGGCCGTCACCGCGTACTGCTCGGCGTCGCCGAGCATCGGCTGGTCGTCGAGGAGCTCGCTGATCCGGTCGGCGCCGTGGCCGGAGCGGCTGGCCGGTTCCCCGGCGGCCCCGCTGCTGACGTACCCGTCCGCAGCCAGACCGTCGAGCATGGCCTGCAGCCGCTCGCCCGTACTGTCTCCGGGACGCAGGTACCCGGCGAGGGTCTCGTCGAGCCCGTCGGGCAGCACCCCGATGGGCGGCAGCACCGCAGTGCCGGGCAGGGCGTCGGCGAGGTCGCCGGTAGTAGACGGCACGACCGACGTGCTGGTGTAGCCATCGCCGCGTCCGAGGCCTGCGATCACGGCGGCGGTGCCGCCGAGGTTGTTGTAGACGAACGAGTCCTGCAGTTCAGACGCCGCCGGGCCGGTGAACCGGATGCGCTCCAGCGCGCCGGCTCCTGGGACCCACACTCCCGAGTAGTCCTGGACCGTCACCGTGAGGGTGACCTCGTCACCGGCGACGGCGCTCTGGTCGAGGCGGTACGGCAGCCGGGTGAAGGTGCCCGAATCGGCGGTACCGGACGCCGCATCCGCGCTGCCGACGGCGTAGACCACCCCGTCGTAGTCGTCGAGGGTGGCCAGCCGGATGCGTCCGCCCGCGGGCAGACCGGACACCTCGAACAACACGGCGTCGGCCCGGTCGGCCGCCAGGTAGCCGCGGAAACCGGTGAGCGGGCTCGGGTAGGCGCGCACGTCGAACGGGGCCTGCACCCGGGTGCGCAGCACGTCCCTGGTCGCCGTCGGCGGCAGTGCGGAGGAGGCGAGCGAACCGGCGCCGACGGCCACCAGAAGCGACAGCGCGGTGAGCGCGGCCACCCTGAGGGCGGCCGGGCGACGGGCACCGACCGGCCTGGCGCGGCCGCCGCTGACCGTCAGCCGGTGCCGCCGTCGTTCGTGGCCCAGCCAGAGCAACCAAAGCACCAGCACCGTGAACAGGGCCAGCCCGCGGAGTCCCGGTGACTCGGCGGTGCCAGGGCCCAGGATGATGCCGGCCACGAAGAGCAGTGCGGGCGCCAGCAGCGCGGTCTCGGCGGCCCGGCTGCGCAGCGCCACGGTGAGCCCGATGACGGTACTGCCCAGCACCAGGATCAGGGCGGGCACCAACAGGGCCTGATAGGAGCCGACCGGCAGCACGATGGTGACCAGCTGTTTCCAGCTGAGCGCGGTCGCCGGCACCAGCTCGGCGAGGCCGGCGGGGGTCGGCAGCACGCCGAACAGCGCGCGGCCGGGAATGGCCAGGGGCACCCCGACGAGGAGGTAGCCGGCCAGGGTCGCCGCGGCGACGAGCCAGGCCGGCCAGCGCCACACCCTGCCGGCGACGGCGATGCCGCAGCCGAGCACGGCGGTCACGGCGACCAGCTGCACGAACGCCGTGCTCTGGTACACCGGCCACAGGGCGGTGGCCGCCACGGCGGTGGCGGCGAGCATGGCCGCGGTGTTGCCCAGGATCCAGCGGGTGCCGTGCGCGGTCATGCCGCGGCTCCCCTGGCCAGGCTCTGTTTGAGGTCGTCGAGGAAGCCGATGGTGACCAGGCTCAGGTTGCCGGAGTGGACGAGCCCCGGCCGGGCTCCCGGGTCGCAGACCACGGCGACGACCTCGACGCCCAGCGGGAAGCCGGCGGCCGCGGCCCGCAGCACGGCCAGCGGGGTCGACGAGCCGCAGACGAGGAAGACCACGGACAGCCCGGCCACCGACCGGGCGGCCTGACGGGCCAGGGTGCGGAGGCCTGCGGCCGAGGGGGTCAGGTCCACGCCGCTCAGGCCGTCGAGCAGCCGGGCGGGCGTCACCGTGGCCAACGGTCCGCTGCTCACCAGAACCGACACGGTGCGCGCGTCGCGGATCGCCCGCACGCCCAACGACCCGGCCACGCTCACGGCCAGTTCGAACTCCTCGTCGCCGGCGTAGTCGGCCGGCGCCAGGCTGAAGACCACGAGCAGATGGCTGCGCCGGGTCTGTTCGTACTGGCGCACCATGAACCGCCCGGTCCGTGCGGTGCTCTTCCAGTGGATGCTGCGCCTGTCGTCGCCGGGCTGGTATTCGCGCAGCGCGTGGAACGCGATGTCGCTCGAGGTGAGGTCGCGGGTCGGGGTGCCCTCCAGGTCGCGTACGAAGCCCTGGCTCATGCTGGGGATGGCGATGGTGCGCGGGTGCACGTACAGGTCGATGCGTTGGGCGAGCACGGTCTCGCGCCGCACCAGGCCCACAGGGTCGCCGCGTACGGTGTGCACGGGGCCGATCGGGACGATGCCGCGGTGTTCGGCCGGCACGACGAAGACCTCGTCGAGGACGGCGTGCGCCGCCAGCGACGGCACCGGGAACTCGGCCACTCCCCCGGCGCCAACGGGCACCTGCACGGTCACGGCGCCCAGCCGTCGGCCGGTCGGGTTCTGCACGTCCACCTGGCCGGGCACCCGTTCCCCGGCGACGACCCTGTCGACGGGCAAGCTCAGCGAGATGCGGTGGCTCGTGCCGCCGAACAGGTACGCCACGGCGACGGCCACCAGAACGGCGGCCGCCCAGCCGATCGTCACGAGCTCGGCCCAGCCCAGGGTGTATCCGGCCGCGAGCGCCGCGAGCGCGCAGCAGGAGACGGCCCAGCCGAGCGGCGTGACCGCGCGGAGCATCCGGAGGTTAGAGCGCATCCGCCCGCCGCTCCTCGGCGCTGCGCGGCGGAGGGGTCTCCACCAGGATCCGGCCGATCACGCTCGAGGCGGTGACCCCGTCGAATTCGGCCTCGGCGTCCAGCAGCATCCGGTGCGCCAGCACGGGTTCGGCGAGCGCCTTCACGTCGTCGGGCACCACGTAGTGCCTGCCCTGTGAGGCGGCATAGGTCTTGGCCGTGCGCACCAGGGCGAGGGCGCCGCGCACGCTGGCGCCCAGGCGCACCTCCGGGCTGGAGCGGGTGGCGTCGACGAGCCGGGAGACGTAGTCGTTGATGGTCGCGTCGACGAACACGGTGCGGGCCAGGGCGGCGACCTCCACGACTGACTCGGCCGAGAGCACCGGCGCCACCTGGGCGTCGCCGGCGGCCCGGCTGGCACCCTCGAGGATCCGCACGGTGGCGGCGTGGTCGGGGTAGCCGATCGAGGTCTTCATCAGGAACCGGTCCAGCTGGGCCTCGGGCAGCCGGTAGGTGCCGGCCTGCTCGATCGGGTTCTGGGTGGCGATGACCATGAATGGGCCGCTCAGCCGATGGGTGATCCCGTCTGCCGTGACCTGGCCCTCCTCCATCACCTCGAGCAGCGCGGACTGCGTCTTCGGGCTCGCCCGGTTGATCTCGTCGGCGAGCACGATGTTGGCGAACACCGGCCCGCGGTGGAATTCGAAGGTGGCCGTGCGCTGGTCGAAGATGCTCACCCCGGTGATGTCACCGGGCAGCAGGTCGGGGGTGAACTGCACCCGGCTGCTGGTGCCGCGCACGCTCTGCGCCACGGCGCGGGCCAGCGAGGTCTTCCCGGTGCCCGGCACGTCCTCCAGCAGCAGGTGCCCGCCGCTGAACAACGTGGTGAACGCGAGCCGGATCACGTGCTGCTTGCCCAGCACGACCTCCTCGACGCCGCGCACCAGCCGGTCGAAGAGGGTGGCGAACTGGCTGGCTTCCTCGCTGGTCATCAGGTCGGCGCCGGGCTGCGCACGCGGCTGTCCCTGGTTCACACGATCGGGGGTGAGGGTCATGGTGTGATCGCTTTCGTCGGGATCGGGCGGGTGTAGTCGAAGGAGTGGCCGTTCACCGTCACGGTGAGCACCACGGTTCCGCTGGCGGGCAGCGGGGCGGGCAGTGTGCAGGTCGTGCTGCTGTCGGCTGGCGTCCTCGGCGCCGGCGAACCGGCCACGGCGCAGTCGAATCCGGCCGGCAGTCCGCCGTTGGCGGGCGCTCCGGTCCAGGAGAACCGGCCGGCGGTGCCGTCGTATTCCAGTCCGGTGACGGTGAAGCTCACGGATGCCTCCGGCGCGGTCGTCGCGGCGGACCACGGCCCGCAGCTGCCCCAGACCGTGCATGCGCGCAACTGGAACGACACCGTGGAGCCGAACGGGAGCCCGAGCAGTTCCCGGGGCCAGGCGTTCGCCGTCGGGATGCTCTGCACCGCGCCGCTGCCGTCGCCGGCGCGGATGTCGTAGTGGTCGACCCCGGCCGACGGGCTCGCCGAGGTGAGGTGGTAGTCCCAGGCGTCACCCTTCTTCTCCATGCCGCCGCGCACGTCGCCGATCGCGGTGGGCGCCGGCCGCACGAGCACTGTGGCGACCGTCGTCGCGGCGCAGCCGGCCCGGTTGTAGCCCCACACGACGAACGAATAGTTGCCGTTGTCGGCCAGCAGACCGTCGAACACGGCGCTGCGCCCCCCGGCCGGCACGCTCTTCTGCTCGAGCACTGGGCCGCCGGCGCGCGGTGCGGTCACGGTGCCGGGCGCCGGGGTGCTGACCGTGCAGGCCTGCGCGCCGGTGGGCACGGTGTCCCCGCTGATGCGTTGCACGTAGTACCCGGCGATGGCGTCGCCGCGGTCGGCGAAGCCGTCCCAGCCCACGGTCACGGCGCCGGTGCTGTCGGCGGCGGTCGCGGTGATGCCGCCGGCCTGCGCTGGGCCGTAGGGCTGCCCGGTGGCGGCCGTGCTGTTCCAGCTGGACAGCGCCGGGTAGGCGTCGTTCCGGGCGCTGACGGTGTACTCGACGCTGGTTCCGTTCTGCAGGCCGCTCACCGTGAGGGTGCACCGGGTGCCGTCGCAGTGCGCGCCGGTGGCGCTCACCTCGGGCTGAATCGTGCCGGCAACGCTCACCTGGTAGCCGCGGATGCCGGTGCCCCCGCCGGTCGGCGCGACGACGTTCCAGGAGAGCAGCAGCCCGGCATCCAGGGGCGCCGCGGTGAGCCCGGTCGGCGCCGCCGGGATCACGTCGGACCACACAGTCTGGGCGAGGGTCGTGTCGGAGGAGTCGCCGATGCTGTTGCGGGCGGTGACGCCGACCCGCACGGCGTTGGCCTGGCCGTTGCCCGGGGTGCTCAGCGTGCAGGAGGTGGAGGCGCAGGAGGTGCTGCCGAGGGCACGGCCGGTGGCGGCGTCGACGGTGCTCAGCTGGTAGCCGGTGATGGGCGCGTTGTTCGCCGGGCCGGGGTTGAAGGCCACGGTGATCCTGCCGTCGCCGAAGCCCGTGGCGCGGAGCCCCGTGACGGGCTCGGGCACGTCCTGCACCGAGATCCGCACCAGGCCCCAGGTGTAGCGGTCGGGGTCGCCCGTGGCATCGGCCACCTGGTACTGCAGGGTGGTGTCGGTGGGCAGGGCGTCACCGGACACCCGCACGGTGAGCCGGTTGTTGTCGGCGCTCGGACTGATCGATACCCCGGCCGGTAGCGCGGCGGAGTCCAGGCCCTGCACCGCGACGACCCGCAGCGGCACGGCGGGGAACGGGTTCGCGGCGCCGTCGTTGGCGAGCACGTCGATGACGGTGCTGCGCCCGCGCGGCGCGATCGCCGCATCCGTCACGGGCACGGCCAGGGGCCGGGTCGACGCCACGACGCCGAGCACGATCCGGCCGGCTTTGCCCGCCGAGAGGGCATCGCGCACCCCGATGGTCACCGAGCTGCTGCTGCCCTTGATCGTGCCCTCGAGGGCGCGCACCGTGAGCAGGCTGCCGGCCAGCGAGTAGTCGAATCCGGTGGGCTGCGGGTCGAGCACGGTGAAGGCGAGCTCGTCCCGGTCGTCCGGGTAGGGGTAGGAGGTGAGCCGGGCCAGGTCGATGACCTTCTCCTGGCCGGGTTCGAAGTCGATCAGGGCGCCGTCGAATGCGGGCGGTTGGTTCTCCCGGGGCGTCACCGTGATGGGCAGCACAATCGTGGCGGTGCGGCCGGCCGGGTCGGTGGGGCTGGCGCCGTCGGTGACCTCGAAGGAGATCGAGGCCGGGCCGAAGTACTGGTCGGCGCTGGTGAAGCTGAGGGTGCGGGGGCCCGTGCTGAGCTCGGCGCCGTTCGCGTGGGTGGCGCGCACGGTGTTGCGGTCGGTGAGCTGCACGGGCGCATCCCCCACCGCCACGACGTAGTCGTTGATGTCGATGGTCAGGGTCGCCTCGCTGGCCACGACGAGCTTGGCCGCGCCGGCCCGCAGCTGCGGGAGGGCGTCGTCGGTGCCCGGCACCCACACGAACGCGTAGGACACGATCCCCGGGTCCTGCGGGTGGGTGACGCTGAACGGGATGATCTGGCTGGTCTTGCCCACGGTGACCCGGATGCGCTGGGCGTCGGTGACGCTCGCGGCTCCGGCCGCAGCGTTGCCGGGCAGCACCGCCAGGGTCAACGAGCGCGCCGGACCCTCGGCGAAGAACACCCGGGCCAGCACGTCGACGTCCACGGTGGCACGGCCGAGCACATCCGACAGGGTGAGCCGGGTGTCGGCGGCCTCGGGGTGGGCGCGCGGGGCGTTCGCGGCCACGACGACGGTGAGGAACGCCGAGCCCGAACCGCCGCGGTCGTTCTGGATCTCGTAGACGAAGCCGAACCGGCCCTCGACCGTCGGCGCCTTCACCACGATGAGGTCGCCGTCCACGGTCGCGGTGCCGGCTTGGGCGTCTCCGCTGCCGGTCGCGTCGACGCCCGTGATGGTCAGCGCGCCGCCGTCGGGGTCGGAGTCGTTGCCGAGCACCCGCACGGAGACCCGGGAGCCGGGCCGCACCGTCACCTCGTCGGGCACGGCGACGGGGTTGCGGGCGCCGTCCGGGCGCGGGCTGATGCCCACCCGCACGGTGCCGACGGCACGGGCGCCGAGGGCGTCGATGACGGCGTAGGTGAAGGTGTCGGTTCCGGCCGAGTAGTCCCCGGCGCGGTAGCTGAGCGAGTCGGCGTCCGACGAGATGACGGCGCCCTTCTCCGGGTTGGTCTCCTGGCCGAGCAGCTGCACGGAGTCGCCGTCGGGGTCGATACCCGTGCGCGGGATGGGGATGCGCACGGTGTCGCCGGCGAGCACCCGCGCGGTCACCGTGGTGGGCCGGGGCGGGTTGTTGGTGGCGAGGTCTGCCTCCCGCACGGAGATGCGCACCTCCGCGTCGGCGAATTGGCCGTCCGGCGCGTTCACCCGGTAGACGGCGGTGAAGTTGCCCGCGGTCAGCGGTGCCAGGTAGCGCAGCACCCGGCCGGATGCGAAGAGCAGCCCGGCGCCGGCCGGCAGCGGGGTGGTCAGGGCGGGGTCGAGGGTGAGCTCGTCACCATCCGGATGCTCGTCGTTGGCGAGCACGGGGATGTCGACGGTGTCGCCCACCCGTACCGAGACGGTGTCCGGGGTCGCTACGGGCGGCTGCCGGGTGCTCGCCGCCGGGATCTCGATCACGGTGACGGTGCCGGTGGCCTCGGCCAGTCCGTTGCTCACCGTGTAGTCGAAGCCGGTCGTACCGGCGGGCAGCGGCCGGGTCAGCGTGACCCGCAGCAGGTGCTGGTCGAGGATCTCGACGGTCAGGCCGCTGACGGCGGGCTGGTTGCTGCTTCCGGTGACCAAGAGCACTCCCCCGGCCGGGTCGATGTCGGTCGCCAGCACATCGATCACGGTGGGCTGCTGGGCGCGGAGGAAGGCGGTGTGCGGCACCGTGATGGGCCGGCCGGGGCCGTCCGGCGCAGGGGCGACATCCACCCGGATGATGCCGGTGACCGTGGCCACCCCGTCGGTCACGGCGTAGTCGAGGTAGTGCACCCCCACCGCGTCGCTGGCGAAGCGGAAGGTGCCGCCGGCGAAGTCGGCGGTGATGGTGACGTCGGGCCGGGCCGGCACGGCGCCGAGCCGCAGCGGGCCGGCCCCGCCGCGGGCGTGCTCGAGCGGGGACACCGTCACCTCGGTGCCCGCGGTGACGCGCACGGCGAAGCCGTCGGCGACGAGCGGAACCGTGCCGGCGGGGCGCACGGTCACGTCGAGGGTGCCCGTGCCGGTGAGGCTGCCGTCGGAGACGACGAGGCCGACCTGCGCCTCGGTGCCGCCACCGCCCGCGTCAGTGAACACCACCAGGCCCTGCGGGGTGGCGGTGGCGATGTCCGGGGCGATCGCGGTGGCGGCGGTGAGGTAGAAGGGGTCGCCGTCCGGGTCGACCCAGTCGCCGAGGACCTGGCTTCCGACCCGGCCGCCGGCCTCGACCGTCGCGCGAGTCTGCCGCACCTGCTGCGGCGGCGAGTTCTCGTCGGGGCCGCGTACGGTCACGGTCACGCGGGCCGAGTCGCTGCCGCCGCGCCCGTCGCTGATCGTGTAGTCGAAGGTGAGGATGCCCGTGGCGTCGGCGGTGAGGGTGAGCTGGAGTTGCTGGTTGGCGGCGACGAGCTCCACCCGGCCCTGGCTCGCCGGTGGTTGGCTGACGGTGTCGATCACGAGCACGTCGTTGTTGGGGTCGTAGTCGTTCAGCAGCACGGGAAGCGTGACGGTGCGGCCCGGGCGGGCGCCGAAGTCGTCGTCGACGGCCACGGGCGGCGCCTGGGTGTCCTCGTACTCCGGCGGGCTGTCGTCGGTGGCCTCGGTGACCACCTGCCGGTCGGAGACCGGGTCGATGAGGTCGTCCCAGTTGTCGATGACGGTGTTGCCGTCCTGGACGTTCCAGGTGGTGCCGCTGCGGGAGTCGTTGAGCAGCAGCCGGCTGCCGTTCTGCCGGTAGTCCAGGCGGGCGTCGCCGTTGAGTCCGACGAGGGTGGCGGTGTTCCCGGCCGGGGAGCCGATGCCGCAGGCCTGCCAGGCGGTGCCGTCGGCCCAGGACGCATACGCGCACAGCCCCGAGATCGCGGGCCGGGCCGGGGCGCCCGCCGCGGCGCCGTCGGGGAGGAGTTCCGTGGCCGCCCCGCCGCCCACCGGCACGGCGATCAGGCCCGCACTGTGGGCGATGAGGACCCGGTCGCCGCCGGTGGCCGCATCCTGCAGCCGGGGCTCGGCATCCGTGCCCAGGGATTCGGCAAGGTCGACGGCGCCGCTGGCCAGCAGCAGGATGCCCGTCGTCGCGTTGAGCAGGGCCCAGCTGCCGTTCACCTGGCTGAGCTGGTAGGCGTCGTCGGGTTCGCCGGCGGCGAGCGTGGTCGTCTCGGTCACGGCGTCGGCGCGGTCGGGGTCGATGCGCACCAGGGCCTGCGTGGCCGGGGTGAACGCGAACAGCTCACCGGAGGGGGCGAGGCTGAACAGCGTGCCGTCGCCGAGCGTGAGAGCGGGTTCCATCGTGCTGTCGAAATCGGCCAGCGCGCCGGCTGTGGTGGTCCACAGGTCACCGTCGGACCAGATCGCGGCGAGGTCGCCGGCCAGCTGCACCTCGGGGGCGCCCGGCGGCAGGGCCACACTGTCGGCCAGGGTCGCCGTGGCAGGGTCGAGGATGCCGACGGTGCCGGTGTTGCTGTCCACGACGAGGACGGTGCCGCCGCTCTGCACCACGGTGCTGGAGTCGGACTCGACCGGCACCACGGTGTTCAGCTCGGCGATCTCCGTGTTGACCCGGCCCACGAGCTGCCTGGTCTCGCTGGACACCCAGACCGCTGCATCGCCGAGGTCGACCTTCTGGGCGGAGTACCCGCCGGAGACGACGGCGAGGGTCACGACGAGGGCCGTCACGACGGTGCCGCCTGTGATGGTCGCAGCGAGCGAGCGGTGGCCGGCGAGCCAGGCGCGCATCATCGATCGAACTCGCCGGGGTCGACGCATTTCTCGGTGCTGGCAGCGCCGGTGCGGCCGTCGCGGTTGACGCTCACGGTGACGCACACCGGTTCGGCCTGGCCTGCACCGGGCTGGGCGCTGTCGGTCTGCACGGTGAACTCGGTACCGCGCTGCAGGCTGGTCTCGCCGGTGCCGAGGCGCACCAGGTAGCTGTCACCCGGCACGGTGCCAGGGTCGGCCCAGCTGAACACCACGGTGCCGTCCGAGCCGCTGCCGGCCACGTCGCTCACCCGGGGAATCCCGGTCGTGCCGGTGCTCACAGCCGGCGGGGCGAGCAACGGGCCGATGAGCAGGGCCCCGGCCATCACGCCGGTGACGAGCACACCGCCCACGACGGCCGCGACGATCAGGCGCCGTGGCCGCCGGGTCACGGCCGTCGCGGCCACCACCGGGGCCGGGCGGGTGCCGGGCTCGCGGCGCCGGCGCCGCTCGGGCCGGGCGGCCACGCTCACCAGGGCGGTGATGCGGGTCTGATCGGCCGAATCACCGGCCGCCTGCGCCTCCCACTCGGCGCTGGCCAGCTCGAGCGGCGTCTGCGGAAGTCCGAGTTCGGCCTCGACGGCCTGCAGCTCCCGGGCGAATTCGAGAGCGCTCGCCGGCCGGCGCTCGCTCCGCTTGGACAGCGCCCTGGCCAGCAGTAGCTCGAGGCGCGGGGGCACATCGGCCCGTCCGATGGCCGGCAACGCCGCCTTGCCGATGCGGGAGATGAGCTGGGCAGGGCTGTTCTGGTCGCCGGGCACCTCGAACGGTGACCGGCCGGACAGCAACGTGTACAGGGTCGCGCCCAGCGACCAGACCTCGGCGGCGACCGACCCGGCGCAGTCCTCGAGCAGTACCTCGGGCGCCGACCAGGGGATCGACAGGCCGACCTGGTCGGCCGCCTCCACCTCGCCCAGTGTCGCCGCGATGCCGAAGTCGGCCAGCACCGGATGCCCGTACGCGGTGATCAGGATGTTCGACGGCTTGATGTCGCGGTGCAGCACGCCGGCCCGGTGGGCGGTCTCCACGGCGCTGGATATCGTCACGCCGATGCGGAGCAGCTCGGAGATGGGCAATCGGCCGGAGCGGTACCGCTCCTCGAGGGCGCTGGAGCAGTACTCCATCACCAGGTAGGGCCGGCCGTCGGCCGACACGCCGGCCTGGAAGACCGTGAGCACGGACGGGTGCGCGGACAGCTGCGCCATCAGGTTGGCCTCGGCCTGGAACAGTCGCTGCACGGGGTCGCTGACGACCTCGGCGAGGAGGACCTTCACGGCCACCTGGCGGCGTGGCAGGTTCTGTTCGTACAGGAACACATCCGCGAATCCGCCGGAGCCCAGCAGACGCAGGTAGGAGAACCCCGGCAGCGCCGGGGGCGTCGACGGCAGTCGTCCTGCCATGGCGCCTCCCGTGGTTCGTGTCGGCCGGTCGCTCTCGCGCCGGATTGCTTGCCGGTTACGGTGTGTCGGGCGTCGTCACGGGTAAACGACCACCCGGCTCAATTCTATGGCCGTGGGCATTCAGGTCCGGGAGGCGTCGTCGGCCGCGTCGCCGCCCTCGCGCTCGTCGGCCGGGTCGGGCTCGCCCTCGAGATCGTCCACGGCCAGCACGTCGAGCACGATCGCGGTCACGTTGTCGCGGCCGCCGTTCTCGAGCGCGGCGGTCACGAGGGCGGACACGGCGTCGTCCGCGTTCGGGTTCGACATCAGGAAGTGCCGGATGCCGTACGCCGTGAGTTCCTTGGTGAGGCCGTCGGAGCAGACCAGGATGCGCAGGCCCTCGTGCAGCGGGAGGATCCGGTAGTCCGGCACCGGCGGTTCGTGGAAACCGACGGCGCGGGTGATCACGTTGCCGTGCGGGTGCACATCCGCTTCTTCGCGGGTGATCCGGCCGGCGTCCACGAGTTCCTGCACCACGGAGTGGTCGATGGTCACCTGCTCCAGCACCCCGGAGGTGAGCTGGTAGACCCGGGAGTCGCCGATGTTGAAGGCGATGAGTTGCGCGGCATCCGAGACGATGGCCAGGGCCACGCCGGTGACGGTGGTTCCGGTGCCGAGGTCGGTGACACCCTCACCGGCCTTCATGTCGTCCACGGCCAGGGCGAGTGCCTGGTTGAGCGACTCCGCCGTGGTGGTCGGGGTGCCGCCGAGTTCGGCTAGCCGTGTGACCACGGCCTTGCTGGCGACATCGCCGGCCGAGTGGCCGCCCATGCCGTCGGCGACCGCGAACACGGGCCACGCCGTCACCAGGCTGTCTTCATTGACCTCGCGGCGGTGACCGACGTCGGTGAGCGCGGACCACGCCAGGGTGACTGATTTCTTCACCGCGGGGAGCGCGATCGTGTGGCTGGGAGAGCCTTGACCTATCTGGGTCACGGGTGGTGCCTTCCGAATGCGAACGTGCGGCTAGTCAACGAGCGACGCTCAGCCCGCTGGCAGTATCTCGATCAGGTTACCGTCCCCGATGTCCACCGTCGTACCGGGCAGCACTGTGAGGGAGGCTCCGGAGCGCAGTCTCTGGGTGCGGCCGAGGGCGAATCGCACGAGTGTGCCGTTGGTGGAGCCGAGATCGGTGAGCACCACAGCGGTGCCGGTCTGCCGGATTTCGAGGTGGTTGCCCGACACGAGAGCGTTGGGCGAGTCCACCGTCACCAACTCCAGAATCTCTCCGGCTGGGATGCGGCGGGTGCGGGGGTTCCGCCCGATCCGGTACACCCGGTCGAGCCTGGCCTCCCGGCCGGTGGCCAACCGGAAGCCGCATGGCCCGGGCGGTGCGGCATCCGGATCGGCACTGCTATCGACGGTTCGACTGTCGGCGGTTCGGTCGTGGATCACCGCCGCGTCGTTGGCGCTGCCGCCGAGCGGGGCCGCGGCCCGTCGTTCGTCGGGGTCCCCGGTGCGGGTGAGGAGCACGGTGTCATCCACGATCCTTCGGGGGCGGAGGACCGTGTCGGCCGCCCCGGCGCCGCGGCCGGCGACCGACCAGAACAGGGTGTCACCGGCGTCGATTCCCTCGCCGAGCACCCGGCCGGCGCCGAGCTGGTGCGTCCGGGCGACGGCGGCCAGCGGTGATCCGATCACAAGACCGGTCACGGCCTGGAACTCCGCCAGCAGCCACGGCCTGATATTGCGGTCGGTGAACCGGCGCGACCCGCCGATGGAGAAGACATCCACGGCGAGGGCGCCTCGCACCAGGGCGTGCACCGGGATCCCGTCGTGCGGCGGCCCGTCGGTTGCCCGCGCGGTCTCGGGCGGCAGACCGGGCACGATCACCGCGAACGAGTCCACGTCGTCCAGGCCACCGAGCGGGATCAGGGCCACCAGATCCTCGATCGGCACGACGGACTCCGCGGCCAGACCGTGCAGGGCAGCGACGACAGGGGTGGGCGTGCTGACGGGCACCACCACCAGGAAACCGCGGCCGACCACGAAGGTCCACTCGGGGCTCTCCCCCGGCGCCGTCTGTCCCCCGACTCGTCCCAGTTGCATGATGCTCCCTCTGCCTTCGATGCTAGACCTGCCGGCACCGGCCTCGCACACCCGCGAGCTGGGCGTGGTAATCAGTTGAGAAGCAGACCTAAAACAACTGATTCGCTTGCCGTGGGGCACTTCGGCTGTCAGAATCGGACGATGAGCAGCAATACACGCGGAAGTGCCGGCAAACCGGCGCAGCTGGACGATGTGTCCAAGAAGATCATCGAACAGCTGCAGGTCGACGGCCGTCGCTCCTACGCGGAGATCGGCAAGGCCGTGGGGCTCAGCGAGGCCGCCGTGCGCCAGCGGGTGCAGAAGCTCACCGAGTCCGGCGTCATGCAGGTGGTCGCGGTGACCGACCCCATGCAATTGGGCTTCTACCGGCAGGCGATGATCGGCATCTGCGCCACCGGCGACACCCGGGTGCTCGCCGACCAACTCGCGGCGATACCCGCGGTGGACTACGTCGTGCTCACAGCGGGCTCCTTCGACATCCTCGCCGAGGTCGTCTGCGAGAACGACGACGAGCTCATCGCTTTGCTCAACTCGCAGATTCGCGCCCTCGAGGGGGTCTCCTCCACCGAGACCTTCGTCTATCTGAAGCTTCACAAGCAGCTGTACAACTGGGGAACACGGTGACCGATATGACCACGACAGAACAGACCACGACCGACCAGCCGACCGCGCCGGCCGCCGCACCGCGCGTCTACTCCGACGCCGAGAACGCCGACCTGCAGCAGAAGGCCAAGGACCATCTCTGGATGCACTTCGCCCGGCAATCGGTGATGGAATCCGGCGCCGGCGTGCCCATCATCACCAAGGGGCAGGGCCACCACATCTGGGACTCCCACGGCAAGCGCTACATCGACGGCTTGAGCGGGTTGTTCGTGGTCAACGCCGGGCACGGCCGCACCCGCCTCGCCCAGGCCGCCGCCGCGCAGGCCGAGGAGCTCGCATTCTTCCCGCTCTGGTCGTACGCGCACCCCAGCGCGATCGAGCTCGCCGACCGTCTCGCCGACCAGGCGCCGGGCGACCTCAACCGGGTGTTCTTCTCCACCGGAGGCGGTGAAGCCGTCGAGACGGCGTTCAAGCTCGCCAAGTACTACTGGAAGCTGCAGGGCCGGCCCACCAAGCACAAGGTGATCTCCCGTTCCGTCGCCTACCACGGCACGACGCAGGGCGCCCTGGCGATCACGGGCATCCCCGCCCTCAAGGAGATGTTCGAACCGGTCACCCCGGGCGGTTTCCGGGTGCCGAACACCAACTTCTACCGCGCCGATGAGATGGGCTCCGGGCACGGCGACGACGTCGAGGCGTTCGGCCTGTGGGCCGCGAACCGCATCGAGGAGATGATCCAGTTCGAGGGTCCGGAGACCGTCGCCGCGGTGTTCCTCGAACCGGTGCAGAACTCCGGCGGCTGCTTCCCGCCGCCGCCGGGCTACTTCAAGCGGGTGCGGGAGATCTGCGACCAGTACGACGTGCTCCTGGTGGCCGACGAGGTCATCACGGCGTTCGGCCGGATCGGCAACATGTTCGCCTCCACGACCTTCGGTATCGAACCCGACATGATCACCTGCGCCAAGGGCATGACGAGCGGGTACTCCCCGATCGGCGCCACCATCGTGAGCGACCGCATCTACGAGCCGTTCAAGTACGGTGACACGGCGTTCTATCACGGCTATACCTTCGGCGGGCACCCGGTTTCGGCCGCGGTGGCGCTGGCCAACTTGGACATCTTCGACGAGGAGAAGCTCAACGAGAACGTGCGGGAGAATTCCCCGGTGTTCCGCGCCGAGCTGGAGAAACTGCTCGAGCTGCCGATCGTGGGTGATGTGCGCGGCGAGGGCTACTTCTTCGGCATCGAACTGGTCAAGGACAAGGCCACCAAGGAGACGTTTTCCGATGACGAGTCCGAACGCCTCCTCCGCGGTTACCTGTCCGGGGCGCTGTTCGAGGCCGGCCTGTACTGCCGGGCCGACGACCGGGGCGACCCCGTGGTGCAGCTCGCCCCGCCGTTGACCATCGGTCCCGCCGAGATCCGGGAGATCGGCGACATCCTGCACGGTGTGCTGTCGGAGGCGCCGAAACACCTCTGACCCCATCGGGCCCGACCCGGCCCGGCCGCATCAGGCGTCCTCCTCCCTGGGCACCTCGAAGGCCCACTCCGGCAGGTGCCCGCTGCCGAGCACCTGCCGGAGCAGCAGCGCCATGCCGTAGTCGTCGTCGATGTCGAGGGCCGTGTCGATGTAGATCCCCGCGACCGAACCCTGGCCGAGCGCCCAACAGAGCCACGCCAGCATGCACAGCGGAGCCGGCCGGGCCGGCCGGGGGGCCATCGCCACGAGGAGTTTGAGCAGCTGGATCCCCCGGGCCACCCGCTCCGGATCCGGCCGCTGCCGGCTCAGCCCGAGCATCAGGTCGCCCGTGGTCGGCGATGTCTCGTGGAAGGATCGCCCAGCGGCCATGTCCGCCGCGACCAGGTCGTCCATGCTCAGACCGGTTTCGCGTTGCCGCTGGGCGTAGTGCCGGTTGAGGGCGTGGCTGCGGCGCCCCTCCTCCTCGCCGAAGGCGAACTGCAGCATCATCTGGTCGCGGGTGGCCGGGCTCTGCACGAGGAAGAGCAGCACGGCGGCCTCGTCGATGCTGAGCTCGGCGGGGGTGAGCCCGAGCACGGTCTCGGCGGTGCCCACCGGGTCGAGCATGTCGCCCACCATCTCGACGAGTTCGGGGATGGGCCCCATGTCCGGGCCGAGCCGTTGGTAGCGGGCCAGCCTGCGGGCGCACCGTTCCCGTGTGGCCAGGTCCACCTTGGGCAGTTCGGCGCCGGTCTGCAGCCGGGCGAGTTCCCGGCGGTCACCCGGCGGAACGACCTCGGTCACGCTCGACTCCGCGATGTCGCTGAGCGGATGCCGCAGCCTACGGCCGACTCGATCCCCGAGCACCGGGGCCGTCTGACCCGGAACCTGTTCGAGGTCCAGATAGGAGGCCCACCCATCCGCTGCCACGCAGAGGGCGTCCCGCACCAGGAAGCCGGACTGCACGGCCCGGGCCAGGATGGCGCGGAGGAACGCGCCCTGCGGCAAGCCGGCCGAGGTCTCGGCCGGCGCGTCACCGATCTCCTCGTCCGTGTAGAGCACCGGCACCAGGGCGTCCACACCGGGGATCTTGCACAGGGTGCCCAGCAGCGTGCCGGCGATGCGGCGCAGCTCGGTCACGCCGGCTTGGTCCTGGGGCAGGTTGAACCGCAGCGCGCCGCAGGTGCGGTTGCCGCGGAAGGCGACCAGAACGAGACTGCGTTCCGGAAGGAACCCCACGAGCTGGGGCACGAGGGCGAGAAAGTCCTGGGGAGTCGGGGTCTTCACGATTGTCTTCTGCATGCGCACCACGGTGCGCCCGCACGGGCCGCGCCCACCGGGCGCCGCCGAAGCTGTGCAGAATTCCGCCGAGTGGCCCCGCCTGTGGATAACGGCTGTGCATCGGCCGCGCACACGACCGTGCATCGGCCGCCACAGCGGCGTGCACGACTGTGCAGGCCTGTGCACGACAGGGCCAACGGCCCGGGCACCTGGCCCAGCGGCTGATAATCTCAGAACAAATGACTCAGAATAATATGACTATTCCGGATGCCTCCCCGGCGTCCGCGACAGCACCCTCCGCACCCGCACTCGCAGCACCGTCCCACTCAGCCCTTGCCGACCCCGGCGCGCTGGGCCTGGCCGCATTCGCGCTCACCACCTTCGTGCTCAGCATGTCCAACACCGGCATCGTCCCCTCGAGCGCCGCGGTGCTCGGCCTCGCCCTGTTCTACGGCGGAATCGCCCAGGTCATCGCGGGCATCTGGGAGTTCCGCAACCACAACACGTTCGGCGCCACGGCGTTCACCTCGTTCGGCGCGTTCTGGCTGGCGTTCTGGTACCTCGAGAGCACCGGGGGCAACATCGCCGCCGGAGCGTCCGGCATGGGCACCTTCCTGCTCGCCTGGGCCATCTTCACGGTGTACATGACCGTGGCGGCCAAGAAGACCAACGGCTCGATCTTCGCGGTCTTCGTGGCCCTGTCCATCACGTTCCTGCTGCTGGCGATCGGCGCCTTCACCGGTATCACCGCCATCCACCAGCTCGGCGGCTGGTTCGGCATCCTCACCGCGCTGCTGGCCTGGTACGGCTCCTTCGCCGTGGTCTACAACTCCACCGCCGGCCGCGCCGTCCTCCCCGTCTGGCCCGCCAAGTAACTCGCGAACTGTGAGGAACAGCCCCAAAAACTTGACGTTTTTGGGGCTTTTTTCACAGTTCGCGGAGGAGGTTCTCCCGGGAGGGGGGCTACTCGATCGCGGCCGCGAATTGGGAGTCGTAGAGGGCCCGGTAGGCGCCGTCGGCCAGGAGCAGCTGCTCGTGGTTGCCTTGCTCCACGATGCGGCCGGCCTCCATCACCAGGATCAGGTCGGCGTCCCGGATGGTGGACAGGCGGTGCGCGATCACGAAGCTCGTGCGGTCGGCCCGCAGCGCGCTCATGGCGTGCTGCACGAGCACCTCGGTGCGGGTGTCGACCGAGCTGGTGGCCTCGTCGAGGATCAACACGCTCGGCCGGGCCAGGAACGCCCGGGCGATGGTGAGCAGCTGCTTCTCCCCCGCGCTGACGTTGCCGCCCTCGTCGTCGAGCACGGTGTCGTAGCCCTCGGGCAACGAGTGCACGAACCGGTCCACGTAGGTGGCCTTCGCCGCCTCGAGGATCTGCTCCTCGGTGGCGTCCGGCCGACCGTAGGCGATGTTGTCGCGGATGCTGCCGCCGAACAGCCAGGTGTCCTGCAGCACCATGCCCATCCGGCTACGCAGGTCGTTGCGGGTCATCTTCGAGATGTCCACGCCGTCCAGTGTGATCCGGCCGCCGCCGATCTCGTAGAAGCGCATCATCAGGTTCACCAGGGTGGTCTTGCCGGCCCCCGTTGGGCCCACGATCGCCACGGTCTGACCGGGTTCGGCCACCAGGTTGAGATTCTCGATGAGCGGCTTGTCCGGGCTGTAGCTGAACGACACGTTCTCGAACACCAGGCGCCCGTGAGTCTGAACCGGGGTCTCTGCGGGCTCTTCATCGGGTGTCTGCTCGTCGGCATCCAACAGCTCGAACACGCGCTCGGCGCTGGCCACACCGGACTGCAGCAGGTTGGCCATGGAGCCCAGCTGCGCGAGCGGCTGGGTGAACTGCCGGGAGTACTGGATGAACGCCTGCACGTCACCGAGCTGCATGGCACCGGAGGCCACCTGCAGACCGCCGACGACAGCGATGCCGACGTAGACCAGGTTGCCTATGAAGGTCATCGCGGGCATGATCATGCCGCTGACGAACTGGGCACCGAAGCTGGCCTCGTAGAGTTCGGCGTTCTTGGCGGTGAAGCGCTGCTCCACCTCCTTCTGCCGGCCGAAGACCTTCACCAGGGCGTGACCGGAGAAGGTCTCCTCGATCTGGCCGTTCAGCTCCCCGGTGTGGGTCCACTGCGCCACGAAGAGCTTCTGCGAGCGCTTGGCGATGAGCACGGTGGTCACCAGGGTGAGCGGCACCGTCACGAGCGCGATGACCGCGAGCAGCGGCGAGAGCAGCAGCATCATCACGATCACGCCCACCACCGTGAGCAGCGACGTGACGACCTGGCTGAGCGACTGCTGCAGGCTCTGCGAGATGTTGTCGACGTCATTGGTCACCCGGCTGAGCAGCTCGCCGCGCTTGACGGTGTCGAAGTAGCCCAGCGGCAGGCGGTTGATCTTCGCCTCGATCTCCTCGCGCAGCCGGTAGACGGTGCGCTGCACGACGGCGTTGAGTACCAGGGCCTGCAGCCAGCTGAACACGGAGGCGAGGATGTACAGCGCCAGCACCCAGAACAGCACGCTGGACAGCGCCGCGAAGTCGATACCGAGGCCCGGCGTGAGCGTCATGGCGCTGAGCATGTCGGCCTTGGCCGTGTCACCGGATGCGTTCAGCCCGGCGATGATCTCGGCCTGCGTCATGCCGGCCGGGAGCGTCTTGGACACGATGCCGGAGAAGATCAGGTTGGTGCCCTCGCCGAGCAGGCGCGGACCGATCACCGAGAAGGTGACGCTGACCACGGCGAGCACCAGGACGAGAACCAGCCAGAGCCGTTCGGGGTGGAGCTTGCCGATCAGACGTTTGGCGCTTGGACCGAAGTTCATGGCCTTCTCGGCGGGCATGTTCATACCGCCGAAGGGCCCGCCGCCGCGTGGCGGCCTGGCGGGAACCTTCACGTCGTCGTCGGTGCTGTCGCTCATTTGGTGGCCTCCGCTGCCAGCTGGGATGCCGCAATTTCCTGATAGGTGGTCGAGGTCTCCAGGAGCTCCTCGTGGGTGCCGCTGGCGACGATCCGGCCGTCTTCGACGACGAGGATCTGGTCGGCGTCGAGGATCGTGGACACCCGCTGGGCGACGATGATCATGGTGGCGTCGGAGACGTCCTCGGCCAGCGCCGCACGCAGCCGGGAGTCGGTGGCGAGGTCGAGGGCCGAGAAGGAGTCGTCGAAGATGTACAGCTCCGGCCGTTTCACGAGCGCCCGGGCGATGGCGAGTCGTTGCCGCTGCCCGCCGGAGACGTTGGTGCCGCCCTGGGAGATCGGGGCGTCGAGGCCGCCCTCCAGCTTCTCGACGAAGTCCCGCGCCTGCGCGGTCTCCAGCGCCTGCCAGATCTCCGCCTCGGACGCATCCGGCTTGCCGTAGAGCAGGTTGCTGCGCACGGTGCCGGAGAACAGGTACGGCTTCTGCGGCACCAGGCCGATGTGCCCCCAGAGCAGGTCGGGGTTGAGCTCGCGCACGTCGACGCCGTCGAAGAGCACGGTGCCGCTGGTGGCGTCGAACAGGCGCGGCATCAGGTTCACCAGGGTGGTCTTGCCCGAGCCGGTGCTGCCGATGATCGCCGTTGTGTAGCCGGGCCGGGCCACGAAACTGATGTCGCTGAGCACGGGCTGCTCGGCGCCAGGGTAGGCGAAACCGACCCCGCGCAGCTCGAGTTCGCCGCGCCCGATCGTCTCGTTCACCGGGCTCACCGGCGGGCGCACGCTGGACGGGGTCTCGAGGACCTCGCCGATGCGGTCGGCCGAGACCGTGGCGCGCGGGATCATCACGGCCATGAAGGTGGCCATCATCACGGCCATCAGGATCTGCATGAGGTAGCTGAGGAACGCGATCAGGGTGCCCACCTGCATCGAACCGTCCTCGATGCGGAACGCGCCGAACCAGATCACGGCCACGCTGGAGACGTTGAGCACCAGCATCACGACCGGGAACATCAGAGCCATCAGCCGGCCGGCCTGCAGGGCCGTGGTGGTGACATCAGTGTTGGCCTGGCCGAACCGGCGGGTCTCCACGTCTTCGCGCACGAACGCGCGCACCACGCGGATGCCGGTGAGCTGTTCGCGCAGCACCCGGTTGACGGTGTCGATGCGCACCTGCATCACCCGGAACAACGGCACCATGCGCACGATGATGAGGCCGACGGCCACGAGCAGCACCGGCACACTGACGGCGATCAGCCAGGACAGCTCGAGGTCCTGGCGCATGGCCATGATGATGCCGCCGACGCAAAGGATGGGCGCCGAGACCAGCAGGGTGCAGGTGGTGAGCACCAGCATCTGCACCTGCTGCACGTCGTTGGTGGAGCGGGTGATCAGCGACGGGGCGCCGAACCGGCTGACCTCCTGCTCGGAGAACTCCCCGACCCGGGTGAACACCGCGCCGCGCAGGTCTCGGCCGAGGGCCATGGCCGCCTTCGCGCCGAAGTACACCGCGATGATGGCGCAGATGATCTGCCCGAGGGTGATCAGCAGCATCACCCCGCCGACGCGCATGATGTACCCGGTGTCGCCCGTCGCGACGCCCTCATCGATGATGTCGGCGTTCAGCGAGGGCAGGTACAGCGACGCTATCGACTGGGCGAGTTGGAACACGACGACCGCAACCAGCAGCCGCCAATGCGGCCGCAGGTAGCGTACGAGCAATTTCCAGAGCATCCGGTGTCCTTGGTGTGGGTGGAGCGCAGTGTGGGTGGAGCGCAGTGTGGGTGGAGCGAGATGTGGGTGGAGCGTCGGGGTGAAGCGGGGTGGGGACAGGTCAGGCGAAGAGGGCCGAGATGTAGGCGACGTCCTCGGCGGTGGGCCGCCAGCTGGTGGCGGCCTCGGCGTTCTGCACGATCTGGTCGGGTTTGGTGGCCCCGGCGATCACGCTCGTGAGGCCGGGCTGCGCCAGCAACCAGGCCAGCGTCGCGCCGAGCATGGTGACGCCGCGGTCGTCGCAGAACTGCTGGTAGCGCTCGATGGTGTCCCAGGGGGCGTCGTCGAGCAGGTGCCGGCGCACCATCATAATCCTGCTGTCGGCCGGTCCGCCGTCGCGGTTGAACTTGCCGGTGAACAGCCCGTTGTAGAGCGGGAAGAACGGCAGGAAGCCCAGGCCGTAGGCGTTCACGGCGGGCAGCACTTCCTCCTCGGCTTCGCGCACGAGCAGGCTGTACTCGTTCTGCGCCGAGATGAACGCCGGATGCCCACCGATCCTGGCGGTGAACTCGGCCTCGGCGATCTGCCAGCCGGCCAGGTTGGAGTGGCCGATGTAGCGGATCTTGCCCTCGCGAATGAGGTCGTCGAGCACCGACAGGGTCTCCTCGATGGGCGTGTTGGGGTCGGGCCGGTGCAGCTGGTACAGGTCGATCCAGTCGGTCTGCAGCCGGGTCAGCGACGCCTCGACGGCCAGGCGGATGTAGCGGCGGGAGCCGCGGGCGTCCCAGTCCGGCCCGTTCGCACCGCTCATGTCCATGCCGAACTTGGTGGCCAGCACGATCTGATCGCGTTTGCCGCGCAGCGCGTGCCCCATCAGGGTCTCGCTGAGGCCCCGCTCGGCGCCGTAGATGTCCGCGGTGTCGAAGAGGGTGACCCCGGTGTCGATGGCAGCGTCGATGACCAGGGATGTGCCCGCCTGGGTCTCGGTGGTGGTGCCGGTCCGCCCGAAGTTGTTGCAGCCGAGTCCGATCGTCGAAACGACGAGTCCGGAGTTGCCGAGGGTGCGATAGTCGATCTGAGCCATTGCTCCAGACTATTCCTCTCCAGCGCCAGAATGACGGGCCTTCCGCCCCTCCTCCACAGGCCGCGGTGCGGCCGGATATTCCAGTGTCCGAAATCCGCCGGTTCCGCCCGGGCCCGCCGACTACAGTCGCAGTATGAGCAGCCCAAGCCCCCTTCCCCCGAACCTGATTCGCCTCTCGAGTCCGCTCGGCGACCTCGAGCTCACCGGCGACGACCGCGAGGTCTGGTCGTTGGCCATCATCCGGAACGGCCACCTGCCCTTCGAGGGCCTCCCCGAGTCCCCCAACCCATTGCTGCGCCAGGCGGCCGCACAGCTCACCGAGTACTTCGCGGGCGAGCGGACCGACTTCGACGTGCCCGTGCGGCTGTCCCGCGGCACCGAGTTCCAGCGGAGCGTCTGGGCCGGGTTGGCCGCGATCCCGTTCGGCGCGCACCTCTCCTATGGCGAGCTGGGCCGGTCGATCGGCAAGTGCGGAGCCGGCCGCGCCATCGGTGGCGCCGTCGGTGCCAATCCGGCGCCGATCCTGGTCGGCTGCCACCGCGTGCTCGCCTCCAACGGACGCATCACCGGCTTCAGCGCCGGCGAGGGCATCCCCACCAAGCAGTGGCTGCTGCGGCACGAGAGCATCGAGTACGTCGGATGACCGAACGCCCCTCCGTCCTGATCGGCGATGACGGCGTGGGCCGGTGCGGATGGGTCGGGAACGATGCCGAATACCGGCGCTATCACGACCAGGAATGGGGACGCCCGCTGCGGGACGACCGAGCCCTGTTCGAGAAGCTCTGCCTGGAGGGATTCCAGGCGGGTCTGTCCTGGATCACCATCCTCAGGAGGCGGCCGGCCTTCCGTGCGGCGTTCGCCGGCTTCGACGCCCCGACCGTGGCCGCCTTCACCGACGACGACGTGGAGCGTCTGCTGGCCGACGCGGCGATCATCCGGCACCGGGGCAAGATCACAGCCACCATCGGCAACGCCAGGGCCACACTAGCCCTCGACGGCAGCCTCACGGATCTGATCTGGGGTTTCGCCCCCGCTGCCCGCCCGGAGCCGCTCGCCGGCCTGGCCGACGTCCCGGCGATCACCCCGGAGTCCGAGGCGCTCAGCAAAGAACTGCGCTCCCGCGGCTACCGGTTCGTCGGGCCCACCACCATGTATGCCCTTATGCAGTCCAGCGGGCTGGTGAACGACCATGTCGTCGGCTGCCACCTCGCACCGTCGCGGGGCGAGGCGCCTGGCGCCTAGGCTCGCCCCGGTCCTAGCAGCCCCAGCGCGCTGACGGCGTCGCGCTCGGCCACCAGGTCGGCGACGGACGCGTCGATCCGGGCGCGGGAGAACGCGTCGATCGACAGCCCAGGCTCGATGGCCCAGCGGCCGCCGAGGGAGCGCACCGGGTACGACGACACCAGCCCCGTGGGGACCCCGTACGAGCCGTCCGAGAACACCCCAGCGCTGGTCCAGTCGCCGCCCGTGCCGTTCACCCAGTCGTGCACGTGGTCGACGGTTGCGCTGGCGGCGGATCCCATCGAGGACGCTCCGCGCACGGCGATGATCTCGGCGCCGCGGTTGGCCACCCTCGGGATGAACTCGTTCGCGAGCCAGTCCTCGTCGACGAGGTCCCGCACGGGCCGGCCCTTGACGGTGGCGTGGGAGACGTCGGGGTATTGCAGGGCCGAGTGGTTGCCCCAGACGATCACGCCGTGCACATCGGTCACCTGCACCGACAGCTTGGCGGCGAGTTGGGCCACGGCCCGGTTGTGGTCCAGCCGGGTGAGGGCGGTGAAGCGGTCGGCGGGCACGTCGGGCGCGTGGCTCGACGCGACGAGGGCGTTGGTGTTGGCCGGGTTGCCGACCACGACCACGCGGATGTCGTCGGCGGCGCCGGCGTTGATGGCGGCGCCTTGGGGGCCGAAGATGCGGGCGTTGCCCTCGAGCAGGTCCGCGCGCTGCTGGCCGGGGCCGCGGGGCCGGGAACCGACGAGAATCGCGACGTTGGTTCCGTCGAACGCCTGCACCGGGTCATCCGTCACGAGCACATCGCGGAGCAGCGGGAACGCGCTGTCCTGGAGTTCGAAGGCGCTGCCCTCGGCGGCGCGGATGCCCGTGGGTATTTCCAGCAGCCGCAGGGCCACGGGAACATCGGGCCCGAGCAGCTGACCGGAGGCGATGCGGAACATCAAGGCGTAGCCGATGTTGCCTCCGGCGCCGGTGACGGTGACGTTTACTCGTTGTCTCTGCACGCCTTCATCCTAGGCGTGCGAGTTCACGACCAGTTCGAGTTCTCCGGCGGCGCCGTGCCGGAGGGTGAGGCCGGCGGTCGGGGCCCAGCCGAGGAGCTCGTCGACAGTCTGGAAGTCCCGGCCGTTCTCGAGCAGGGCTCGGGTGAATTCGCCCTTCGCCTTCTTGTTGAAGTGATTGAGCGCCCGGGTCCGCCCGTCGGCGCCCGCGGTGACCACGCGCAGGAAGTGCCGCTGCGGATGGGCCGCCGCGGAGCCCAGCCCGACGTAGCCCTCTGAGCGCAGGTCGAGCAGCAGCCCCTCCGTCACCTCGAGCACGGCGGACACGTCGACGGCCCAGTGCTTCTTCAGCGGCAGCGCGGGCAGCCTGGAATCGTGCGAGAGGCGGTACGCGGGCACCAGGTCGAGGCCGGCAACGGGCCCGAGCAGCGCGGAGTGCACGAGCAGGTGCCGCCCGGCGAAGGCGCGAGCCTCGGCCGACAGGGTGTCGGCGGCGAGGGCGTCGTAGAGCACTCCGGTGTACCGGTCGATCACCGGGGTCGTCGGGGAGGAGACGACGGTGGCATTGCGCTCCACCTCAGCCAGTTGGGTGCGGCCGAGCTTGAGTGCCCGGACCGTCGCATCCGGGTCAGCGGCCAGCTTCGTCACCGCGGTGACCAGCGTGCGCCGGCGCCCGGTCAGTTCCGGGAAGGCCAGGGATTCGATGTCCAGGGACGCAAAACCGCCGCCGGAGCGTTTCGTCTCCGACGGCGGTAGCAATACAAACACAGTGTCCTAGCGGGCAGTTCCTAAACGAGTGCGGCCTTGCGGGCCACGATGGTGATGGTGTCGTTCTCGACCGAGAGGAACCCGTCGGCCGCCTCGGCGACGACCTTGGTGCCGTCCAGCAGGGTCAGGCGCACCTCACCGCTGGACAGGATGGCCAGCAACGGCTCGTGGCCGGCGAGAATACCGATCTCGCCTTCCACGGTGCGCGCCACGACCATGGTGGCCTCGCCGGACCAGACCTGCTGGTCCGCCGAGACGACACTCACGGAAAGCGGAGCCGAAGCCATGCTTAGCCGTTCTCCTTCTGGATCTGAGCCCACTTCTCTTCGACGTCGCCGATGCCACCGACGTTGAAGAAGGCCTGCTCCGACACGTGGTCGAAGTCACCGTTGGCGATGGCCGTGAACGACTCGATGGTGTCCTTGAGCGACACCGTCGAACCCTCGACGCCCGTGAACTTCTTCGCCATGTAGGTGTTCTGCGACAGGAACTGCTGGATGCGCCGGGCGCGGGCCACGGTCACCTTGTCTTCTTCAGAGAGCTCGTCGACACCGAGGATCGCGATGATCTCCTGGAGTTCCTTGTTCTTCTGCAGGATCGCCTTGACACGAACGGCCGTGTTGTAGTGGTCGGCGCCCAAGTAGCGGGGGTCGAGGATACGGCTGGACGAGGTCAGCGGGTCGACGGCCGGGTAGAGGCCCTTCGATGCGATCTCACGGGAGAGCTCGGTGGTGGCGTCGAGGTGCGCGAACGTGGTCGCCGGAGCCGGGTCGGTGTAGTCGTCAGCAGGCACGTAGATGGCCTGCAGCGAGGTGATCGAGTGGCCACGGGTCGAGGTGATGCGCTCCTGCAGGATGCCCATCTCGTCGGCCAGGTTCGGCTGGTAACCCACGGCGGACGGCATGCGGCCCAGCAGGGTCGACACCTCGGAACCGGCCTGGGTGAAGCGGAAGATGTTGTCGATGAAGAGCAACACGTCCTGCTTGGCAACGTCACGGAAGTACTCCGCCATGGTCAGCGCGGAGAGCGCGACACGCAGTCGCGTTCCCGGCGGCTCGTCCATCTGGCCGAATACGAGGGCGGTCTTGTCGAAGACGCCTGCTTCTTCCATCTCGCCGATGAGGTCGTTGCCCTCACGGGTACGCTCGCCGACACCGGCGAACACAGACACACCACCGTGGTCCTGCGCAACGCGCTGGATCATTTCCTGGATCAGGACGGTCTTACCGACACCGGCACCACCGAAGAGGCCGATCTTTCCACCGAGGACGTACGGCGTGAGAAGGTCGATGACCTTGATGCCGGTCTCGAACAGCTGGGTCTTGGACTCCAGCTGGTCGAAGGGCGGCGGCTTGCGGTGGATGGGCCAGCGCTCGGTGATCTCGATCTTCTCGCCCGGCTTGGCGTTGAGCACCTCGCCGATGACGTTGAAGACGCGACCCTTGGTGACGTTTCCGACCGGAACCATGATGGGCGAGCCGGTGTCCCGGACCTCCTGGCCGCGGACGAGTCCGTCGGTCGGGTTCAGGGCGATGGCGCGTACCAGGTCGTCGCCGAGGTGCAGTGCGACCTCGAGGGTGATCTCGGTCGACTCGTCGCCGATGACGATGGTCGTCTTGAGCGCGTTGTACATACCAGGGATCGAGTCGTGCGGGAACTCGATGTCCACGACGGGTCCCGTAACGCGTGCGATCCGGCCCACAGCGCCGGCTGTGTCCTCCGCGAGGACTGGCGCGATTGCGGTGTCAGTCATTGCTCTCTCTTCTCTGGGTTAGTTCTTGGCGGATGAGAGCGCGTCGGCTCCACCCACGATCTCGGAAATCTGCTGCGTGATCTCGGTCTGACGCGCGTTGTTCGACAGCCGCGTAAAGTCCTTGATGAGCTTGTCGGCGTTGTCACTGGCCGACTTCATCGCCTTCTGGCGGCTGGCGTGCTCGGAAGCGGCGGACTGCAACATGGCGTTGAAGATGCGGCTTTCGATGTACACCGGCAGCAGGGCGTCGAGAACGGTCTCGGCCTCAGGCTCGAATTCGTAGAGCGGCAGCACGTTGGCGGCCTCGGGGGCTTCTTCGCCTTCGACGACCTCGAGCGGCAGCAGACGAACAACCTCGGGCACCTGGGTGACCATGCTGACGAAGCGGTTGTAGACGATGTGGATCTCGTCCACGCCACCGTCGTCGGCTCCGCGGAGGAACGCCTCGAGAAGGGCCTCGCCGATCTCCTGCGCCGTGTCGAACACGGGCTGGTCGGTGGCGCCGGTCCAGGATCGCTCCGAGACACGACGGCGGAAGCTGAAGTACGCGAGCGCCTTGCGGCCGACGAGGTAGTAGACGACGTCCTTGCCCTGACTGCGCAGCAGCTCGGTGAGCTGCTCGGCCTCACGGAGGACCTGGGAGCTGAATGCTCCGGCCAGACCGCGGTCCGAGGCGAAGATGACGACCGCGGCGCGGTTGATGGTCTCCGGCTCGGTCGTCAGCACGTGCTCGATGTTCGAGTAGGTGGCGACGGCTGAAACGGCGCGCGTGATCGCGCGCGAATACGGGGTGGACGCAGCAACCCTCGCCTGCGCCTTCTGGATGCGCGAGGCGGAGATCAGCTCCATGGCCCGAGTGATCTTCTTGGTCGTCTGGGCAGATTTGATCTTCTGCCGGTAGACCCGAAGTTGCGCTCCCATGTGTCTCCTGTGCTTACTTGTCTGTCGTGTCGGTGGGTGTCGAGCATCGGTCCGCGCCTCCTGGGGAGGCGCGGACCGTACAGCGGCTAGCGCTTGTGCTTGACGATCTTTTCCTGGTTGACGTCTTCCGCCTTGGTGGCGACGAACTCTTCGCGGCCGACGGAGGCGAGTGCCTTGCCCTCACCGGTCTGGAATTCGCGCTTGAAGGTGTCGACGGCCGCGGTGAGCTCGGTGACGGTGTCGTCCGAGAGCACGTTGGTCTCGCGCAGGGTGGTGAGGATGCCCGTGTTGCGGCCCAGGTAGTCGAGCAGTTCGCGCTCGAAACGCAGGATGTCTTCGAGGGGAACCTCGTCGAGCTTGCCGTTGGTGCCGGCCCAGATCGAGACGACCTGGTCTTCGACGGGGTACGGCGAGTACTGCGGCTGCTTGAGCAGCTCGGTCAGGCGGGCGCCGCGAGCAAGCTGGCGACGGCTGGCCGGGTCGAGGTCGGAGGCGAACATGGAGAACGCCTCGAGCGAGCGGTACTGGGCCAGTTCGAGCTTGAGGGTACCGGAGACCTTCTTGATCGACTTGACCTGCGCGTCACCACCGACTCGGGAGACCGAGATTCCCACGTCGACAGCGGGGCGCTGGTTGGCGTTGAAGAGGTCGGACTGCAGGAAGATCTGGCCGTCGGTGATCGAGATCACGTTGGTCGGGATGTACGCTGCGACGTCGTTGGCCTTGGTCTCGATGATCGGCAGGCCGGTCATCGATCCGGCACCGAGCTCGTCGGAGAGCTTGGCGCAACGCTCCAGCAGGCGGGAGTGTAGGTAGAACACGTCGCCGGGGTACGCTTCGCGTCCCGGCGGGCGACGCAGCAGCAGCGACACGGCACGGTAGGCCTCGGCCTGCTTGGACAGGTCGTCGAAGATGATGAGGACGTGCTTGCCGGCGTACATCCAGTGCTGGCCGATGGCCGAACCGGTGTACGGGGCGAGGTACTTGAAGCCGGCCGGGTCGGACGCGGGAGCGGCGACGATGGTCGTGTACTCCATCGCTCCGGCGTCCTCGAGCGCACCCTTCACCGAAGCGATGGTGGAGCCCTTCTGGCCGATGGCGACGTAGATGCAGCGAACCTGCTTGTTGGTGTCGCCGGACTCCCAGTTGGCCTTCTGGTTGATGATGGTGTCCACCGCGATGGCGGTCTTGCCGGTCTGGCGGTCACCGATGATCAGCTGGCGCTGGCCGCGGCCGATCGGGATCATGGCGTCGATGGCCTTGATGCCGGTCTGCATCGGCTCGTGCACGCTCTTGCGGTGCATGACGCCGGGCGCCTGCAGCTCGAGAGCGCGGCGGCCTTCGGTCTTGATCTCGCCGAGACCGTCGATCGGGGCGCCGAGCGGGTCGACGACGCGGCCGAGGTAGCCATCGCCGACGGGTACGGAGAGGACCTCGCCGGTGCGGTACACCTCCATGCCTTCGACGATGCCGGCGAACTCGCCGAGGACGACAACACCGATCTCGTCTTCGTCGAGGTTCAGCGCGAGGCCCAGGGTGCCGTCGGCGAACTTGATGAGTTCGTTGGCCATGACGCCGGGGAGACCCTCAACGTGGGCGATGCCATCGCCCGCGGTGGTGACGTAGCCGACCTCGGTCGTTGCGGTCTTGTTCGGCTCGTAGGACTTGACGAAGTCCTGGAGAGCGTCACGGATCTCATCGGGGCTGATCGTTAGTTCTGCCATCATCTTCCCTTTTCTGTACAGCAGTACAGGCTTTGTCTTTTCGACACGTTACCGTCTCGAGGTTTGTGTGTTCTGGGAACCCGAAGGTTACCCAGCAAGCTGCAGTCTCAAGTCCTTGAGACGGGTGGCGATGCTGCCGTCGATGACGTCATCGCCGATCTGTACTTTCAGGCCGCCGACGACGGATGCGTCGATGACCTGATTGATGGTGAGGTTGCGGCCGTATCGAACCGAGAGGGTCTTCGCGAGCCGGTCCAGCTGAGTGCTGTGCAACGGCGTCGCGGAGATGACGGTGGCGATGATGGTGTCGGCCTGGTCGGCCACGATCGCGGCGGCGTCGCCGAGCAGTTCACCGATGCGGCGGCCGCGGGGCTGCTGCACGAGGTGACGCACGATGACGAGGGTCTGCGCGCTCGCCTTGCCGGAGAGCAGCGCGTCGACGAGGCTCAGCTTGGCCGCAGCCGGCGTGAGCTTGCTGGTCAGCGCCAGTTCGAGTTCGGCGTCGGAGGAGACCGCCGCGCCGAAGGTGAACAGCTCGGAATCGATCGACACGTCCGCCGGAGCGGACGCGGCGGTCACGCGCAGGCCGAGCTCTTCGATCCCTGCGAGCAGGTCCTGGTGGCTCGACCAGCGGGCTGCCGCTGCCGACTGCAGCAGCTCGAGGGCTGCCGGCGTCAGCGTCGGAGCGAAGACCGCCTTGACCAGTGCGGTCTTGGCGGTCGCATCGGCTGAGGCGTCGCCGATGGCGGCCAGCAGCTGAGAGGAGTCGCCGATGACCCGGCCGGCGTCGAACAGGCTTTCGCCCGTCGCCAGATCGGCCGAGTCGGCGTGGGCGGCCAGGGCCGTCCGCGACGAGGCCAAGGCTTCTCTGGTGGCGCTTCCCATGTGTCTAGTGCTTTCCGGCCGACGGGGCCGTGTTCTCGGAGGACTCGATGTCGGCGAGGAACCTGTCGACGATGGCGCTGGCGCGCGCGTCGTCGGCCAGGCTTTCACCGATGACACCGGAGGCCAGGTCGAGAGCCAGGGTGCCGACCTCGCTGCGAAGCGAGGTGATGGCGGCCTGGTGCTCTGCTTCGATCTGCGTCTTGGCGGTGGCCATGATCCGGGCGGCGTCGTTGGACGCCTGCTCACGAAGCTCGGCGACGATCTGCTGACCGTCGGCGCGAGCCTGCTCACGGATCTGGCCGGCTTCGACGCGCGCCGCAGCGAGCTGGGCGGTGTACTGCTCGAGGGCAGCCTCCGCCTTGCGCTGGGCTTCGTCGGCCTTCGCGATGTTTCCTTCAATGGCCTCTGCGCGGTCGTCGAGGAGCTTCTGCATCCGCGGAAGAACGAGCTTCCAGAAGAAGAAGAGAATGACGACGAAGACGAAGGACGACCAAATGATGTCGTAGATCGCGGGAATGAGCGGGTTGACCGCCTCTTCCGCTTCTGCGGCGGCTGCAATCACTGAGTGAAGCATCGTGCCTCCTAACTATTTGTAGAAAAGAGGACTAAACGAAGATGAAGTACGTGGCGATACCGATGAACGCGAGCGCCTCGGTGAATGCGATACCGATGTACATCAGTACCTGGAGACGGCCGGCCAGCTCAGGCTGACGTGCGACACCCTCAATGGTCTTGCCAACGACGATACCAACGCCGATTGCCGGGCCGATAGCCGCGAGGCCGTAGCCGACGGTGGCAATGTTGCCGTTGATTTCCGCGAGAACGGTAACTGCGTCCACGTGTGTTTCCTTCCGTAGTGACGTATCCGGCGAGCGCCGAATGCGAGGTTAGTGCTCGTCAGCCAGCGCGAGCTGGATGTAGACAGCGGTGAGCAATGCGAAGACGTACGCCTGGAGCGTCGCCACCAAGAGTTCGAACAGCGTGAACACGAATCCGAACGCGAGGGTACCGACACCGAACAGCTTGAAGCCGCCGTCAGCGGTGAAGAAGAAGAACTGGGTCGCCGCGAAGAACAGCACCAGCAGGAGGTGGCCGACGACCATGTTCATCAGGAGCCGCAGGGTCAGCGTGACGGGGCGGATCAGGAACGTGGACACGAACTCGATCGGCGTGACGATGATGTACAGCACCGGGGGAACGCCGGGCGGGAAGAGCGAGTTGCGGAAGAACTTGCCGGGGTGCTTCTTGATGCCGGCGTAGAGGAACGCGGCGTAGGCGACCAGGGCGAGCACCAGCGGGACACCGATGACGGAGGTTCCCGCGATGTTCAGGAACGGGATCACACCGGTGAGGTTCATGAACAGAACCATGAAGAAGATGGTGGTGATCAGCGGAAGGAAGCGCTTGCCGTCCTTCTTGCCGAGCAGGTCCTCCGCGATGTTGACGCGCACGAGGTCCAGGCCCATTTCGACCAGGCTCTGAAGGCGGGTCGGGACGATCTTCATACGACGGGTGCCGGCCCAGAAGAGCAGCATCATCACGGCAACCGCGATGAAGCGGATGAGGATGATGCGGTTCATCTCGAACGGAGTGTCCGGGAAGAAGATCGCGGGCGGGAAGAACTCGTTGATCGTCGGACCGTGGAATTCACCGTCGTCGGACGCGAACGGAACGAGCAGGTTTACGGCGGTTTCTAGCAGCGCTTTCTCCTGGTTCGGGGCGTGGAGCTCTGCTCTCGCAACGACGAATATAGATGCCGGCCCTCGCGCCAGCATGGGCAACGTCGGACCGGGGTGAATCGCTCATAACCCTAGCAATAAACGAGCCCAGCTTACGAATCGAGTGAGCCCCGCTCAGTGCCTGATTGGGCCGTGCGGCGAGTCGCGAGTTAGGTCAGCCTCAGTCATCGTGCGGCGCGGGCGGCAGCACGACGTCGCTGGCGTAGGGCATCCGGCTCTTGAAGAGCACGATCGCATCGACCACGAGGGAACCGAGGACACCGGCGATGATGCTCAGGAACAGCACCAGCGGGTTGATCCACGGCTGGTCCTTGAGCAGGATCAGCAGCACCAGGAAGACCACGAACTTGAGCAGCCAGCCGCCCATCACGATGCCGAAGAAGGCGCCGATGGCGGACTCCCGGCCCGCGTAACGATTCGCCAACAGAATGCTGGCCGCGGTGATCCCCATGAACACGACGGCCATCAGGGTGCCGATCAGGGCGCTCAGCACGCCCACACCGCCCACGGTGAGCCCGCCGACGACCATGCCGATCACGGCGATCGCGAGGGCCAGCACACCGCCGTAGACGAGCACCTGGCGGAAGACCGGGATCGAGGTGGGCTGGGTGCTGGGTGTGGTGCTCATACGTGCTCCTTGGCGTTGTCAGACGCCTCGTCGAGGGGATCAAGCCGGGCAATGGTCGGGATGCCGATGGCGTCGGTCACCGGCGCGAGCTGGCTGGCCGCTTCGATGGCCTTGCGGCGGCTCAGCGGCGCGAGGGTCACCACGGTGCAGATCACCAGAGCGCTCACCAGGAAGACGGTGGCCCACCAGGTGGGCAGGCCGAAGAACACCGGCAGGACGTAGTAGAGCAGGCACCCCACGGATGCCGCGGCGGTCCAGCCGTAGAAGATCAGCACGGCGTGCAGGTGTGAGTGGCCCATGTCGAGCAGCCGGTGGTGCAGGTGTTTGCGGTCGGCGCTGAACGGGGATTTACCGGCCCGCACCCGCCGGAACACGGCCAGGCCGAAGTCGAGCAGCGGGATGATGAGGATGGCCACCGGCAGGATCAGCGGGATGAAGGCCGGGAACAGCTGCGCGCGGTTCATCGACGTGGGGTCGACCTGGCCGGTGATCGCGACGGCCGAGGTGGCCATCAGCAGGCCTACCAGCAGGGCTCCGGCGTCGCCCATGAACATCTTGGCGGGGTGCCAGTTCAGGGGCAGGAACCCCACGCAGGCGCCGATCAGGAGGGCCGCGATGAGGGAGGCGAGGTTGAAGTAGTTGGTGGGAGAGGTGTCGCGCACCAACAGATAGCTGTAGATGAAGAAGACACCGTTGGCGATGAGCGCCACGCCCGCCACCAGGCCGTCGAGCCCGTCGATGAAGTTGATCATGTTCATCACGATCACGATCGCCATCACGGTGATCACGATCGACATCCAGGACGAGCCGACGGTGAGGCCGCCGATGGGCAACGAGAACACCTGCACGCCCTGCCAGGCCACCAGGCCGGCGGCGATGAACTGGCCGAGCAGCTTGGTCATCCAGTCGAGGTCCCAGATGTCGTCGGCCACGCCGAGCAGCACGATCAGCAGTGCGGCGCCGAGGATGGCCATGATCTGGTGCGGGTCGGCGAAGATCAGCCGCAACGGCGCGAACTGCGACGCCACCAGGTAGGACACGCCGAAGGCCACCAGGATGCCCAGGAACATCGCGATGCCGCCGAGCCGGGGTGTGGGCCGGGTGTGCACATCGCGTTCGCGGATCTTGGGGTACAGCCGGTACTTGTGGGTGAGCTTGAGCACCACGATCGACATGAGGAAGGTGACGACGGCCGAGACCAGCGCCAGGAGGATGAAGAGAGTCATTTCTCGGCCACCGGGGCGAGCGCGTCGCCGATCACGGCTTCGATGGCGGCTCGGGAGATCACGCCGTTCCGCACGATCGCGAGCTTGCCGCCGTTGTCGGCGAAGCCGGTGGCGTCGATGATGGTGGACGAGGTGTCGCCGGGCCGGTCGCCGATGGCGTCGTAGTCGAGGCCGGCCACTCCCCCGTCGAGGTAGACGGCGACGCTCTCGCCGAGCATGTCTTCGGCGCCGATCACGTCGATGGCCGACGGCAGGCCGCTGGTGTTGGCGCTCGAGACGGCGAGCGGGCCGGTCTCGGCCAGGAGGTCGAGGGCCACCTGGTTGCGGGGCATCCGCAGCGCCACGGTGCCCTGGGTCTCGCCGAGGTCCCAGACCAGCGAGGGCTGGGCGTTGAGAACCACGGTGAGACCACCGGGCCAGAACTCCGCCACGAGCGCGCGCACGGGCTCGGGCACATCCGTGGCGAGGGCGTCGAGGGTGGGGATGCCCGGGATGAGCACCGGCGGCGGCGACTGGCGGTCGCGGCCTTTGGCATCCAGCAGCCGTTGCACGGCCTCGGGGTTGAAGGCGTCCGCGGCGATGCCGTAGACGGTGTCGGTGGGGATGACAACGAGCGCGCCGCGGCCGATCGCCGAGCGTGCCAGTCGCATGCCGGTCGCGAGTTCTGCGTCGACCGAGCAATCATAGATACGTGTCATCGGGCACGATTCTAGTGCAGCCTGCCTGGGAGGGCCCGGCGGCTGGCGGTGCGGCCCGTTTCACCGGCCTCACCCCGCGCGCCGCTCTCCCCTCTTTCGCCGCCCATCGGCGAACCGTGAGCAAAAGCCCCGCAAATCCCGGAATTCCGGGCGTGACTTACGGTTCGCGAGGGGTAAGCGTCTTCTCCAGGTAGATCTTGGTGGGCTCGTAGGCCAGGGACGCGTAGAGGGCCCGGGCCGCCGTGTTGCGGGCGAACACGTTGAGGGTGAGTTTGGCGGCGCCCAGCCGGGCGGCTTCGGTCTCGGCGAGCAGCATCGCCAGGCGGCCGTGGCCGCGACCTCTGAACGCTTCGAAGATCAGGATGTCGAGGATCCACCAGTTGTCGGGGTCGTCGACCGGTCCGGCGGCCAGCCAGAGCACGCCGACGTGCTCATCGGAAACCGTGACCGCGTAGACGTGCTGGCCCGGTGCGGGGATGCCGTGCGGGAATTCGCGCGCGGTCGACTCGCTCGCTTTTCTCTCGGCCGCGGCCCGGCTCAGTCCCGCCGCTTCGAGGTCGTCGGCGTAGTCGGCCGTGCTGGTGACGAGCCAGGCCGCCAGTTCTTTCGACGTCAGCGGGCGCAGGTCCGCGGCGGCGGCAGCTCCGACGCCAGGCTGACCGGATGCGGTCACGGCCGCAGCGCCGTCGTCGTGCGGTCGCGGGTGGTGAGGTCGCGGTGGGTGGCGGTGGCCCGCCAACCGTCGGCGTCCAGCAGCGCCCGGATCTCGGCGCCCTGCAGCTCGCCGTGCTCGATGATGAGCACGCCGCCGGTGCGCAGCAGCCGCAGGCCGGTCTGCGAGACCAGCCGCACCACATCCAGCCCGTCCGGTCCGCCGTAGAGCGCGTGGGCCGGGTCGAACAGGCGCACCTCGGGGTCCCGCGGAATCGCGTCGGCGGGGATGTACGGCGGGTTCGACACGACGACCGACACCGTGCCGTCGAGCTCGGGAAACGCCTCGGCGAGGTCAGCGAACACCAACCGGGCGTTGGGGGCGGCGACCTCGGCGAAGTTGCGGCTGGTCCACGGGAACGCGTCGGTGGAGTTCTCGCAGGCGAACACTCGGGCGTGCGGCACCTCGGTGGCCAGGGCCAGGGCGATGGCGCCGCTGCCGGTGCCCAGGTCTACGCCGATCGGCTCAGGGTCGGCCATCGAGCGCAGGGCATCGATGGCGAGTTGGGCGACCCCCTCGGTCTCGGGGCGGGGAACGAAGACGCCAGGGCCCACGTTGAGTTCGAGCGCCCGGAACGGTGCCCGTCCGGTGATGTGTTGCAGGGGTTCGCGGCGGGCGCGGCGCTCGACGAGGGCCAGGACGCTCGTCGCATCCGCGTCACCGAGGGCAGTGCCCATGATGGCGGCGGCCTGCACCTGGCCCCGGCTCTGGCCGAGCACGAAGCCGATCAGCAGGTCGGCGTCGACCTCCGGGTCAGCGATTCCGGACTGGCCGAGCGTGGCGGTCGCCAGCTCGCGCAGACGGGTGACCGTCGTGGGATTCGGGGAGGGCTGGGCTGGCGCGTTGCTGGGAGCTGTCACAAAGTGGAATCTTACGCAACTCTGTGGGTATCGTCGGGCTCTAGGCTGAACGAGGGATATTCCCCCGGTGGCGGCGTTAACTCCCCGCGGCAGGTCCGCACAACTCGGGCTCCAGGTGAGCCCCCAGGAAAGGTCTATCGATGTCCGCACGGATCTACTCAGACATTACCAAGACGGTGGGCGGGACCCCGCTGGTCAAGCTCAACCGGCTGACCGGTGACTCCACCGCCACGGTATTGGCCAAGCTCGAGTTCTACAACCCGTCCAGCAGCGTCAAGGACCGTATCGGCATCGCCATCGTCGACGCCGCAGAGGCCTCGGGAGAGCTCCTGCCCGGCGGAACCATCGTCGAGGGCACCAGCGGCAACACCGGCATCGCGCTGGCCCTCGTGGGCGCGGCCCGCGGCTACAAGGTGATCCTGGCCATGCCGGAGACCATGAGCAAGGAGCGCAAGATCCTGCTGCGCGCGTACGGCGCAGAACTCGTGCTCACCCCGGGGGCCGCCGGCATGCGCGGCGCGGTCGAGAAGGCCCAGGAGATCGTGGCCGAGACGCCCGGTGCGATCTGGGCGCGTCAGTTCGACAACCCGGCCAACCCGGCCATCCACAAGGCCACCACGGGCGTGGAGATCTGGGACGACACCGACGGAGCCGTCGACCTGCTCGTCGCCGGCATCGGAACCGGTGGCACCATCACCGGAGCCGGCCAGCTGCTCAAGGAGCGCAAGCCCTCGGTGCGCGTCATCGGCGTCGAACCCAAGGACTCCCCCATCCTCAACGGCGGCGCACCCGGCCCGCACAAGATCCAGGGCATCGGCGCCAACTTCGTGCCGAGCGTGCTGGACACCCACGTGTACGACGAGGTCACCGATGTGACCCTCGCCGACTCGGTGGCCACCGCGCGCGCCCTCGGCACCCAGGAGGGCATCCTCGCCGGCATCTCCGGCGGCGCCGCCGTCTGGGCCGCCCTCGAGCAGGCCAAGCTGCCCGAGAACGCCGGCAAGACCATCGTCGTCATCGTCCCCGGATTCGGGGAACGATACATCAGTACTGTCCTTTACGAAGATTTGGTCGACTAGGCCTGCGTTCCATCCGACCGACGAGAAGACTGGTGCCCGGCATGGGAGTGTTCGCCCGCGTTCGCGAAGACATTGCGATGGCTCAGCGACACGACCCCGCCGCGCACAGTAAGACCGAGGTCGTCCTGGGCTACAGCGGTGTGCACGCCGTCTGGGCCTACCGGATCACCCACCGGCTGTGGCTCGGCGGCTACCGGCTTCCCGCCCGGCTGCTCTCGCAGTTCGCCCGCTTCCTCACCGGGGTGGAGATCCACCCCGGTGCGAGCATCGGCCGTCGCCTGTTCATCGACCACGGCATGGGTGTGGTGATCGGCGAGACCGCCGTGGTCGGTGACGACGTGATGCTCTACCACGGGGTCACCCTGGGCGGGAAGAGCCGGCACGGGGTCGTGGCCGGGGCCCGGCGCCATCCGCTGTTGCACGATGGCGTGACCGTGGGAGCCGGCGCCAAGATTCTGGGCCCCATCACCCTGGGCGAATGGTGCACCGTGGGGGCCAATGCCGTGGTCACCAAGGACGCTCCGGCGCGTTCGATCCTGCTGGGTATCCCCGCGCGCGTGCAGCCGGGCACGGCCGAAGAGATCAAGGCCGCGCGCTGCTTGCTCAAATCCGACGCCTGAACCCGCCTCATCCGCGTTTTCTGCGATACGGCGGCGTTCGACGGATGCCGACGCGCAGGATCTTCGAGCCCGGCAATCCGCTGTAACACCCGGCCCGTTTGTGTCGGTTGTTGGCAGAATAGTTGTCATGACAACTTCAGCCGACGCCCCCACCGCCGCCCTCTCCCTGCCGATCCTGGACCTCTCCAGGCTCGACGCAGGCCCCGAGGAAGCCGCGGCGTTCCGTGCCGAGCTGCGCGAAGTGACCCACGAGTACGGATTCTTCTACCTCACCGGCCACGGCGTCCCCGCAGAGCTGATCGAACGTGTCATGACCACCTCCCGGGCGTTCTTCAACCTGCCCGAAGACGACAAGATGGCCATCGAGAACCTCAAGAGCCCGCACTTCCGCGGCTACACCCGGGTAGGTGGCGAACTCACCCAGGGCAAGGTGGACTGGCGCGAGCAGATCGACATCGGCGCGGAGCGCCCGGCGCTCGACCTCACGGCGGATGACGCCGACTACCTGCGCCTCGAGGGCCCCAACCAGTGGCCGGAGAACCTGCCCGCCCTCGAAGAGGTCATGACCAAGTGGCGCGACGAGCTCAATGACGTCGCCCTCCGGCTGATGCAGGCGTGGGCACTCTCCCTCGGCGCCCCACAGGATGTCTTCGACGCGGCCTTCGCCGAGAAGCCCTCGACCCTGATCAAGATCGTGCGCTACCCCGGCAAGTCCGACCCCACTCCCAAGCAGGGCGTCGGCGCGCACAAGGACTCCGGCGTGCTCACTCTGCTCTTCGTGGAGCCCGGCAAGGGCGGCCTGCAGGTGGAGAAGGACGGCGAGTGGATCGACGCTCCCCCGCTCGACGGCGCGTTCGTGGTGAACATCGGCGAGCTGCTCGAGGTGGCCACGGATGGTTACCTCAAGGCAACCGTGCACCGGGTGATCTCCCCGCTGATCGGCACCGACCGCATCTCGATCCCGTTCTTCTACAGTCCCGCGCTGGACGCCACCATCCCGGTGCTCACCCTGCCAGAGGAGCTGCACGCCCCGGGCATCACGGTGGACCCGGAGAACCCGATCTTCACCACCTACGGCGAGAACGTGCTCAAGAGCCGCCTGCGCGCGCACCCCGACGTCGCGGCGATCCACCACCCCGACCTGGTCAAGTAAAGGGTCAGGCCGCGGGGGCGGGGGCGTCGATCGCGAGTTTGACGCCCACCGCGCCCAGCAGGGTGCCGGTGATCCAGCGCTGCACGACCAGCCAGGTGGGCCGGCTGCGCAGGAACACCGCGATGGCACCGGCAGCCAGCACGATCAGGGTGTTCACCAGCATGCTCACGGTGATCTGCACCCCGCCGAGGATGAAGCCCTGCAGCATCACGTTTCCGGCGGACGGCGTCACGAACTGAGGGATCAGGGCCAGGTACATGATGGCCGCCTTGGGGTTGAGCAGGTTGGTGACCAGGCCCATCCGGAACAGCTTCGAGCGGGAATCGGCCGGCAGGTCCCTGGCTTCGAACAGCGACAGCCCGCCGGGCTTGAGGGTCTTCCAGGCCAGGTAGAGCAGGTACGCCGCACCGGCGATCTTCACTGCCGTGTAGAGCCACGGCACTAGCAGGAATACCGCGGCGAGGCCCACGTTGGCCATAGTCATGTAGACGAGGAACCCGACCAGGGTGCCTCCCAGCGAGACCATTCCCGCGCGCCAGCCCTGCCCGATGCTGCGGGAGACCAGGTAGATCATGTTGGGGCCCGGGGTGAGGACCATACCGAGGGCGACGAGGGCCATGCCGAGGACGGCGGGCAAGGTGACCATTTAGTGCAGCTCCTTCGCGAGCCAGTGCTCCGCATAGGGTTCGGTGTTGAACGGGTCGACCTCGGCGTAGCCGGATCGGGCGTAGAGGCGGCGGGCCTCGATGAGATCGCTGCGCACCGTCAGGCGGAGTGTGCTGAGCCCGGCCACCACGGCGAGGCCGTCGAGGTGGGCGAGCAGCCGGGAGCCGGTGCCGGTCCCCCGGGCCGCGGCCGCCACGTAGACGCGGGTCAGCTCGCCGATTCCGTGGCCGACGAAGCGCACCCCGCCGCAGGCCACGGGTTCGCCGTTCAGTATCCCGACCACGAGCACGCCGGTGTCGTCCTGCAGGTCGTCGCTCGGCTCGTCCGCCATCGCGGTGTCGACCTCGGCAGGCAGTGCGGCCCGACCCCAGTACCGGCCGACGATGTCGACGTAGTATTCCCGCAGCAGGGCGGCGGCAGCGGGCGAGCCCGGGGCGGTGGTGACAAAGGTGAGCCCGGGCATACCCAAAATCCTAGTTGGGCCGCCGCCCCTCGCCGGTCGCTCGTCGCCCCGGAGCCGCACCACACGCTGGTCGAGCCTGTCGAGACCCCGCGAGCCGTTCCCGGGAAGTCTGCCGCGGCATCCGCAGGACGGGTCACCAGGTTTCGACAAGCTCAACCACCGTACGGGCGCGCCCCACAGAGATGTAGCGAGCCAGTCTCGGGAACGCCACCCCACGCTGGTCGAGCCCGTCGAGACCCCGCGAGACGAACTCGGGAACGCAACCACACGCTGGTCGAGCCTGTCGAGACCCCGCGAGCCGGTCTCGGGGACTCTGCCGCGGCACCCGCAGGACGGGTCACCAGGTTTCGACAAGCTCAACCACCGTACGGGCGCGCCCCACAGGCACGTCGCAAGCCGGTCTCGGGAACACAACCACACGCTGGTCGAGCCTGTCGAGGCCCCGCGAGCCGGTCCCGGGAACTCTGCCGCGGCACCCGAACGACGGGTCACCAGGTTTCGACAAGCTCAACCACCGTGTGGGCGCGTCCCGCAGAGATGTCGCGAGCCGGTGTCGGGAACCCAGCCACACGCTGGTCGAGCCCGTCGAGACCCCGCGAGACGGACTCGGGGACTCTGCCGCGGCACCCGAACGACGGGTCACCGGGTTTCGACAAGCTCAACCACCGTGTGGGCGCGTCACGCAGAGCTGTCGCGAGCCGGTCTCGGGAACCCAGCCACACGCTGGTCGAGCCTGTCGAGACCCCGCGAGCCGGTCTCGGGAACTCTGCCGCGGCATCCGCAGGACGGGTCACCGGGTTTCGACAAGCTCAACCACCGTGTGGGCGCGCCCCACAGGCACGTCGCGAGCCGGTCTCGGGAACACAACCACACGCTGGTCGAGCCTGTCGAGACCCCGCGAGCCGGTCTCGGGGACTCTGCCGCGGCACCCGAACGACAGGTCACCAGGTTTCGACAAGCTCAACCACCGTGTGGGCGCGCCCCACAGGCACGTCGCGAGCCGCCCTCGGGAACGCAACCACACGCTGGTCGAGCCTGTCGAGACCCCGCAAGCCGATCCCGGGCACTCTGCCGCGGCACCCGAACGACAGGTCACCAGGTTTCGACAAGCTCAACCACCGTGTGGGCGCATCACGCAGAGACGGCGCCGGCCAGTCTCGGGAACGCAACCACACGCTGGTCGAGCCTGTCGAGACCCCGCGGAATGAGAAAGGGCGCCCCGGCCGAAGCCGGGACGCCCTTTCAGAACCAGGAGCTGTTAGTCGTGGTCGCCGATCTCGGCGAGGCGGGTGGCCTCGTCCGCGGTGATGCACGAGTCGATGACGGCATCCAGGGCACCGTTCATCACGGTGTCCAGGTTGTACGCCTTGTAACCGGTGCGGTGGTCCGCGATCCGGTTCTCCGGGAAGTTGTACGTGCGGATGCGCTCTGACCGGTCCATGGTGCGGATCTGGCCCTTGCGCACCAGCGAGGCGGCCTCGTCGATCTCTTCCTGCTGCCGGGCGAGGACGCGGGCGCGGAGCACCCGCATACCCGCTTCCTTGTTCTGCAGCTGGCTCTTCTCGTTCTGCATCGCCACCACGATCCCGGTGGGAAGGTGGGTGATGCGCACGGCGGAGTCGGTGGTGTTGACCGACTGGCCGCCGGGGCCGCTGGAGCGGTACACGTCGATCTTGAGGTCGTTCGGGTGCAGCTCGACCTCTTCGGGCTCATCCACTTCGGGGAAGACGAGAACGCCCGCCGCCGAGGTGTGGATGCGTCCCTGCGACTCGGTGGCCGGCACCCGCTGAACGCGGTGCACACCACCCTCGTACTTGAGGTGCGCCCAAACGCCCTCTGCGGGGTCTGCCGAGTTGCCCTTGATGGCCAACTGGATGTCCTTGATACCGCCGAGGTCGCTCGTGGTCTGCTCGATGATCTCGGTTTTCCAGCGCTTGGACTCCGCATAGTGCAGGTACATGCGCAGGAGGTCTGCGGCGAACAGTGCGGACTCCGCACCGCCCTCCCCCATCTTGATCTCCATGATCACGTCGCGGGCATCCAGCGGGTCACGCGGGATCAGCAGACGGCGCAGCTTTTCGGCTGCGTCCTCCAGCTGGTCCACGAGCCCGGGGATCTCGTCGGCGAAGGACTCATCCTCGTCGGCGAGTTCACGAGCGGCTTCGAGATTGTCGCCAATCTCTTTCCACTCGTTCCACGCGGCGATGATGCGGCTGAGCTCAGCGTAACGACGGTTGACCTTCTTGGAACGGGCGGGGTTCGCGTGCAACTCCGGGTCCGCCAACTGGGACTGCAGCTCGTCGTGCTCAGCCTGCAGAGTCAGGACAGACTCGAACATCAGTGATCCTTGTCTGACCCGTTCGGGGTCGGCATCGACTTCTGAACCTGCATCAGGAACTCGACGTTGGACGAGGTCTCCTTCAGCCGGCCCAGGATGACCTCGAGCGCCTGCTGCTGCTCGAGTCCGGCCAGCGCGCGGCGCAGCTTCCAGGTGATCTTGACCTCATCGGCGCTCATCAGCATTTCTTCGCGGCGGGTGCCGGATGCGTTGACGTCGACGGCCGGGAAGATGCGCTTGTCGGCCAGGTGGCGCGACAGGCGGAGCTCCATGTTGCCGGTGCCCTTGAACTCTTCGAAGATGACCTCGTCCATCTTGGACCCGGTCTCCACCAGAGCGGAGGCGAGGATGGTGAGCGAGCCACCGTTCTCGATGTTGCGGGCAGCGCCGAAGAACCGCTTGGGCGGGTACAGCGCGGATGCGTCGACGCCACCGGAGAGGATACGACCCGACGGCGGGGCCGTCAGGTTGTAGGCGCGGCCGAGGCGGGTGATCGAGTCGAGCAGCACGACGACGTCGTGGCCCAGCTCGACGAGGCGCTTGGCGCGCTCGATGGCGAGCTCGGCGACCGTGGTGTGGTCCTCGGCGGGACGGTCGAAGGTGGAGGCGATGACCTCACCCTTCACCGTGCGCTGCATGTCGGTGACCTCTTCGGGACGCTCGTCGACCAGGACGACCATGAGGTGGACCTCGGGGTTGTTCGTGGCGATGGCGTTGGCGATCTGCTGCATGACGATGGTCTTGCCGGCCTTGGGCGGTGCGACGATCAGGCCGCGCTGGCCCTTGCCGATCGGGGCGACGAGGTCGATGATGCGCTGGGTCAGCTTGCCCGGCTCGGTCTCGAGGCGCAGACGCTCCTGCGGGTAGAGCGGGGTGAGCTTCTGGAACTCGACGCGGGTCGCGGCTTCCTCGACGGTCAGGCCGTTGATGGAGTCGACCTTGACGATCGCGTTGTACTTCTGGCGGCCGCTCTGGTCACCCTCGTGCGGCTGACGGATCGAGCCGACGACGGCGTCACCCTTGCGCAGGTTGTACTTCTTGACCTGGCCGAGCGAGACGTAGACGTCGCTCGCGCCGGGCAGGTAGCCCGAGGTGCGCACGAACGCGTAGTTGTCGAGGACGTCCAGGATGCCGGCGACCGGGATGAGCACGTCATCGTCGGTCAGCTCGGGCTCGAAGTCGTCGTTCGTGGTGGCGCCGCGACGCTTGCGGTCACGGAAGCGGCTGCGGTTGTTGCGGCCGTTCAGCTCGTCCTCGGGGCCGGAGTTGCGGTCCAGGCCCTGGTTGCGGTCCTGGCCCTGACGCTCCTGCTGAGCGCGGTCGCTCTGCTGGCGGTCGTTCTGGCGGTCCTGCTGGCCCTGGCCGCGGTTGCCCTGCTGGCGCTGGTTGGGCTGACGGTCGCCCTGCTCGTCGGTGCCACGGTCATCCGTGGACTGCGCCGAACGGTCGCCCTGGTTGCGGTCGCCCTGGTTGCGGTCGCCGCCGCGGCTGCGGTTGCGGTTGCGGCCCTGGCGGGGCTGCTCGACGAAGTCGGACGCCTCGGTGGTCTCGGCGGCCTGCGTGTTGTCGGCGGACTCGGTCGCGGCGGGCACGGTCTCGGCCTGCTGGGCGTCGCTCTGCTGGGCGTCGGCCTGCTCGGCCGGCTCGGAGCGCTCGGTGCGGGCACCGCGCTGGTTGCGCTGGCGTCCGCCGCGCTCGTTGCGCTCGGCACGCACAACGCCCTCGGGGCGCTGGATGCGGGATTCGGTGCTCTCGGCGTCGACGGTGTCGGCCTCGGCCGCAGCGGTCGTGGTCTCCTCGACGGGAGCCTCGTAGCCGTCTTCGGCGTTCTGGGCTTCGATCAGCGCGCGGGCGTCAAAGGCGTTGCGGGCCGTGGAGGCGTTGTTGTTGTTGCGGTTGTTTCCGCCGTTACGAGAGGTGTTGCGGCCCTCGTTGCGGTTGTCGCCGCGGCCTTCGGTGCGCGCCTCGTTGCGGCCGTTGCCGCGACGGTTGCGGCCGTTGCCGGTCTGCTCGGTGGCCTGCTCGGTTGCGGCCGGCTGGGTGGCTGCGGGCGCCTCGACGGCGGGTGCGGCGGCCTCGGCGGCGTTCGCCTTGGCGACGGCCTCGGAGATGGCGGCCTCGGTGATGGTGGCGGTACTGGCGCGCTTGCGGGCCTGGCGAACCGGCTTCTCCACGACGGGGGCATCGGCGACGATGTCACCCTCGGTGGCGCCGGCGTAGGTGGTGGGGGCCGTGGTCTTGCGGGTCTTGGCGGCCTCGGGGAGGATCAGGCCGAGACCCAGGTCGCCGTCGGCGTTGACGTGGGCGACGGCGGGGGCCGCGGTGGCGGTGGTGACACGGCGCGAGACGCGCTTCTTGGGCGCGGCCTCGGCGGGCGCCTCGGCGACGGTCGCGACCTCGACGGGGGCGTCGATCACGATGGCGTCAGCCGCGGCGGGCTCGGTCGTCTGGGACTGGTTCGCGGTGATTGCGTCCACGAGCTCTCCTTTACGAAGTTTTGATGCGCCCTGGATACCCAGTTCGCCCGCCAGAGCCTGAAGCTCGGCGACGCGAAGGGTGGCAAGGCGTGAGATATCCACACCATCGGTGTGGAGATTGACGTTGGTCACGAAGTATTGTCCTTTCCCCTGGCGCCTCTTGGCCGGCCAGAGAAGATGTTGCAGCGCAGGTGGGCTGCGGGTGATCCAGTCCCACGCAGTGGCGGATTGGAGTGAACACACACAGCCACGCACAAATACGCAATAGCAGTGAGTTACAGGGAATACACCAGAGAACAGATCCGCGGAGGCGGTTTCTATCGGGTGCGCAACCACTCTAGCAGGTTCGGACGCCCGGATCGGCGGCGTGCCGCACCGAAACACGAGAAGAGCCCCCTCCCGACGTCGGGAAGGGGCTCTGTGCTCAGGCGTCGGTCAGACGTCGGTGCGGATGACCGTTGCACCCTTGAAATCGACGGCCAGCATGAGCGTCTGCCACGGCGTCTCGCTCTTCTCGGCCACGAGGTCCGCGGCCACCAGACGCTGGCCGGGGTCGCTGGCCAACACCAGGATCGACGGTCCGGCACCGGACACCACGGCGGCGAAGCCGTGCTCGCGCAGCAGCGTGATCAGCCGGTTGGTCTCGGGCATCGCGGCGGCGCGGTAACTCTGGTGCAGCTTGTCCTCGGTGGCCGCCAGCAGCAGCTCGGGGCTCTGGATGAGCGCCGCGATGAGCAGCGCGGAGCGGGACAGGTTGAAGACGGCGTCTTCGTGCGGCACCGACTCGGGCTGCAGGCTGCGGGCCAGCGCCGTGGACATGGCGTGCACGGGCACGAAGACCAGCGGTGAGACGCCTCGGTGCACCATGAGCTTCTTGTGCTTCGGGCCCTCCGGGGTCATCCAGGCGATGGTGAGTCCGCCGAACAGGGCAGGCGCCACGTTATCGGGGTGCCCCTCCATCTCGGTGGCCAGCACGAGCAGCGCGTCGGAGTCGATGTCGACGATGCCCTCGAGCAGGCCCTTGGCGGCCATGATGCCCGAGACGATCGCGGCACCGGATGAGCCCATGCCGCGGCCGTGCGGAATCACGTTCTCGGCGATGAGCTTGAGCCCCGGCAGCGGGATGTCGTAGGCGGCGAAGGTGTGCGCGATGGCGCGCACCACGAGGTTGCTCTCGTCGGTGGGCACCTCGCCCGCGCCGATGCCGTGCACCTCGACGAAGACGCCGGGCTCGTCCAGCACTTCCACCTGCAGGTGGTCGTAGTGGGCGAGGGCCAGGCCCAGGGTGTCGAAACCGGGGCCGAGGTTCGCGGTGGTGGCCGGAACCTTGACGACGACCGAACGGCCGGCCAGCGCGTTGCGTCCCGCTACGGGGAGCGCGGTGGTCATTTCTGGCCCAGGCCCAGGAGTTCGGCGATCGCGGCGGTGTCGACGGGCACGATCGTGGGCTTCACGTCGCTGCCGTCGGCCGTGCGAAGGGCCCACTGCGGGTCCTTCAGGCCGTGGCCGGTGACGGTGAGCACCACGGTGGAGCCGGCCGGGATCTGGCCGGCGTCGGCACGTTCGAGCAGGCCCGCGACGCTGATCGCGGAGGCCGGCTCGACGAAGATGCCCACCTCGGCGGAGAGGATGCGGTAGGCCTCGAGGATCTTCTCGTCGCTGATGGCGCCGAAGTAGCCGTCGCTCACCTCACGGGCGTTCAGGGCGAGGTCCCAGGAGGCCGGGTTGCCGATGCGGATGGCGCTGGCGATGGTCTCGGGGTGTTCAACGCGGTGACCGAGCACGATCGGGGCGCTGCCTGCGGCCTGGAACCCGAACATCCGGGGCAGTTTGGTGGTGGCGCCGCGGGCGAGCTCTTCGCTGTAGCCGCGGAAGTAGGCGGTGTAGTTGCCTGCGTTGCCGACCGGCACGATGTGGATGTCGGGGGCGTCTTCGAGCACCTCGACGACCTCGAAGGCCGCGGTCTTCTGGCCCTCGATGCGGTCGGGGTTGACCGAGTTGACCAGGTGAACAGGGTAGTTCTTGGCGAGGTCGCGGGCGATGTCGAGGCAGTCGTCGAAGTTGCCCTGCACCTGCAGCAGCTGCGCGTTGTGCGCGATGGCCTGGCTGAGCTTGCCCATGGCGATCTTGCCCTCTGGCACCAGCACGACAGCCTTGATGCCCGCGTGGGTGGCGTACGCCGCGGCGGAGGCCGAGGTGTTGCCGGTGGAGGCGCAGATGACGGCCTTCGCGCCGTCTTCGACGGCCTTGGACATGGCCATCGTCATACCGCGGTCCTTGAACGAACCGGTGGGGTTCATCCCCTCGTACTTCACCCACACCTTGGCGCCGGTGCGCGCGGAGAGCGCGGCGGCGGGGATCAGCGGGGTGCCGCCCTCACCGAGCGTGACGATGGGGGTGGCATCGCTGATGTTCAGCCGGTCGGCGTACTCGCGCAGCACACCCCGCCACTGACGGGACTGGGTTTTCACCATCTGGTGCTGACCGGTCTCTCGTTCGCTGGACATCAGACTCCTTCAACTCTTAATACGGATGCGACATTGGTGACGACACTGTTGGCGGCAAGGTCGATCACGGTCGCGGCAAGCGCAGCCTCCGTGGCCTCGTGCGTTCCAATGACTAGGGTAGCTGTGCCCGACACGGCGGCGTGACTGCCGCTGACGGGCTCTGCGGGCGTCATCGACTGTTCGACGAGCGCGAGCGAGACCTCGTTTTTGCTGAACACGCCGGCGATCGTGGCGAGCACACCGGGTTCGTCGGTGACCTCGAGGGTGACCGCGTATCGGGTGGTGACCTTGCCGATATCGAGCACCGGCAGGTCCGCGTGGTTGGACGCGGCGAATCCAGGGCCGCCCACGACGTGGCGGCGCGCCACCGAGACGAGGTCGCCGAGCACGGCGGATGCGGTCTGCACTCCCCCGGCGCCGGCGCCGTAGAACATCAGCGGGCCGGCGGCCTCGGCCTCGACGAAGACGGCGTTGTTGGCGCCGTGCACGGAGGCGAGCGGGTGGCTGTGGTGCACCATGGCCGGGTAGACACGGGCAGAGACGCCCTCTTCGCCGGTCTCCGGGTCGATCAGGCGTTCGCAAATGGCGAGCAGCTTGACCACGTAGCCGGCCTTGGTGGCCGATTCGATCTGCTGCGGGGTGACTCCCGTGATGCCCTCGCGGTAGACCTTCTCCAGCGGCACGTTGGTGTGGAACGCGAGGCTGGCGAGCAGCGCGGCCTTCTGTGCGGCGTCGTACCCGCCGATGTCGGCGGTGGGATCGGCTTCGGCGTAGCCGAGCTCGGTGGCGGTGGCGAGGGCCTCTTCGAGGGTGTCGCCGGCCACGTGCATCCGGTCGAGGATGAAGTTGGTGGTGCCGTTGACGATGCCGAGGATGCGGTTGACGGTGTCGCCCGCGAGGCTGTCGCGCAAGGGCCGCACGATGGGGATCGCACCGGCGACGGCGGCCTCGTAGTTGAGCTGGGCGCCCACCTGGTCGGCGGCTTCGAAGAGTTCGGCGCCGTGTTCGGCCAGCAGGGCCTTGTTGGCGGTGACGACGTCGGCGCCGGAGTTGATCGCCGTGAGGATGTAGCTGCGGGCGGGCTCGATGCCGCCCATCAGCTCGATCACGATGTCGGCGCCGAGGATCAGCGAGTCGGCGTCGGTGGTGAGCAGTTCCCGGGGCAGGTCGGCCGACCGCGGGGCGTCGAGGTCGCGCACCAGGATGCCGACGAGCTCGAGGCCCGCGCCCACCCGGTTGGCGAGCTCGTCGCTGTGCTCGAGCAGCAGCCGGGCCACTTGGGCGCCGACGGATCCACCTCCGAGCAGGGCGATTCGCAGATTGCGGTATTCGATCATCGGGTGGTTTCCTTCATGTCGTTGGTCGAGCCAGCCGCGCCGGTCGAGCCGGCCTCGCCGGTCGAGCCAGCCTCGCCGGTCGAGCTTGTCGAGACCTCGCCGGTCGAGCTTGTCGAGACCTCGCCGGTCGAGCTTGTCGAGACCTCGTGAGCCGATCTCGGGACCCCCGCGTCCCGCGCCAGCAGATCGTCAATCGTCTCCCCTCGAACAATGACCCTGGCTTCCCCGTCCGCCACGGCCACAACGGCCGGCCGCCCCACATAGTTGTAGTTACTGGCCAACGACCAGCAGTACGCGCCGGTCGCCGGCACCATGAGCAGATCGCCCGGTGCCACGTCCCCCGGCAGGTAGTCGGCGTCCACGACGATGTCGCCGCTCTCGCAGTGCTTGCCGGCCACGCGCACCAGCGCGGGCGCGGCTTCCGACACCCGGTCGGCGATGCGCACCGAGTACTCGGCGCCGTAGAGGGCGGGGCGGGCGTTGTCGCTCATGCCGCCGTCGACGCTCACGTAGAGCCGGGTGTTCTCGCCGATACGCACGGGCTTGGTGGTGCCCACCTCGTAGAGGGTGACGCCGGCTGGTCCGATGATGACCCGGCCGGGTTCGATGGCGATCACGGGCACCGGGATGCCGCGGCGGGCGCACTCGGCGGCCACGATGTCGGCCAGCGCCGCGGCCAGGTCGGCCACTGGGCTGGGGTCGTCGACGCTGGTGTAGGCGATGCCGAAGCCGCCGCCGAGGTTGAGTTCGGGCACCGGGCCGCCGGCCAGCAGGTCGGCCTGCAGGCTGAGCAGCCGAGAGGCTGATTCGGCGAAACCGTCGACGCCGAAGATCTGCGAGCCGATGTGGCAGTGCAGCCCGAGGAAGTTGAGGCTCGGCTGGGCGCGGATCGCGGCGACGAGCGCCGGGGCGTCCTCGAAGACCACGCCGAACTTCTGGTCTTCGTGCGAGGTGGCCAGGAACTCGTGGGTGTGCGCGTGCACGCCGCTGTTCACCCGCAGGCGCACGTTCTGCACCATGCCGTGGCGACCGGCAGCCTCGGCGACCCGCTCGATCTCGACCGGACTGTCGATGATGATCGTGCCGACGCCCACGCGGGTGGCGTCGTTGATCTCGGCGCGCGACTTGTTGTTGCCGTGGAAGCCGATGCGGCCGGGCGCGACGCCCGCGGCGAGGGCCACGGCGAGTTCGCCGCCGCTGCAGACGTCGATGTTGAGGCCGGCCTCGACCATCCAGCGGGCCACCTCGGTGGAGAGGAACGCCTTGGCGGCGTAGTAGACACGCACGGTGGTGCCGATGCGGGCGAACTCGGCGTCGAACGCCGCGCGCAGCTGGGCGGCGCGGGTGCGCGCATCCGTCTCGTCGATCACATAGAGAGGAGTGCCGAATTGGGCGGCCAGGTCGCCGGCGCTGACGCCGCCGATCGTGATGGCGCCGTCGTCGGTGCGACGGGCCGAGGAGGGCCAGAGGCCGTCGGTGAGCGTGTTGGCATCAGCTGGGGAGCTGAGCCACTCGGGGGCGAGTGGGTTATGGGCCACGGGTGAAAACCTCACAGGAGTCAAGTGGGTGTCTCACGAAGTGGCGAGCGAACCCGGATTGGTCCCTGAAGCCAGCGAAGAGACGCGCCGAAAGGGGCGCGGGAATCTACCGGAATTCTAGCGACTGCGAGTTGCGCACGCCGAATCAAGCGGGGGAACAGCTGCCCAGGGTGGTGAGCGACTGTTCGGTGAGCGTCAATGTGCTCGACTCCAGCGTAATGGTTACTCGCTGTGGCGTTGTCTCCACGTCGCTGAGAGTGACCCCCTGCGGCAGGTAGTTGGCCACGCACACGCTGATCGGGTCGCCGCCGAGCACCAGGTCCACCAACCGGCTCACGTCCAGGCCGCCGGAGCCCGCGGTGACCTTGGCACCCGTGGGCGTGAGCACCAGGGCGTCTGGGGTCACGCTCGGTGCGGCCGTGGCCTGGTAGCCGATCGGCAGGCCGAGGATGCTGAGCTCGCCCGTGTAGGTGACCTCGTCGGTGCCGAGCTCGAGCTGGGCGTCGCGCGCCTCGGGGGCGGCATCCGCCTCGGCCAGCGCGGTCTGCAGCAGCGCGTTGAGGGCGTCCTGGTCGAGCTCGATGGCTCCGTCGACGTGGCCGATGGGCTGGCTCGTGTCGGTGGGCACATCCGTGGCGTCAATCGACACGGATGCCGGCACGCCGTTCACGGCCAGCTGCGGCGCCGTCAGCTGCACGCGTTCGAAACTGCCGGTGAGGTACTGGAAGATGACCGAGGCTCCCCCGATGGCCACGTTCACGTCACCCGTGACACCCTCGGGCAGCTTGGCGTCGATCTCGCTCGCGATGCGGTTCTCGGCGTAGCTGCGGAGGCCGGCATCGACGGCGAAGAAGATGCCCACGAGCGCGAGCACCGCCACGACCACCACCAGCAGACGGCGGGCCGGGCGGCGTCGTTTCGGCGTCGTGGCAGTCACGCGGGCGACTGCTTACATGCGCTCGGGCGCCGAGACGCCGAGCAGGCCGAGGCCGTTGCGGATGACTTGGCCGGTGGCGTCGTTCAGCCACAGGCGGGTGCGGTGCAGGTCGGTGACCGGCTCCTCGCCCAGCGGGATGACGCGGCAGTTGTCGTACCAGCGGTGGTAGTAGCCGGCGACCTCTTCGATGTAGCGGGCGATGCGGTGGGGTTCGCGCAGCTCGGCGGCCTGGGCCACCACGCGCGGGTACTCCTGCAGCACGCCCAGCAGGGCCGATTCGCTGTCGTGGGTGAGCAGTTCGGGGGCGAACGCGCTGCGGTCCACGCCGGAATCCACGGCGTTGCGGCCCACGGAGCAGGTGCGGGCGTGCGCGTACTGCACGTAGAACACCGGGTTCTCGTTGGTGCGCTTGCCGAGTAGGTCGAGGTCGATGTCCAGCTGCGAGTCGCTCGAGGAGCGCACCAGCGAGTACCGGCCGGCGTCCACGCCCACGGCGTCGACGAGGTCGTCGAGGGTGACGATGGTGCCGGCGCGCTTGGACATGCGCACGGGCTCGCCGCCCTTGAGCAGGTTGACCATCTGGCCGATGAGGATCTGCAGGTTGACGCCGGGCACGTCGCCGAACGCCTCGACCATGGCCATCATGCGGCCGATGTAGCCGTGGTGGTCGGCGCCGAGCATGATCAGGTTCTGGTCGAAACCGCGCTCGCGCTTGTCGAGGTAGTAGCCCAGGTCGCCCGAGATGTAGGCCGGTTCGCCGTTCGAGCGGATGATGACGCGGTCGCGGTCGTCACCGAAGGTGGTGGTGCGCAGCCAGATGGCACCATCCGCTTCGAAGATGTGGCCGAGCTCACGCAGGCGTGCGATGGCCTTGTCGACGGCGCCGGACTCGTGCAGGGAGTCTTCGTGGAAAAAGACGTCGAAGTCGACGCCGAAGCCGTGCAGCTTCTCCTTGATCTCGGTGAACATGAGGTCGACGCCGATGGCGCGGAAGATCTCCTGCTGTTCCTCGCGGGGCAGGCTCGCGATGTCACCCTCGTAGATCTCCACGACCTTGGCGGCGATGTCGCCGATGTACGCTCCGCCGTAGCCGTCTTCAGGGGTGGGCTCGCCCAGGTAGGCCGCGAGCACGCTGCGGGCGAAGCGGTCGATCTGCGAACCGTGGTCGTTGAAGTAGTACTCGCGCGTCACATCCGCGCCCTCGGCCTTCAGCACGCGGGCGAGGCTGTCGCCCACCGCGGCCCAACGCACGCCGCCCATGTGGATGGGGCCGGTGGGGTTGGCCGAGACGAACTCGAGGTTGATCTTGATGCCGTCGTACATGTGGCCGGTGCCGTAGGCCTCGCCGGCGTTGACGATGGTCTGCGCGAGGGCGCCGGCAGCGGATGCTTCGAGGCGGATGTTGATGAAGCCGGGGCCGGCAACCTCCACGGAGGCGATCTCGGGCATGGCTTCAAGGCCGGCGGCGAGTTCGGCGGCCACGGCGCGCGGGTTGGTGCCCAGCGGCTTGGCGATCTTCATGGACACGCTCGACGCCCAGTCGCCGTGGTCGCGGTTGCGCGGGCGCTCCAGTGACACGTCGGCGAGGCTCAAAGACAGGTCGGTGACCTCGATGCCTTCCCCGCGTCGTCGCTCAACCAGGTCGTTGACGAGGTTGAGCAGGGACTGAGAAAGTTCGGCAGGGGTCACGGCGATCAAGCTTACCCGGCGTCCCAGTTGGTAAGGTCAACGCGTGACCCACTCCAGCACGTCTTCCCTCGCCACCGGCCGCCGACTGCGCGCTGGACTCGCCCTCTCCGGCGCTACCCTCGCACTGTTCGCCCTGGCGGGATGCGCGCCGGCCGGCGACTCAGGATCGACGGGGACGCCGTCGCCCAGCAGCTCTGCCACCGGCAAGCCCACTGCGACGGCCACCGCCACCGCTGAGCCCACCGAGTCGGCCACGCCGTCACCCGCCGCCGAAGGCACCGCCGTCGACAAGACCTGCGACAGCATCCTCACCGCCGATGACGTGTACGCGATCAACCCCAACTACAGCGTCGACCCGGACTACGCGCCGACGAGCGACACCGCCGTGACCGCCACCACCTATAACGGTGTGTCGTGCGGGTGGATCAACCAGTCCAGCGGCGAGGTCATCGAGGTGTCGCTGGCCATGCCGAATGAGACCCTCACGAACACCCTCAAGGATTCGGCTCTCGCCGACGGCGACATCGTTCCCACCTATGGCACCGCCCCCGAGGTGGAGGGCTACTTCAGCAAGTCCGCCAGCACCGCCCAGGTCTTCACCAACGGCTACTGGGTAGCCGTCGCCTCCCCCGGCATGGCGGAGCCCGGCGACGCCGAGCGCATCGTCGTCTCGGTTCTCGGCAACCTGTAGAACGTCGCGCGGAGGGGCTCTGCTCCTCCACAGGCGGCGGTCTTTTCGAGTTCTCCACCGCTGATTCATTGGGATGCACGGTGTCGGTGGCCGGTGATTCACTGTCCCTATGGCCACCTCAAATGCCACTCCAGACAGCACTCCGGCAGACTCCCCCGACGGATTCTTTGATGACGACGTCGATCCGGTCGCCGAAGCCATCAGCGCGGTCATCGACCCGCTGATCGCCAACGCGAAGGTCATCGCCGCCGCGTACGCCGAGCGCACCCGGCTGCTAGCCGAGCTGGACCGCCTCGGCCACGACCGCTGGATCATCGCCGGCCTCGCCGGTGACCCGATCGAGTCCGGCCGCAACGACCCCGACACCCAGAAACACGGCCCGGCCTGGGACGACGAGGAACTGGCCCGTCGGGCATTGGCGGCCGAGGTCGGCTGCGCGCTGCGGATGCATTTCCAGACCGCCGGCATGATGATCTTCGACGCCGCCCGGCTCATGGAGCAGCTACCGCTGTTCCACCGGGCGTTGGCGGAGGGCCGGATCGGCTGGAGCCACGTGGTGAAGATGCTCGACGTCACCGCCGCCCTCCCCGTCGACCTGCCCGAACATGTGTTGCCGAAGCTCGAAGAGATGACGTTGACGGCTGCGGAGAAGCTCACTCCCGGCAAGTTCGCCAAGGTCGCCCGGGAACTCCTCGAATCCCTGCACCCGATTCCGCTGCAGGACCGCGTCAACGCCGGCATCCGCGAACGCCGGGTGGTGCTCCGCCCCGACATCAACGGAATGTCGTGGCTGAACGCCTATCTGAAAGCCGACGAAGCCCAGGCGATCTACGAACGCCTCACCCAGATCGCGCAAACCCTCAACGATGAGGACGACGCCAACACCAACGCCGGTGGCATAGGCGGTGATACCGCCGAGGCTGCCCAGGCGGCCGAGACTGCCGGGGCTGCAGAGACTGCCGGTGCTGCCGGGGCGAACAGCGCCGAAACGGGCAGCGACCGTGGCGCCAGCAGCGCAGCCGGTGACGGTGCCATCAGGACCGACGAGACGACCGGCGCCTCTCCTGGCACCGCGTTCAGGGCGCCGCAGCCGGACGCCATCGTGTGCCGCACCCGCGATCAGCGCCGCGCCGACACCTACCGCGACCTTCTGCTGGACGGCATCGGCGCCGATGGGAAACTCGGCCGAGGGATCCGCGGCACCGTGAACATCACCGTCCCGGTCCTCACACTTCTTGGCCACAGCGACCAACCCGCCATCCTCGACGGCTACGGACCCATCGACCTCGAAACCGCCCGGCGCCTCACCGGCACAGCGACGAGTTTCACCCGCATCCTCACCCACCCACACGCCGGGACCATCCTCTCCGTCGACCGCGACTCGTACACCCCACCGGCCGACCTTCGCCGGTACGTGCAAATCCGCGACAACACCTGCCAGACCCCTGGCTGCAACCGGCAAGCCGTCAACAGCGAGATCGACCACACCCAAGCCTGGAACGCCGGCGGAACCACCAGCGCCGACAACCTCGTCAGCCTCTGCCGACCCGACCACCGCCTCAAACACCAATCCAGCTTCAGCACCCGCCAATCACCCGACGGCACCCTCACCTGGACCACCCCCGGCGGCAAAACCTACACAAACCCCCACGCCCACGACCTCGTCCGCGCCGCTCTCCAGCCACCCACATCCGAGCAGCCACCCGCGTCGGGAACGCCTGACACTGCAGGACCGGCACCCACACCGAATTCACCACCCCTAACCCCGCCGGCCTCCGACCCTCCGCCAGAGACCGACAAGACCCCACCCTTCTAGGCCGCCGTCACGCGCCCGGTGCGCCTCGACTTCCCTGCCCACGTGAGGGGCCAACGCCGCAGCCCAGGGATGCTAACCTAGAGGTTCCTGGGCCCCCATAGCTCAGGGGATAGAGCACTGCCCTCCGGAGGCAGGGGCGGCAGTTCGAATCTGCCTGGGGGCACACTTTTCACACGCCACGCCACGCAGTGCACGTCAGACGGCGTCGTCGATTTCCGGTTTCTCGTCGCCGGATTGATCTGGCATCAATCCCAGGGCACGGGCGCGGCGGTAGAACGTGGCGCGAGACATACCGAAGTCGCGCACGACCAGTGCCGTCGGCTCTCCGGCTTCCATGAGTCGATTGGCGTTGCGGATCTGTCGGTTCGTGATTCTTCGTGGCCGGCCACCAAGGTTCTTGCCGGCCTTACGGCGCCTATCGATCGAGTCGAGCACGCGCTCACGCTTGATTTCGTGCTCCATCTGCCCCAGAGCAGCCATGGTGGTGAACAGCATGGGTCCCGGCGGTGTCGCCGTGTCGACATCGCCGCCGCAGAAATTGAGGACCCGAAGCTCAACCCCGCGGCCGCTCAGGCCCTCGGCGAACGCGAGCACGTTCTGCGTCGATTTACCCAGCCGGTCCAAAGACACGATCACGAATGTGTCACCAGGCTCAAGCGCCGTGACGGCGACATCAAGCTGAGGACGAGGTGCTCGAGCTCCGGAACTCCCTTCATCGACATAGAGGTCATCGCGCCGGACGCCGGCCGCCAAGAGCTCGGCCCGCTGTCCATCCGTGGCACCGTTTCTAGTCGATATTCTCGCGTAACCGATCAGCTTCGTCACAACGCTCCTTCGCTGTCTCATAACTAACGATGCGCACCGCAATTCGGTCACAGGGATACGCGACGTAGTTATGTGACTCTCAGGAACCCATTAATCACCAATATCAGGAAAAGTGCAGATTAAGGCGACGAGGCGTCTCATATCGGTAGGGTTACGAGACTGGAAGCGGGGTGTCGATTGACAGATCAGCCTTGACGGGTTGGCCTGATGGTGAGGTCGCCGATCTCGACGTCGTCCGGCTGCTCGATTGCGAAGGCGATCGCCCTGGCGACGGCCTCCGCTGGGATACCCAAGGCTGCCATCGATGTCTTTGCCTGCTCTCGGATGCGTGGGTCCGCGATGGAGTCAACGAGCTCTGTCTGAACATAGCCGGGCGAGATCGACGTGGTGCGCATGACACCATCAGTCGACTCCTGCCGGAGTCCTTCCAGCAGCGTTCGCACGGCGTTCTTTGTCGCAGCATAGACAGCCTGCGTGGGCACGATCTTGATTCCTGACGTCGATACGGTGGTCACAAAATGTCCGCGGCCCTGTGTTTGGAACACCGGCAGTGCAGCAGCGATACCGTTCAGCACGCCATGCAGATTCACATCGATCATGGACGACCATCCATCGACATCCAGTTCGGCCATCGGGGATAGTGACGACACTCCGGCGTTGCCGATAAATACATCCAGGCGGCCAAACGATCGCACGGTCTGGTCGACAAAATTGGCGACTGCGGACGGTGAGGTGACATCGACTTCGCATGCGATGGCGCGTCCACCCGTGGCGACGATCGTCGCCACGATGTCGTCGAGTCGGCCGGTGCGCCGTGCTCCGAGAGCCACCATCGCGCCCCGTTCCGCCAGCAAGCGCGCGGTCGCTTCGCCTATACCGCTGCTAGCTCCCGTGATGGCGACGACCTTGTCGGTGATGCCGTTCATTGGTATTTCCCGTCGTTCTAGTGACTAGATTGGACACGTGTCCGCTTGACATCACTATACGGACACGTGTCCGTTTAGGCAATCGATATTTCGTGAGACCCAATGACTCCTTCAATGCCCCGTGCTGATGCCGTTAACAACCGTGCCCGCATCGTTGAAGCGGCGCGTGAAGCAATCGCTACAGCCCCGCCAGGTGGGGATGATCTGCGCTTAAACGCGATTGCCCAAAAGGCTGGCGTGGGTCAGGGCACGCTCTACCGCCACTTTCCGACCCGTGCCGACCTGCTGGTAGAGGTCTACCGGCATGACGTCGATGAACTCGTCGCCCTGGCGCCGATACTCCTCGAAACCGAGGCAGCGGATGTCGCCCTCGCTCTGTGGTTCGACCGCGTCGCGGACTATGCCCGAATCAAGCGCGGGGTTTTCGCGGCCGTCGAAGCCTCTATCTGGAAGGACCTCAGTGCTCACAGCCTGGGTCCCATTGGGGAGGCGATCACGTTGCTGCTCGAGGCAGGTCGCAAGTCCAAGGTCATCCGCCCGGAGGTCGATGCCCAGGACGTCATCACACTGATCGGATTCCTGACGCGCCTTGACGAGTCCGATTGGGACGAACGTGCCCGCTCCTTGCTCACCGTCGTGCTCGACGGCTTGAGACCCCCCGCGACTTCATAGGCGCTCAGTTCCGCTGCAGGGAGATCCGGCCAAGGAGGGTGTTCAAGAAGCAGCGCCCTGTGTGGTTGCGCTTCACCGCCGCCTACGGTGTCTCAGAACCCGGGTGTCCCGAAACCCATGCGATACGAGACGCCGGCTCATCCCTTCACGCCCTGAGAGGCGGGTGGCTTGTCTCGTATCTTCACCTGTCTCGAATCCCGAGGGTCACGAGACAGCGCCACGAATTTTCTCCGTGAAGGGAATCCGGTCGCTCTAGTCAGCTGTTACGCACCGGGACGTTGTTGTCAGCGGCCAGGTCCTAGTGGCCCTTGACAAGTTCTGGAGTTGGTCGTCCCGCGGCCGTCCACTCGTCGAACGTCACGGGGCGATATATGCCGGGTGCGGTGTAATGCACGGTCGAACTGTCGGGGAAGATGAGAAACATATCGTTGGGGAGCCTCGGGCCTACCTGCGGCGTGGGGAAACCTTCCGCGGCCCATTCTGCATAGTCGATCGGTCCACCCTGGCCAAACCCAATATTCGTCATTCGCACGATATCGTTCGACCAAGTGAGCTTGAAGAAACCCTCGGCGGACCTCCATTGGAACGCTCGGAACCCCGACGCTTCCCATTCCGTGTAGCTGAGCTTGTGGTTGATGCCGTCAGCACCCTCAACGAGAACCTCCGGGGACGAGCCCCACTGGTAGTAGTAGCTTCCCTTGATCCACCCGGCGATGCGCGCCGACGGGAAGCCTGCCGTCTGCCACTGCGCGAACGTGATCGGCGTCCACTGCCAGGCACTTTCCCCACCCGGCCAGAAGGTCACCGCGTATACCGTCGGCGACCACGGATACTTCACGAAATCGGTTGCGGTGTTCTCGAAGCTGCTGAACTTGTACACGTCCCGCCACTTCTCGAACGACAGCGGCACCGGTGTTTCCACGCCCGCCTCCGTCACCAGCTCGTAGATCGTTCCGTCGTACACGGTCTTGTAGAGCGGCCACAATGTCTGCGTTGGATCGGCCAATGGTGCCACTGTCGAAGTCGAGGTGTCGACTCTCGTCGCTTCAGCAGACGCCGGGGCGACCCCGGTCAACACGACGAGCGCGACTCCGATCGCGGTTGTTAATGCAATGACTTTCTTCACGCTGATGCCCCCTCTACACGCGTGCGGCCGTCGCGGGGCATCCGCGATTTGGCTCCGAAACGTGAAGAGATGGTCGAAACCTACGCGAGATTCTCCTGCGGCCGAACTGCTTCGCCGCGGTCACCCTGCGGTGACCCTTTGCTCAAGTTAGCACCCGCGCGACACGCACGGTCAAACCATTTAGATCGATCATCGAGCAAACCCCTCGGTTTGAACGGCCAACTTTGAAGAGGTTTCGGCGGCCTCGTCCGGCCGCGGGGCGGCCTGTTCGCGCAAACAGCGACAGGCGACAAGCGTTTCGCGCGGTGAGTACTTATGGGGCGCGACAGCCAATACCTGATGGGCGGAACCAAAAAGCAACCGTTCTGAACCGTCCTGCGCAGTTGAGTAGGAATAGGCCCGCGAATCGATTCGGGGCCGTCCGGGGCGCAACGCCACTCGCCATCCGAAGGTCGTGTCTCACAACCTCGCTGCCTCATGACCCATGGGCAACGAGAGGTTCTTTGCCCACCGGACGTTGAGGTCTAAGCCGAGTGGAGCGTCACGCTCTCGGTCGTTGGTCAGAAGGCTACTGTGAGCAAATGGGTGACACCGCGCGAATCCCCGCTCGCAGACGATCGTGGGCGGTTAGGGGGCTACTCGCAGCTCTCATCACCGTGCTCTTGCTGCAGGTCATCACGGCGATCTTGGGCCACTCACCGTCGGCAGCGGGATCTGGGCTGCCGGCGGTTTTGGGCGGCCTGGTCGGTGGAGCAGTCCTCGCCGTCATACTTTTGTGGGCCTTCTACCGCCCGGGTCGGCGACTGTTAACCGAGCTCATCCGTTCCGGTTCGGTCCCCACGGCCATCTACTCCTCAGATCGACTCAAGGAGGCGCTGCAAGACCTCACCGGCGTGCGCCTAAAGTCGTATTTGTCTCGCGATGGCTCGTTCCTTGCCTTCGTGGATACCGGCGAGAAGTTTGAATTGTGGCGGTGGTACTGGAATCGACCGCAATGTGTGGCGAGGATCCCCTGGTCGAGTATCGACTCGTACGAACAGGACGAAGTACGTCATGCCGTCACCATCGACAGGGCGATCGTGGTCGGCCTCCAGAAGGGCGGGCAAATAGTCAGCATCCCATTGACCCCTTACAAGCGTGGCTGGCTCCGGCTCAGACCGGTAAGCGACGAAGAATACTGGTCCCTACTGCTGCACTTTGGGTCTCACTTGTCGGGAGACGGTTCCGGCGACGAATCGAGTTCACAATCGACAGCGTCTCGGAACTAATGTGTCTTGAGTTTCAAGGGTATCGAGTCAGAAACAACGCTGTGGCAATTGAGGCCAGTAAGGTTGCGCCATGACGAGTTCGCGCTTTCGTCGACTTCTCGGGCTCTTTATACTCACGGTATTCGGCTTGCTGGCCCTAAGCGCATTCTTGACCGGGATAACTCTTGACGGCAAGGAAGTTCCGGCCATCCAGTGCACGCGTTCCATGCACCTTCCTGAATCTGGCGGCCCCTTCAACGAAGGCACCCGAGTTACAGGCGAACGGACGCTTCTGCCCCTAGGAGTGAATTGCACCTACGACAGCCCAGAGGACGCGATCGGACCGCAAACGGTGCCGAACAGCAATTGGCCCTCGACCACGGTTTGGGTCGTAGGCACGGTCATCGCTCTATACGGAGCGTCATTGGCATTCCGTCCTCGAACAAATCTAGAAACAGGGCCCGCTAGGAACTCCTAAAACTCCCGCGGCACGCACTTTGCGAGCGACCAAGCGATGAAGCTCGCAAAAGTTGATGAGTCTCATTACCGAGACGACCCATAACCCATGGGATACGAGACGTAGGAGTTGTCCTCTCCGATCGACGAGTGGCATACGACTTGTCTCGTATCCTGATCTGTCTCGCATTGGTAGTGTTTCGAGACACGCAAGCCCAACAGGCGTCGAACAAATTGCTTTGGGTCCGAGGGTCAAGCCCCGAGCTGCGCGATTCCAACCAAATAGCCAGTGCAGCCGGGCTCTCGAACTTTCGCTTGGGGTCGGTGCGCTGCGCAGGACTGTGATCCGATACAGGTGTGGACGGTTGGGACGGTTGCCGTTCGTGGCCGGCCGTGGACAATCTGGGCTGCCCGAATTGGGGGCAGAACGCGAGCAGCAGGGACCAGATAGATGGCGGAGCTTGCCTACACTGCCCACTACTGTCGCAAGAGGAGCCGTGTTGTTCTTTCGGTCCGACCGAACAGAAGAAGACGATCAGATGGTCCGGTCCGTTCTTTCAGCGCCAATGCAACTGCGGATAACTGATGCGGATCGACTACGCACCTTCGCCAGGCAACTAGGCATCTTCAGCGTCGTCGGCTAGAGACCCTAGATACACCTTCAGCGAGCGTGTACACCTGCGACGACATTGCCACCCTTGATGACGTGGCACCCGGTTTCGTCACCGCCGACGGAACCGCGCCGACCCCGGTTGCCGCGATCCAGCCAGCGTTTAACCTGATCGACTACGTCGTGCCAGCCCTGGGCGGTCTGTCCTGCTCCTGGCGGGTCGGCCCCGCGGTCACCGAACCGTTGCACGACCCCGTCGATTCCGACTGGGCTTACGTCAGCGTCAAGGTCGTTGCCGGCGGCGCCGACTCCTGGGCGCCCTTCACGGTGGGCGACGACGCCTTATCGTTCGGCGACGGCCCCTCCGACACTGCGATGACCATCGGAGGCATTGACGCGGCGACCGGATGCGGCTACGACACCGGCTGCTTCATCAGCGCGCCGGTCGGCGATGCCTGGGTCGAAATCGTGTTGAGCACGAACTGGATCCAACGCGACGGTTGGTATTTCTCCGGGCTGACGCCCGACGCGATCCTGGCGCAGATGCAGCCGCTCGCAGCATCCGTTTTCACCGCTCTGACGGATGCTCAGCCCGGCCAGTTGGTCTGGCCGACGGTCGATCTGGTCGAACACGAATCGGACTGCACCCGCGCGGTGGGGTCGGAGGGCATCGCCACGGCTCTCGGCGTCGACTCGCTCGAATACGAAGTCCGGTCCCCACCAAACGGCTTGACCTGCTTTGAGAACTACGTGGCGCAGCGGGCCGGGGTATTCCAGTGTGATGTGGATGCCGACGTCCCGGCAGACTTGATCGGCGCCGGGGTTTGGGGTACTTCTGTCACGGTCGGTTACGACCTGGCCGGACTCGTCGACACGATGGTCTCCACACCAGACACCCAGGCCCTGCCGACGATTGCGCTGAAGGGCGCGGTCGAGGGTGAGCACGCCGTGCAGATGTGCTCCGACGTGACACCGTTCTGCGTCGTGATCTTCTCACTCGGCCAGTCGGCCTACCAGGTCGCGTCGACCAGCGACACGGTGGCTATCGCCGAAGCGATCATCGCCCACACCCGCTAGTGGTCATGTTTGTAAGTTCGTCGAGGGTTTAGGTCCGCATAGTCAGCCATATAGCCCGAAGCCCCCGGCCATGCTGGCGGCCCCTGGGTCGGTTCTGGCGACAGTGGCAAGGACCCTGGAAAGCCCACGCAGGCGTAGGCCCAGCTGGACCCCTTCGAATCTGACCGCAGCGGAGCGTGTCCACTTCGTGTCCGGTGTCTCGCAACCGAGATGCCTCGAAACCCATGGGTTTCGAGACACCTCGGAAGCAGCATTCCGTTTCGATCGTGCCGCAGGGTTATCGCATCGGCATGGGGCGGTCTCCGCTGGCCTAGTCTCCCTGAATTAGGTCGACGAGGTCTTGGGCGCTCTCGTCGGTCCCTAGAGCGATTTGCACCTGATCGCCTTTCATGGCTTCCATAACGCGGACCGCGGTTTGCACCTCGCCACCGACCTTGATGAGTAGGCGCGCCGAGTCCCCAGCCCTGACGGCCTCTTCCGTGAGCTCCTGCCACACCTTCGCACCGTCCTCGGTGAACGTTACGTCAACCGCGCTCTGCCCGCCCTCGGCAACACTGGAACTCTTAACGCCGGCTTCTCGGAATGTGGAGGGAAGCAGAACACTGTCGCCGTCGACCAACACGCACTGAGAGTCCGACCCCGCAATGCATGTGTCCGAGACCGCCATATCGATAGTTCCCCCCGTCCCCGACGACGTCTCGTCAGCACCAGCGGAAGACGAGCAGGCGCTAAGCGCGAGCAGCATAAATGCGGCCAAGGTGAGCCTTCTAGTCCGGAAAGACATGATCGTCCGTTCTCTAAGTAGGTTTCAACGGCCGACTTAGCCCCCACTGCGACCGTAGGGCGCGGCGGAGCTAAGCGCCAGCATCTCCCAGTTCCCGCTGGCTCGCGCGCCGCCCCACTTCGGGCAGCCGATAGTCTCGGGCCACATCAACTACAGCTGCGACTACTCGAGATGGTATCGACACCTCGGAACGACTTCCTCGCGTCTCGTAACTCTCGTGTCGCATGCTGACCTGTCTCGCATCCGTAGGGATACGAGACACCCAGGCTCAAATGGTTATCCCGCTTGGCGAACGCCAACGTGATTTCCCAAGCAGGCAGCTACGAGACGCCGAAGATGGCCATCGCGACACGCTATCTTCAGGACATACAACAGGACTGGAGCGTGGGCATTGGTTGGGCTAACGAACGGACCTGAAGTGGGAAAAACTCTGCCGGTTGCGGTTAGGGTAACCCTTGTTACCAGGAAGCGCCGTTCACTAATTTTTGGTCGTAGATACTATTCATACGACGTCCGTTTCAAGGATGGCGAGATCCAACAGGACGTCAACCTCGATGCGGTTTTGCAGGGCGCGCGTTTTCCAGCTGACTATCGGGCGGTCAAGCATGGTGCGATGGCAGTGGCTGGTGATGATGCGCCGGGCGAATGGGTGGATTATCCGTACGGTCGGCCGCTGCGCGACTGAGCGGGCAAAAGCCCTGCCGCAGCGTGGTTCATCGGCTTGCCATGGAACGGGGCGAGTCCCTCACCACTATTTCGCTCATAAGGCACTTCACTCATGTCTCGCAACCTCAGTGTGTCGAAACCCACTGGTTGTGAGACTCTACAGGCGGCGATGAAGAGTGAACCGGCGGTCAGCCGGCAGTTCCTTCCCACGCATGGTGACCACGGCGGTACCCAAGTCGGCAATGGCTACGAAACTTGGCGGCTGCTGGTGCCTCGTCCCCCGTCGATTGCCCGGACGAACTAGGAATTGGGGCGGCCATGGGTTGAGGCGTCGGATCGTGCCTAGCGGAACAAAACGACCCGGTGGAATTGAGAATTGGCCATGACGCAGCAACACTTCTCTCTAAATTCCGGGTCGGGTGATCGGCATCCACAACAAGATGGTGACGAGTGATGTCCACCACTACTGTCAAGGAATGGCCCAGACCCGCGCCCCTATTACTGACGACTACTCCCGTCTGCTTCGGTGGCTTCCCGATGCCGAAGCGCTCTACCTTTTCGCCGGGCCAAGCATCGCCTGGCCCCCGACCATAGAACAATTCGGGGAGATAGCCACCCGACCAGGACTGACCGCGTGGATGGTCGCGGAAGAACACGACCAACCCGCCTGGGGGCATTTCGATCTCACTTTGCAGGAAAAATCAGCTCGCCTCGGAAGAGTCATTATCGATCCGCACTTTAGAGGTCGAGGCCTGGGTCACACCCTCATCGCTTTGGCACTGGATGAGGCGCTCCAGCTCGGAGCCGAAGAAGTGCGACTTGCCGTGATCGCTGGCAATACACCCGCTGTCAGTACTTACCGCCGAGCAGGCTTCCGGGAGATCGTGGATCCCGAACGCCCCCAGTTCACAGCAATGGCATACGACCTGCGGGAGCGGGTGTAACACCGACTGCGGCTGGCCTGCCGCGAATCCAGTTGCAACGTGGCCCGCTTCCTCCGTGAGCAGGGCATCTCCGAAACCATTGTGTGTTCGCGTCCTGATAGACACACATCTCACGTTGAGATCGGTGCCCTGCCGTAGGTGACGTCAATGTGAGAGGTCTGATCTCCGGCGATCCCTCGACGTCATGCATGCAGCACGGTGTCTCTCCACCTCAGTGTGTCGAAACACCCGGCATGCGAGACACAGAGTGTGCTTAAGGGAGTTGCCGGAGGCGAGGCGTGAGATGTCTCGCATCTGCGCTGAGGATAGTCAGATGAAAGTGTTCAATGCGCGCCGGTAGCTGTCACTGTTCGCACGCGTGCCAGCAGTCATGAGAAGCGCGTTCTCGCTGATCCTGCGTGTGAACTCACCCAAACAAGGGATGGTCACGATCTTCGTCAGGCCCGCATGCCACGCGGAGATCAGCGGCGGTAGATCGCGCCGCTCCGGAGAGTCTTCGATTCGCGTCGCCATTGCTGCTAGTTGAGCATCCATCCCAACTTGTGACCAGGCGCGGTACGAGTCGTTCTCGAACGCGCTGTCTCCGAAATCGTCGCGCCAGCTGGGTCCAACAATTCGGTGCAGAAGACTGGCACGTTCGGTCGAACCGATTGCAGTGGCTTGAAGCTCAACGAAAAGTCGCGAATCAAGGTCTGGACCCGCGTACGCCACGACAGCATGCCAGATGCGGGGCCAGGCGCTGGCCCACTCGTCGCGAGTATCGGTACTCAATGCAGCATGCTGAACGGTTGTCGGCGTGTCCAACAGGAGCGGAGGGAGGTCTTCACCTTGAAGTCGCAGCGCATGCGCTTCCCGGATCCAGAGCAGTTCCAGGAGGGCATTAGGACGATCTTCGATCGTGAGCAACATGTCGTGAGGCCACGGGTTTCCCGGTATCGGTGTGCTGGATCGCATAGTCCCCACTCTCTGTTGCGTCCATCTTGGCCGTCCAGCGTGACCGAAACAACGACTCTGCAGACCCCTGAAGAAGGCACACGTGTCGCGTAAGGTGCACGTCTCGAAAGCCATGGGATATGAGAGCCAGGAAGCCGCCTGTTACCGTGACGAGCGGGCACGTAACTTGTCGCGCATCTAGACCTGTCTCGAATCCCTGGGGATACGAGACACCCGCTATGCCCGTGAGTCATTTTGATCGATTGACGGCGGCAAACCAGGCGGATAGTGGTCGGGCCGTGATGAGTATCAGGATGCCGAACAGCGTCTGACAGAGTACGCCAAAGAGTGATAGGCCTCCGATCGTGGCGTAGACCATGGCATTCACGCCAACGTCGACGACGATGACGACAACACCGAGAACGACGCCAACCTGTTTCTGGAGCAATATGAGAACGACGACAAGCGGATCCAAAAACGTCAGCAAGATCCAGAAAAGGCGAAGAGGATCGGGGAAGGACGAATACGCGTTTGTGCCACCCAGCAGGAGATCGACGGTGTGCGTGCTGGTACCAATCAGGTAGCCAACAATCCAGAGCACCTGAAAAATGCGGGCCCAACCAATGCTTCGGGAAGATTCAGTGTCGTTCACCCGCGCCTGCCCCTCAGTACGATGCCTCCACGCGCGCTCATGTCCTGAACCTACCTGCTCTGCTGCGCCAGGATCTCGCCACTAGTAAGTGACCCGACAGATGGCTCGTGCCGCAGGTTCGTCACACTGCCACCGCGACCGGCCGGGCTTGAGCCAGCGCTACTGCACGATGACCAGATCACCGCATGCCAGATAGGGTGACGGTTCTCGCACTTCTCAGCGTTGACGGAGGTCGCATGTCATTGGTTGTCGTTTCGGTGTCCGCATCAACGCTGCGTTCAAACAAGCGTGAGCGCCGAACGCTGGTCGGTCTGATCCTGGTACTTGTGCCGCTTCTTACGGCCTGCACCGTCACGGAGCCCACACCGCCAGCGCCGACGGGGCTCGTCACATACCCCCTTCCAGAGGACTGGGTAGGCATGGCCGGGTTGAAAGTCGGGACTCTGGCATTCGTCGACAACTGCCTTCGGTTTGACGATGGCGACATTCCTGTATTTCCCGACAAGCTCACGACTTGGGACGGCACGACACTCACATTTGCAGGCGAGGAGTACCGGATGGGAGACGAGATCTCGCTCGGCGGTGGGAGTCCCGTGGAAGGCGCGACGGTGTCCATACCGATCCCCAAGTCCTGCGGAAACGGGATCATAATCATCGTCTCCCCTCCGTCACGCGCAGAGGGCTGAGCGAACCGGGGAGCATGTCTGCGCCGGTCACCGGTTAGCTGATGATGGCTGTGTTACCTCTTAACCTCTTTGCCTCATATCCCGTGGGATACAAGACAGTGAGATCGATCTTGACAATCTCGACGTCACCCAATGCTGCGCGAACCAGCGCCCACGCCCGACGAAGTAGGAGTCGAGTGCGCGTGCCCGCTGGTTCCTCAAGCTCTGCGATTAGGTGGTTTGACGCGCGATCCATTCCCATATCTTGTCGCATAGCGAAGCGCCCCTGTCAGTCGGACGTGTCTCGTAACATCAGTGTGTCGAATCCCGTGGGAGACGAGACGCAGGAAGTCGCGTATCAACGTGACGAGCGGCCCCTTACTTGTCGGCCGCCGCCGCGCCGAGTTGAACCGCCAGCTCCATGCTGCGCAGGCGGGCCGGGGAGAAATCGTAGGGCATGCTCCGGATGATCTCCGCCGCACTCCTCGCGCGTGAGCCCTCTACAGGATCGGGGTCGGGCGCCGCGTCGGCGTCCTCGGGCGGGTGCAGCTCGTCCCAGGCGTTGAAGATCGCGTCATCCTCCTCCAGCTGACCGGACTCTTCGATGACGCGCATCAGCGCGATCTCGAAGGCGTGCCGCTCGGCCGCTGCCTGCGCCACCCGGGGGTCGTCGACGGCGACCGTGTCATCGAGCGCCTCCTCGGCGGCGTCGACGCGGTCGGACTCGGCGCGCAGCCCGGGATCGAGGGCCAGAGCGAGGAAGCGGCCCGCCTGCATGACGGCGCCGAGCGGACCGAAGATTCGTTCGGTGACCAGCAGCACGTCCAGGTCGTCCTGGCGCAGCGCGCCCTCGGGCGCGCCCTCGAGGCGGCCGGAGACGAGATCGTCGAGCAGTCCTAGTCGGCTGCCGAGGGTCCGCATGCGCTGCACCGAGGCCCGCTTTCGCTGCAGCTCGGCCTCCTGCGCGGCGAGGGTGTCCTCTAGTCGCGCGAGGACGCCTGCGATCTCGTCCTCGCCGTCGGCGCCGCTCGGTGCGGGGCCGGCGAACGCGTCGCGGATGTCGTCGAGGGCGATCCCGGCGTCGGCCATGCGGCGGATCCAGAGCAGCCGGATGATCTCCGCGTGGCCGTACCGGCGGCGCCCATCCCCGCCCCGCTCGCGCTCGGGCAACACGCCGACCTGGTGGTAGTGGCGGATCGCCCGGGGCGTGATGCCCACAAACGCAGCGGCGTCGCCGATCAGGACCTCCCGGGGCGGGGTGGGGAACGGATGCATGGCAAACCTCTCGGATTGGGACAGGATGTGCTTCCAGCAGACCACATGACGCTACGGCAGGAGCAACTCGATCTGACAGACAACGCAGGCTCCAGCCGCGAGGGCCCGCAGCTGATCGGTTGGCTGGTCGGAAGTGCCGCCCGCGTCAGCCTGCGCGCCGTACTCGCGAGGTTGCAGCTCGAGCACAGCCGCCTGATCCACGCTCCCCGACCGTGCTGCGGCCCTCTCTGATTGGTCGGCGCCTCGGCGGCCTCGGCGCGCGAGGTGCGGCCCGCCGCTCATGCGCATCCATCGTTCCGGCGATCGCGGTCCCGGCCGCCGTCTCGACGTTCTCCGCGTGTACCCCGTCGACAGCCGCCCGCTGCTGGTCGGTGAGGAGTCACTCGGCATGTGCACCGGGAGCGGCGAGGAACCGGAACAGTCCGGAAAACGCAGCCCGGCCCGCACACCCTGCACAGCCACTACGTAGGAACCGAAGCCTTCGGGTTCAGGTTACTGAGCTGCCATCTTCCCGAGCTGCTGTTCGACTGGCACGGTGCCTTCTACGATCACGTCCCCGGTGTGGGCGGTGGTCACTGTCTCGATGAGGACGATGTGCACTTCCTCGTCTGCGACCGGGTTGTGCTGCACGCCTCGGGGTACTACGAAGAACTGCCCGGGGGTGAGCACAACCTCCTGGTGGTCTGGCAACTGGATTCGAAGACGGCCCGAGATGACGATGAACATCTCGTCCTCCGCGTCGTGGGCGTGCCAGACCAGTTCCCCGAGGAGCTTCGCGACCTTGATGTACTGGTCGTTCACCTTACCCACGACTCGTGGCGTCCAGTGCGCGTCAACCAGCCGGAGTTCTGCGTCGAAGTCGATGCCGGGAATGAGTGTCATGGAACCATTCTGCTTCCCCTGCGGGCAACAACCCGCCCCGGCAGCAGTCCCGCTGATTAGCATGACCAACATGTCCATCAAGTCCATCAAGTTTGAGAATGTCGGCATCGCCGTACGCGACCTTGAAGCAACGATTTCGTTCTTCACCGACCTCGGTCTCACGGTTCTAGGCCGTGACGAGGTCAGTGGTGAGTGGACCGACACTGCTGTCGGTCTGGACGGCAACCACGCCAAGATCGCGATGCTCCAGACGCCGGACGGTCACGGCCGCCTGGAACTCTTCGAATACCTCCACCCCGACGCAATCGAGACGGAGCCCACCCTGCCCAACGAGATCGGCATGCACCGGGTTGCCTTCTCGGTCGACAACCTCGACGACGCCCTCGCGATAGCCGCAACGCACGGGTGTTTTCCGCTCCGTGGTGTGGCGACCTATCAGGATGTCTACAAGCTCACCTATCTGCGCGGGCCCAGCGGCATCATCGTGATGCTGGCCGAGGAGCTGCCGAAGAACTGACCGGGTTCACCACGGCCGGTAATCCTTCGGCGGCGGTGTCGTCGACAAATCCCCTGGACCGGCGCGCCCGCCGAAGGTCATGGCGGCAATGGCCGATGACCCTGCCCCGACGGCGGCCGCGAACGCCGACAAGATCGCCCTGACCCACCGCCACGCTGTCGACCTTCTTGTGTGTGCTGCCATGCGCACCAGGATCCTCGCCATTGGCCGTAGGCGCCACTCATGATCCGGGCGGAGTCCCGGTGGCCGTCGAGGGGCGAGCGCGCTCCATGCAGAGCAGTCGCGGCCGGTCTTCCCACGACGCGACCGGGACGAACCCGCGACGGCCGTACAACCGGATGGCGTCGTCTCGCCAATCCCAGACCGTGAGGCGCGTCGGCAGGTCTTGCCGACTGAGTGCCGCATCGATCAAGGCGGAGCCGACCCGATGCCCACGCGCGGTGGGATCGACCCAGACGCGCTTGAGTTCGTAGGCGGTTGCCGTGTGCTGCACGATCACCACTCCGATAGGCGCTCCGGCGAGGTCCGCTAGGTATGCCTGCGCGTTCTCGTAGGCGCGTGCCGGATCGTCCAGCTCGGCGCGATAACGCGCCGACAGCGCCGTGCCAACGCCGGAGCCACCCAGGTGAGCGGCCTTTTCGAGCTCGGTGTGTGTCAGATATGCCTCCACGAGGCGACTCGCTGCCCAAGCGTCGGGGCCTGTCAGATCTGCGAGTCGGATGCTGAGCTCGTTTTGTCCGCTGACCATGACTCCATTCTTGCAACGTGAACGGCGTGCACCTGCCCGGCCATCCGTCATCCGCGTCACCCGAAGTGCTTGCTTCCGCTGGTGGGCGGGAATACCGTCACTGCAAGCTGTCGAACACTTCAAGCGAAAGGCACTGCATGTTGAAGCGCGTCGCCGCGGGCGTTCTGGTTCATGAGAGCGAGTTCCTGCAGAGCAATTCCGTTGTCGCACAGGGGCAGCACGGGGTTCTGCTCATCGACCCCGGCATCACCGGCCAGGAGCTGGCGGACCTGGCACGGGACCTTCGCGAGCTGGGCGAGCCCGTCGTCGCCGGCTTCTCCACGCATCCGCACTGGGATCATGTGCTGTGGCACGAGGAGTTCGGTGACGTGCCTCGGTACGCCACGTCTCGCTGCGCGACACTGATGCGTGAGTTCCGCTCGAACGCGGACTGGCAGGACCAGATCGCCGAGGGGCTCCCGCCGGAGCACGCCGAGGACATCCCGATGGAGCTGCTTGGTCTCGTCACGGGCCTGCCCGCCGGAGCCACGCAGATTCCCTGGGACGGTCCGGTGGTGCGCATCATCGAGCATCAGGCCCATGCCGTCGGCCATGCGGCGCTGGTGCTCGAAGAGAGTCGAGTGCTCGTCGCGGGCGACATGCTGAGCGACATCCTGATGCCGTTCCTCGACCTGGCGGCCGAGACTCCGATCGAGGACTACCTCGACGCGCTGCGACTGTTGGAGGGTGTGGCCGGCGACACGGATGCCGTCATCCCAGGTCACGGCTCCGTCGGCGGGGCCGACCAGCTGCGGGCCCGGATCGCGCTGGATCGCGCGTACGTGCAGGATCTGCGCGACGGCCGAACGATCGACGACCCCCGGGTCGGCCCGGATGCGCTGTTGGAGTGGCTGCCAGACGTGCACAACTGGCAGGTCCAGCGGCTCGCGCAGGCACAGTAGGAAACGAGGGAGGAGTTGTAGCGATGGCACAGGATGCGTTCCGGATCGCATCGGATGCCCTCTCTGACGGCCGAGGGCAAATCTCCGAGCTTGCGCGCCCGTTCCTGCATTTTTTGCCCGTTTCGGGCGCGTCGGTGTCGACCTTCGGGTCGTTCTTACAGGCCGAAACCGTCTCGGCCACGGATGCCAGGGCCGGGCGGGTGGATGAGCTCCAGTTCGACCTCGGCGAGGGACCCTGCTGGGACGCGCTGGCCCAGCGGCGACCGGTGCTCGCTCCCGACCTCACCGTCGGCAGCGAGTTATGGCCGGCCTTCCTGGCCGCCATTCAGGCCGAGCAGATCGGGGCTATCTTCGCCTTCCCCCTGCTTTTCGGCCCCCTCGAGATCGGCGCCGTCGATCTCTACTCGGCCACACCCGTCGCCCTCTCGCCCGAACAGCAACGGCAGACCCTGGTTCTGTCGGCCATCGTCAGCCGCATTCTGCTGCGCCGCGCCATCAGCGAAGAGGGCAGTTCCGACGAGGGCAGCGCCGACGAGACCACGACCTATTCCCGGCGACTGATTCACCAGGCGACGGGCATGGTCCTGGCCCAACTCGGCACGACCGCCGAGGATGCCCACCTGATCTTGCAGGCCCGCGCCTTTGCCGAGAACCGCCCGATGCGCCACATCGCCCAGGACGTCATCGACCGGCGCATCCGATTCACCGCATTACCCGATCCGGGCGAGGAACACCCATGAATGAGACAACCCGTATCGAACTACTCTTTGACGCATTCGCCACGCTTGCGGACACCCTCGTGGCCGGTTATGACGTGCTCGACCTGCTGCAGACCCTGGTGGAGACCTGCCACGAACTCCTCGCGGTCGATTCCGCCGGCATCCTGCTGGCCAACGCCAGCAACGAACTGGAGGTCGTGGCCTCCACGAGCGAGGCCAACGTCCTCGTGGAGATGATGCAGCTGGATGCTGACGCGGGCCCCTGTCTGGAGTGCTTCCGCACCCGTTCGGTCGTTTCGGTACCGGACATCGACGTCGATTCAGGCCGATGGCCCGACTTCTGCGCCACCGCACTCGCGCAGGGTGTCCACTCGGTGTACGCCATCCCGTTACGCCTCAGGGAGACCACAATCGGCACCCTGAACCTCATGCGAAACGATCGTGGGGAGCTCGGCCAGCGCGACACCCGCGCCGCCCAGGCCCTGGCGGATGTCGCAACCATCGGCATCCTGCAGGAACGCACGATTCGGGATGCCTCGAAGCTGCGCGACCAACTGCAGGAGGCCCTGTCGAGCCGGATCATCATCGAACAGGCCAAGGGCGTGGTCGCGGAAACCGCCCAGGTGTCGATCGAGGCGGCCTTCGTACTCATCCGTCAGCATGCCCGCTCACACCAGATGCCGCTGAGCCAGGTGGCCCGACAACTCGTCGCCCGCCACCTCCGCTTCGGTCCCGGCAACACCGACCAGCAGAAGACCTCAGCATGACCGGCCGCATCCACATCGACCACTTCACCACCCTCGACGGCGTCGCCCAGGCCCCCGGCGGACCCGATGAGGACACCGACAGCGACTTCAGGTTCGGCGGCTGGCAGGCGCCCCTGATCAGCGACACCGACGGCACCCAGATCTCCGCGGGAATCGAGGCCATGGACGCCCTGTTGCTCGGCCGCCGCACCTACGACATCTTCGCCGGCTACTGGCCGCACCAGTTGGAGGGCGCCGACTCCGCCATCGCTCGCAAGTTCGACGCGATACCCAAATACGTCGCCTCGAGAGGCCGGCCGCAGCTGGACTGGCGCGACTCGCACCTGCTCGACCGCGACCTCGCCGCGGAGCTGGCCGCCCTGCGCGACCGGCACGAGGAGATCCACGTGATCGGCAGTATCGACCTGTCCCGCACCCTGGTGACCCAGGGACTGTTCGACCAGCTGAATCTCTGGGTGTACCCGATCGTCGTCGGCCCCGGCAAACGGCTCTTCCCGGATGACGGACCGCCCGCCTCCCTCACGCTGCTCGCCGCCGAGGCAGCGAGCGAGAAGGGCGCCGTTCTGCTGCGCTACGGCTGGGCAGGATCGGTGCCGGACGTGGGCGACATGAGCCGGTGAGCCGGCGCCCGCAGGGGGTGCGCAACTTGCCCTCGCCGCACCCCGCGCACCAGACTGGAGATACCGGATCGCTATTGAGTCTTCCGCCTGCGGCTAAGAGGAGCTCACCATGACCGAACCGACCGATGCCCGTGTTGGCCTGTACATCGACTTCGACAACATCGTCATCTCGCGCTACCAGCAGCTGCATGGCCGCAACGCGTTCCAGCGCGACGGCATCCGCGACTTCGATCGCACCAGCCGCGACGCCGACCCGGAGGTCGCCGCACGCCTGGCCGCCGCCACCGTGGACTTCAACGCCATCATCGACTTCGCCGCCTCGTTCGGCACCCTCGTGGTCAACCGCGCCTACGCCGACTGGTCGGTGCCGGTCAACGCGAGCTACCAGCGTCAGCTGATGTCCCGCGCGGTGGACCTCACCCAGCTGTTCACCACCACCACCCGCGGCACCAAGAACGGCGCCGACATCCGCCTCGCCGTCGACGTGGTCGAAGACCTCTTCCGGCTGCCCGACCTCACCCACGTGATCATCGTCGCCGGTGACTCGGACTACATCGCCCTCGCCCAGAAGTCGAAGCGCCTCGGCCGCTTCGTCGTGGGCATCGGCGTCGCAGGCTCCACGAGCACCTCGCTCGCCGCCGCCTGCGACGAGTTCGAGGACTACGACTCGCTCCCCGGCATCGACAAGGCCACGGCTGCCGCGGCCGCCGCGACCTCCACCGAGCGCCCCAAGTCCGGCCGACGTTCGTCGGAGCGCACGGAGACGCAGCCCGACACTCCCCCGAGCACGGCCCGCAAGCTCACGACCATCCCGATGTTCTCGCACACCGAGGACTCGCAGTTCGATGACCTGGAACCGGCCGACGACATCGACCCGCAGGTACTCGCCACCGAGCTCCTCGTGCGCGCCCTGCAGATCGGTCACGCCAAGGGCGACGCCGACGAGTGGCTCAACACCGGCACCGTGAAGAACCAGATGCGCCGCATGGACCCGTCCTTCAACGAGAAGCCGCTCGGCTTCCGCTCGTTCACCGATTTTCTCTCGTCGCGCAGCGACGTGGCCGAGCTGCAGGAGGACGGCCCGCAGCGGCTGATCCGGCTGCGCCCGGAGGCCAACTCCCGCCGCTGAGGCGTCCCGCCACGAGGTGTGGGGGTTACCCGGCCGCCTGGCCGACCAGGCCGGGTATCGTGATGCCGGCCAGCGCCTCGACCTGCCGCCACACCCGGTCGGCGATTCCGACGGGCGGTGTTGCCGTGCGCGCCAGCGGCGGCACTGACATCGGCAGGCCACGCAGTTGTCCGGCCGGCGCGTAGTACTCGCTGCCACGCACGGCCGGATCGGTAACTGCCCGCACCGCCGACCATGCCGCGGTGTCCTTGCCCTGGGCCCACGGGGTGTACGGGTTGCGCTGATACGGCGTCGTCGAATCCCGGATCCCGGGTCGCTCCGGGGTCTTCGCGTCGACTCCCACGCCTGGCCTGGTGACGACCGACAGCACGGGCAAGCCGGCCGCCCGCAACCGCCGGTCCAGCTCGAAGGCGATCACCTCGGTGACGGTCTTGGCCTTCGTGTATGCGCCGACGCCGACCATCGGAATGCGCGTGAGATCGTCGAGGTCGTAACGGAACCGGCTGACGAACCCGGTGGAGGTGTGCACCACGCGGCCGACCGTCTCGTGGGCGGTCGCCGTCGCCGCCAGCGCCGGCAGCACCCCGGCGAGCAGACGAAAGTTGGCAACGACGTGGGTGCCCAGAAGGATCGGAAGTCCGTCGGTGGTCCTGGCTCCCCGTCCGAAATTCATCACGCCGCCGTTGAGCACGATGCTGTCCAGCCTGGGCAGTGCCGCCAGTTCCGCGGCGGCGGCGTCGACGGAGGCGAGCGACCCCAGTTCGACCACGACGGATCGCACCGACGCTCCCGGGACCCGGCCCAGGATCGCCTCTCGCGCGACGCGCAGCTTGAGTGCGGAACGTGAGGCGAGAACAACATCCGCCCCGGCCGCGGCGAGCTGCTCCGCGGCGAAGTAGCCGATCCCCGCCGTCCCGCCGGTGACCACGATGGTGCGTCCGGATTGGCTGGGCAGGTGGTCTGGGTTCCAGGTCATATGGTCCTCATCTCTAAGTGGATTGATTATCCGATTGGACGCTAGCACAATACGGATGACTCATCCACTTCGGCTAGACTGGCCACATGACCGCGCTCCGTTCCGATGCCGCCCGCAGTCGCGCCCGGATCCTCGAAGTCGCCAGAGCGCACGACGCCCACGATCTCCGGCTCAACGACATCGCCCGGGAGGCCGGCGTCGGCGTCGGTACGGTCTACCGGCACTTCCGCAATGTGGGCGCCCTCGTCGAGGCCCTCACCGCCGACACGATCGAGCGGATGCTGGAGATCGCACGCCGCGCCGCGGCCGAACCAAATCCCGGTGACGCCTTCTCGCTCTACCTACGCTCCGCCCTCGCCCTGCAGCTCGAGGACGACGGCCTTCAAACCGTCCTCCTCTCACGCGACGACGAGTCAGACGTGGTCCATGCGGCCAAGCGGGAGATTTTCGTCACATTTTCCAGCCTCCTTGACGGTGCCAAGAACGCAGGCGCTGTGCGCGCGGATCTCTCCGTGGACCAGCTCTCACACCTTGTCTGCGGCATCGAACACGCGGTGCGCCTCGGCACCCCGGCCGACCGGGCCCCGCTGCTGGAGATACTGTTCACCGGGCTCCGCCCCACGGTCTGACGGCACCGGGTTGCCGGATCGGCAAGCCGATTTCGCCACCGGCCGCCGGACCTGCATGCTGCTGTGATGGACCACACCAGCGACCACACCCCCGCCGTGCACACGCCGCGGGACCCCCGCGACATCCAGGATCTCTGGGACCAGCGGTATGCCGGCGCGGAGAACCTGTGGAGTGGGCAGCCGAACGCAACCCTGGTGGCCGAACTGGAGGGGATGCGGCCCGGCCGCATCCTGGACGTCGGCTGCGGCGAGGGTGCCGATGCGCTCTGGCTGGCCGCACACGGCTGGGACGTGACGGCGTTGGACGTCTCCCAGGTGGCACTGAACCGGGCGTCAGAGCGCGGCGACGCCCTCGGCCTTCAGGTGCGCTGGCTGCACGCCGGCCTGGCCGAAGCCGAACTCGCTCCGGGGTCCTTCGACGTGGTCTCGGCGCAGTACCCCGCACTGCTTCGCACCGACGACGCCGCGGCCGAACGCGCCCTAATTGATGCAGTGGCACCGAATGGTGTGCTCCTCGTCGTGCACCACTCCCTGCCCAGCGTGGAGCAGGCCGCCGCGCACGGGTTCCATCCCGAGGGCTACGTGAGTCCGGCGGATGTTGCCGCGCGGCTGGACGACAGCTGGACGGTCGAGATCGACGAGATTCGGCCCCGCCACGTGAGCACCGGCGCCGGGGCACATCACACCGAAGACGTGGTGCTGCGGGCCCGCCGCCAACCCTAAACACACTCCCCCGGGACTTTCGACCCAAATTTCGATTCCCGAACAGTGTAAATTTCAAGTGGTGTGTGAAATTTGACAGGATATTCTCAGTCGGCCAACCCGGTTTGTACTGAGCTGTGCCAAACGGGAACCACGCGTTTGGCATCCACATCATAAGGAGATTCAGGTGGCGACCTCGCCCGCTAAAGACATTATTCAAAGCATCGGAGGGGCGTCGAACGTCGTCGCCCTCACCCACTGTGCGACTCGCTTGCGCTTCACGCTCAAGGACGCATCCGGAATCGATCAGGCTCAGGTAGAAGCCATCCCCGCCGTTCTGGGCGCCGTTCCCCAGTCCGGGGACCGCTTCCAGGTCGTCATCGGTGGCGCCGTCGAGACCGTCTACAACGAGATCCTGGCGCTGCCCGAGATGAAGAAGGTCGGCACCGGCGAAAGCGCCGACGACATCAAGGCCGCCGAGCGTGCGAAGGGTCCCCGCGGCAAGTTCGCCGGGCTCGACACGTTCTTCGAGGTCCTCTCCGACTCCTTCCGCCCGATCCTGGGCGCTCTGCTGGGCGCGTCGCTGTTCATCACCTTCATGGCGCTGATGGCCACCCTCGGTGTCATCCCCGCGTGGAATGCCCCGGGCGTCACGCTCGAGCCCGGCTGGGCCTTCATCAACCTGATGTGGCAGGGCGTGTTCGTCTTCCTGCCGCTCATGGTCGCCTACAACGCCTCCAAGCGCCTCGGCGCCGACCCGTGGGTCGGCTTCGGCATCATGGCCGTCGTCATGCTGCCGGGCTTCTCCGCCCTCGCCGCCACCGACGGCGCGCAGACCGTCTTCGACGGCAAGGCCGCGATCGTGTCGATCTTCGGCCTGCCGCTGACCGTCACCGACTACAGCTCGCAGGTCTTCCCGCCGCTGCTGATGGCGGCCGTTCTCGCCCTCCTCACCAAGGGCCTGAAGAAGGTCATCCCGTCCAGCGTCCAGCTGATCTTCGTGCCGTTCCTGAGCATGCTCGTGATGATCCCCGTCACGGCGTTCCTCATCGGCCCGATCGGCGTCTTCGGCGGTGCGGCCATCGGCGAGTTCCTCAAGTCCATCAACGACTTCTCACCGCTCATCTTCGCGATCGTCATCCCGCTGGCCTACCCGTTCATGGTTCCGCTGGGCCTGCACTGGCCGCTGAACGCCGTCATGCTGCTGAACATCCAGTCCCTCGGCTATGACTTCATCCAGGGCCCGATGGGCGCCTGGAACTTCGCCTGCTTCGGTGCCACGGCCGGCGTTCTCGTCCTCGCCATCCGCGCCAAGAACAGCCAGATGAAGCAGACCGCAACGGGTGCTCTTGCCGCCGGACTGCTCGGTGGTATCTCCGAACCGTCGCTGTACGGCATCCACCTGCGGTTCAAGCGCATCTACCCGCGCATGCTCGTCGGTTGCCTCGTCGGTGGTGTCATCATCGGCGTCGGCGGTGGCGTCACGACCAACGCATTCGTGTTCACGTCGCTGCTCACCATCCCGGCCTTCAACAACATCCCGCTGTACGCGATCGCTGTTGCCGCGTCGTTCTTCACCGCGATGATCCTCGTGATCCTCTCCGGCTACCTCTCGCCCGAGCAGAAGGCCGAAGCGGCCGCTCAGCTCGCCGAGGACACCGCCATGGAAGAGGCCAAGCACGCTCCGGTCGCTCCCGTTGCGACTCCGGTTGCCGTCGCATCCAGCACGGCTGCCGCCACGGCACCCGCCGCCGGCGGCACGGCCACCCTGGTTGCCACGGTTCTCGCCACGATCGGCTCGCCGGTCGAGGGCATCGTCGTACCGCTCGATGAGGTGCCGGACCCCGTGTTCAGCAAGGGCATCGTGGGCCTCGGCGTCGGCGTCGACCCGACCGGGGACACCGTCTTCGCGCCGGCCGCCGGCAAGGTCCTGGTCGCTCAGCCGACCGGCCACGCCTTCGGCCTGATGCTCGACGGCGGCATCGAAATGCTCATCCACGTGGGCATCGACACCGTCAACCTGGCCGGCAAGGGCTTTGACGTCAAGGTCAAGGCCGGCGACCGCGTCGAGGCCGGCACCCCGCTGGTCACCTTCGACCGCGCGATCATCGAGGAAGCCGGCTACTCGCTGGTCACCCCGGTGCTCGTGACGAACCCGAAGAAGTTCGGCTCCATCGACCAGGCCGCCACCGGCCACGTCGCCGTCGGAGACGCGCTCCTCACGGTGACCGCCAAGTAACACCTGCACCAACACAAAAGGTGGGCAGAGAGAAATCTCTGCCCACCTTTTTGGTGTCTGGTGCGAGGTTGGCTTACTCGGCGCCCTGCTGAGCGGCGGCCTGCTGCTCGGCCTTCTGCGCCGCCACCTGGCGGTGCACGTCGGCCATGTCCAGGCCCTTCACGGCCGTGACCACCTGCTCGAGCGCTGCCGGCGGCAGCGCGCCGGGCTGGGAGAACACCAGCACGCCCTCACGGAAGGCCATCAGCGTGGGGATCGACTGGATGCCCGCGGCGGCGGACAGCTGCTGCTCGGCTTCGGTGTCGACCTTGGCGAACACCACGTCCTGGTGCTGCTCCGACGACGCCGCATAGGTGGGGGCGAACTGCTTACACGGACCGCACCAGTCGGCCCAAAAATCCACCAGCACGATCTCGTTGGCCGCCAGGGTCTCGCCGAACGTGGTCTCGGTGACGTCAATGGTGGGCATGGGGTCTCCTTGCGTTCTCGAAAGTTGAATTGACTAGTCTCGCAGGTGCCGCTGGGCGTTGCATGGGTCCGCCCTGAGAACCGGTCCCTGCGGCCCGTCTCGTCGGCACAGTGAGGTTAACGCCGAGCGGCACGCGCTCTATTCCTCGCCGCCCGGTCTGCGCTAGTCTGGTCGGCTCGCCAACCCCGGGCAGGACGAGGACCACCATGCAGCATTTCCTGGACACCAACCGGGCCAACTGGGATGATCGGGCATCCGCTCACGCAGCACGCACCGGTCTCGGCTACCAGGTGCAGCGCTATGTGGACGACCCTGCGCTGTTATCGGATGTGGTGCGCTTCGACCGCGACCGGCTCGGCGACGTCGCGGGGCTGCGCACGGTGCACCTGCAGTGCCACATCGGAACCGACACGCTCTCCCTCGCCCGGCTCGGCGCCCACGTCACCGGGCTGGACTTCTCCCCGGTGGCCCTCGCTGAGGCTCGCACCCTCGTGCAGGAGACCGGTGACACGGTGGACTTCGTCGAGTCCGACGTGTATTCGGCGCTCTCGGCACTCGAACCGGGCGGTTTCGATCTGGTTTACACGGGGATCGGGGCGCTCTGCTGGTTGCCGAGCATCGACCGCTGGGCGGCCGTGGTGGCCGGGCTGTTGGCGCCGGGCGGCCGGCTGTTCCTCCGGGAGGGGCATCCGATTCTGTGGGCGATGGACGAGAGGCTGGGAGACGACCTGCACCTGCGGTTCCCATACTTCGAGCAGGAGGCACCGTTGGAGTGGGACGACGATTCCACCTATGTGCAGACCGACCGCCCGATGACGGCCACGAAGACCTACGAGTGGAATCACAGCCTGGGTGAGATCGTGACGGCGCTCCTGAACGCGGGTCTGCAGCTCACGATGCTCGTGGAGCACGACAGCGTGCCGTGGGAGGCCCTGCCCGGCCAGATGGTGGAGCGGCCCGGTGGGGAGTTCGCGCTGGGCACACTCGCCGGCGTCGCGCCGCTGTCGTACACGCTCCAGGCGGTGAAGCCCACGCTGTAACGGCCGGCATTCTAGACCGAGGGGTCGTGTCGTTGCGTTACCTGCGCCCCACGGTCACCGCGCCGACGCCGAAGGTGAAGAGACCCAGCGCAAGAAGCATGGCCAGGAACGCCGGTTCGAAACCGGCGGCGAAGATCACGGCGGCGGCCACGAACATCAGCGCCGCCACCACCAGGCAGCCCACCCCGAGGTGGCGCATCCGATCGCTGAGCAGCGGTGTGAGCATGGCCCCATTATGCCTGCGCAGGGTGAACCCGCGAAGGCCGCCCGGCGGCCATCGGGCGACCGGTCAACGCCCACGGATGTCCGCGAGAATGTAGACATGGTCACTCTCCCGAGCAGCGTCATCGTTCCCGCCCTCCGACTGATGCGCGCGAACCGGGTCTTCGTCACGGCGGAGGGAGCGCGCCGGCATGTGCGCGAGCGTGAGCTCCGGCCGACGCCGTACGGGCCGCCGAGCCGGCTGCGCCGTGACGTTCGGGTGACGGTCTCGGGTGCGGCCTGGCCGGTCTACACGATCACGCCCGTCGGGGGAACTCCCACCGGCAGTGTGGTGTACGTGCACGGCGGCGGCTGGGTGAACCAGATCGCCGGGCAACACTGGCACCTCGCCGCGCAGATCGCCGCAGAAGCGAACACCACCGTCACCGTGCCGATCTATCCGCTCGTGCCGTTCGGAACCGCCGCAGCCGTGGCTGCCGGCGTCGTCGACCTGGTGCGAGGCAACCTGGAGCGGTACGGCAGCACCTGCCTGGCCGGAGACTCCGCCGGAGGGCAGATCGCGTTGTCCGCCGCCCTCGCGCTGCGGGACGAGCACGACATCACGCTGCGCCGCACCGTCCTGATCTCCCCCGCCCTGGACCTCTCCTGGAGCAACCCGCTCATCCCCAGCGTGCAGCCGAGCGACCCCTGGCTGGCGACCCCTGGCGGTGAGGTCCTCGCCGATCTCTGGAAGGGATCCGATGACATCCTGGACCCGGTGGTGAGTCCGTTGATGGGCGACCTGGCGGGCCTGGGACCGCTGACCGTGTTCAGCGGCACACGGGATGTGCTGAACCCCGATGCCCATCTCCTGGTCGACAAAGCCGCCGCGGCCGGAGTCGACCTGGAGTTCCACGAGGGCGTCGGGCAGGTGCACGTCTACCCGTTACTGCCTACCGCGGTGGGCCGTGCCGCCCGGGCAGCTATCGTCGAGCGGCTCCGGCTGGGCGTGGCTGAAACGCTGAGCGCGCGGGACTAGCGGTGTGGCCCGCATCCGCTCTGGGCGGCGGCACCGGGCGAATGTAGACTCGGCGCATGACTGACGTCTGGGTGGGCATGCTCCTCGTCACCGGCGTGGCCGGCCTGATGGTGACGCTGGGTCTGCTCGCGCACCGCCTTCGGCGCGGCAGCGCCGGGCCGGCGATCGGGGCCGCGATGGCCGCATATGACGAGGCTATGCACTCCACCGCGTACGACACCTTCGTCGAAACCCAGGCTCAAGCGGGTCGCGCAATACCGCTCCTGGCGCCCGGCAAACGCTGACCACCCGAGACTTTCCACCGAAGGATGCCGGCATGGCTACCGGTCGCTGAGCCCGGGAATCACGATCACGAGCTTGCAGCGCGGGCAGCGGTGACAGGACTCGAGCCCCTCGGCCGTGTCAACGCCGTCCTCGGTCATCTCCGTGCCGCAGGCCGGACAGGGCGGACCGGGCTCGTCGAGATCGATCTCCTCGAGATCCTCTTCGTCGAAGCCGTCCTCCTCCATCAGCCGAGTGTTCCGGTTTCGCCTAGTCGGCGACGACCCCGACCAGCACAAGCGTACGCAGGCTCGGCTGCTCGGTCCAGGTGCCGGCGAGCACCTCGTGGGTGGCCGAGTCGGGCGCCCGGTTAGCCAGAACGTCGTCGTCGCCGAGCACTCGGGCCACGACGATCCGCAACGGACCGGCCGCCACGACGGTCGTGCCCGGCGCCTCGCTGATGCTGATCTCGCCGACAGCGGGCAGGGCCACGGCAGGTCCGCCGGGCGCTCCGCTACCGGCAACCACGGCCGTGGGTTCGCGAAGGACCATCTCGCCGTCGATCTCGATCTGCAGTTCGGCCTGGCGTCCACCGGTCAACGCGGCCGTGGCGACGGCGGCGAGGTAGACCGGGTCACCGGCGCCGTCGTAGACCCACCGCTTGCCCAGCACAGAGTGCTCGGTGGTTCCGATGAGGGCCGCGTCGGCGCCTGCAAGTGGAGCGTTCCGGTATGTCACGGGCACCTGCAGCACCGGGCCGGTGCCGGCGCTCACGAGGATCGTCTCGATGCCCACCTCGCCGTCCGGGTCATCGAAGCGGTACGCGGCGATGTTCTCGAGCGGCGCATCCGCTTCACCGGAGAACCACGGCTGACTGGGTACCCAGCCGCTGAGCAGTTCGATCTTGGTGGGCGTCAGGTCTGCTTTGTGGAGGAGGGCCATGCCCTCGATCCTACGGCGGCGAACCCGTCAGTCCACATCCCGCAGTGCGGTCTGCACCGCGACGATGCCAGTGCCGAACTGGTCGTCCATGAACCGCTGGATCGAGCCGTCGTCGTAGATCACGGACACCCAGAGATACCCGTTCGCGGTCCAGTCGGACAGGATCGGCGCCTGTGCCCAGTCGGTGTACTGGGACGGGCTGTAGTCGGCGGAGTGCAGCTTCTCCTGCAGGCGCAGCAGGGTGGCCTCGTCACTCGCGCCCGCGTTCTGCGGGTCTTCACGGGGGTCGTCGACCCGGAGCGGGTCGTAGAGCGAGAGCGGGATGGGCGGCTGGGTCACCGTGAAGACGGCGGCATTCCAGGTACCGGTGATGGCGTAGCTGCCCCAGGTGACCCCGGATGCTCTCTCGGACTGTTCCACCGTCGCCCAGTCCCAGCCGACGATCGGCGGACCGCCGCACAGGGGCGGGTACGACTCGGCGACCGAGCCCAGGCAGAGCTGGGGGTCTTCGCCGTCTTTGTGCAGCACCAGGCCTTGGGCGAGCACCTCACCCGCCGCCGCCGGCCGGGGGAACCCGCCCGGCCCCGCGCCCGCGCCGGGGGCCGCAGGGCCGCCGCATCCGCCGAGGGCGAGCAGCCCGGCGCCCACGATTGCCAGCACGAGGACCCCGGGACTTCTCATGACCGCAGTGTGACAGGCGGGCCGACCATGCGCCAGTATTCGCCCCGCGTGCCGCGTCGTGGCGGCACCGCGCGGAACTGAGGATCGCTTATTGTCGAGGAATGACTTTTAACGACGACGCCAAATACTCCGGCCGCGGGGTCCGCAAGTCGGGCCGTCGCACCGGCCTCGCCGTCGGCGGCGGCGGACTGGGGCTCGTTGCCATCGTGCTGCTCTCGCAGCTGCTCGGGGTGGACCTCACCGGCCTCGTGGGCGGCGGCACGAGCGGCACCAGCAGCCAGAGCGAGGGCACCGCCCTGACGAACTGCGAGACCGGCGCAGACGCCAATGCCGACGTGGATTGCCGGGTGGGACTCACCTACGACTCGCTCGACGCGTATTGGGCCGAGCAAGCTCCGGCCATGGGCATCGGGTATGCCTCCCCCACCATCAACCTGTTCGAGCAGGCCGTCGATACGGGCTGTGGCTCAGCCACGAGCGCGGTGGGGCCGTTCTACTGCCCGAGTGACCAGCAGATCTACCTCGACACAGCTTTCTACGACGAGCTGCGCAGCCAGTTCGGTGCCACGGCCGGCCCGCTCTCCCAGCTCTACGTCGTTGGGCACGAATGGGGTCACCACATCCAGAACCTCGCGGGCACGTTCGCCAGCGCCGACACCTCCCAGACCGGCCCCACCTCCGACGCCGTGCGCCTCGAGGTGCAGGCCGACTGCTTCGCCGGCGCCTGGCTGGGCTCGGCGACCGAAACCACGGATGCCGACGGCGTCCCGCTGCTCGAACCGATCACCGACGCCCAGATGGCGGATGCGCTGAACGCCGCATCCGCCATCGGTGACGACCGCATTCAGGAGAAGGCCCAGGGCCAAGTGAACCCGGAGACCTGGACACACGGGTCGAGCGAACAGCGTCAGAAGTGGTTCCAGACGGGCTACACCGGCGGGGCCGGTGCCTGCGACACGTTCGCGGCGGCTGACACCGACCTCTAGCGGGGAGCCTCGAAAGCCTGAGGCCTACTTGGGCTCGGTGAGGTCGACCACGCGGCCCTTGGCATCCGCCTTGACGATCTCGATGCCCTTGAGGGCGTCCGCCTTGGTCTGGTAGCTCTCCGAGGTCATCAGGACCTGGCCGTTGTGGGCCTTGAGCTTGAAGACATAGCCACCGGATCGGTCTGCAGTCAATTCATACTTGCCGGACATGACACGCTCTCTTCGTCGAGATGGAACTCCGCCGGCTACGAGGCCGGTGGCGCAACCTTACCGCGCCGCGCCGGGTCGCCGCCGCGCAGGCCGAGGGCCGGCAGCAGCACGCCGTCGATGAGGGAGATGAGAAAGTCCCGGTCAACGGGCTTACGTTCGATGAGCGTGCGGTAGGTGGCCATGGCGGGGGTGACGAGGCACAGGGCATCGATGTCGCAGCCGGAGTCGACCTCTCCGCGGTCGATGGCCCGCTGGATGAGGAACCGGTTGGCCGCGGCCCGCGGTTTGATGAGAGCGTCGTTGGCCGCATCGGCGAGGTCGGGCGTCGCCGAGATCATCGACATGACACCAGCCATGATCTGCATCTTCTTGACGGCGTCGTCGATCGTGCGGGGCTTGATCATCGCCACCAGGTCGCCGCGCAACGTGCCGGTGTCGGGCAGCCGGGACTGGTCGAGGTCGGCCTGCTTCATGCACGCGACCGCGTCGATGACGAGTTCGTTCTTGGACGGCCAACGCCGGTACAGGGTGGCCTTGCCGGCCTTGGCCCGGGTGGCGACCATGTCGATGGTCATGCCGTCGAAGCCGGTCTCGGCGAGAACCTCGAGCGCGGCGGCGAGGATCTCCGGGTCGCGGGTGTGGTCGCGCTTGCGGCCCAGCTTGGTTTCGACCACTGTGGTTTCCACCACAGCACTCTCCAGCGAACCGGGTTCGACCTGCGTCATTGCGGCGATCTCCATTTCTGTATGTCCTGGTTCCGGACCCTGCCGGATCCTGAAATTATGCGCCACGAGCCTGTACGTCGGCAGGCGCCAGACCTTCCCTGTACAACTCCACATGTTACCGGGGCGTAAATTCAGGAACTGTTAAGATCCGGAACTCCACAGTATCGTATAGAGTCGCGTTTATGTCTAAAACGATCCCCGCTTCGTCTCCCGCGACGAGCACCCCCGTGCCCCATTCCCGCCGGTGGTGGACCCTGAGCGTGGTGGCCCTCGCCCAGCTCATGGTCGTGCTCGACTCCACCGTTGTGAACATCGCCCTCCCCTCCGCCCAGGCCGACCTCGGCTTCTCCAATGGCGACCGCCAGTGGATCGTGACCGCATACTCTCTCGCCTTCGCCAGCCTGCTGCTGCTCGGCGGCCGGCTCTCCGACCTGATCGGCCGCAAACGCACTTTCATCATCGGGCTCATCGGCTTCGCCATCGCCTCCGCACTGGGCGGCGCGGCCGACAGCTTCGGCTGGCTCGTGGCCGCCCGCGCCCTGCAGGGTGCCTTCGGCGCCCTGTTGGCTCCCACCGCCCTGGCGGTGCTCACCACGACCTTCACGATTCCCAAGGAGCGCGCTCGCGCCTTCGGTGTCTTCGGCGCGATCGCCGGCGCGGGAGGCGCCGTGGGCCTCCTGCTCGGCGGCTTCCTCACCGAGTACTTCGACTGGCGCTGGAACCTCTACATCAACGTCGTCATCGCGGTCGTGGCCGTGATCGGTGCCGCGATCTTCGTCGACACCCTCAAGCGCACCGGGCCCCGCCCCAAGCTCGACATCCCCGGCACCCTCCTGGTCTCCGCGGCCCTCTTCGGCCTGGTCTACGGGTTCTCCAACGCTGAGACGGATGGCTGGGACTCGCCGTTGACCTGGGGCATGCTCGGCAGCGCCGTGGTGCTGCTCGTGGCGTTCGTGCTCTGGCAGCGGAAGGCCGCGCATCCGCTGCTGCCACTCTCGATCGTGCTCGACCGCAACCGCGGCGCCGCGTACCTCTCGGTGATGATCGCCGGCGCGGGCATGTTCGGGATCTTCCTCTTCGTCACCTACTACCTGCAGACCTCGCTGGGCTTCACCCCGATGCAGACCGGCTTCTCGTTCCTGCCGATGATCGCGATGCTGGTGCTTGCCGCGCAGCTGTCGACGAACATCTTCGTGCCCCGGTTCGGCCCGAAGATCATGGTGCCGTTCGGCATGGCGCTGGGCATGATCGGCATGATCCTGCTCACCAACCTGAACCTGGAGAGCACCTACGCGGCCAATGTGCTGCCGCCGCTGCTGATCCTGGGCTTCGCGATGGGCTCCATCATGCCCGCCTCGATGCAGACCGCCACGCTGGGCGTCGACCGCCAGTTCGCCGGCGTCGCATCGGCCATGGTGAACACCAGCCAGCAGGTCGGTGGCTCCATCGGCACGGCCCTGCTGAACACGCTGGCGGCGACCGCGGCGGCCGACTACGTGGCGTCGCACCTGCCGGCCACGGCCGAGGTGGCCGCTCAGGCCGCCGTCACCAGCTACGCCACCGCGTACTGGTGGGGCGCCGGGTTCTTCGCCGTCGGCGGCATCATCGCGGCGCTGCTCTTCCGCCGGATGGGCCACGGCCTGTCCCTGGCCAACGCGCACCTGAGCGAGGATGCCGAACCGGTCGTCGCCCACTAGCCCGGTCGGCCGGGCAGCTCCTCGCTTCCGAGGGGCTCCACCAGGGGGACGGATGCCGGTTCGATTACGGCATCCGTCTTCTCTGAGCGTACGAAACCGATACCGATAAGGATCAACAGCCCCCCGAGGAGCTGCGGCACGGTGAGCTGCTCGCCCAGCAGCAGCCAGGCGTAGAAGGTGGCGGCCACCACCTCGAGCAGGCCCACGAACGACGCCAGCCGGGAGCCGAGCATCTCGCTGGCGGCGATGCTGGTGGAGTAGGCGACGGCCGTGGCCACCACGCCGATAATCAGGAGCGGCAGCCACCACGGCACCTCGGCGCCGAACATTGCCACATCGGCCGTGGACGTGCGGAACGGGACGAGTCCGGACAGCCCCACGACGCCCAGCAGCAAGCCGCCGAGCAGCAGGCCGAATCCGGCCAGCGCCACGGCCGGCAGCCCGTCGCTCGGATGCGCCGCCACGAGATAGTAGATGGCGCACCCCACCATCGCCCCCAGGGCGAGCAGCAGCCCGAGCACATCGAAGCTGGCGGACCCGCCCGGCGACACCACGAGTACCAGGCCGGCCAGGGCGACGACCGAGCCGATCAGCACCACGGCCTTGGGGCTGCGGCGGCTGCGCGCCCAAGCCCAGCCCACCAGCAACAACGGCGCCATGTACTCGATGAGCACGGCCGTGCCCACGGGGATGCGTTCGATCGCCCCGAAGTAGAGCAGTTGTGTGGCCGCGACGCCGATCAGGGCCATCGCCAGCACCCGCCAGCGGGCGCGCCAGAGCAGTGCCCACTTGCCGTGCAACGACAGCACCGCCAGCGGCGACAGCACGATTCCGCCGATCAGCACCCGCGCGGTGACTGCCGCGGCCGGGCTCCAGCCGCTCTCCAGCAGAGGCTTGGCCAGGGCGCCGGACAGGCCGAAGGTGGCCGCGGCGACGACCGCGATGACCAGGCCGAGCGAGGTGGACGAGCGGTTCATGAGGCTCCTGTACGCCGGGCGGGTAGGGGTCTTGCCAGGGCGCTAATGATGAAGATAGTGTGATCGTGAGTAAGGAGTCAACTTGCATTTTGCCCCTGACACCGAGGCGAGTCTGGCGTTCACCGTCGACCTCGCCAACACCGTGGCCGGAGCCACCAAGAGCGGGCTCGACGAGCTCATCTCCCCCGCCCAGGTCGTGCAGTTATTCGAGGCCCACCGGTTCTCCGGACGACTGGACCGCACCGAGGCCGAGTTGGCCGAGGTGCGCGCCACCCGAGAGCGTCTGCGGCGTATCTGGACGCTCGATCGCGACGACGCGGCCCTCGAGGTGAACGAACTGTTGCAGAGCGCCCAGGCGCTTCCCCGGCTGATGCGGCACGACGGCATGGACTGGCACCTGCACGCCACCGACCCGGCCGCCCCACTGGCCGAACGCATCCTGGTGGAGGTGGCCCTGGCCCTCGTCGACGTGATCCGCAGCGACGAGAGCGGGCGGCTCCGCGCCTGCGATGCGGAGGACTGCGACGGACTGCTGGTGGACCTGTCCCGCAACGGGTCCAAGCGGTTCTGCAGCGTGCGCTGCGGCAACCGGATGAACATGGTCGCGTTCCGGCAGCGTGCCGCCGGCGACGCTACTGCGGATGCCGCAGGAACAGTTGCCGGAGCGCCCGGATGATCAGCACGAAGCCGACCAGGCCGATGGTGGCGCCGAGGAAGGCGTAGAGCCGCACCCCGGAGACCAAGTCGGGACCGGCGTCGGACACCACGAGCACCACGCCCAGGCTCACTGCGGCGATCGCGATGAGGGCGCCGATGGTCTCGATGACCACGGAGCCGAGCCACCAGCGGTCGTCCGGTTCGGAGAAGGCGCGGATGCGCACGCTGAAGGTGCCCTTCTCCAGCGCGGCGCTGATGGTCTCCAACCGGCGCGGCAGCCGACGGGCGGTGGTGCGCAGCACGGCCACCTGTGCCTGGGCCGAGCCCAGCACCGACTGTGGGGTGAACAGCCGGCGCAGGAAGTGCGGCACCCGCTCGAACGCGGTGCTCACCATGTCGAAGTTGGGGTCGAGAATCGCCAGGCAGCGCTCGAGCGTGGTGAGCGAGCGCAGCGCCAGACCGAGGGTGGACGGGATCGCCAGGTGGTGTTCCCGCACGATGTCGAGCATGGCGGTGAAGATCGACCCCTCACCCTCCGCGCTGTGCCGGGCGAGGGTGAGCATGCGGCCCAGGTCGCGTTGCAGGCCCTTGATGTCGGCGTCGGCCGGCGCCTCGACCACGAGGAGCAGCGCATCCGTCGTGGCGACGTCGTCGTCGTGGGCCGCGGCCAGCAGCAGGGTGACCAGGCCCTCCCGCATGCTGCGCTCGAGCACCCCGACATTGCCGAAGTCGATCATGCCCAGCCGGCCGTCGCCGAGCAGCATCAGGTTGCCCGGGTGCAGGTCGCCGTGGAAGATGCCCGTGACGATCAGTTGCCCGAGCACGGCGTCGAGCAGCGCCGCGGCGAGCGCGGCCCGCTCCTCCGGCCACATCTGGTCGAGCTGCTCCCCCGCCGCGTTCAGCGGCACCCCGTCCATGAGGTCCATGGTGAGCAGGCGCCGGGTGCTGGCTTCAGAGTAGACCCGCGGCACGACGAGCACCTCCGCGGCGGCGGACGAGGCGACGACACTGCCGATCTGCTGGGTGCTGGCGAATTCGATGCGGTAGTCCAGCTCGTTACGAAGCGATCTCGCGAACCCCTCCGCGAGCGACACCGCCCCGAAATCCCGGCCCCAGCTGGTCTGGTTCTCCACCCGCTGGGCGAGCCGCACGATGATGTCGATGTCGGCGGCCACCTGCGCAGCGGCCGCGGGGCGCTGCACCTTGAGCACCACCGCGGTGCCGTCGAGCAAAGTGCCGGCGTGCACCTGCGCCACGGATGCCGCGGCGAGGGGCTCCTCGTTCACGGTGGCGAACACGGTCTCCAGCGGGGCCTTCAGCTCTGCCTCGATCACGGCGCGCACGGCCGGCCACGGCAGGGTCGTTGCCCCAGACTGCAGCGACGCGAGCGCGACCGTGTAGCTGTGCGGCAGCAGGTCCCGACGGGTGGAGAGCAGCTGGCCCAGTTTGACGAAGGTGACGCCGGCATCGTTGATGGCCGAGACCAGGGCTTCCGGCGCCCGGCCGCCCACCCGCTGCTGGCGGGCGGCGGCGCCGGGGCGCTCCTGCACGATCCAGCCGATACCGTGCCGGGAGAGCAGAGTGAGGATCTGCAGGTAGCGCTTGGTGCGCCGCCGCCGGTGCAGCGCGGCCCGGAACGCATCCACAGGGTTGGCGGCGGTGGTCGGCCACAGTGCCTCTGTCGCCACCAGCAGCGCCATGCCGAACGCGAACACCCAGCCGAAGGCCAGCGCGACGAACAGCACCAACACGATCGCGGGCACCTTGAGGTCGCCGTTCTCGGTGATCAGCCGCGCCTGGGTGGCGGTGAAGTAGGCGAACGGCCAGCAGCCGATGAACACCAGCGCCGCCACGAGCGTGGTGCGCAGCCAACCCACCGTGGTGCCGAGCAACGACCGGGTGGCGAAACCGATGGCGGCCGCGTAGCCGAGGGCAATCAGGCCCAGGACGATCCACACCCATAACGATCCCAACACCGCACGCCCCGCAATCTCTCGCTTTGGCCTCAGGGTAGCGCGCGGAGGTTGACTAGTCTCGACCTGACACTGTGATCTGCCACAGAGCGATCCCCTCGCTCCACCGACCGCGCGGTGTCTCTCCTACGGGGAATCATGGACGACACCGCCCGGTCCATGCCAGACTGGAACGGTCCCGTCCCCCAGAGTCAGGCTCAACCAGTGAAGTTCTTCGCCGTTTTCGCGCTCACGCGCTGACACCCGTCGATCGGCCGCGCCGCGGCATCCGGGGTCAGTGCATTCACTGACGACGGGGAGCCCCATGGCTGCGACACACACTTCAGCTGCACACGCTTCGACCATTGTTCTGACGGATGTGGGCCTCACCTGGCCTGACGGCTCCGCCGCTCTCACGGGCCTCACCGCCGCCTTCGGCCGGGGCCGCACCGGCCTGGTCGGCGCCAACGGCTCCGGCAAGTCCACCCTGCTGCAACTGATCTCCGGCCAGTTGCGCCCCAGCACGGGCAGCGTCGTGCTGTCCGGCGATGTCGGCTACCTGCCGCAGACGCTCACCCTGGGTGTGACCGCCACGGCGGCCGACCTGCTCGGGGTGCGCGCCAAGCTCGACGCGCTGCGGGCGATCGAGGCCGGCGACGTCGAGGAGCGGCACTTCGACGTACTCGGCGACGATTGGGACCTGGTGAGCCAGGCCGGCGAGGCGCTGCGCTCGGCGGGGCTGGCCGAGGCCGACCTGGACCGGCCGGTCGGCGCGATGTCCGGTGGCGAGGCCATCCTGGTGGCCGTTGCGGGCCTTCGCCTGAGGAACGCGCCCATCACGGTGCTCGACGAGCCCACCAACAACCTCGACCGAGCGGCCCGTGCCCGGCTGGCGACCCTGGTGCGTTCCTGGCCGGGCGCGCTCGTCGTGGTCAGCCACGACACCGCGCTGCTCGAGCTCATGGACGACACCGCTGAGCTGTACGCGGGCGGCCTCACGGTCTTCGGCGGACCCTACAGCGCCTTCCTCGAGCACCGCGACCGCGAACAAACCGCCGCGGTGCAGGCACAGCGCACCGCCGACCAGGCCGTGAAGAAGGAGAAGGCCCAGCGCATCGAGGCCGAGACCAAGCTCGCCCGCCGCAGCCGCTTCGCGCGCAGCGAGTACGAGAACAAGAGCGTGCCCAAGATCGTGATGGGGCTGCGCAAGTCCGCGGCACAGGTGTCGGCGGGCAAGCTGCACCGCGAGGCCGACGGCAAGGTGGCGGATGCCCGCAGGGCGGCGGCCGACGCATCCGCTCGGGTGCGCTCGGACGAGAACATCCACGTGGACCTGCCCGACCCGCAGGTGCCCAGCGGTAAGCGGCTGGCCGAGCTCGCCGGCAGCAACCGCACGTTCCTGCTTCACGGCCCGGCCCGCGTGGCCCTCACCGGGCCCAATGGAGTGGGTAAGACGAGCCTGCTCGAGACGCTGGTGCATCCCCAGACGGCCCGGCAGGGCCTGGCCACCGCGATCGCGCACACCGAGCGCATCGGGTACCTCAGCCAACGGCTCGACGGGCTCGACGAGGAGCTCACCGCCCTGGAGAATCTGGGCGCCTCGGCCCCGCAGGCGTCCCCCGGTGAGCTGCGCGGCCGGCTCGCCCGGTTCTTGCTGCGCGGGGATGCAGTGGGGCGGCCGGTGCGCAGCCTGTCCGGCGGTGAGCGCTTCCGGGTCTGTCTGGCCCGACTGCTGCTGGCCGACCCGCCTGCGCAGCTGATCGTGCTCGACGAGCCCACCAACAACCTCGACCGGCAGAGTGTCGACCAGCTGGTCGGGGCGCTGGGCTCCTACCGCGGCGGGTTGCTGGTGGTCAGCCACGACGACGTCTTCCTCGGCCGGCTGGGCATCACCGACTGGCTCACCCTCGACGCCGACGGGCGACTCAGCGAGGAGCGGCCATCAGGGCAGGCGCAGGAAGGCCCGAGGCCGTGACGCGAGGGGCCGTGACTAGGGTCAGCGCCGGGATCACAGTCCGATGGTGTCGCGCAGCGCCCGAGTCGACCATCCGGTGGGAGCCCAGCTGGCCGCCGGCCGGGCGGACAGCGCGGTGAAGGCCGCCGCGGCGCGCGGGTTGTCGGCCGGAAGTTCACTGCGGAACCGTCGGCTGGCCACGCCCGCTTCGTAGGTTGCGAACTCGACGTCGAAGCCGGCGCCCAGCTGCACGGCCAGGCGCAAGGCGAGGCCGACTCCGTCGCTCGTGAAGGCGCTGGCGTGGGCTGGGCTCTGCCAGTTGAAGCCGGCGTCGAGGGCGTCGTAGTACCCGAGCTCCCAGCGGATCAGGTCGGTGATCAGATCGGGATGCAGCCGGGTGTGCACGTAGGCCACCGGATGCGGAAACCAAAGCACCGTGCCCGCATAGTCGGGCACAAGCCGTACCACCCGGCCGTGTGTCGCCCCGAGCCCCCGCTGCGTCATGGTCGCGCTCTCTCCGTCGTGTCCGATTGGACCTCGCGCTCGAAGCCCCCCACTCCATAGAATTTCAGGTGCACGTCGTCTTTGCAATTCCCATGGCGCTCTGTGCCGGCCCAGGCCACTGCTAGATTGCAGCCGGGGGGTCACGATGACGGGTGCGACGCGATGGCGAGTGTGGGGCACGGCGCTGGTCCTGGCTGCTTTGAGCGGGTGTACGGCCGGTCAGGGGCTCGTCCCTTCTCCCAGCCCGAGCGCCGCCGGTCTGGCTCCCCAGCCCATCACCGAGCTGTACGAGCTGGCTGCCGGCACCGTGCTGGGCACGGGCACCTTCGACGCCAGCACCAAGGTTCCCGTTTCGGGAGGCGTCGAGATCAGCACGGCTTCCGGCCGGCTGACCCTGAGCGTGCTGAACCTCGATCTCGGCCCCACCGAGAGCACCGTGACCCTCGAGCTCAATGCCCTCCCCCACGACGCGTCGACGGGCCGTTTCCGCACCGCGCGCAGCTACGTCGCCGACACCCCGGTGCGCACGGAGGACCGGCAGACCTTCGACATCGCCTCCGGCAACGGGTACGGCGACCAGCTGATCACCAACGACCCCAGCTGGATGCGCACGGCCGTGCTCTGGGAACAGGTCGACGGCATCACCTTCGGGCGGGTGCTGGCCACGGCCGAACTCGCCTGGACGATGCCGGATCTGCACCCCGACCTGGCGGTCAGGGATACGGGCGAGGTGCCCACCGCCCGAGGAACCGTGATCTACGACAGCGCGGGGAACCCGTCGGGGTACGTGGTGGCTCCACTCGACGCCCTGGAGACCATCGCCGACCGGTTCAGCATCACCATGGCCGATCTCCTCTGGCTGAACCCGATGCGGGGCTGGGACGAGGCCCAGGCCGACGAAACCCTCAACCTGAGCCGGTACGAACGCGGCCGGTGAGCGGATGCGCCGCCCTGGTCCGCCCCGTCAGGCGTGAGCGCTACTGACCGCTGGTGCTCACGACGGCCGCGTTGGCGCAGGACGAGGTCTGCGCTGCGGTAACCCGGCGATCGTCCTCCGGCACCGAGCCCGACACGGCCGTGTAACCGTTCATGGCGGACAGCCCGTTCTCGGAGACCGTGATCCCTGTGGCCATCAGGGCGTACGTGTCCCCGTGCTTTTCGGCGACCTGCAGGCCGTTCAGTTCGAGCCCGCCCTCCACCTCGAGGCAGCCGACGCCGGTGCCGTTGCCGCGCAAGTTCTGCATGTCGAAGGTGTACGGCCGGCCGTCCACGCCGATCGGGGTGACGTATTCGCAGTCCACGAACGCGTGCAGGCTGGCGCTGCGACCGTCGTCGAGAACCGTGACCACCACACCATTGTGCAGGGCCGCCGTCCACCCGCTGTGCGCGCCCGGCCCGGCCAGATCGTCGGTGAGCGTGTGAGTGGCACCGGAAGCCGTGGTGATGCCGTAGATGAAGGGAGAGCTGGCTTCGGAGTACCACTCGGTGTCGTTCTCGCCGTCGCCGTCGACATCCGCGATCTCGGCGCTGACGACGCCGGCCGGCATCTCGGCCGGCGTGGCCGGGCAGCCGGTGGCCTCTGCGGCCGGTTCCCCGGCATCGTCGGCATCGTCGGTCGAGGTCGCCTCAGTGGTGTCGTCTGTCTCGGACGACGTCACCAGAGAGCTCTGGGCCACCCCGGCCGCCCCGCACCCCGTGAGGACGAACAGCAGCACACCGAGTACGACGAAAGACCGGCCTACGCGGTGGGTTTTCGAATGAACGGTTGACATCAAATTGATGCTACCGACGTTGTCTGGGCGCCCTCCGTGATTCGACCGTGCTTTCGGAGGGTATTGCCAGTGTGGGGCTCGGGCCAGGCAGGGGCGCCTGTCCGGCAGTCTCTACTCCGGCGGCGTTTGAGTCAGCGGCGCCGGCTCCAGCGTCGACTGCGGCCGGTGCCGGGACAGCCCGACGACGCCGTACGCGGCGACGGCACCGGCGAGCACGAAGGCCACCAGCGCGTAAGGCGGCGCGGCGGAGGCCTCGCCCAGCACCACGATGCCGATGCCGACCGCCACGAGCGGGTCCACCACGGTCAGCCCGGCGATGACCAGGTTGGGCGGCCCGGAGGAGTAGGCGATCTGCACGAAGATGCCGCCGACAACGGCCGCAGTGAGAACGCCGCCCACGCACAGCAGGGTGAGCAGCGAGATCTGGCCGGACACGAGCTGGGTGATGGTGAGCTTGGCGAGCGTGGCGACGAAGGCGTAGAGAACTCCGGCGCCGACCACCCAGGCCACGGCGGTGAGCCGGGCGCGCAGGAACACGAACACCAGACCGAAGCCCACCAGCACGGCTGCCAGCAGGATCAGGATGATGGTCACCTGCGGCGGCTGGATGGGCCGGTCGGCGGCGTACACCGCGGCGATGGTCACGAAGACGACGATCCCGCCCACCGAGAGCGCCACCGAGCGCAACACCGTGCCGTCGAGCCGGGTGTGCGCGAGCCGGGAGTCGACGACGGTGGAGAGCACCAGAGCGGCCACCCCGAGGGGCTGCACCACGAGCAGCGGCGCCAGGCCCAGGCTGGTGAGCTGCAGCAGGATCGCGCAGCCCAGCAGCAGGGTGCCGAGCAGCCAGGACGGCCGCCGCAGCAGGGCGAGGAGCTGGCCGGCGCTCATCCGCTGCCGGTCGGACGCGCGGATCCGGGCGGCCTTGCCCACCCCGCGGTGTTGCAGCTGTGCCCCGAGGGCCAGGAAGATCGTGCCCAGCAACGCCACGGCGATGCCGAGATTCTTGCGTGCGGCCGGGTCGAGGAACCCCACGATCGCGTCGGTGACTTCGGAGGTATAGAACGGGACGGGCACATGCAGACTTTACCGCTGCCGTCCTGTACGGGGCCGGTGCTAGCGTGCCAGCATGAAGCAGAAAGAGCTCTTCCTCCAGGCGGATGCCGCGTTGCGCTCCGTCATCGACCGGATCACTCCCGAGCAACTCAGCCTGCCGGCGCCGGCCGAGTGGTCCTCCACACCCGACCCGACCCTGCGCGATGTGCTCGCCGCGCACGCCCGTGACGAGGCCTGGGTGCCCGATGTGCTGCTGGGTCGCACCATCGAAGACGCCGGCGGCACCTACGACGGCGACCTGCTCGGCGCCGACCCGATCGCCGCGTACGACCGGCTCAACGACCTGGCCACCCGAGCCGTGAGCGAGGACCTCGACCCGGAGAAGATCGTGCACCTCAGCTACGGCGACTTCCCGCTACGGGAGTACCTCGAGCACGTGAGCATCTACCGGGCCTTCCAGGCCTGGTCGATCGCCCGGCAACTCGGCTGGGACTATTCGCTGCCCGCCCCGCTGGTGGAGACCCTCTGGGAGGTGATCGGCCCGCAGGTCGAGGGGTTCCGGGCCATGGGTGTGTTCCCACCCGAGGTGGAGGTCCCCTCCGACGCCGACCGGGAGACCCAGCTGCTGGGCCGGGTGGGCTACTGGGTGCCCAAGCCCTAGCCGCGGGCCCGGCGCAACTGGTCGGCCACGGTGATCGCCACGATGAGCACACAGAGCGCCGCGATGACGACCACAACCACGGTGACCCCCACCGTGCCGGCGAGCAGCGGAACGAGCAGCACGGCCGCTGCCGAGGGTAGGATCACGGCCGGGCGCACCTGTGACCGCGTATCCAGCACGGCGTGAGTGGCCCAGAGCAGCAGCAGGAAGACACCCACGGGCAGCGCCACGGCGAAGGCGAGGGTCGTCGCCGATGCCTCGACGTGATGGCCGGCGTCCGCCACGGCCGCTTCAAGGCCGGCGCCGAGGGCCGCCAACGAGACGAACACCCCGTAGTGCCCGTAGCCCCACAGATAGGAGCGACCGCGGTTGACCGAGAGCCCCTCCCCGGCCGGTTCGAGGAAGTACAGCCACCAGAGCGCGAACACCGCGACGAAGGACGCCACGGACACGAGCACCAGGTCGCCGCTGAACCCGCGCGCTTCGAGCGCATCCTGCACGCCGTAAATTGCGGCGAGCACACCCTCGCCGAGCAGGATGATGGTGAACAGCCCGTACCGTTCGGCTATGTGGTGCGGGTGCCAGAAGGTGCTGCCGGATCGCTCGGCCCACGGCGGCACGGCGAGCTCAAGCACCACGAGCACGATGAAGGACGCCAGGCCGAACTCCTCGGGCAGCGCCAGCCGGGCCAACCAGCCGAGCTGCACGAGGCTCACCCCGGCCGCGTACCGCCACGCCGTCGTGCGCCCGTCCGGATGCTCGGCGCCGGCCCGTAGCCACTGCACCACGAGAGCCAACCGCATGATGAGGTAGCCCACCGTGATGGCCCGGAAATCCTGGTCAAGGAACGCGGCCGGCACCCCGGCTGCGAGAACCAGCACCCCACCCATCTGCACCAGGGTGAGCAGCCGATAGGGCACGTCGTCGGTGTCGTACGCCGAGGCGAACCAGGTGAAGTTCATCCAGGCCCACCAGATGGCGAAGAACACCATCAGGAACGGGGCGATCTCGTCGACCCCGTGGCCGTTCTCGAGGCCGTGCGCGAGTTGCACCACGAGCTGCGCCACGGCCACCACGAACGTGAGGTCGAAGAGCAGCTCGAGCGGGCTCGACACCCGGTGCGGCTCTGCGGTGTCGCGCGCGGTCATCCGCCGGTGGAACCTGATGCCGGGCGCGTCTGTCATGCGCTCAGCCTAGAGACGACGCCGGCTTGAATGCCAGCGGCTGCAGCGCCCATTCCCGAGGGGTTAGGAGCGCACCAGCCGGGCGATGGCGTCGCCGGCCTCCTTGAGCTTGAGCTGAGCCTCTTCGCCGCCCGTCGCGACGGCGTCGACGACGCAGTGACTCAGGTGGTCGTTCAGCAGGCCGAGTGCCACGGACTGCAGGGCGCTGGTCATGGCCGAGACCTGGGTGAGGATGTCGATGCAGTACTTGTCGTCGGTGACCATGCCCTGCAGGCCCCGCGCCTGGCCCTCGATGCGGCGCAGGCGCTTGAGGTAGTCGTCCTTGTTGGAGATGTAGCCGTGCGGACCGTCGTGGGAATGGTCGGCGTGGGGATCGATGGCGTCGGGAACGGCGGCGTCGGTCGTCATGGTGTGCTCCTGGTGTCGGCTGGCCCTATACCCCCTCACGGTATCACGAAAGTGCGCTAGAGTACCCGGAGGGGGTATCCAAACCCCGTCTCAGTTTCGTCAGCATCCGTTTCAACACGAGAAGGTTCGTCCCATGGCTCAGCTCGACAGCACTTCCGACACCGTCACCGACTACCTCGTGAGCGGCATGACCTGCTCGCACTGCGTGGCCAGCGTGATCGAGGAGGTGTCCCTGGTCGCCGGCGTGAGCGCGGTGACCGTGGACCTCGTGGCCGGCGCAGCGAGCACCGTGCACGTCACGAGCGCCGGGTCCCCCGACCGGGCCGAAATCCGGGCCGCCGTGGATGAGGCCGGCTACGACCTGCAGGACCCGGCCGACGCGGGCGCCGCCGCGTGAGCGACCCCGTCAACCTCCTCGTCGGCGGCATGACCTGCGCGTCCTGCGCCGCCCGGATCGAGAAGAAGCTCAACCGACTGCCCGGGGTCGAGGCCACGGTGAACTACGCCACCGACAAGGCCACCGTGCGGCTCCCCGAGGGCACCAGCATCGACGACGCCATCGCCACCATCGTCGCCACCGGGTACACGGCCACCCTGCCCGCCCCGCCCGCGGTCGCTCCCCCGACCGGCACCGACCCCCCGGCCGCCGCTCCGGATGCCGAGACCGCGGCGCTCCGCCAGCGCCTGTTGATCTCCACCGCCCTGGCGATCCCGGTGACCCTGCTGTCGATGATTCCGGCACTGCAGTTCACCAACTGGCAATGGCTGGCCCTCATGCTCGCCGCCCCGGTCGCCGTCTGGGGTGCCTGGCCGTTCCACCGCGCCGCCTGGCTGAACGCCCGCCACGGCGCCGCGACCATGGACACCCTGATCAGCGTCGGCGTGCTGGCCGCGTTCGGCTGGTCGCTCTACGCCCTGTTCCTCGGCGACGCAGGGCTGCCCGGCATGACCATGCAGCTCAGCTTCAGCATGACCGGCGGCACGGAGATCTACCTCGAGGTCGCGGCCGCCGTCACCGTGTTCATCCTCGCCGGGCGCTACGCCGAGGCCCGCGCCAAGACCCGTTCGGGTGCGGCGCTGCTGGCGCTGCTCAACCTGGGGGCGAAGGATGTTGCGGTGCTGCGCGATTCCCTCGAGCGGCGCATCCCCATCGCCGAGCTGTCGGTGGGTGACATCTTCGTGGTGCGCCCCGGCGAGAAGCTCGCCACCGACGGTGTTGTGGTCGACGGCGTCTCGGCCATCGACACGAGCCTGCTCACCGGCGAGTCCGTGCCCGTGGAGGTGGGCCCGGGCGACGCCGTCGTCGGCGCCACCGTCAACTCGGGCGGCCGGCTCACGGTGCGCGCCACCCGGGTGGGCGCCGATACCGAACTGGCGCGCATCGGCCGTCTCGTGGAGCAGGCCCAGTCGGGCAAGGCCCCCGTGCAGCGCCTCGCCGACCGGGTGTCGGCGGTGTTCGTCCCCATCGTGTTCGTCATCGCGCTGGGCACCCTGGCCACCTGGTTGGCGCTCGGCGCCGGCGCTGAGCAGGCGTTCACCGCCGCCGTGGCGACGCTGATCATCGCCTGCCCCTGCGCGCTCGGGCTGGCCACCCCCACCGCGTTGCTGGTGGGCACCGGGCGCGGCGCGCAGTTGGGCGTGCTCATCCGCGGACCGCAGATCCTCGAGTCCACCCGCCGGGTCGACACCATTGTGCTCGACAAGACCGGCACGGTCACGACCGGGAAGATGGCGCTGCTAGAGGTGCACGGCAGCGCTCCGACAGCGGCCGACGAGGCCTCCCCCACCGAGCTGCTGCGTCTCGCCGGAGCGGCCGAGGCCGGCTCGGAGCATCCGATCGGCGTCGCAATCGCGCAGGGGGCCCTCGAGAGAGTGGGCGCGCTGCCGGCCGCCACGGCGTTCGCCTCGGCGCAGGGTTTCGGCGTGCAGGCCACGGTCGACGGCCACCTGGTGCTCGTCGGCCGGCCACGCTGGCTGGCCGACGAGTGGCAGATCACTCTGCCGGGTGAACTGCGGGCCGCCCTCGACACCGCCGAGGCGACCGGGCAGACCGGCGTCGCCGTGGCCTGGGACGGGGTCGCCCGGGGCATCCTGGTCGTGGCCGACGAGGTCAAGCCATCGAGTGCGGCGGCCGTGGCGCAGTTGATCCGTCTCGGGCTGACCCCGGTGCTGCTCACCGGCGACAACGAGACCGCGGCCCGCGCCGTGGCCGCCCAGGTGGGCATCGACGAGGTCTTCGCGGGCGTTCTGCCCGCCGACAAGGTCGAACGGGTGCGCGCCCTGCAGGCCGCCGGGCACGTCGTGGCCATGGTGGGCGACGGAGTGAACGACGCCGCCGCGCTGGCCGCGGCCGACCTCGGCATCGCCATGGGCACCGGAACCGACGTGGCCATCGAGGCCGCCGACATCACCCTGGTGCGGTCCGATCTGATGGCCGTCGTCGACGCCATCCGGCTCTCGCGGCGCACGCTCGGCACCATCAAGACCAACCTGTTCTGGGCGTTCGCCTACAACGTGGCCGCGATTCCGCTTGCCGCTCTCGGGCTGCTCAACCCGCTGATCGCGGGCGCCGCCATGGCGCTCTCCTCGGTGTTCGTGGTGACCAACAGCCTGCGGCTGCGTGGGTTCCGGGCTCTCTAGCGCGTTGCGCCGGTCGCTCCGTGCCTGGCCGCAGGCAACCGCCAGGCCAGATACGCCGTGGCCGCGCCGACCACGCCGAACACGGCCTGCAGCGGATGCGACCCGATCACCGTGAACTGCACGATCTCGAAGACCACAAGCCCGACACCCGCGGCCAGCGAAACGAAGCGGGCGTAGGGCCCGCGGCGCCACTGCCAAACCGCGGCCACGGCGAACCCCACGCCCACGAAGAGCGTGAGCGCGGCACCGGGCAGCAGCCAGTCACCGAACGGGCTGCCCTCGAGTGCGGCGGGGTCCGCGGCGAGCAGCGAACCGTCGGGAGCGAGCATCAGCAGAACCCCGCCGGCCAGCGCACTGATGCTGGTGACGGCCTCCACCGTGATCAGTGTTTTCTCCGTCCCGGAGCGCACGGGCGGACGACTGGGCGCGAGGGTGCGGTGACTGCCGGTTGAGGTCATGCCCCGAGTATCACCCCGGCCCGGGCTTACCGCGAGGGGCGCATGCTGCGGTGCACGGCCAACGCTGCGACGAGCATCAGCAGCACGGCGATGAGGGACGTCACGCCCACCCCGCTGTCGAAGGCCGCCCTCGCCGACTCGGCGAGCGCCGCCGCCGGAGCGGCAGGAAGGTCACCGGCCACCCCGAGTGCCCCGCCGAGGGTTTCGCCGGCCTGGGCGGTCTCGGCGCGACCGAGCCCCTCGGGCAGCACCACACTGGCCCGGTAGGACGCCGCGAGGATGGCGCCGAGCACGGCCGTGCCGAGCACCGCGCCGAGCTCGTAAGCGGTTTCGGAGACTCCGGCGGCGGCCCCGGCCTTGTCGGCAGGCACCGAGCTGAGGATCGTGTCGTTGGAGATGGTCTCGGCGGCGCCCACGCCCACCGACAGGATGCCGAAGGCGAGCGCCACCACACCGGCGGTGAGGTTCTCCCGCAGCAGGATGATCACGCCGAAGCCCAGGGCCGAGAGCAGGATGCCCGCGACGATCACGAGGCGCGGCGGCACGAGGCGCACGACATAGGCCGCGGTCAGGCCGGCGGCCACCGAGAGCACCGCACCGGGAAGCAGCAGCAGGCCGGCGGCAAGCGGGTCGAGGCCGAGCACGAGCTGGAGGTGCTGGGAGACGAAGAAGAGGAAGCCGACCAGGCTGAACACGGCGAGGAAGTTGGCCAGCACCGACCCGGCGAACGGCGCGTGCCGGAACAGGCTCAGGTCGAGCAGCGGGTTGGCGATGCGCAGCTGGCGGCGGAGGAACACCGCTCCGGCGGCCAGTCCGACAGCGAGTGCGCCCAAGCCGACCAGCCCCACGCCGTCGTGCGTCAGGGTCTTGATCGCGAAGACCAGCGGCGCGAGGGTCAGCAGCGACAGGCCGACGCTGACGAGGTCGATCCGGAGCGGCGCGGGGTCCTTCGACTCGGGGATGAGGAACCCGGCGAGCGCCAGGAGGGGCAGCAGGATGGGCACGGCGATCAGGAACACCGCTCCCCAGGAGAAGTGCTGCAGCACGACACCGCCGACGATGGGACCCAGGCTCGAGCCGGCCGCGAAGGCGCCGGCCCACACGGCGATGGCCAGGGTGCGTTGGCGTGCATCCAGGAACAGGCTGCGCAGCAGTGACAGTGTGGACGGCATGATCATGGCGCCGAAGAAGCCCATGACCGCTCGGGCCGCGATGAGCAGCTCAGCGGTGGGCGCGAAGGCGGCCAGGGCCGACACCACGGCGAAACCGGTGGCGCCGATCAAGAGCAGCTTGCGACGGCCGACCCGGTCGCCGAGGGTGCCCATGGCCACCAGCAGGCCGGCGAGCACCAGCGGGTAGATGTCGACGATCCAGAGCAACGTGGTGCTGCTCGGTCGCAGGTCGAGGCTGATGGCCGGCAGCGCGAAGCTGAGCACCGTGTTGTCCACCGAGATGAGCAGCACGGGCAGCATCAGCAGCACCAGGCCCAGCCACTCGCGTCGGCCGGCGCGGGGAATGGCCGACTCGGCGTCCGAGTGAGTGCGGATGGGGTGTGTAGTGCTCATATCAACCTGGCTGGAGAACGGGTTCCTAGCGGAACGACGGGCTTTACTGCACCATCTGGTACAGCAGGGTATGACTATACCACCAGGTACAGTAAAGTGGCGGTCATGGCCCAACATCGCGACAGCGCGCGGGAGAGCATCCTCACCGCGTTCCAGGAACTGCTCATCAACACGAGCGGGTCCGGTGCCTCGCTCGACGCCGTCGCGCAGGCTGCGGGCGTGACCAAGGGTGGCCTCCTCTACCATTTCGGCTCGCGGGACGGCCTGGAAACCGCCCTGATCGAACGGTTGGAGACGCTCGCCGCGGCCGAATGCGACCGCATGCGCGCGGCACCGAACGGCGCGGCCGCCTATTACGTGACCCTCACCGAGTACGTCGACAGTCCTCTGGACCGGGCCACGCTGGCCGGCGGCACGCTGGCGCGCCGCAACCCCCGGGCACGTGGTGTGGTCCTCGAGATGCGCCGCCGCTACTTCGACATCCTGAACGACGACCTGCGCGACCCCGAACTGGCCCGTGCAACGATGCTGCTGGCCGACGGGCTCTACTACGACGCCACCACTCTTGCCGAACCGTTCGAGCACGAACTCGACGTGCCCGCCTTCCTCGCCCGGATGCGGCCCGCGCGGGGTTAGGCGGCGCGGGCGGCCTCGGAGCGGGTGAGCGCGTTCTGCAGGGACGCCAGCAGCAGGGGCAGCTGGGCGGCCGGCGCATCCGGAGCCTCGGGGTGCCACTGCACGCCCGTGATCGGTGCGGTGCGGTGCTCCACGGCCTCGACCAGGCCGTCGGGGGCGGTGGCCACGGGCGTGAGGCCCGCGCCGAGCCGGCCGACGCTCTGGTGGTGGGCGCTCTGCACCGAGATGCGGGTGTCGCCGAGGGCCGCGGCGAGGGTGCTCGTGGAGCGCAGCACGACGGCATGGGTGGAGAGGATCTCATCGATGGGCACGCCGACGTTACGGTGGATGCCGTCGTCGATGTGCTGCACGAGGTCGCCGCCGAGGGCCACGTTGATGATCTGCAGTCCGCGGCAGATGCCCAGCAGCGGAGTGCCCCGTTCGGCGGCGCGCTGCACGAGCGCGATCTGGCCCGCGTCGGCGTCGGTGAAGTGCACCGTCTCGCCCTCGTAGCCGGAGTCGGCGCCATAGAAGCGCGGGTCGATATCCTCACCGCCCACGATCACGACGGCGTCGGCCGAGTCCGTGAGGTCGAGCAGGTCGGCGGGGTCGAGGTCCGCGGCGGCCAATCGCACGACGGTCCAGCCGCCGGCGGTCCCGGCGTCCACGACGGTGGCATTGAGGGTCTGCACCTTGGCGTGGTACTCGGGGCGGTCCGGCCGGCTGCGGGTGACCTCGACGACGGCGAGAGTGGGCCGGTCTTCGCGGGCCGTGGGCAGGGCGGTCATCGTGGCGAGCGTCTGGGTGGTCATGGCTCGCCTTTCGTGACGTGCAGGGTGCAGCGGTTGCTGGTGTCGTTCCAGTGTGCCCGAGGCTGCCGGCCGGCATCCGGTCGGCGGTAACAGAGCGCAACAGAGCGAGGGGTCCTATGCTCGATGGAAATACGCCGCACGTGAGCGCCTCCGAGGAAATGGACCCCATGCAGCCAGGCCACCCGCGCATCCGACCGACGATCTCCGGGCTTGCCGTGCGCGTGGCAGCGCTCGTCGCGATCGTCGCCCTCGCGCTGGTCGGGACCGGGCTGGGCGCGGCCGCGCCGGCCAGGGCGGATGACCCGGTGAACTTCGGCGAGAGCCACATCGTCGACACCGTCGGGGCTCTCGGCGACCGGGAACCCGAGGTCGTTGCCGCCCTCGACGCACTGTTCGCCGACACCCAGATCGACCTCTTCGTGGCCTATGTGTCGAGCTTCGAGGGCGTGGACGACCCGTCGACGTGGGCCGATTACACAGCGGTGGACAACGGCTTCGGCGACAACGACGTGCTGTTGGCCGTGGCCACAAAGGACCGGCAGTACCAGCTGTCGGTCGCCACCGATTTTGTGCTCGACGAAGCCCAGCTCGCCGAGGTGCAAAGTACCGCCATCGAACCGTCGCTGCGGGTTAACGACTGGGCCGGCGCCGCGATCAACGGGGCCACGGCAATGCAGCAGAGCGTGGCCGGCGAGCCGCTCAGCGATCCGGTGATCACCCCCGGGGACGCCAGCCCGGGCGGCGGCGGCGGGTTCCCCAACTGGATCGCGGTGCTGCTCGTGCTCGCGGTCGTGGGCGGCATCATCGCCGTGGTGATCTGGGCGCTGCGGCGCCGCGGCACGGCCCCGGTGGCGCGGCCCGGCGGCGCCGAGGCGTCGACGCCCGAGCTGAAACGCGACGCCTCCAGCGCGCTCATCGCGACCGACGACGCCATCAAGACCAGCGGCCAAGAGGTGGGCTTCGCGATTGCCCAGTACGGCGCCGATGCCGCCGCCCCCTTCCAGGCGGCGGTCGGCGCCGCCACGGCGAAACTGTCCGAGGCGTTCACCCTGCAGCAGCGACTCGACGACGCCGAACCCGACACCGAGGACCAGGTGCGCGACTGGTATCGGCAGATCATCGCACTCTGCACCGAGGCCAACCGACTGCTCGACGAGCAGGCCGCCGATTTCGACGAGCTGCGGAAGCTCGAGGCCAACGCCCCGGCCGCGGCGGCCGGGCTGGAGACCGAGCTCGGGGCCATCGATGCCCGCCTCGACCAGGCCGAGGCCCGGGTGGAGGAGCTGTCCACCCGCTACACGCCCGAGGCGATCGCCACGGTCGCCGACAACCCCGACCAGGCCGCCGAACGGCTCACCTTCGCCACCAATGCGCTGGCCGAGGCCCGCGCGCGGCTGGCCGCAGGCGAGCCGAGTGCCGCAGCGGTCGGCATCCGCGCCGCGGAGGAGGCCGTCGACCAGGCGCAGTTGCTCGTCGATGCCGTCGAAAGGCTCGCCGCCGATCTGCAGCGCGCGGAGTCCGGCATCCCGGCGGTGCTGGCCGACCTCGACACCGACCTTGCGACGGCGCGTGGGCTGCCCGCTGCCGGGCAGGCGTCGGCCGATGTTCCGGGCGTGATCGCCCGCACCGAGCAGACGCTCATCGAGGTGCGTGCCGCGCTGGCGGCCCCGCCGGTGAACCCGGTCGAACTGCTGCAGCGCCTCGAGGCCGCCAATGCCACCATGGATGCCACGCTGCAGGGCGTGCGGAACGCCCAGGTTCAGGCAGAGCGGCTGCAGGCCGCGCTGACGCAGAGCCTGCAGGCGGCCCGCAGCCAGGTGTCGGCCGCGGAAGACTTCATCACCGCCCGGCGGGGCGCGGTCGGCGCGGAGGCCCGCACCCGGCTGGCCGAGGCCGGCCGGTTGACCGCCCAGGCCGAGTCCCTGGTGGCGAGCGATCCGGCCGCCGCCCTCGCCGTGTCCCAGCGGGCCGGCTCCCTGGCCGCCGAGGCCACGGCCATGGCCCGGCGCGACGTGGACGGGTTCTCCACCGACAGCGACGACTTCGGCGACTTCTTCGGCGGCGGCGGGGTGAGTCGCCGCGGTGGCAGCAACGGGTCGATGGGCGCCGTGCTCGGCGGCATCTTGATCGGTCAGATCTTGGGCGGCGGGGGTGGCGGCGGCATGTTCGGCGGCGGTGGCGGTTTCGGTGGGATGGGCGGCGGCGGCGGTCGGCGCTCGAGCGGTGGAGGCTTTGGTGGCGGGCGCAGCCCGGGCAGCTTCGGCGGCGGGGGCACGCGCGGTCGCCGCGGCGGCGGCGGCCGGTTCTGAGCCGCCCGGGCGACCTCCCCTCCTGAGCCCCTCGGCCAGCCTCCACCCGCATGCACCAGACGGCACAGCCCTCGAGCTGCCGCAAAGCCCCACCGCCGCACGCGCGAAGGGACTCTATGCCGCAAGTGGGCGACATGTCCTTCACCGACGTGCCGCCAAAGTCCCCTCCCGAGCCCGGGAAGGGGCACTATGCGGCAATTCGCGAGGAGCCCGCCCGCAACAGCAGGCCCTCAACCGCTCTCGCGGCAGGTCCGCGACTTGCCAGTTCAGGCCCCTTCCGGGCTCGTCACTGGGCCGGAAGTGGCATCTCACTGTCCGGGCGTCGCGCACGGCCCTCGTGCAGGGCTCCCCACTTCGGGGCGGCCTCCGTAAAGCCCGATATCGAACGAAGCCCGGCCGCTATCGTCGGAATTACTTGCATTCAACGGGGAGAACCATGGAATTTGCAGAACTGCTCGCGGCATTGGCGCTGAAGGTACGAAACCAGCGCGAGGCCATTCAGACCGAAGAAGCCACGAAGAACGCGTTCATCATGCCGTTCATCTCCACCATCCTGGGATATGACGTCTTCAACCCCCTGGAAGTGGTTCCTGAGTTCACGGCGGATGTCGGGGTGAAGAAGGGCGAGAAGGTCGACTACGCGATCATGCGCGATGGCGAAGTGCAGATCCTCATCGAATGCAAGAAGTCCAAGGAAGCGCTGAAGATCGAGCACGCGTCGCAGCTGTTCCGCTATTTCGCCGTCACCAACGCACGCATCGCGGTTCTCACCAACGGTGAGACCTACCAGTTCTACACCGATTTGGATGCGCCGAACCGGATGGACGACAAGCCGTTCCTGGTCCTGGATCTGCTCGACATCGACGAGACCCTGCTTCCCGAGTTGCGGAAGCTGACCAAGGACGTTTTCGACCTGGACTCGATCATCAATGCCGCCGAGGAACTCAAGTACATCGGCCAGATCAAGCGCACGATCGCTGCTCAGTTCAAGGAACCACAGGACGAGTGGATCCGTTTCTTCACCACCCGCGTGTACGACGGAGCCTTCACCCAGAAGGTGCGCGAACAGTTCACGACCCTGGTCACCAAAGCGACCAAACAGTTCCTGAACGACCAGGTCAACGACCGGCTGAAGACCGCGCTGGGCTCATCGGCGTTCTCTCCGCTCCCGGTTTCCGCAGAGACGGCCAGCCTCACCAGCCAGCTCGTCGTCGCAGATGACCTGGACAGAGACACCGAATTGGACACCACCCTCGAAGAGCTTGAGGGCTATCAGATCGTCAAGGCCATCGCCTGCAGTGAGGTCAAGCCACAGCGCGTCATGCACAGGGACGCAAAGTCGTATTTTGCAGTGCTGCTCGATGACAACAACCGCAAACCCATTGCCCGGTTGCATTTCAACGGCCTGAAGCAGAAGTACCTTGGCGTCTTCGACCAGGACAAGGTCGAGACCCGGCATGCCATCAGCTCATTGGACGAGATCTACCTGCACGCCGACGCCATCCGCGAATCGGTCAAGAACTACAACGGATAGTCGCTCAGCGGGCCAGGGCGAATAGGGGCGGGGCGGGCACGTCGACCGTGAGGTCGGCGAGGATCCGGCCGACGGTGGGGGTGAACTTGAAGCCGTGGCCGGAGAAGCCGGCGCCCACGATGACCGGCCCGCGGCGGTCGAGCACGAAGTTGGAGTCCGGGGTGGTCGTGTAGGTGCAGCTGATCTCGGTGAAGGCATCCGGGTCGGCGCCGGGGAGCCACTCACGGGCGTACCGGCGGAGGGCCAGCAGCTGCTCGGGTTCCGCGGTGAAGTCGCGGTGGTCGGGGTCGACGACCGGCCCCACACCGTGCCAGCCGGCCTTGATCCCCTCGCCGGGGGTGTGCATGCCATAGACCGGTGAGCGCCAGTACTCGTACCCGGGCGTGCCAGGCCGGTAGCCGTGATTGAAGCCCGGCCAGGTGAAGCTCGTGTCGAGCACGGCGAAATGCGCCGGCTGCTCCTGGGTCACCACGAGGCGTGGAAACGGCAGCAGGCCGCCGAGCAGCGAGCCGGTCCAGGCGCCGAGCGTGACGATCACCCGTCGGGCCCGGAACTGCTCGGTGTCGGTGTGGACCAGCACACTGTCGTCGTCCTGCACGGTGAGGCGGGTGGCCGGCATGCCGTGCTGCACCCGGGCGCCATGGGCGGTCGCGGCCTGTTGCAGGGCCGTCACCGACGCATCCGCGTTCAGCCGGCCGGCCTCGGGCGTGAACAGCACCTCGGTATCGAAACGGATGCCCGGCCACCGCTCCGCCGCCGCGTCGACACCGAGGATCTCCGGGTCGAAGCCCACGGCGGACAGCGCCGCGTGCACCTCGGCGAACGGCTGGCCCTGCCCGTGGTTGACCAGGCCGACCTGCTCGAGCAGCCGGGTGTCGGTCTCGTCCTCCAGCTCGCGCCAGAGCCGCAGCGCCTCCACAAGCATGGCCACATAGGTGGGGTCGGAGTAGCTGAGGTTGAAGTTGCGGGAGGCGCCGTGCGAGGCACCGTTCTTGTGCCCGGGAGCGAAGCGCTCGAGCAGGGTCACGTCGCGGCCCCGGCGGGCGAGCTCCCAGGCGGCAGCCGAGCCCATGGCTCCGCCGCCGATGACGAGCGTGTCGACCTGGGTGGTCATGCGGGCAGCATCCTTTCGTAGCAGAGCGAGAACCAGATCGCACTGTAGGGAGGATAGATCGGGATCGGGGTGTATCCGAGGTGTTCGTAGAGGCGCACGGCCTCGGGCTGGCGGTCGCCGGTCTGCAGGATCAGCCGACGGGCGCCCCTCTCGGCCGCCGCTTCCTCGACCGCGCGGATGAGCGCTTTGCTCAGACCCCGGCCCCGGTACTCCGGCAGGGTGACCAAGCGCTTGAGTTCATATTCCGTGCCGAGCATGCGTAGCGCGGCGTGCGCGGCGGGCACACCGTCGACGGTGGCGATGAGTGTGAACACCATGGTGTCGGGGTCGATCGCGAACGCCTGCGCCAGCTCGGCGGCGGCCTCGTCCGACGGGTTGTCGAAGCGGTCGGCGTAGCGGGGGCCCACCTCCTCGTCCATGGCCCGGCGCAGGGCGATGGCCCTGGGGTCGGCCCAGTCCACGACGTGGAGCTGCACGAGTCCGGCTGCCACCGTCACGCCAGCACCTCCCGCACGGTGAAGTCGAGGGCGGAAACGGTGAGCGCGATCGAGTCCACGTCGATGCGTTCGTCGTTGCCGTGGAAGAGCATCCGGAAGGTGCCGTAGTCCCAGCGCCGGCTGAGCAGGCCGAACCCGTAGGCGGGGATGCCCCGGCGGCGGTAGAAGCGGGCGTCGGAGCCGCCCACGCTGAGCACCGGCAGCAGGTCGGCGTTGGGGTAGGCGCGGGCCACGGCCGCACTCAATGCGGCGAAGAGCGGGGTGTCGACGGGCGACCGGGTGGCGGCCTCGAACCTGTCGCCGACGATCTCGATGTCCACCATCAGCTCGCCGAGGGCGTGCCGCAAGTAACCGTCCACCTGGGCGGCGTCGACGCCGGGCAGCACCCGGATATCCAGGTCGACCGTGGCCAGCGACGGGATGACGTTCTCTTTCTCGCCGGCGCGCATGATGTTGGGCGAAATGGTGGTGTGGCTGGAGGCGTGCGCGAAGCCGGCCAGGCTGCCCAGCTCGTGCACGGCGTCGTCGATACGGGCCGGGTCGGTGAGCCGTTCGGCCAGTTCGGCGGGCAGGCCGAGAACCGAGACGTAGTGCCGCCAGTCCGCGGTGATCTGCACGGGGGCCTCGAACCGGGCCAGCCGGCCCACGGCCTCGGCCGCGATCACGGCCGCGTTGCGGGCGCCCCACGGCGCGGAGCCGTGACCGGGCGTGCCGCGCACCACCAGCCGCCGTCCGGCGATGCCCTTCTCCCCCACCGTGGTGGTGATCGACGGGCGCACGCCCACGGGCGCCCCGCCGGATTCGGTGAGCACGAACGAGGCGTCGATGAGGTCGAGCCGGTGCTCGGTCATCCAGCCCACCCCGAAGCGGCTGCCGCTTTCCTCGTCGGCAACGGCGGCGAAGATCAGGTCGCCGCGCGGCCGGAACGGTCCCATGGCGATGTCGCGGATCACGACCGCGTAGCTGGCCGTGAGGTAGAGCATGTCGAGGGCGCCGCGCCCCCAGATCTCCCCGTCGACCAGCTCGGCGGCGAACGGGTCCCGGCTCCAGCCGTCCCGGTCCACGGGCACCACGTCGATGTGGCCCACGAGCGCGAGCGACGGCGCGGCCGGGTCGGTCCCGCGGATGCGCGCGATCAGCGACGCCCGCCCGGGGTGCGGCTCCACCACCTCGAGTTCGAGGCCGGAGCCGGCAAAGAAGCCCTCGAGCGTGCGCACGCTGCGGATCTCGCCGCCGGAATCGGGGGTGCCGTCGTTCACGCAAGCGTTGCGGATGAGGTCGCGCAGCAGGTCGACGGTCTGGCGGGTGAGCACATCCGGGTCGGTCATCAGCGCACCATCCCGCCGAGGCTCTCGGCGAACTCATCGAGCAGGGCACGGCCGGCCGGCCAGGCGCCCAGCTTGCTCATGATGTTGATGTGGCCCAGGTTGCCCACCTCGACGAACCCGGCGCCCCACGACGCCGCAAGGGTGCGCGCGATACCGAGGGCACAATACGGGTCGTCGGCGCTGGCGACCACGAGGGCCGGGGTGCCGAGCACGGCGGGTTCGGCCTCCCGGAAGGTCGGAGCCGCCGACGGGAAGCCGGGCCCGAACCGGTCGGGCGGGGCCACCAGCAGGGCGCCGCGCACCCGGCCGGGGTTGTCCGCCAGCCAGGCCCCGACGGCCAGGCAGCCCAGGCTGTGCGCCACGATGATCGTGTCCGGTGTGCTGACGGCCGCGTCCACGGCGGCGATCCAGTCATCGAGATCGGGTTCGTCCCACGAACTGGGGCGGATGCGCACGGCATCCGTCTGCGTCGCCTGCCAGCGGGTCTGCCAGTGCTTCTCGGTGGAGTCGTTGATGCCCGGCACGATCGTCAGGCTCAGGGGGGTCGGCATGGTCGGGATCCTCGACAGTTGTTCGGCTGGGCGTTTCGGCGTGTGAACTCACACTATCCGTCCCCTCTGTATCCCGTCCTGACCGGTGGTCACACAGGCACTTGTGGAGGTGAACGCGGTAGTTTCTAAGCGTTGACCCCCTTCGAAAGGACACTCACATGACCAAGCAGTCGATCTTCGGCCGCATCGCCCAGCTCACCAAGGCGAACATCAACGCGATGCTGGACTCCGCGGAAGACCCGAAGAAGATGCTCGACCAGATGGTGCGGGACTTCACCAACAGCATCGCCGACGCCGAAAGCGCGATCGCCGAGACCATCGGCAACCTGCGGCTGCTCGAAGACGACCACCGCGAAGACGTGCAGGCCGCCGGCGAGTGGGGCCGCAAGGCCTTGGCCGCCAGCCGCAAGGCCGACGAGCTGCGCGGCGCCGGCAACACCGTCGACGCCGACAAGTTCGACAACCTCGCCAAGGTGGCCCTCGGCCGCCAGCTGCAGTCCGAGAAGGAGGCGAAGGACGCCGAACCGCAGATTGCCAGCCAGACGGCGATCGTGGAGCAGCTCAAGACCGGTCTGAACACCATGAAGACCAAGCTGAGCCAGCTCACCTCCAAGCGCGACGAGCTCATCGCCCGCTCCAAGACCGCCGCCGCGCAGGCGCAGGTGATGGACGCCGTGAAGAGCATCGACATCATGGACCCCACCAGCGAGGTCAGCCGCTTCGAAGACAAGATCCGCCGCGAAGAGGCCAAGGTGCGCGGCGCCAGCGAGCTCGCCGCATCCAGCCTCGACGCGCAGTTCGAGAGCCTCGACGACCTCGGCGAGCTCACCGAGGTGGACGCCCGCCTGGCCGCGCTCAAGGCCGGCACGCCCTCCTCGATCGAGCAGTAGCAGCCCGATCGCAGCAGCATCCGAGAACGGCCGCGGGAACAACCCGCGGCCGTTCTCTGTTGGGCACAGCATGACTACTCTCGGAATCATCGGTGCCGGTAACATCGGCAGTCAGCTCGCCCGCCTCGGCGTGGCCAACGGATACGACGTCGTGGTGAGCAACTCACGCGGCCCTGCCACCCTCGAGGCGTTGATCGCTGAACTCGGGCCGCGCGCCCGCGCAGCGCTGCCCGCTGAGGCCGCCGCCGCCGGTGACCTGGTCATCGTGACCATACCGCTGCACGCCATCGACACCCTGCCGCTGCCCGAACTGGCCGGCAAGCTCGTGATCGACACCAACAACTACTACCCCCAGCGCGACGGCAACATCGACGCCCTGGACGAAGAGACCACGACCACCGCCGAAATGCTCCAGGACCTGCTCACCGAGTCCCGCGTCGTCAAGGCGTTCAACCACATCTACGCCGCCGACCTCACCACGGATGGCCTCCCCGCCGGCGCCTCGAACCGTCGCGCCCTCGTCATCGCGGGCAACGACCCCGAGGCCCGCGAGGCCGTCACCGCCCTGCTGGACGACTTCGGCTTCGACACCGTCGACCTCGGCCCGCTCGCCGAGAGCTGGCGCATCCAGCGCGACACCCCGGGCTACGGCCCGCGGATGGACGCGTTCGAGCTGCGCGAAGCCGTGAGCGCGGCCATCCGCTACCGCGACATGCCCCAGGCGGTCTAACCGCCCAACTTGCCGGCCCCACGGCCGCTGACCCGCGAACTGGCAGATGCGGCGGGCGGGGGCCGAGGAGCATACTGAGGGGGTGTCCCCCAACTACGTGGTCGTCCCACAGTGGCAAGGTTCTGTCTCCCCCCGCGCGATGCGCCTGGTCGACGGGGCGGAGGCGATCCAGGGCGACCTGCCCTCCTCGGTCACCTACCCCGTGGACGTGCCCGTCGAGGCCGGCGATTCGCTTGACACCGGCATCCACCGGTTCTCGTCGCTGCTGACGGTGCGCGACCGGCAACTGGCCGTGTTGCGCACCAGCACCGAACCGGTGCTCACCATCGGCGGTGACTGCGGGGTCTCCTTCGGCGCCGTCGAGCACGCCTCCCGCCGGCACCCCGGCGAAGTCGCGCTGGTCTGGTTCGACGCCCACCCCGACCTGCACACCAGCGAGTCGTCGCAGTCCGGCGGTTTCGGCGGCATGGTGCTGCGCGCCATCCTCGGCGAGGGCGTCGACGGGCTCGCGCTCGGCCCCGATGAACGTCTCACGGCCGACCGGGTGGTGCTGGCCGGGGTGCGCGACATCGACCCGGCCGAGGATGTCTACATCACCGAGCAGGGCATCCCCCTGGTGCCGGTGGAGAGCTTCGGCACGCCCGACGCCATCGTGGCCGCGGTCAAGCGCACCGGTGCCGCACACGTCTACCTGCACATCGACCTGGACGTGCTCGACCCGGCCACCATCGTGGGGCTGTCGAACATCTACCCGTTCGGGCTGGCCGTGGAGAACCTCACGGCCGCGATCGTGGCACTGCGGGCCGAGTTCACCCTGGCCGGGGCCACCATCGCGGGCTTCGCGCCGTCCTCCCCCGAGGCCGCCAGCGACGACCTGCCCAGCATCCTGCGCATCATCGGCGCCCTCACCCGCTAGTCCCGGGAGGGACGGACGATCGAAGGAGATCACACGTGACCACGGACGACCCGCGCGTCTTGCTCGAACGACGGGGGCACCTGCTCCTGATCGGGCTGAACCGGCCGGAGAAGCGCAATGCGGCGGACTTCGCCCTGCTGCAGCAACTCGCCCTGGCCTACGGGGAGCTCGAGCGTGACCCTGAGCTGCGGGTGGGCGTGCTGCATGCCGTCGGAGAACACTTCACCGCCGGGCTCGATCTGGCCGACATCGGCCCGAGGCTGGGCCCGGAGGGGCTGGATATGGTGCCGGAGGGCGGCATCAACCCGTGGCAGGTCGACGGCACCGCCCTGAGCAAGCCCGTGGTCATGGCCGTGCAGGGCACCTGTCTCACCCTGGGCATCGAGCTGATGCTGGCCAGCGACATCGTCGTCGCCGCCGAGTCCACCCGGTTCGGGCAGATCGAGGTAAGCCGGGGCATCCTGCCCTTCGGCGGCGCCACGATCCGGTTCCCGCGCGCGGCCGGCTGGGGCAATGCCATGCGCTGGCTCCTCACCGGCGACCTGTTCGACGCCCGCGAGGCCCACCGAATGGGCCTGGTGCAGGAGATCGCGCCCAACGGCCGCCAGCTGCATCGCGCCATCGAACTCGCCGAGCGAATCGCCGCACAGGCCCCGCTGGCCGTGCAGGCCACGCTGGACAGCGCCCGCACCGCCCTGCGGGACGGCCCCGCCGCGGCCGAGGCCGAACTGCAGCCCGCCCTGGCCCGGCTGGCCGGCACGACGGATGCCCGCATCGGCATGGAAGCGTTCCTCTCCCGCACCCCGGCCGAGTTCCAGGGCCGCTAAAGGCCGCCCCTCCCCCGCTCGCCAGCGGCAGAACATCCCAGGGTCGGTCTGGATTCTTCGGAGGTACGGTCGGTAGGCTGCGACGATGAGCGACACGACCTCGACATCACCCAACTCCAGCACTCCTGCCAGCGACACCCGCAGCTACGACGTCATCGTGATCGGCGCCGGCGCCGTGGGCGAGAACGTGGCCGACCGCACGGTGCAGGGCGAGCTGTCCACCCTCATCGTGGAGGCCGAACTGGTGGGCGGCGAATGCTCCTACTGGGCCTGCATGCCCTCCAAGGTGCTGCTGCGCAGCGGCGCGGTGCTCGCCGCCGCCCGCCGGGTGGCCGGCGCGGCCGAGGCCGTGACCGAGCAGGTCGACGTGGCGGCGGTGCTGAAGCGCCGCACCGAGTTCACCCACGACTGGAACGACGACAGCCAGGTCGAGTGGCTCGATTCCGCCGGTATCGACCTGCTGCGCGGGGCCGCCAGGCTCAGCGGAATCCGCGAGGTCACCGTCGAGACCGCGGATGGCCCGGTTGTCGTCACCGCGAAACACGCCGTGGTGCTCAGCACCGGCTCCAGCGCGCTGCTGCCCGACATCGACGGCCTCGCCGACGTCTCCCCGTGGACCAGCAGGGACGCCACCTCGGTGAAGCACGTACCCGGCCATCTCGCCATCATCGGCGGCGGTGTCGTGGCCGTGGAGATGGCCGCCGCGTACCGCTCGCTGGGCGCGCAGGTGACCCTGCTCGTGCGCAGCTTGCTGCTGCGCGACCAGGAGCCCTTCGCCGGCGAGATGGTGGCCACCGCGCTCACCGACGCGGGGGTGGAGGTGCTCACCGACGCGAGCCCCACCGGCGCCCGCCGCACCGACACGGGCGAGGTGACCCTGGTTCTCGCCGACGGCCGCACGGTCACGGCCGACGAGGTTCTCGTGGCTACGGGCCGTACGCCACGCACCCAGGACCTGGGCGTGGAGACCGTGGGCCTGACGCCCGGCGACTGGGTGAGCGTGGACGACACCATGCTCGTGCAGGGCGATTCCCCGGCGTTGGCCGGTGACTGGCTCTACGCCACGGGCGACCTCAACCACCGGGCCCTGCTTACCCACCAGGGCAAGTACCAGGCTCGCGCCGCGGGCGATGTCATCGCGGCGCGCGCCGCCGGCCTCGTCGTGGACGACGCCCCCTGGGGCACCCACGTCGCCACCGCCGACCACGCGGCCGTGCCGCAGGTCACCTTCACCGACCCGGAGGTCGCCTCGGTCGGGCTCACCGCCGCCGCGGCGGAGAAGGCCGGATTCCGCACCCGGGTGCTCGACTACGACCTGGCCGGGGTCGCCGGCGCGAGCGTGGTCGCCGACGGGTACACGGGCCGGGCCCGCGCGATCGTCGACCTCGACACCGAGGTGCTCCTCGGCGTCACCTTTGTAGGCGCCGGGGTGGGCGAGCTGCTGCACGCGGCCACCATCGCCGTGGTCGGCGAGGTGCCGATCAGCCGACTCTGGCACGCCGTGCCCAGCTACCCCACCCTCAGCGAGGTCTGGCTGCGGCTGCTCGAGGAGTACGGTCGCCCGCCCGCGGCCGGCACCCGGAGCGAGTGATGCGGCGCATCCTGTTCGACTCGCCGATCAGCCGGGCGGGGTATCTCTACGCCACCGCCGTCGGCCTGGTCTGGGGTTCGATCTGGAGCACCGGCCGCGTGGAACGCCGAGAAGGACTGTTCGTCTTCCGCGGCCTGCCGGCGTGGGCGTTCGGACGCGGCGGCTCCTGCGTGGGCGGCTGTTACCTCACCAACCAGAATGTGTCGGCGGATGTGCTCGAGCACGAGGCCGTGCACAAGGTGCAGTGGCAGCGCTACGGCATGCTGTTCCCGCTGTTGTACTTCATCGCGGGGCGCGACCCGCTGAAGAACCGGTACGAGATCGAGGCCGGCCTGGAGAAGGGTGGCTACCTGCGGAAGAAGCGGGTGGTCACGCGTGCTCCGCGCGACCGTTCCGCCAGTACCCCATGAAGGCCACCTGGCGGCGGTCGATGCCGACCTCGGAGACCAGGAATCGGCGCAGCCGCTTGATCACCCCGGCTTCGCCGGCCAGCCAGGCGTAGAGCTCGCCGTCCAGGGCGGACCCGTCGGGCACCTCCCAGAGGATGGACTCGTCGATGTCGATGTCGGGGAGCACGGTGCCGCTGTGGTGAGCGGTGATGAACCGGGCCGTCCAGCCCTTCACCGCGGACTCGAGTGCCGCTCCGTGGCCGGCGCGGTTGCGGGGCAGCCAGGTGACGGTGACGCCATCCGGGGCGTTGGTCTCGTGCGCGTCGCCGGCCTCCGGCACCTCGATGTAGGCGCAGCCGCGGGCCGTGCGGGGCAGGGCGGAGAGGATCGCGCAGATCGCTGGCGCCGCCGTCTCGTCGCCCGCGATCAGCACGGTGTTGGCGTTGCCGGGGGCCCATTCGATGCCGACGACCGGGTTGTCACCGTCGGCGACGGGACCCACGATGGCAACCTCGTCGCCGACGATGGCGGCGCGCACCCAGCGTGACGCGGGTCCGGCGTCGCCGTGGGTGACGAAGTCGATGTCGACCTCGCGGTGCTCCGGGCGGGCGTGCCGCACCGTGTAGGTGCGCAGCGGGTTGCGGTGCTCGTCGGGCAGGTCCCGCCAGGTCTCGTACCAGGAGTCGGTGCGAGGGAACGGTGACACACCTACCCCGGGCAACGGCAGCACCAGTTTGATGCGCTGGTCGAGGCCGGCGGTGCCGAATTCGTGCAGGTCGGGGCCCGTGAAGGTCACCCGGGTGAAGTTGGTCGACAGCCGTTGAACGCGCGCCACCGACACGGCGAACGGGCGGTAGCTGGGGCGCGGAGCCCGCACACGTGCGGGGGCCGGCGCGGGAGCGACTGTCGAAGTAAGCATGGCCTAAGTATGGCATGCCTAACCTATATTGCACCCGGGAATCGGGATTACGCGGCTCGGACCCAGTCGCTGCTCACGTAGCTGCCGGCGCCGGAGCGCGTGACGGGGCTGACATAGCCGGTGGGGGTCGCGGCCGGACGGCCGGTGCTGACGTAGCCGGCCGGTTCCGCACTGCGATCGGTGCGGGCGGCGGCGCTGATGTAGGAATTCATGATGCTCCTGTCGGTAATGGTGCTGGTCGACGCAGAGCTTCATTGGACGCGTGCTGGTGATGGTGCCGATGGATCGCGCGGCCGGCCGGGGCCGGCCGCGCGATTCGGTGCTGCGGGTGGTGCGGTGCTACTCGCCGACGCCGACGGGCTCGGCGGCCACGTTGGCCGAGGTGGCCTCAGCGTCGCCGTCGGCCAGGTTCAGCCTGAGGCTCGCGCCGAGGGTGGCGTCCACGCTGGTCCAGTACGCGATGGCGCGTTCCTTGACCTCGGGGCGGGTGACGCCACCGACGGCTCCCGTGATGGTCTCGAGGAAGCGGGCCTTGGCCGCGTCGTCGAAGACGTCGCGGTACAGCGTGCCGGCCTGACCGAAGTCATCGTCGTCGGCGCGCAGGATCGCGGCGCTGCGCACGAGCGCACCGTCGCTCTCCCAGGTGCCGTCGCCCGCGAGGGCCTCGTCGGCGACGGGGCCGCCGAGCGAGTTCGGCGCGTAGTTCGGCGCACTGGCGTCGTTGAAGTGGTACCGGGCGGCGCCATCCTGCGAGTAGTTGTTGACCGGCGCCTGCGGGGCGTTCACGGGCAGCTGGTTGTAGTTGGTGCCCACACGGTAACGCTGCGCGTCAGGGTAGGAGAAGATGCGCGCCATGAGCATCTTGTCGGGGCTGGCCGCGATACCGGGCACGAAGTTGGCCGGCGAGAACGCAGCCTGCTCGATCTCGGCAAAGAAGTTGCCCGGGTTGCGGTTGAGGGTGTGCGTGCCCACCTTGATCAGCGGGAAGTCGCTGTGCGGCCACACCTTGGTGAGGTCGAACGGGTTGAAACGGTAGGTCTTGCCCTCTTCGTACGGCATGACCTGCACGTGCACATCCCAGGACGGGAAGTCGCCGGCGTCGATGGCCTCGTAGAGGTCGCGGCGGTAGTAGTCCGCGTCGGCGCCCGCGATGAGCTCGGCCTCGGCGCCTTCCATCTCGACGTTGCCCTGGTTGGAGGTGAAGTGGTACTTCACCCAGAAGCGCTCACCGGCGGCGTTGATCCACTGGTATGTGTGCGAGCCGAAGCCGGGCATGGTGCGCCACGAGCGCGGCAGGCCGCGGTCGCCCATCAGGTAGGTCACCTGGTGCGCGGACTCGGGCGAGAGGGTCCAGAAGTCCCACTGCATGTCGGCGTCGCGCAGGCCGGAGCCCGGCAGGCGCTTCTGCGAGTGGATGAAGTCGGGGAACTTGATCCCGTCGCGGATGAAGAACACCGGGGTGTTGTTGCCGACGATGTCGTAGTTGCCCTCGGTCGTGTAGAACTTGACCGAGAAGCCGCGCACGTCGCGCCAGGTGTCGGGCGAGCCCTGCTCGCCGGCGACGCTGGAGAAGCGCTGCAGGGTGTCGGTGCGGGCGCCGGGCTGGAACAGCGCGGCACGGGTGTAGGCGGACACGTCGCCGGTGACCTCGAAGACGCCGTGCGCTCCGCCGCCCTTGGCGTGAACGATGCGCTCCGGGATACGTTCGCGGTTGAACTGGGCGAGCTTCTCGACCAGGTAGCGGTCGTGCAGGGCTGTGACGCCCTCAGAGCCGGCGGTGAGGGAGTGCTCGTCGCTCGGGACCGGGGTTCCGGTCTGGGTGGTGGTGGGGGGCAGTGTTGTCATTGTGCTCCTTTGTTCAACAGCGGGGAAGGTGAGGAAGAGGTGGAAGATATGGCCGCCTGGCAGTCCGGGCACAGGCCCCAGTACGTGACCTCGGCGGTGTGCACGGTGAACCCGGCGGTGTTGGACGGCGTGAGGCAGGGGGCCTCGCCCACGGCGCAGTCGACATCGTGCACGGCACCGCAGCGGGTGCAGACGATGTGGTGATGGTTGTCGCCGACCTGACGCTCGAAGAGCGCCGGCGAGCCGGCCGGCTCGATCTTTCGGGCGATCCCGGCCCCCGTGAAGGCCGCGAGCACGCCGTAGACGGCCTGCAGCGATGTGCCCGGCAGTTCGGCCCGGACCGTGGCGAAGAGCCGCTCCGCGGTCGAGTGCGGAGCCTGGTCGAGAACCCGCAGCACCGCGAGCCGGGGAGCGGTGACCTTCAGACCAGAGGCACGGATGCTGTCGGCGAGCGGACCCGGCGGCTCGGCCGCTCGCGTCCGTTCGGTGTCTACCATTCGATCACGCTATCAGTTGTTTTGATTGAATCAAAACATTGCAGGGAAAGCCTCAGGAGTGAAAACTTGAGGATTGCGAGTCGAGGGACGACCTGTACACGCCGATGACCCGTTCCAAGAAGGCCTCGACGACGTGTCGTTCATCGTCGGAGAGCTCCTGGGTGAGAGCCGCAACTCCCCCGATCACCGGGTGCAGCTGCTGGAATGCGCGCGTGACCGACTCCTGGGCGGGCACCACGACGACCTTGCGCCGGTCGGACGCATGCGGATGACGCTGCGCGTGACCGAGTGCGACCAGCCGGTCGATCACCAGGGTGGTCGCCGCCGTGGAAATGTCCAGACGGCGAGACAGTTCCCCCGGGGTCAGCGCCCCCTCCTGAATGAGGTGCTCCATCGCGGTTAGGTCGGTGGTGTTCACCTCGAGCGCCTGCCCGACCTGACGCTCGAAGGCGCGGGACAGCTGCAGGATCTGGTGCAGAGCGGAGCCGATCACATCCGAAGCCGGCGGTCCGCCGGCGGGAGGTCCGGGCGGGACGGAAGCCCCGGAGACCGCACCGGGAGCGAGGTTGCGACGCTCTTCCATAGGGGAGATACTATTACGCAGATCACTAGGAAACCTAGCAATCAACATTATTGGAGGAATTGTGCTCGCGATTCAGCGGTTCATCACCGGCCGGCGCACCGCCTGGGTCGTGCTCGTAGGGACCATCGTCGCGGTGGGATTGCTTTTCAGCCTGCTCCCCTCGAACGATTCCGAGGAGTTCCCCACCTCCGGGCTCCCTACCTCCAGCCAGGCAGCACAAGTTGACGCCCTCCTCGCTGACTTCCCGTCCGCCGAGCAGACTTCGGCGATCGTGGTCTGGACCAGAGACGACGGCGATCTCTCCGAATCCGACATGGCGGCCATCACCGCGCAGGGCGCGGCTCTGGCCGAGCAGTCGGTCGCCCCGCAGGCCACCACACCGCGGTTCAGCGACGACGGAAAGGCCGCCATCAGCATCCTTCCGCTGAATGCGGACGAGGCCAACGCCGACATCGGCCAGACGGCCACCGACATCCGTGACACCGCGTCGGCCGATCTGCCGGACGGACTGGACGCCTATGTCACGGGCGCGGTCGGCTTCCAATCCGATATCACGAACGCCTTCGCCGGTGCCGACCTGCGACTGCTGCTCGTCACCGTGATCGTCGTCGCCGTGCTCCTGATCGTCACCTACCGTAGCCCGGTGCTCTGGATCGTCCCGCTCGTCGTCGTCGGCGTGGCCGACGGCCTCTCCACCGTCGTGGTGGGCGCCCTCGCCGAACCGTTCGGCATCACTCTCGACCCCTCGGTCGCCGGCATCCAATCCGTGCTGGTCTTCGGCGCGGGCACGAACTATGCCCTGCTGCTCGTGGCCCGTTATCGCGAGGAATTGCTGCGCACAGAGAACCGCAACGCCGCCATGCTGGCCGCGGTACGTGGCGCCGGGCCGGCCATCGCCGCCAGCGGCGGCACGGTCGCGCTCAGCCTGCTCACCCTGCTGTTCGCGGAGTTGTCGGGCAACCGGGCGCTCGGCTTCGCCTGCGCCATCGGCGTGGTCATCGCCATCATCTTCGCCCTGGTCGTGCTGCCCGCCGCCCTCGTGGTCTGCGGCCGCGGCCTGTTCTGGCCGTTCATCCCCCGCTACGTGCCCGGCGCCGATGCGAAGGCGCGCACCGGCTTCTGGACCCGCCTCGGCCGCGGGGTGCAGCGTCGTCCGATTGTGGTCACCGCCGCATCCGTCGCCGGTATCGCGGCCCTCAGCCTGGGCCTGATCGGTGCGTCCGTCGGGCTGTCGCAGGCCGACCAACTGCTCGGCAAACCCGAGTCGGTGCAGGCGCAGGCCATCGTGGAGGAGTCGTTCTCCGCCGGCCTGACCAGCCAGACCATCGTGCTGGTTCCGGATGCGGCGGCCGCCGAGGCCACCGCGCTCGCGACCGACACGTCCGGCATCGAGTCCGTGCTGCCCGGCGAGAGCGCGAACGGGCTCACCCGGCTCAACCTGTCCCTGGCCAGCGAGCCGGGCAGCGAGGAGACCTTCGCCATCATCGACACCCTGCGCGGCACCTACGCCGATGCGTCGGGCGAGGTGTCCCAGGCGTTGGTCGGCGGCAGCGACGCCACGGCGTTCGACAACAAGACGAGCGCCCAGGCCGACCAGGCCCTGATCATCCCGATGATCCTGGCGATCGTGTTCGCCATCCTGGCCCTGCTGTTGCGGTCGCTGGTGGCGCCAGTCCTGCTGATCGTGAGCGTGCTGGCGACCTTCTTCGCCAGCCTCGGCGCCTCCAACTGGATCTTCCAGAACTTGATGGGGTTCCCGGCCTTCAACACCAACGTGGTGCTGTTCGCGTTCCTGTTCCTGGTGGCCCTGGGTGTCGACTACAACATCTTCCTCACCACCCGGGCCAGGGAGGAGAGCATCCGCTTCGGCACCGGGGAGGGCATGGTGCGCGCCCTGTCCTCAACGGGCGCCGTCATCACGAGCGCCGGCATCCTGATCGCGGCGGTCTTCGCCGTGCTGGGTGTGCTCCCTGTCGTGGCCTTGACCCAGATCGGTGTCATCGTCTGCATCGGTGTGCTGCTGGACACCCTCGTGGTGCGCACCCTGGTGGTGCCCGCACTGGTCTTCCTCACCGGCGACCGGTTCTGGTGGCCGTCGCGTCCGGCCGCGAAGGCGCCGCGGGTCTAGCGGGCCGCGGGCGGCACCCGGTCCTGCCAGCGAATCCGGCGCTCCAATTGCGCGCCGAGGGCCAGCAGGGTCGCCTCGCCGCCCGGCCGGCCGATCAGTTGCACACCCATCGGCAGGCCGTCCGGGGTCTGGGCCACGGGCAGGGTGATGGCCGGCAGGCCGGAGACGTTGACCATCGAGGTGAACGGGGTGTACTGCACCTGCTGGGCGAAGTTACGTTCGCCGTCGACGGCGTCGTACCATCCGACCGGCCGCGGGGTGAGCGCAAGCGCCGGGGTGAGTACGGCGTCGAACCGGGACAGCTGGCGGATCAGTGAGCGCTCATAGGTGGCCAGGGTGGTCAGCGCCTCGGCGACGTCACGGCCGGTCAACGCCCGGCCGCGGTGCATCAGCCAGCGGGTGAGGGGTTCGAGCAGGGCCTCCTGCTCGACGGTCTCCGCCGGGATCCGGGCGGCGCTGAGCTGCCAGAGCGCCCGGAACGCCGGCGCGTAGCTCGGGTCCGGCTCCAGCGCGGTCTGCTCGATGCCGTGGCCCATGGCGGCGAAACCGTCGACGGCCACGGCGAGCGCGGCCAGGGCCTCCGGGGCCAGGCTGATCTCATAAGCGTCGTCCCACGCCGAGGTGGTCATCACGCCCAGCTGGTAGCGGCCCTCGCCCCGCACGGCGGCGCCGAGCAGCTGCTCGTCTCCCCCGGGTGCCCGCACGGCGAACGGATGCGCCGGCCGGCCGCCGTCCGGCGCGATCATGGCATCCAGCAGCAGCGCGGCATCCGCCACCGTGCGCGCCAGCGGGCCGGCCACGGGGAGGCCCCCGGGCACGTCCAGGCCGCTCGCCGCGGGGATCCGGCCGCGGGACGGCTTGACCCCGACGAGCCCGCAGGCGGCGGCGGGGATGCGCACCGACCCGCCGCCGTCGCTGCCGGGGGCGAACGGCAGCATCCGCGCGGCCACGGCCACGGCAGCGCCGCCACTGGAGCCGCCGGCGCCCAGCGCGGGGTTCCAGGGGTTGCGGGCGGGGACTCCGGCCACGGGCTCGGTGTACGAGGGGAGGCCGAATTCGGGGGTGGCGGTCTTGCCCAGGCTCACGCCGCCGGCCTCGTCGAGGGCCTGCACGAGCAGGTCGCTGGTCTCGGGCACCGTGCCCTCCATCAGCCGGGAGCCGAACCCCACGGGCACCCCGGCGCGTTGCTGCAGGTCCTTGTCGGCGAAGGGCAGCCCCCACAGCGGCCGGGTGCGGGGCACCTCGGTTTCCACCTGCCTGGCGCGGGCCAGAGCGGCCTCGCCGGTCACGGTGACGAAGGCGCCGAGCCCGGGGTTCAGCCGCTCGATGCGGTCCAGGTAGTGCCGGGTGAGCTCGGTGGGGCTGATCTCGCCCTGCTGCAGGGAGCGCCACTGCTCGAGGGCGGTCAGTTCGTGGAGGTCAGCCATCCCCCGAGCCTAGCGACCGGCCCCTGACGACGCCCCGGTACGGGCTCGCGGGCGGGGATACGGGACTGGCTCTGGGCGCACCGGCCCGGGTAGCCTCGAAGGATGACCCGCACCGATGCTGCCGCCTACTACAACCCGATGGGCACGACCGCGCTGATCACCGGGGCGTCGAGCGGACTGGGCGTGGGTTTCGCTCACGAGCTCGCCCGCCGGGGCGCCGACCTGGTGCTCACCGCGCGCCGGCTTGACCGGCTCGAGGCCCTCGCCGTCGACCTGGCCGAGAAGTACGGCACGGTGTCCACGGTGATCCCGCTCGACCTGGCCGCCCCCGGCGCCGTCGCCGAGCTCGTGCGGGACCTCGCCGACCGAGGAATCCGGGTGAGCACCCTGGTGAACAACGCCGGCTTCGGCCTGTTCGGCAGCATGGTGGATGCGCCGGCGGCGCCGGTGCACGACCAGGTGGCGGTCAACGTCCAGGCGCTCACCGATCTCACCCATGCCCTTCTGCCGGGCCTGCTCGGCGCGGCGCTCACGCATCCGCAGGGTGCGGCGCTGGTGAACGTCGCGAGCACGGCGGCGTTCCAGCCGGTGCCCCGGCTGGCTGTCTACGCCGCGAGCAAGGCCTACGTGCTCAGCCTCACCGAGGCACTCTGGTACGAGACCCGCGGCACCGGGCTCAAGGTGACCGCGCTGTGCCCCGGCCCGACCGAGACCGAGTTCTACGCCGTCGCGCAGCGCTCCACGGCCGGCCCCCGCGGCCTGGCGAGTGTGGACGAGGTGATGCGCACGGCCTTCGACGCGCTCGATACGCCCCGCACTCCCCCGCACGCGGTCAGCGGCGGGCAGAACCGGCTGTTGGCCTGGCTGGCGTCGGTGTCGCCCCGGCGCACCGTGGTGACAGTGACCGGGCGGCTGTCGCGCCGGTGAGTGCCCCGCTGCGGCCTACTTGAGGCTCTTCTGCAGCAGCACGGTGCCCAGCCAGCGCTCGAACTTGAAGCCGACCTTGCCCATCCGGCCGATCTCCTCGAAGCCGAAGTCCTGGTGCAGCTTGATCGACGCATCCGCACCCTGGTCGGCGATCACGGCGATGATCTCCTTAAGGCCGGCGGCCTTGGAGCGCTCGATGAGTTCGGCCAACAGCACCCGGCCCAGGCCCTTGCCGGTGGATGCCGCGCCCAGGTAGATCGAGTTCTCCACCGTGAACCGGTAGGCCTTCTTCTGCTTCCAGGGGCTCACCAGCGCGTAACCGAGCAGCTGCCCGGCCGGCGACTCGGCAACGATGAACGGCATACCGAGCTTGGTCAGGTAGGCGAACTTGTCGCGCCACTCGGCCAGGGTCATCGCATCTTCGTCGAAGGTGACGGTGCTGTTGGCCACGTAGTAGTTGTAAATCTCCCGGATGTCGGGCAGGTCGGTCTCCACAGCGTCCCGCAGCGAGTACTCGAACGGTGCCTCGGGCGCCGGCGCCGGCGTCAGGTGACGCGGCAGCCGTCGACGCGGCTGGTATTCCTCTTCTAGCACCGGATGGGTCCTCTCCACATGGGAATCAGATTACTGCAGCGACCAGTCCACGGCTGCCGCGCCCTGCTCGGCCAGCAGGGTGTTGGCGCGGCTGAACGGGTGGGAGCCGAAGAAGCCGCGCCGGGCCGAGAGCGGGCTGGGATGCGCCGAGACGATCGCCGGGGTGTGCCCGAGCAGCGGCAGGAGGTTCTCGGCGTCCCTGCCCCAGAGGATGGCGACCAGCGGCGTGCCGCGGCCGGCCAGAGCCCGGATCGCCTGCTCCGTCACGGCCTCCCAGCCGTGCCGGCGGTGCGACCCGGCGGCGCCGGCCTCGACCGTGAGCACCCGGTTGAGCAGCAGCACCCCGTGCCGGGTCCAGGGGGTCAGGTCGCCGCCGTCCGGTCTCGGCAGGCCGACGTCGTCGTGCAGCTCGGTGAAGATGTTCGCCAGGCTCCGCGGCACCGGGCGCACGTCGCCGGCCGCTGAGAAGGCCAGGCCCACCGGATGCCCGGGCGTGGGGTACGGGTCCTGGCCCACGATGAGCACCCGCACCTCGTCGAACGGCTGCCGGAAGGCGCGCAGGATGTTCTCCGGCGCCGGCAGCACCTCGGCGCCGGCAGCGGCCCGCTGCCGTGCGAAGGCGAGCGGGTCCGCGAAAGGGGCCAGGGCGCTGACGTCGACGGGGCCGGTGTGGTCGCCGAGCCCGAAGGCCCGCGCCCAGCCGGGCTCGATCAGCGCGGGGTCGATCGGTGCAGGCATCCGGCTCAGGAGCCGAAGGTGCTCACCAGCACCCCGCCCTCGGATTCGCTCACGGTCCAGACGCTGCCGGTTCCGGCCACGCCCAGGGTGCCCTGGCCCACGATCAGCACGGTGCCCTCGTCGACGGCCAGGCCGCCGCGGATGAGGCCGGCCTCGGTGGCGGCGACCATGCGGGACAGCGTGCCCCACTGGGCGGCGTGCACGTCCACGGTCACGTCGAGCAGGCCGATGCCGTTCTCGATCGTGATCTCGTCGAGCCCCTCTGAGGCGTCCTGGGGGCTCACCGGCACGCCGCCGATCTGCCAACCGCCGAGCACGGCGCGTTCGGCCGCGATCATGGCGCCGGCGGAGTAGCCGAGGTACGGGATGCCGGCGGCCACCTGGCGGCGGATCTCCCCGGCGATGGGGGTGAGGGCGGTGAGGTAGGCGGGGGTGAGGCCGCCGCCGATCACGATGCCGTCGACATCCGCCACGGCGAGCAGGGCGGCTTCGTCGGTGAGGCCGAGCACCGTGAGGTGCGGGTCGACCGGCCCGGCGGCGCCGATGGCCGCGACCAGCTTGGCGGCGTGGTCGGCGCCGTCGGCGTCCCGCACCACGATGACGGCCAGGCGCGGTTCGTCACGGCCGGCCGCGGTGGCGCGCAGGGCGGCTTCGGCCAGGAACGGACCGTAGACCACGGCGTCGCTCTCGGTGGCGTTCTCGGCAGCCCAGCCGCCGCCGACGAGGTGGATGCTCATGCGTCGACCGCGCTCGTCAGCGGGGTGGCCGTCACGGGTGGCAGGGCCGACCACGGGAAGACGATCCAGCCGTCGGTCTCCCGCCAGGTGAAGTCGGGCACGTGCACCGTGCGCGGCTTGGTGTACAGCGTCGCGGAGCGCACCTCGCCGGCCGATTCCTTGAGGATGCCCACTACCAGGGCCAGGGTGTGGCCCGAGTCGGAGACGTCGTCGACCAACAGGACGCGCTTGCCGGCCAGCGCCGGGGCGTCCAGCATCGGGCCGGAGAGCACGGGCTCCGGCAGGCGCTCGTCGATGCCGGTGTAGAACTCCACGTTGATGGAGCCGCAGTTCTTGGTGCCCAGGGCGTAGGAGATCGCCCCGGCCAGCAGCAGGCCGCCGCGCGCGATGGCGATGACGACGTCGGGCTGGAACCCGCTTGCCAGCACCGTGCTGGCAAGCGACCTGGACGCGTCGGCGAATTCGGTCCACTCCAGCACCTCGCGGGGCGGATCGACGGTGGCGGGGGTCTCGGCGTGCTGGTCCTGTTGCATTTGTCAATGGTAGAACCTCCCGCGCCCGCCGCGCGCGGACGAAGGGCCCGGTGTGGGCCCGGCAGCACGGCCGGTGCGGGGCGGCGTCACGGCCGGTGCGGATACGGAAGACTAGCGGGATGATCACACTGCAGCAGGATGCCGACGGCTTCGTCCGCATGAACCGGCATTTCCCCGCCAAGACGCCCATCGTCATCCGTTTCACCGACGGCACGACCGGCGAGTACACCGGCGCGCGGCTCAACGAGCTGTACGACGCGGCCCTGGCCACCTTCCGAGCCGAGAACCGCCTCGACGCCAAGGGGTTCTCCCGGTCGCCGGCCAAGACCGTGCACCCCACCCACAACGTCGAGTTCGTGCCCGTGCAGTCCGGGATGGCTCCCTGACCCACATCCCGTCACATGACTCAGCAGCTGAGTGACCTGCCGTACAGCGCCGAGGTGGAGATCGTGCTGCTGCACGCCTCCCCCGTGCACCGGTACGAGGGGCGCCCCGCCGACGGGCCGTTGCCGGCGGTGGGCGAGGAGAGTCACGAACGCATCGAGGTGCGCGCGGGCCTGGGCATCGTGGGCGACCGGCACTTCGGCCGGAGGGCTCACGTGCAGGCGTCGGTCACGGTGATGAACGCGGAGGTGCTCGACCGGGTCGCCGCCGAGCTGGCGCTGCCGTACCCGCTGGATGCGACCGCCACCCGGCGCAACATCCTGCTGCGCGGCGTGGAGATCGACGGTCTGCGCGGGGCGACCTTCTCGCTCGACAGCGGCGACGGTCCCGTCGAGTTCCGGGCGCACCGGCCCGCGAACCCCTGCGCCTGGATGGATGTGATGCTCGCCCCCGGCGCCCACCGCGCGCTCCGCGGGCGTGGCGGGCTTCGCTGCGAGCCGGTGACCGACGGGATGCTGCGGCTCGGCCCGGCCACGATGCGGTGCAGTGTGCCGCTGGTGGTTACGGGTGCCGCACGCCCTGCCCGGCCAGAACGGCCCGGTAGCCCTCCCGGTAGCTCGGGTAGCTGAAGCTGAAGCCGGTCTCGAGGATGCGCCGGTTGCTCACGCGCTTGTCCCCGCCACGCTTGCTGCCGGTCTCGACGATCTCGGGCACGGGCAGGCCGAGCTCGCCGGCGACGAAGGCCAGCACCTCGGCGGCGGGCACCGGCGTGGAGTCCACCCCGAGGTAGAGCGGCTCGGGCGCCTTGGCCCGCAGCATCAGGTGCACGATCATCGCGGCGGCGTCGTCGCGGTGGATCCGGTTGGTCAGTCGGCTGCGCTCGCCCACGGTGGCGCGCCCGGAGCGCACCTGGTCGATCAGGCGCTCCCTGCCCGGCCCGTAGATGCCGCCGAGCCGCAGCACCACGGCCGAGGGGATCCGGCTGCGGAGCAGCTGCTCGGCCTCGAGCAGGATCGAGTCGGTGCCGGGGCCAGGGGCCGCCGGGGTCGACTCGTCGACGGTGCTGCCGTCATTCACGTCGTAGACGGCTGTCGACGACACCATCAGGAACCGGCGCGGCGTCACCTGCGCGTCGTCGAGGGCGTCGAGCAGGTTGCCCAGCCCGGTCACATAGGCGGCCCGGTATACCTCGGGGTCGGGGTTCCCAGCCGCGATGGCCACGATCACGAGGTCGGTGTCCGGCGGCACCACGGGCTTCTCGCTGGCCAGGTCGACGGACTGCCCGTCGAACGCGGCCGGCAGCAGCCCGGCCCGGCGACGGAGGCCCACCACGTGCTGGCCGAGCGTCGTCAGGCGGAGGCCCACCTCGGTGCCGAGGTCGCCGCATCCGGCAATCAGTACAGTCATCCCCCCAGTATGGAGGCGCGCAGTGCCCAGCCGCGCCGATCGCTCAGAGCACCTCGCCCGGCTGTGGCGGGGCCAGGTGCCGCTCCGGTGTGCCGTTGTAGAACGACAGCGGCCTGATGAGGGAGTTCGAGGCCAGCTGCTCCATGATGTGCGCCGTCCAGCCGGTCACCCGGGCAGCCACGAAGATCGGCGTGAAGGTGGCGGTGTCGAAACCCATCAGGTGATACGCCGGCCCGGACGGGTAGTCCAGGTTGGGCAGGATGCCGGTGCGCTCGGCCATGCCGGCGGCGAGGGCCTCGTAGAGCTCGAGTAGGTCGGGGCGGTCGTAGTGCTCGATGAGGGTGAGCAGGGCCGCGTGCATGGTGGGCACACGGCTGTCGCCGTGCTTGTAGACCCGGTGGCCGAAGCCCATCACCTTGCGCTTGTGCGCGAGGGTGTCGTCCAACCAGTCTTCGGCCCGCTCGGCCGCCCCGTCGCCCAGACCGATCTCGTTGAAGATGTGCATCACGGCCTCGTTGGCGCCGCCGTGCAGCGGGCCCTTGAGCGCGCCGACGGCCCCGGTCACGGCGGAGTACAGGTCGGAGAGCGTCGAGGTGATCACCCGAGCGGTGAAGGTGGAGGCGTTGAAGGAGTGCTCGGCGTACATGATCATCGACACGTCGAAGGCCTCGACCACGGGCAGTTCGGGCACCTCGCCGAACGTCATGTAGAGGAAGTTGGCCGAGTAGCCCAGGTCGTCGCGCGGTTCGACGAGCTCGAGCCCCTGCCGGCGGCGCTGGTCGTAGGCGACGATCGCCGGCAGCTGCGCGAACAGGTGCAGCGACTTCGCCAGGTTCGCTTCCACCGAGGAGTCCGGCGTGGTGAGGTCGTTGGCGCCGATCACGCTCACGGCCGTGCGCACCACGTCCATGGGGTCCGCGGAGGTGGGGATCTCGTCGATCACCCGGCGCACCGAGTGGTCGAGCCGGCGCAGCGCCCGCTCGGCCTCCTCGAACTCGGCCAGTTCGGCATCCGTCGGCAGCTCGCCGTTCCAGAGCAGGTACGCGACCTCTTCGAAGCTCTTCTGGGCGGCGAGTTCCTGCACCGGGTACCCGCGGTACAACAGCGAGTTCGAGTCGGGGTTGACCTTGGAGACGGCCGTCGAGTCGGCCACGACCCCGGCCAGGCCGCGATGGATCTCGGGTGCGACCGGTGGTTCCGCCACTGACGTGTGGGTGGGCTGGTTGATGGTCATGTCGCTCCTTTGCGTCCTGATTCCTGGCCGTGCTGGTGGTGCTGCCGTACTGCTGTCGCGCCGGTGGTCAGCCCTCGTGGCCGCTCAGCGTGAAGTTGAAGATCCCCGAATCGAAGCGATTGTAAGCCTCGTAGTCGAGCAACTGATAGAGCTCCGCGCGGGTCTGCATGGCCGGGAGCAGGCTGGTCAGCGACCCCTCGGCGACGATCGTGTCCAGGCCCTGTTCGGCCGCGCCCATGGCCAGCCGCAGCAGCGATACCGGGAAGATCACGAGGTTGATCCCGACGCTCTCGAGCTGGTCGACCCGGAACAGTTCGCTCTTGCCGAATTCGGTCATGTTCGCCAGGATCGGCACGTCCACCGCGGCCCGGATCGCCTCGAACTCGGCCAGGGTGCCCATGGCCTCGGGGAAGATCGCGTCGGCGCCGGCGTCCGCGAGGGCCTTCGCCCGGTCGATCGCGGCATCCAGCCCGTCGACGGCGCGGATGTCGGTGCGCGCCATGATGAGCAGGCTCGGGTCGCGCCGGGCATCCACGGCGGCGCGGATGCGCTTGAGGGCGGTGTCGGTGTCGACCACCTGCTTGCCGTCCAGGTGGCCGCAGCGCTTGGGGTTGACCTGGTCCTCGATGTGGAGGCCCGCCACTCCGGCGTCCTCGAGGGTCTGCACGGTGCGGGCCACGTTCATGGGCTCGCCGAAGCCGGTATCGGCGTCGACCAGGGTGGGCAGGTCGGTCATCCGGGAGATCTGCTGGCTGCGGCCGGCGACCTCGGTGAGGGTGGTCAGGCCGATATCGGGCAGGCCGAGGTCGGCCGCGAGCACGGCGCCGGAGATGTAGACCCCCTCGAAGCCCTTGGCCTGGATCAGCTTCGCAGAGAGCGGGTTGAACGCGCCGGGGAAGCGCAACAGGCTGCCACCGGCGAGGTCGGCGCGCAGCTGGGCACGCTTGGCGGCGGGGGTGAGTGCGGAGTAGAGCATCAGAAGATTCCGTTCAGGCTGGGCAGCGCGTCGAAGAGGCCGGGCCGGGCCACGAGGGTGAGCGAGCCGAGCTCGGAGCCGGAGAGCTCGGGGAGCCGCTGGGCGAGGTCGAGGAACCGCTCGATCTCCGGCGGCTCCAGGGCGTCGCCGGCGAGCAGCCGGAACTTGGCGACGTAGTCCTCCCGCACGAAGGGGCGGGCGCCGAGCGGATGCGCATCCGCCACGGCCAGCTCGTCGACCAGGCGGGTGCCGTCGGCCAGCAGGATCTCCACCCGCCCGCCGAACGCCTTCTCGGCCGGGTCGGCGGAGTGGTAGCGCCGGGTCCACTCGGCGTCTTCGCTCGTGGTCACGGTGTTCCACAGGGCCACGGTGTCGGCCCGCCGGGCCCGCTCGGGCAGGTAGGAGTCCACGTGGTGCCAGGTGCCGTCCTGCAGCGCGACGGTGAAGATGTACGGCACCGAGTGGTCCAGGGTCTCCCGGCTGGCCCGCGGGTCGTACTTCTGCGGGTCGTTGGCTCCGGAGCCGATGACGTTGTGGGTGTGGTGCGAGGTGTGGATGACGATCGACCGCACCGCGCCGGGCACCAGGATCTCGGGGTGCTCGCGGTGCAGCTTGCGGGCCAGGTCGATGAGCGCCTGGGCCTGGTATTCGGCCGAGTGCTCCTTGGTGAAGCTGTCCAGGATCGCGCGTTTGGGCTCGCCACCGGCCGGCAACGACACGTCGTAGGAGGCCTCGGGCCCGTCGAGCAGCCAGGCGATGACACCGTCCTCGCCCTCGTAGATCGGGGTGGGGCTGGTCTGGCCGCGCATGGCCCGGTCCACGGCCTCAACGGCCATCTTGCCGGCGAACGCGGGCGCGAATGCCTTCCAGCTGGAGATCTCGCCCTTGCGGGACTGCCGGGTGGCCGTGGTGGTGTGCAGGGCCTGGCCGATGGCCTGGAAGATCGTGTCGGGATCCAGGCCCAACAGGGTGCCGATACCGGCAGCGGCCGACGGGCCCAGGTGGGCGACGTGGTCGATCTTGTGCTTGTGCAGGCTGATCGAGCGGGCCAGGTCGATCTGCACCTCGTAGCCCGTGGCGATACCGCGCACCAGCTCGTGCCCGGTGAGGCCGCGGGCGGCGGCCAGGTGCTGGGCCACGGCCACGATCGGCGGGATGTTGTCGCCCGGGTGCGAGTACTCGGCGGCGAGGAAGGTGTCGTGGTAGTCGAGCTCCCGGACGGCCACACCGTTGGCCCAGGCGGCCCATTCCGGCGACACCCGGCGGCCGCTGGGCGGACCGAACACTGTAGCGCCGTCGCCGCCGCCTGAGCGCGGATGCGCCAGCGCCTGCGAGCGGGCCGCGGCGACCGGGTCGCGGGTGAGCGAGGCCGCCGCGACGGCGGCGTTGTCGATCACGCGGTTGATGATCATCTCGGTCACATCAACGTCGACGGGCACCGGGTCGGCCGCGCAGGCGGCGAGCTTCCAGGCCAGTTGTTCGGTGCGGGCGGGGCTGTCCTCGCTCGGGTGAACGCGCACTTCGGTGGACTGCACGGGTGGTCCTTTCGGTCGGGAGGTCAGGAAGCCTGGTCGGTGGAGCCGAGCACCGCGAGCACGCTCGCCAGGCTCAGGTGGAGGTGCACATGGGTGGCGTGCGCGGCGAGCGCCGCGTCGCCGTCGATGATCGCGTCGAGGATCAGCAGGTGTTCGGCCGCCGCCTGGCGCAGCCGCACCGGGTTGCCGCGGGCGACCCGGCGGATGCGCGCCAGGTGCGTGCGCACCGTGTCGAGGGCTCCCACCAGGAAGGCATTGTCGACGGCGGCATCGATGGCCGCGTCGAACTCGTCGATCAGGGCGTAGTACTCGTGGATGCCGGTCTCACCGTTGTCGAGCAGGGCGGGAGCGGCGAGGAATCGCTCGCGCAGCATCCCGAACGCCGAACGGTCGGCGCCGCGGGCGGCCAGGGTCGCCGCGCGCTCCTCGAGGGCCTCACGCAGCTCGTAGAGATCGTTGATCGACTCGACCGACATCGCGGTGACCGAGAAGCCCCGGCCGCTGCGGCCGGCGACGAGGCCGTCGGTGACCAGCCGGGCCACGGCGGAGCGCAAGGGGGTGCGGGAGACCCCGAGTCTGGCGGACTGTTCCACCTCCAGAAGCACCGTTCCGGCCGGGAGCACACCGTCGAGAATCTCGTCGCGCAGCACCCGGTAGGCCCGGTCGCTGGCCCGCTCCGGTGCGGACTTCACGGTTTCTGTATACACAAGCGCATTCTATTCCCCTATTGCCGCGATTGTGCAAGACTAACCGCACCTTGTGTATACATGAGAGCTTCAATGGAGAGGTTCACACCATGACCGACCACACCGTAAGCACTCGCACCACACCGCTCACCGACGCGCCCGACACCCCGCAGCCCACCCCGCCGGAGGCCGGCACCGGCACCAGCACCGGCGCGTACCGCGCGGCCTGGCGACGCAGCATCGAGCAGCGCGAGGAGTTCTGGCTGGACGCCGCCCGGCTCGTTGACTGGGTCGACCCGCCCAGCGCGGCGCTCACCGAACACTCCCCCACCGACTACCGCTGGTTCGCCGACGGCACCCTCAACACGAGCTACAACGCCCTCGACCGGCACGTGCTGGCCGGCCGCGGCGACCACACCGCGCTCATCTACGACTCCGCCATGACCGGCACCCGGGCCCGGATCAGCTACCGCGACCTGCTCGATCGGGTCGCCCGCTTCGCCGGCGTGCTCCGCGCGGCCGGCGTGGGCCGGGGCGACCGGGTGGTCGTCTACCTGCCGATGATCCCGGAGGCCGTGGTGGCCATGCTCGCCTGCGCCCGCATCGGGGCCGTGCACTCGGTGGTCTTCGGCGGTTTCGCCGCCAGCGAGCTCGCCGTGCGCATCGACGACGCCCGGCCCACCGTGCTCGTCACGGCCTCGGGCGGGCTCGAACCGGGCAAGGCCGTTGAGTATCTGCCGCTCGTGCGGAAGGCCCTCGACCTGAGCGCCGGGTCGGTGCACACCGTCATCGTGCAGAACCGGCACGCCATCCCGGGATCCGCCGCCGACTACGCGTCCGACACCGGTGACGACGCTGCCGTGCGCTGGCTGGACTGGGCCGAAGCCTCGGCCGCGGCCACCCCGGCCGATCCGGTCACCGTCGCCAGCGACGACCCGCTGTACATCCTCTACACCTCCGGCACGACGGGAAACCCGAAGGGCATCATCCGCGACAACGGCGGCCACGCCGTGGCGCTGACCTGGTCGATGCGTAACATCTACGACATCGGCCCCGACGACGTCTTCTGGGCGGCGTCCGACGTGGGCTGGGTGGTCGGGCACTCCTACATCGTCTACGCGCCCCTGCTGGCCGGCGCCACCACAGTCATCTACGAGGGCAAGCCCATCGGCACCCCGGATGCGGGCGCCTTCTGGCGGGTCGTGCAGGACTACCGGGTGAACGTGTTGTTCACCGCCCCCACCGCCATCCGCGCCATCCGCCGGGTCGACCCGGAGCTGGCCGAACTGGCCCGGTACGACGTGTCCAGCCTCACCGCGCTGTTCCTGGCCGGCGAGAGGCTCGACCCGGAGACCTTCCACTGGGCCAACGACGGCCTGCACTGCCCGGTCGTCGACCACTGGTGGCAGACCGAGACCGGCTGGGCCATCTGCGCCAACCCGCGCGGCATCGAAGAGCTGCCCACCAAGCCCGGGTCCACGGCCGTGCCGGTGCCCGGCTACGACATCGCCATCCTCGATTCGAAGGGTGCCCGCATCACCAAGCCGGGCAAGGACGGCAACATCGCCATCCGGCTGCCGCTGCCGCCTGGCTCGCTGCTGGGCATCTGGGGCGGCGACGACAGGTTCGCCAGCGCCTACCTCACCGCCTTCCCCGGGTTCTACGCCACCGGCGACTCCGGCCACATCGACGCCGACGGCTACCTCTACGTGATGGGCCGCACCGACGACGTGATCAACGTGGCCGGGCACCGGCTCTCCACCGGATCCCTCGAGGAGGTGCTCACCCGGCACCCGGCGATCGCGGAGTGCGCGGTGCTCGGCGTGCACGACCCGCTCAAGGGCCAGCGTGCCGCCGGTTTCGTCACCCTCAAGGCCGGCTGGGTGGTCGACCACGACCTGCTCCGCAACGAACTGGTCAACCTGGTGCGCGAGCACATCGGCCCGGTGGCGGCGTTCCGGGATGTGACCATCCTGGAGCGGTTGCCCAAGACCCGCTCGGGCAAGATCCTGCGCAAGACGATCCGCCAGATCGTCGACGGCGAGCCGTACAAGGTGCCGCCCACCATCGAGGACCCCACCACCCTCGACGCCCTGGTCCGGGCGGTGCGCCCCATCCCCGACTGACTGTCCCAACCTCAGCCATCCCATCTCACCGGAGCAAAGGAGCCCCCATGAAGGAATCACTGAAAGACACCCGGCCGGAAGGATCGATCGACTACGTCGAATTCGAGACCTCAGAACGCTTCGTCAACCTGCAAAGCAGGCGCAGGAGGTTCGTGGTGCCGTTGGCGGTGTTCTTCCTGGTCTGGTATTTCGCCTACGTTCTCGTGGCCGCCTACCTGCCCGATGTGATGGCGCAGCCGGTGTTCGGCAGCGTCAACCTGGGCCTGGTGCTCGGCCTCGGCCAGTTCGTCACCACGTTCGCCATCACCATCTGGTACGTCGCGTTCTCCAACCGGGTACTCGACCCGCTGGGCGCGGACCTGCGCGCCGAGCTCGAAGCGAAGGCCGCCGCATGAGCGCCCTGGGCATGAGCCTCGGCGCGGTCGCCTCGGCGGTCGAACCGGCGGAGAACAACCCGGTCCTGAACATCTCGATCTTCCTGGCCTTCGTCGCTGTCACCCTGGTGATCGTGATCCGGGCCGGCCGCAACAACCGCACCGCCGCGGACTACTACACCGGCGGGCGCTCCTTCACCGGCCCGCAGAACGGCTTCGCGATCGCCGGCGACTATCTCTCGGCGGCGTCGTTCCTCGGCATCGTCGGCGCCATCGCCGTCAACGGCTACGACGGGTTCCTCTACTCGATCGGCTTCCTGGTGGCCTGGCTCGTGGCCCTGCTGTTGGTGGCCGAGCTGATGCGCAACACCGGCAAGTTCACCATGGCGGATGTGCTCTCCTTCCGGCTGGCGCAACGGCCGGTGCGCGTCGCCGCCGCCACGACCACCCTGGCGGTGTGCTTCTTCTACCTGCTCGCCCAGATGGCCGGCGCCGGCGGCCTCGTGTCGCTGTTGCTGGGCATCAACGACAAGCTCGGCCAGTCCATCGTGGTCACCGTGGTCGGCGGCCTGATGATCCTCTACGTGCTCATCGGCGGCATGAAGGGCACCACCTGGGTGCAGATCGTCAAGGCCTTCCTGCTCATCATCGGCGCCGGCGCCATGACCGTGTGGGTCCTGGTGATCAACGGGTTCAACCTGTCCACCCTGCTCGATGCCGCCGTCGCGAACTCCGCGGCCACCCCGGCCGACGCCATCCTCGCGCCCGGCCTGCAGTACGGCGGCAACCCGCTGGACTTCATCTCGCTGGCGATCGCCCTGGTGCTCGGCACTGCGGGCCTGCCGCACGTGCTGATGCGCTTCTACACCGTGCCCAGCGCCAAGGAAGCCCGCCGCTCCGTGGTCTGGGCGATCTTCCTGATCGGGGCGTTCTACCTGTTCACCCTGGTGCTGGGCTTCGGCGCCGCGGCCCTCGTGGGCGCGGACACCATCCTCGCGTCCCCCGGCGGCGTGAACTCGGCCGCGCCGCTGCTGTCCCTGGCGCTCGGTGGTCCGCTGCTGCTCGGCCTGATCTCGGCGATCGCGTTCGCGACCATCCTGGCCGTCGTGGCGGGACTGACCATCACGGCGGCCACCTCGTTCGCGCACGACATCTACGCGAGCGTGATCAAGAAGGGCAAGGGCGACCCCGACGGCGAGGTCAAGATCGCCCGGCGCACCGTCGTGGTGATCGGCATCCTCGCGATCGCCGGCGGCATCGGCGTGCAGGGGCAGAACATCGCGTTCCTCGTGGCGCTGGCCTTCGCCGTCGCGGCGAGCGCCAACCTGCCCACCATCCTGTACTCGCTGTTCTGGCGCGGCTTCACCACCCGCGGCGCCCTGTGGAGCATGTACGGGGGCCTGGGCTCGGCGATGCTGCTCATCGTGTTCTCGCCGGTATTCTCCGGCACGCCCACCTCGATGTTCGGCGAGGGCGTGGACTTCGCGCTCTACCCGCTGAACAACCCGGGAATCATCTCGATCCCGCTGGGCTTCTTCCTCGGCTGGCTCGGCTCGGTCACGAGCACCAAGCGGGAAGACCCGAAGCTGGCCGCCGAGATGGCGGTGCGCTCCCTCACCGGGTTCGGCGCCGAGAAGGCCAGCGAGCACTAGCCGCCCTCGCCTCTCTCGCGGCCCGACTGTGGCCGAAACGGACGATTGCGCCCGGTACGCCGGGCGCAATCGTCCGTTCAGGACATAGGTGCCGCGGATGCTCGGCCGGGAGCAGGTGCAGGCGGGTCAGGCGCGCGGAGCCAGGGGGCCGCGGGCGACCAGGGTGGTGGACGCCTGGGCGACCGGTTTGACCACCACGAGGTCCAGGTTCACGTGCGCGGGCAGCTCGACAGCGGCCACGATGGTCGCGGCCACATCCTCCGCCACGAGCGGGTTCGCCACGTCGGTGTACGCCGCCTTGGCCTTCTCGGGGTCGCCGCCGAAACGCACGAGGCCGAACTCCTCGGTCTGCACCATGCCGGGGGCCACCTCGATCACCCGGATCGGCTCGCCGTTGAGCTCTAGGCGCAGCACCTCGGTCATGGCGTGCGCGGCGAACTTGGCGGCGTTGTAGCCGCCGCCGCCGATGTAGGCGGTGTGCCCGGCGGTGGAGGTGATGTTGACGATGTCCGCGGACACGTCGGTTGCGCCGCCCGAATCCGGTGCCGCGACCGAGGCGCGCAGCAGCGGCAACAGCGCGCTGGTGACCCGCTTCACGGCCAGCACGTTGATCTCGTACATCCACGCCCAGTCGTCGAGCGAGCCGTTCTCCACGGAGTCGAGACCCTTGGCACCGCCGGCGTTGTTGACCAGGGCGTTCACCGGCCCGGATGCGGCGAGGAAGTCCCGCAGCGCATCCACGTCGGCCTGCACCGTGAGGTCGGCGGTGAAGACCGCGGCCCCGGTCTCCGCGGCGAGCTCCGCCAGCCGGTCGGCGCGGCGGGCCACGCCCACCACATCCCAGCCGTGCTCCCGGAACAGGCGCACGGTGGCCGCTCCGATTCCGCTACTCGCACCGGTGACGACGACTCTTCTTTTGCCCATTGCCCTATTCTGCCCGGAGAATGGACCCGATGAGTTCGCCGACCAAGACCCCGCACGACGCCGGCCCGCACAAGCCGAAGCGCCGGGTTCCGCTCTGGGACAACGCCCGCTGGATCGCCATCACCCTGATGGTCATCGGGCACGCCATCCTCAAGCTCATCGGCGAGTCCGACACCGCCTACGGGGTCTACCTGTTCATCTACGCCTTCCACGTTCCGGTGTTCGTCGCCGTGAGCGGGTATTTCGCCAAGTCCGGGCCTCCCGGGCCCCGGCAGATGCACCGGCTCATCACCGACATCGTCTTCCCGTACCTGATCTTCCAGAGCATCTGGACCCTGATCAGCTGGGGCCTCAGCGGGACCCTCAAGGTCGACTACTCCAGCCCGTCCTGGACGCTCTGGTTCCTCATCGCGTTGGCCATCTGGCGGGTGCTGCTGCCCTACCTGGTATTGCTGCGGTACCCGCTGCTGATCGCCATCGCCATCTCGGTGGGCGCCGGGTACGTCGGCGACATCGACAGCACCTTCTCGCTGTCGCGCACGCTGGGCCTGCTGCCGTTCTTCGTGTTCGGCTGGAAGCTGCGCCAGTGGCCCCTCACCGCCCAGTGGATGCATCTGTCGCCGGCGGCGGTCTGGCGCTGGCGGAGCGGCGCGATCGCGCTGTTCGGCGTACTCGCGTTGCTCGTGACCGTCAACATCGTGGGCGTGCGGGACCTGCGCCTGCGCAGTTTCACGCTCTACGACGAGGCCTACTGGCAGTTCGGCTACGACCAGTTCTGGGCCGGCGTCATCCGGCTGGGCCTGATGCTGGCCTCGTTCGGGTTCATCCTGGCGTTCCTGATGCTGATGCCCCGCCGGGCCACCTGGTTCACCCCGCTGGGCGCGGCCACCATGTACATCTACCTGCTGCACACCTTCCTGCTCTACCCGCTGCGGGAGACCGGTGTGCTCGACGGCCCGCAGCCGGCCTGGGTGCTGCCCGCCGTGATCCTACTGGCGATCGGCATCTCCGTGCTGCTGTCGTTGCCCGTGGTCAAACGGATCTTCCGGCCCCTCGTTGAGCCCCGGCTGCGCTGGCTGTTCCGGCAGGAGCCGTCCACCCACACGGGCACCATCGTGCTGCCGCACGGGCCGGGAAAATAACCCACCCGGCAGATGACGTTGTGTGTCCGGACGCGTTGTCGCACGCGGCCGGGCTGCCTATGGTTGCTGCAGACGGAGCGAAAGCGCTCCGCACACCGCTGCCGGGCATGCCGGCCCACGCACGAACAGGGAGACCGACCATGAGCGATTCCGCAGACTGGAAGTTCGAAACCAAGCAGGTCCACTCCGGGGCCCGCCCTGACCCGGTGACCAACGCCAGGGCCACGCCGATCTACCAGACCACCTCCTACGTCTTCAACAGCGCAGAGCACGCCCAGAACCTGTTCGCGCTGGCCGAATTCGGCAACATCTACACCCGCATCCAGAACCCGACCCAGGCTGTCGTCGAAGAGCGCGTCGCCGCCCTCGAGGGCGGCACCGGCGCACTGCTGCTGGCGTCCGGTCAGTCGGCCTCGACCTTCGCGGTGCTCAACATCGCCCAGGCCGGCGACCACATCGTCTCGTCCAGCTCGATCTACGGCGGCACATACAACCTCTTCAAGTACACGCTTGCCAAGCTCGGCATCGAGACCACCTTCGTGGAAGACCAGGACGACGCGGCCGAGTGGGCGCGGGCCGTGCGGCCCAACACCAAGCTGTTCTTCGCCGAGACCATCGGCAACCCCAAGATCAACGTGCTCGACATCGCCCTCGTCGCCGAGGTCGCGCACACCAACGGGGTGCCGCTGATCGTGGACAACACCATCGCCACGCCGTACCTGATCCGCCCGTTCGAGCACGGCGCCGACATCATCGTGCACTCCGCCACCAAGTTCCTCGGCGGCCACGGCACCGTGATCGGCGGCGTCATCGTGGACGGTGGCCTGTTCGAATGGACGGCCAACGTCGAGAAGTTCCCGGGCCTGACCGAACCGGACCCGTCGTACCACGGCGCCAGTTACACCGCGGCGGTCGGCGACGGCCTCGCCTACATCATCAAGGCCCGCGTGCAGCTACTGCGTGACCTCGGCAGCGCCATCGCCCCGGCCAGCGCCTGGCAGCTCATCCAGGGCATCGAGACGCTGAGCCTCCGTATCGAGAGGCACGTCTCCAACACGCAGACGATCGCCGAGTTCCTGGAGAACCACCCGGACATCGCGTCGGTCAACTACGCGGGCCTGCCGTCGAGCCCCTGGTACGCCACCGCCAACACCTACGCCCCGCTGGGTGTGGGCGCCGTGCTGTCGTTCGAGCTCAAGGGCGGGGTGGATGCCGGCCGTGCTCTGGTCGACAACCTCACCCTGTTCAGCCACCTGGCGAACATCGGCGACGTGCGTTCGCTCGTCATCCACCCGGCGTCCACGACCCACGCCCAGCTCACCCCCGAGCAGCAGCTCACCGCGGGCGTCACGCCCGGCCTGGTGCGGCTGTCGGTGGGCATCGAGAACGTCGCCGACCTGCAGGCCGACCTCGAAGCCGGGCTCGCCGCCGCGCGCGCCGTGGTGCAGGCCTCTCGCGCGAACGCGTAACCGCGCTGCGCTGGTCGGGACCGCAGAGCCGGTCACCGGGTCTCGACAAACTCGACCAGCGCGGCCGCACGACCAGCGCTGCGCTGAATGACGTAACAATCGGCGGTCACGGCCGAAAGTTGGCCACAATGGAGCCGTATGGAATGGCAATACTCCGAGGACACCGTCCCGTCCAGCCTCGTGACCGAGGCACAGGTACGATCCGTCGCGGGTAAACCACCGGTCACCGGCGCCTGGCGCGACGGCGACCCCGTGGGCCACCGACGCTTCGTCGACATCGGCGGTCTGGATCTCGAGGCCGGCCAGCGCCTGCCGGCGGCCCGGATCGCCTACGAGAGCTGGGGCGAGCTCTCCCCCGCCCGCGACAATGCCGTGCTCGTGCTGCACGCCCTGACGGGAGACAGCCACCTGGTCGGCGCCTCCGGCTCCGGGCACCCCACCGCCGGCTGGTGGAGCGGAATCGTGGGTCCCGGCCTCGCCCTCGACACCGACCGCTGGTTCGTGGTGGCACCGAACATGCTCGGCGGCTGCCAGGGCAGCACCGGGCCCGCCTCTCTCGCACCCGACCGCTCCGAGTGGGGGCCGCGGTTCCCGTACCTCACCATCCGCGACCAGGTGGCGGCCCAGGTGGCCTTCAGCGACCGGCTCGGCATCGACAGGTGGGCCGCCATCGTGGGCGGCTCGATGGGTGGGATGCACGTGCTGGAATGGGGCATCGACCAGCCCGACCGGGTGGACCGCCTCGGTATCCTCGCGGCCCCGCCCGTCACCACGGCCGACCAGATCGCGCTCAACTCGGTGCAGATCGAGGCGATCCGCACCGACCCGTTGTTCCGCTCCGGCGAGTACTACGACGCCGACGCCGGCGACGGCCCGAGTCGCGGCCTCGCGCTGGCCCGGCGGATGGCCCTGCTCAATTACCGCAGCCCGTCCGAACTCAATCAGCGCTTCGAACGCAGCTGGCAGAGTGACATCACCCCGCTGGGATCGCACGGCCGGTTCGCCGTCGAGTCCTACCTCGACTTCCACGGCAACAAGTTCACCCGGCGGTTCGACGCCAACAGCTACATCACCCTCGTCGAGGCCATGAACTCCCACGATGTGGGCCGCGGCCGCGGTGGCATCGACGCCGCCCTGTCCCGCATCACGGCCCGCACCCTGATCGTCGGCATCGACAGCGACAGGCTGTTCCCCGTCGACGGGCAACGCGTGATCGCCGCCGGCCTCGGCGCCGGTCTCGGCCTGGGTCCCGAACCGGCCGGCGCGGGGACCGTGGTGATCGAGTCCGGCTACGGCCACGACGGCTTCCTCATCGAGGACGAGGCCATCGGCGCCCAACTGCGCCGGCTCCTGGCGGCGCCAGGCCCCGACCGGGAGGGTTGACACGCCCTGCATTCGGGAGAACTCTGGCTGAATTCGGTAGGTTCGCTGTGCGAAAGGATCCGCTGCCATGAAGCCCGGCCCCCTCGTCATGCTCCTGATCGGCACGATCCTCACACTCCTGGGTTTCGGGCTCACCGCCGCCGGCACCGTGGCGGCCATCGCCAGCGGGGCGCAGGGCGACAACGGCTACTTCTCCACCCGCTCCGCGTCGTTCGTCGCGAACTCGTATGCGCTCACCAGCCCCACCCTCGGCCCGGTCACCACCACGGGCACACCACCGCCGCTGAACCTCGACATCGCCCGCATCCGGCTGGAGGCCACCAGCAGCAACGGAGCTGACGTCTTCATCGGGATCGCGCCGCGCACCGAGGTGGACAGTTACCTGGCCAGCGTCGCGCACACCGAGGTGAGCGGCATCCAGTCCACCCCGTTCCGGGTGGACTACCGCCAGATCGCCGGGTCGGACCGGCCCGAACCTCCCGAGGAACAGTCCTGGTGGACGGTGTCTGCCGCGGGCCCGGGCACCCAGGAGATCACCTGGTCGGTGCAGCCGGGAGCCTGGGCGGTCGTGGTGATGAACGCGGATGCCAGCCGGCCCGTGGCCGTGGACCTGCGGGCTGGGGTACGGTCGGGGCTGCTCGCCCCGGCGGCGGCGGCGCTGCTGCTCACCGGTCTTGTGACCCTCCTCATCGGCCTGGCGCTCGTGATGCTCGGCGTGATCGGCCTCGGCCGCAACGGGCCGGCCCCGTCGAGCCGGCCCGACGTCCGGGGACCCCAGCCTCCGCTGGATCCCGACCGGCCGGGTGCCGACTATCCGGCGCGGTTGAACGGCTGGCTCCAACCCGGGCTCTCGCGGGCGCTCTGGCTGGTCAAATGGGTCCTCGTCATCCCGCACTACATCGTGCTGTTCTTCCTGTGGTTCGGCTTCTGGATCAGCACCATCGTGGCGGGCTTCGCCATCCTCTTCACCGGCCGGTATCCCCGGGCGATCTTCAACTACAACGTCGGGGTGCTGCGCTGGAACTGGCGGGTGACCTTCTACGCGTACTCCGCCCTCGGCACCGATCGGTACCCGCCGTTCACGCTCGCCGCGACCGACTACCCGGCCGACCTCGAGGTGGACTACCCGGATCGTCTCTCGCACGGACTGGTCCTCGTGAAGTCCTGGCTGCTGGCGATCCCGCACCTGATCATCGTGGCCATCATCACCGGTGGCACCTGGGCGTGGACGACGAGCTGGAACAACTGGGCCACCGGCGGCGGCGCCGGATTCTCCCTCCTCACCGTCCTGGTGCTCATCGCCGCCGTGGTCCTGCTCTTCAGCGGCCGGTATCGCCGCGGCATCTTCGACCTGATCCTGGGGCTGAACCGGTGGCTCTACCGGGTGATCGTGTACGCCGCCCTGATGCGTGACGAGTACCCGCCCTTCCGGCTCGATCAGGGTCCCATCGACCCCGGGTCCCTCGCTCCGGCCGGTCAGCCGGTCCCCGCACCCGCCACACCCGCCACATCTGCCGCGCCCGCGCCCGCCCCCGCAGCCGCACCGCCGGCACCCGGTCCCACCCTCGCTCCCGATGACGGTCGATAGAAGCGCCCCAGCGCCCCAGCCCCGCGCCCGCCCCGACCTCCTCGACCGGTTCCTGCGGTACTGGGTGCTGTGGGTCACCCTCGGCGAGACCGTGGGCTTCCTGGCTCCGGCTCTCGCCCAGCTGGCCTTCGCCGGGTCACCCATCGCCAGCGCCGCGCTCATCCTCGCCGGAGCGATCGAGGGTGCCGTGCTCGGCTGGACCCAGGCCACGGTCCTCCGGGTCGTGCTGCCGGAGCTGAACCGGTCCCGATGGGTCGGCGCCACGGCCATCGGCGCGGCCGCGGCCTGGTTCGTCGGGCTGCTGCCCGCCGAGTGGGCCGACGTCTGGCAGCGTTGGCCCGCTGCCGCCCAGCTGATCGTCGCGGCACTGCTCGCCACGTTCCTGTTGTGCAGTCTGGGGTTCGCCCAGTGGTTCGAACTGCGCCGGCAGCTGCCCCGCGCCGGCTGGTGGATCGCGGGGAGCGCGGCGGCCTGGTGCGCGGGTCTTGCGGTCTTCTTCGCGGTGGCGACACCGCTCTGGCAGCCCGGGCAGTCCGCCGCGCTGGTCCTCGCCATCGGGCTGCTCGCCGCCGTGCTGATGGCCCTGACCGTGGCCGTGGTCAGCGGAGTGGTGCTCCGGGCACTTCTCCGCCGCGCCCGGGCGGGAGCCGGGCACCACCCTGACCGCAGTACCGGAAACGAAAGTCCTAGTCAACCGGCGTAAAACCGACCCCGGGCCCGATAGGGTGCTGTGTAGAGCACTCACGAGGAGCACTGCATTTATGCCACGCATTGCCAGAGAGCGAGACCGGGTCCTCCGACGGGTCAGCCGTATGGTCGGCTTGACCGCGTCGGTGACGACTTTGGCCTACCTCGCCGTGCCCGGCGGGCTCGAACCGCGCGTGACCCTGGTGGTCGTGCCACTGTTGCTGCTGATTATCGGCTGCCAGTACCTGCTCGGCCGTAGCAGTGCCGTGCGCTGGGCCGTGGGCGTCGTGCTGCTGGGTAACACCGCCATCCTCCTCGTGGGACTGACCTCCCAGCGTGGCCTCGGCCTCAACATTCTGGAGGAGGCCGTGATCGCCTCCATCGCGGCCGGTGCGCTCAGCTGCGTCGCCCCCGTGCTGGTGGTCGGGCCCGGCCGGCAGGTCATCCTGTTCGCCTCGTTCGGGTTGACCGTGGCCGCGGTGGCGCTCGTGACCATCTCTGCCGGCGGCTCGGTGTTCCCCCTGGCCCTGACCGTGTGCGGTTGGGCGGCACTGTCGCTGGGCGGCTGGTGGATCGCGCAGAGCGTGCCCCGGGTGCTGCAGCGCATCGCGGCCATCGGGCGGGCCCACCAGGCCGAACGGCATGCCAGCGAGCTCGAGGCCCAGCGCCGGCAGGGTGCCCGGTTGTTGCACGACACCGTGCTGGCCACCCTCACCCTGCTCGCCCACTCCGGAGTCGGGGTGAGCCCGGCGGCGCTGCGGCAGCAGTCCGGCGACGACGCCAGGCTCCTGCGCCAGCTGCGCCTGGGCGGCCTGCCCACCCCGAGCCGGTCCGGTGTGTATACCCTTGAGCCGGCCAACACGTCGATGCTCGGCAGCACCCTCGAGTCGGTCAAGCAACGCTTCGGCCGGATGGGCCTCGAGGTCGACTGGCACGGCAGTGGCCAGGTGCTGCTGCCCAGCGATGTGCTCGACTCGTTCCTGCTCGCCCTCGGCGAGTGCCTGGAGAACGTCCGCCGGCATTCCGGTGTCACCCGCGCCGACGTCACCATCTCCGACGACGACACCACCGTGCGGGCCATGGTGACGGATGCGGGCAGAGGCTTCGACCTCAGCGCGGTCAGCACCGAACGACTGGGCTTCGCCGAATCCGTGGTGGCGCGCCTCCGCGACGTGGGCGGAACCGCGCGGCTCTTCTCCTCCCCCGGCTCCGGCACGACCGTCGTTCTCGAGGTGCCCAAATGACCTCGGGTGCGGTACCGGCGCCCTTGGGCACGAACGGCGGGTCGTCGTCGACCCGGGCGCACCGCCAGCTGCTCGAAGAGCAGCGTGACGAACGCCGCCGCGCGTTCCGGCGCCCACAGCGCACGGTCAACACCACCCGGGCCAACGGGGCCGGCCTCGGCGGCCGCCACCTCGGCGTCGGCATCTCCCTGAGCGGTGGGTTCTTCGCCCTCTTCCTGATGTGGCGGTTCGCCATGCAGTGGGACCGCTACCCCAACCCGCTGCCCACCCTCGCCGCCTGGGTCATCCTGGTGATCGCCATCGCGGTCACCGGGGTCTTCGTCAACCGGCTCTCCAGCCGGATGCCCACCTGGATGTTGCTCACGGTGCTCGCCACCGGCGAGGTCGTCGTCGGGCTCGACCTGGCCGGGTACGGCCGCGGCGACGCCCTGGGCACCTACCCCACGGCCGCCGCCGGGGTGGGAGCGCTGTTCGCCATGCTGGTCACCGTGCGGCGCGGCCGGGAGGTCGTCGCCGCCACGCTCGTGCTCGGCGCCGTGATCGCCGCGGGCTCGCTCACGGCCGCCGCGAGCATGCCCCTCACCTTCGCCCCGGCCATCCTCACCATCAGCCTGTGCGTGTTCCCGCCGCTGGTCGGCGTCTCGATCGTCCGCGGCTTCCGTCGAATGGTGCAGCGGGAACTCGACCTGGTCCTCGTGCAGAGCACGGTGACCCAGCCGTCCTCCGCCGTGGGCATGCTCGCGTCGGAGGAGCTGGCCCGGATCGACCTCGACGCGGAGACCCTGCTCGACGACGTGGCGACGGGGCGCACGGCGCTGCCGCTCAGCCCGGCGAAATCGGCCGCCGCGGCGACACTGGCCACCCAGTTGCGCCTGCACCTCATCGAGGGCCGCCGGGAGACCTGGCTGCACCATGCCCTCACCGAGTCGGAGTTCCTCGGCCCCGCCGTGAACCTCGACGACCCGTCGGGGCTCGCCGGCCAGCTCTCGCCCGAGCAGCGTGACGCGCTGCTTCTGGCGATTTGGCTCCTGATCAGCGACACCGACGGCGCCGAACCGACGGTTTCGCTCGTTTTTGGGCCTTTGGGCCGTACCAGTGGCCACGAAATCGGTGAGATGCTGCGGTTTCCAATCAAAATGATCGTCGAGGGTGTGCCTCGGCGACGCGTGGACCCGGAGACGTGGCAAGCTATCCGAGTAGTCGGCCCTCACATCGATTCGGTGCGAAGTGGGCAGCTCCACGTCGACATCGAATGCAGTATTGACAATCCTGCGGACGCCTGACCGTGCCAGCCGGCACGAGTGCGTCTGACGGGGGAACATGCAACAGGAGGCAGCAGTGACGAACACAGCAGTGACGCTCATCGACAATCCCATCCGGTTGGCCCTGGTCGACGATCACCGGATGCTCCTGGGAGCGTTGACCGAGTGGATCAGGGGGGCCGCTGACGACATCAACATGGTGGCCGCCGTGACCACCTGGCCGGAGCTCCTCACCCATCCGGAGTTCCCGGTGGATGTGGTCCTGCTCGACCTGGACCTCAAGGACAACATCCCGGTCTCGCTCAAGATCTCCACGCTCAAGACCGCCGGGGTGAAGACGGTGCTCATGAGCACCTACTCCGAGCCCGCGCTGGTGCGTGAGGCCCTGGCCGCCGGAGCGCTCGGCTACCTCGTGAAGACCGAGGAAGCCAGCACCATCGTCGAGGCCATCCACGCCGCCAACGACGGCGACTCCTACATCTCCGCCGAGCTCGACCTGGCCCTGCACAGCGGAACGGCCGGCTCCTCGCCGCGCCTGAGCGCCCAGGAACGCCGGGTCATGGCTCTGTACGGCGCCGGCGAACCGGTCAAGGCCGTGGCGCACCAGCTCGGCATCTCAGAGGAAACCGCGAAGTCGTACCTCAAGCGGATCCGCGAGAAGTACCGCCTGGCCGGTTTCGACGTGGGAACCAAGGTCGCGCTGCGCAAGCGTGCCATCCACGACGGCATCCTGCTGCAGTCCGACTAAGCACCACCGGGGCCGGTCGGCGCGCGGCTCAGTGCGCGTCGACCACCGTGATCAGGGCCGTGCCGTAGGGAACGGGCCGGCCCCTCCGGCGGCGGGACCGGTCGATCCCGAAGGTGATCACCGCGAGACCCAGGCCCACCACGCTGAGTCCGAAGCCGACCCAGATCGGTGCGAGGTAGCCCAGGCCGCCCGCGATGACGACGCCGCCCAGGAACGCGCCCAGGCTGTTGCCGAGGTTCAGGGCCGAGTGGTTCAGGGCCGCCGCGATCGACTGGCTGTCGTGCGCCACATCCATCAGCCGGGTCTGGATGGTCGGCGACAGCGCCGCCGCCGACGCGCCGACCAGGAACACCCCGGCCAGCAGGCCTGCGAGGTGCTGGGCGGAGAAGGCCAACAGCAGCAGGGCCGCGAGCATGACGGCGAAGAAGGCGTACATGCTGCGCCGCACGCTGCGGTCGGCGAAGACCCCTCCGGCGAAGTTGCCCACGGTCATGCCGAGGCCGACCACGATGAGCACGAGCGGCACGGCGAAGGCCGGTAGCCCGGTGATCTCGATCACCAACGGCGCCACGTAGGTGTACACGGCGAACAGACCGCCGAAGCCCACGGCCCCGATCATCAGGGCGAACCAGACCTGAAGACGGCCGAAGGCCCGCAACTCGTTGCGCATGGTGGCGCCGGCGTCCCCGGCCTGGAAGGGCACGGCCACGATCACGGCAACGAAGGTCACGGCGAACAGCGCGGCCACCGCGATGTAGGCCACCCGCCAGCCGGCCAGCTGGCCGAGCCAGGTGATCGACGGCACCCCGATGACGTTGGCGATGGTGAGCCCGGAGAGCACGATCGCCACACCGCGGGCCCGTTTGCCCGGCCCCATCAGTTCTGCCGCGACGAGTGAGGCGATACCGAAGTAGGCTCCGTGCGGCAGTGCGGCGACAAAACGCGCCACGAGCACGAGGCCGAACGTCGGCAGCAGCGCCGACGCGATGGTGGCGAGGGTGAAGCAGGCCAACAGCACCAGGAGCAGTTGCTTGCGCGGCCAGCGGGCCGCCGCTGCCGCGATGGTGGGCGCCCCGACGACGACGCCGAGCGCGTAGGCGGAGATGATCCAACCCACCTGCGCGTTGGCGACGTCCGGGGAGTAAGCGTAGAGACCGGGCAGCAGATCCGCGGCGAGGTTGGGCAGCAGGCCCATGGCCACGAATTCGGTGGCGCCGATGGCGAAACCGCCCAGGGCGAGGGCGAGCAGCGCGAGGCGGACCCGGGCCGGCGTCAGTGTCGCCGTCCCGTCGGTGAGTGAGGGCATCGACTCAGGATACGCACCCGTCGTGTCGTCGGTGTTACGCGGGATCGTCCGATTGCTCCATGGCCGCCTCGAGGCGGTCCAGTTTGGCGGTCAACTCTCCCGAATAGCCGGGGCGGATGTCGGCCTTGAGCACCAGCGACACCCGGCTGCCGAACGCGCCCACGGCATCCGCCGCCGCCTTCACGACCGCGAACACCTCGTCCCAGTCGCCCTCGATGGTGGTGAACATCGAGTCGGTGTGGTTGGGCAGGCCCGATTCGCGCACGACGCGCACGGCGGCGGCGACGGCGTCGTGCACCGAGTCGGTGGGGGCTCCGGAGGGGGCCAATGAGAATGCGACAAGCATGATTACTCCTTCAGGATCGAACGGTGCAGGCCGGCGGCCGGCGCGGCCTGCGTGAGGACGCCGGGGCCGGCGCCGGGGCTGCCCAGCCGCCACAGCCGCACCGCCATCCAGACCAGGAGCACCACCTCGAGCAGGTTGCGCGCCGTGAGGATCAGCACCATGGCCGGGGTGGTGGCGAGCAGGCCGTCGTAGAAATACGGATACACCACCTGGGTGAGCGCCGCCATGACCAGGGCGACCAGGGCCGGTCGCCACCACGACCGCGGCGAGCTCACCAGCCCGAGGATCAGCGGGGCTGCCAGCCAGGTCATGAACTGGGGCGAACCGACTTTGTTGACCACGATCAGCGTGAGCACCAGGGCCAGCAACAGCGGCGGGAAGAGCCTGTCGACGGAGGCGCCCCGGCGTTGGGCCCGCCAGCCGAGCGCGAGCACCGCGGCCACGCAGAGTACGAGCAGCGGGGTCATCACCGCGATGGCCAGCTCCGTGCCGGTGCCGATCACCTGGTAGGTGAGGATCTGCTGGTCGTAGTACACCAGGGTGCCCGGGATGCCCAGCGCCGACTGCCACAGCCACCAGCCGGCCACCGGGGCCTCGATCTGGATGCCGCGGTCGGTCTGCTCCGTGACGAAGCTGAGGATGGTGAGCCCGCTGCCCTGGGTGAGGGCCACCACGATGATCAGCGCGGAGGTGCCGGCGAAAGCGGCGAGCACCTGCCAGCGGCGCTTCGACGCCACGACCAGGGCGATGATCGCGGCGACCGGCCAGACCTTGACCCAGGTGGCCACGCTGAGCAGTACCGCGCCCCAGAACGGCCGGGTACGGAGCCACAGCAGGCCCATGATCACCAGCGGAACCGTCACCGAGTCGATCCGGGCGAGCCCGACCGGGCCGAGCAGGAGCAGGAAGCCCAGCCACCACCAGGCTGCCCCTGCGGCGGCCCGGCCGGGCCGGCGGCCGGTGAGCACACCGAACGCGACGCCGTTGAGCACCGTCACCAGGCCGAGCCAGGTGAGCGCGTACATCGGCGCCCCGAAGGCCAGCGACGCGAGGATCGGGGCAAGGGCCAGGATCGGGTAGACGAAGTCGGTGTCGATGCCCAGCCGCACGGCGCCGGAGACGGTGCCCTCCGCCCATCCCAGGTAGACCCGTTCGACATCGCCGAGGGGCCAGCCGATGCCGCTGAGGTTGAGGCCGATGAGCACGGCGTGCACGAGCACAAAACCGCCCCAGAGAACGAGCGGCCGGCGTAGGAACCAGAGACGGCCGGTCGGCGGCGCCACCGAGGCTGCGGCAGGGATCGGGGTTTCGGGCACGCTCCACTGTTGCACATTCACGTCGCGGCCTGGGCCTGGCTTGCCTCCGGTCAGGCGAGCAGGGCGGAGAGGGTCGCCGGGACGGCCTCGGCCACGTCCAACGCCACGAGCGGTCCCCCGGCGCTGGCCCGGTGCGCCGCAGCCGCGTGCACGAACGCGGCCGTGGCGGTGAGGGCCGCCAGCGCGTCGGCATCCGCCTCGATGCGCGCGGAGTGGGTGGCCAGGAGCGCGCCGAGGATGCCGGCGAGCACGTCGCCGGAGCCGGCCGTGGCCAGCCAGGCCGGTGCGCCGGACACCGTCAGGCGGATGCCGGACGGTGACGCGATGTGGGTGACACTGCCCTTGAGCAGCACGGTGCAGCCGAGGGCGCTGGAGGCCCGCACGGCCCACTCACCGGGGTCGCCGGCGATCTGGTCGGCCGTGACGGTCTGGCCCGAGCGGCCGAGCAGCCCGGCCAGCTCACGGAAGTGCGGGGTGATCACCGTGGGTCCGGCGGTGCCGCCCACCAGGTCGAGGGCCCCGGCGTCGACGACCGTCGGCAGGCCCTGCTTGAGGGCCTTCCGCAGCCGCGCCGTCTCCTCGTCGCTGCGGGCGGCGGCGTCCATGCCAGACCCGAGCAGCCAGGCCTGCACCCGGCCGTCGGCCGTGACGACCTCGGGGCGGCGCTGCAGCACCAGGCTCGACACCCGCTTCGGGCCGAGGTAGCGCACCATGCCCACACCGGTGCGGCTCGCGGCCTCGACTCCGAGCACCGCGGCCCCCGGGTACGCGGTGGAACCGGTGCGCACGCCCAGCACACCCCGGCTGTACTTGTCATCGGTCGCCTGCGGAACCGCGATCCAGTCGCGGGCCTGGGCGGCCTCCCATTCCAGCCATCGTCGTGGTTTCGCCATGCACTCACGATAGGTTGTTTCGGTGTCCGATACCTCCACAGCTCCCGCCGTCTCGCTCTTCGACCCGATCACCCTGCGCGGTGTCGAGATCCGCAACCGGCTCTGGGTCGCTCCGATGTGCCAGTACTCCGTGCACCGCCTGGACGGCATCCCCACCGACTGGCACCTCGTGCACCTCGGGTCCCTCGCCGCGGGCGGCGCCGGCCTGATCGTGACCGAGGCGACCGCGGTCAGCCCAGAGGGCCGCATCACCGACCGGGACACCGGCATCTGGAACGAGGCCCAGACCACCGCCTGGACCCGTATCGTCGCCTATCTGCACGAGCAGGGCGCCACGGCGGGCATCCAGCTCGCCCACGCCGGCCGCAAGGCCTCCACCTTCCCTGCCTGGGGCACCGCCGAACACGGCAGCGTGCCCGCCGAACAGGGCGGCTGGGCGGCCGTGGCACCGTCCGACATCGCATTCGGCGGCTACGCCACCCCGACGGCGCTGGACGCAGCCGGCATCGTTGCCGTCGTCGCCGACTTCGCCGCGGCTGCCCGCCGGGCCCTGACCGCGGGCTTCGACGTGCTCGAACTACACGCGGCGCACGGCTACCTCCTGCATCAGTTCCTCTCCCCGCTCAGCAACGAGCGCACCGACGAGTTCGGCGGCTCCCTGGAGAACCGGGCCCGCCTGCTGCTGCAGGTGATTGCCGCGGTGCGCGCGGAGGTCGGCGAGAGCGTTCCCCTGCTCGTGCGGTTCTCCGCCACCGACTACGCCACCGACGGCTGGACCGTCGAGGAGACCGCGATCGTGTCGGGCTGGGCGGCTGCGGCGGGCGCCGACTTCTTCGACATCTCCTCCGGCGGCAACGTCACCGGGGTGCAGATCCCGCTCGCGCCGGGCTACCAGGTGCCGCTGGCGCAGTTCGTCAAGGACAACGCCGCGGTGCCGGTCAACGCCGTCGGCCTGATCACGACGGCCAGGCAGGCCGACGAGATCGTGGCCTCCGGCGCCGCCGACGCCGTGATGCTCGGCCGCGAATTCCTGCGGGACCCCCACTTCGCCCTGCGCGCCGCGCATGAGCTCGGCGTGCAGCTGGACTACTGGCCCGGCCAGTACCTGCGGGCCGCCTGGCCCGCCTGACGCCTCAGAGTTCCGCCGCGACACGTTCCTCAGCGACACAGAGGATGTTGCCCTCCGAGTCCTTGAACCACGCTGCACGTTCCTGATCGGTCGTCGCGATCCCGTTCTCGGTCTTCAGACCGGGCAGGTCGTACTCCTCGAACACCACACCGGCGTCGCGCAGGCGCGCCACCTCGCCGGCCAGGTCGTCCGTCGTCCAGAGCAGGGCCGTGTTCTTGGCCGTGCCGGCGTTCTCGGTCTCGTAGACCAGCACCGACGCGCCGGACAGGGCGCGGAACCTCAGCTCGCCTTCGCGCTCCTCGGCCGGCTGCAGTCCCAGTTTCTCGGTGTAGAACGTCCGTGCGCGCTTGATGTCCCGCGCCGGGAGCACGGCGGACGGTTCCAGTTGACTCAACATGATCTGTTCCCTCGCTTTCCGTTTTCACCGAACACGGTACGCCCGCAACACCCGCCCGGCGAGAGCCCCGGCCGGGCCGGCAACCCGCCCGCCGGGACCGGCGCGGCGGTAAACTCGGCCAAATGACCTCTCCCCTGCCGGCCGACATCCGTTTGATCGCCTCGGACATGGACGGGACCCTGCTCGATGCCGACGGGCGCGTGCCCGACCGGTTCTGGCCGCTGCTCGATCGCCTGCAGGCGGCCGGCATCGTCTTCGTCCCGGCCAGCGGACGGCAGTACCAGACCCTGCACGCCGTGTTCGGCAGCCGGGCCGGGCTCGTCTACATCGCGGAGAACGGCACGAACATCGTGCAGGACGGCGTCTCCATCGCCCGGGAACCGGTCATCGGGTCGATCATCGCGCCCGTGGTGGACTGGGTGCGCCGCGCCGCCGCGGACGGAGCCGATATGGGTATCGTGCTGTGCGGCGCCAGATCGGCCTACGTCGAGCGCGCCGACGAGGGCTTCCTCCGGCACGTGCGCCCGTACTACGCCGCCCTCGAGGTCGTGGACGATGTGCGGGCGGCCGCGGCGGATGATGACGTGCTCAAGCTTGCCGTCTTCGGGCTCGGCCAGGCGGAGACCCGGATCGCCCCCGCCGTCCGGGCGCTCGGCCTACCCGCGGACGTGGTCATCTCCGGCGACAACTGGGTCGACATCATGCGCCCTGGCGTCAACAAGGGCACGGCGCTCACCCGGCTGCAGCAGAGCCTCGGCATCCACCGGGAGCAGACCATGGCGTTCGGGGATTTCCTCAACGACGCCGAGATGCTCGAAGCCGCCGGAGCGTCCTACGCCGTCGCCAACGCGCACCCCAGCATCCGGGCCCTGGCCAGGTACCAGGCCCCGTCGAACGTCGATGAGGGCGTTATCACGAGCATCCTCGATGCCCTGCCGGAGCTGCCTGAGCCGGCACCGGCCCTCGCCTAGAGCCGCCTGGTGGCGTCCTGGACCTCGCCGACCAGTTCCTCGATGATGTCCTCGAGGAACAGGACCCCGGTGGCGTCGCCCGTGGCGGTGAACGTGCGGGCCAGGTGGGCGCCGGAGCGGCGCATGGTCGCTAGGGCGTCCTCGAGGTCGGTGTCTTCGAAGATCGACACCAACTGGCGGATGAGCTTGGCCGGGATGGGGTCGGTGTACCCGTTGCGCCCGCTCTCGACGGGATCGACGTTCAGCCCCAGCACGTCCTTGAGGTGGATGTAGCCGGACGGCTCCCCGTTCGCACCGTCGAGCACGTACCGGGAGAAGCCGTGCCGGGTGACGGCTTTCTCCACGTCGGCGGGCGTCGCGGACTCCGGCAGGCTGACCAGCTGGTCCAGCGGCACCGCGATGTCCCTGGCCTTGCGGGTGGTGAACTCGAACGCCGCGGTCAACGCGCCGGAGTCGTCGGTGAGCACGCCCTCGCGGGTGGACTGCGTGACGATCGTGGCGACCTCATCGAGCGTGTAGGTGCTCGTGGCCTCATGCTTGGGCGCCACCCCGAACAGCCGCAGCACCCCGTTGGCGGTGGAGTTCAGCGCCACGATGACGGGTTTGACCAGACGACCGAAGAAGACCAGAGGCGGGGCCAGGATCAGCACGGCCTGGTCGGGGACCGAGAAGGACAGGTTCTTGGGGACCATCTCGCCGAACACCACGTGCAGGTAAGACACGATGAACAGCGCGATGACGAACGCGATGGTGCCGATGGCCTCTTCGGGCAGCCCGGTGAGGTTCAGCGGGATCTCGAGCAGGTGGTGGATGGCCGGCTCCGACACGTTCAGGATCAGCAGCGAACACACCGTGATACCCAGCTGCGAGGTCGCCAGCATGAGGGTGGCGTGTTCCATGGCCCACAACGCGGTCTTGGCGCTGCGCTTGCCGGCCTCCGCGAGGGGTTCGATCTGCGAGCGGCGTGCCGAGATCACGGCGAACTCCGCGCCGACGAAGAAGGCGTTGCCGATCAGGAGCACGACCAGCCAGCCGAGTCCGGCCCAGTCGCTCATCGGCCGCTCACCCCATTGCGCTCAGAGTGAGTGGTCACGTCGTCTTTCTGGATGATTCGGATCGAGCCGGTCGTTCCGGTCGGGGGTTCGACGGGGTCCGGCGTGTACCGCAACCGGTCGATGCGGCGGCCGTCGAGCCGCTCCACACGCAGTTCGCCGGTGGGGATGCGCACGATGTCGCCCACCACGGGCAGCCGGCCGAGCTCGCTCATCACGAAACCGGCGACGGTCTCGTAGGGGCCGTCATCCGGTACCGCGAGGCCGGCGCGCTCAGCGAGCTCGTCGGGCCGCAGCATGCCGGGAAAGGTGAGTGAGCCGGGCGAGCGCACGATGCCGGCCCGGGTGCGGTCGTGCTCGTCGGCGACCTCGCCGACGAGTTCCTCGACCAGGTCCTCGAGGGTGACGACCCCGGCGGTTCCGCCGTACTCGTCGACCACGACGGCCATCTGGAAGCCGCGGCCGCGGAGCTCGGCGAGCAGCCCGTCGAGTTTCATCGTCTCCGGCACCCGGAGGGCCTCGGACTGCAGGGCCGACACCGGCACATCCGCCCGGCGGAACCGCGGAACGGCCACGGCCTGCTTGACGTGCACCAAGCCCACCACGTCGTCGACGCCCTCATCGATCACGGGGAACCTGGAGTAGCCGGTCTGCCGGGTGAGATCGATGACGGCCTGGGCGCTGGCGGTGCGGGGGATGCTGGCCAGCCGCGGGCGCGGCGTCATGACGTCGGAGGCGGTGTGGCCGGAGAACAGCAGGGTGCGGTGCAGCAGCGTCGCGGTGTCCTCCTCGAGCAGACCCGCGCTGGCGGAGCGGCGCACGAGCGACGAGAGTTCCTCGGCGGTGCGGGCGCCGGAGATCTCCTCCTTGGGCTCGATGCCCACGGCCCGGAGCAGCCCGTTGGCGCTGCCGTTGAGCACGGTCACGGCGGGCCGGAAGACCGTGGTGAACACCGTCTGGAACGGGATCACGAACTTGGCGGTCTGGATCGGCAGCGCCAGGGCGAAGTTCTTCGGCACGAGTTCGCCGACGATCATCGAGATCAGGGTGGCCAGCACGATCGCGACGGTCGATCCCACCACGGGGATGACGGCCGTGGGGATCCCGACCGCGCCCAGCGGACCGGCCAGGAGGCTACTGATCGCCGGTTCGAGCGCGTAGCCGGTGAGCAGGGTGGTCAGGGTGATGCCGAGCTGGGCGCTGGAGAGGTGCGTCGAGGTGATCTTGAGTGCGGCGATGGTCATCGCCAGACGGGTCTCCCCGCGGGCCTGCCGCGCTTCGAGGTCAGACCGGTCGAGATTGACCAGCGCGAATTCGCTGGCCACGAACAAGCCCGTGCCGAGGGTCAGGATCAGGCCGATCCCGAGCATGATCCACTCATACACGGGCGGCTCCATCGCGGGTCACGGGCGAGGGTTTATGTTCGGGCGAATGCGCAGAGGGAGGGTCGTCCATTAGAGGGTCAACTATACCGTTCGCACCTGCCCATCGGCACTCCGTGCTACCAGGAAACCACCAGTGCCTTGCCCTCTTCGTAGCCGGCCGCGGACTGGATGCCGACCCGGGCCCGGTCGTGGAATTCGGCCACGCTGGCCGCCCCCGCGTACGTGAACGAACTGCGCACCCCGGAGGTGATCATGTCGAGCAGGTCTTCGAGCGAGGGGCGCAGCGGGTCGAGGTAGATCTTCGACGACGAGATGCCCTCGGCGAAGAGGGTCTTGCGGGCCAGCTCGTACGCGTCGAGCCGGTCGAAGCGTTCCCGCACCGCCTTCGTCGACGCCATCCCCCAGCTCTCCTTGTACAGGGCGCCGGAGGCGTCGGTGTCCAGAGTGCCCGGCGCCTCGATGGTGCCGGCGAACCAGGAGCCGATCATCACGGAGGCGGCGCCGGCGGCCAGGGCCAGCGCGACGTCGCGCGGGTAGCGCACCCCGCCATCCGCCCAGACGTGCGCGCCGAGACCGGCGGCGGCCTCGGCCGTCTCGATCACGGCGGAGAACTGCGGGCGACCGACGGCCGTCATCATGCGGGTGGTGCACATGGCGCCGGGGCCCACGCCCACCTTGATGATGTTCGCGCCGGCGCCCACGAGGTGCTCGACGGCGTCGGCGGTGACCACGTTGCCGGCCACGATGGGGATGCCCAGCTTCAGCGCCGAGACGGTCTTCAGCGCCCGGATCATGCCGTCCTGGTGTCCGTGCGCGGTGTCCAGCACCAGAACGTCCACCCCCGCGGCGGCCAGGGCCCGCGCTTTGGCGGCGACGTCGCCGTTGATGCCAACGGCGGCCGCCACGAGCAGCCGGCCCGAGGCGTCCACCGCGGGCTGGTACAGCGTGGAGCGCAGGGCGCTCTTACGGCTGAGCGTGCCGACCAGCTTGCCGCGCCGGAGCACCGGGGCGAAGTCGAGGTCCGCGGCGGTCATCACGTCGAAGGCGCTGCGGGCGGTGTCGATGTCCTCGGCGTCCAGGGAGGCCAGCCGACCGTGCAGCAGATCGCCCAGGCGGGCATCCGGCAGCGCCGTCGCGAGCCGGGACGCGTCGATGCAACCCAGGTAGTTCTCCTGCGCGTCGTGGATGACCAGACCCTGGCCCTCGACCGGCGGAACCTGGCGCAACGCGTCGGCCACGGTGGCGTCGGGCGCGAAGACGAACGGGGTGTCGAACTGCACCGGCTGCGACTTCACCCAGCGGATGGCCGCATCCAGGTCCTGCAGGTGCATGTCCTGCGGCAACACGCCGAGGCCGCCGCGCCGGGCCAAAGCCGCAGCAAGGCGGGGGCCGGTGACCGAGTTCATGTTGGCCGAGACGATGGGAATCGTCGCAGCGGTGCCGTCACCGGGGGCGAGCGACACGTCGAGGCGGCTGTTGATGGCCGACTGGCTGGGAACCAGGAAGACGTCCGAATAGGTCAAGTCGTGGCGGGGAACCGCTCCATAGAACTGCATGTTTTTAACGCTAGTCCCCCGCGGCCGTGCCGGTGCAGGACCTCGATGGGATTAGTCTTGATATCAACACACTGACCCGGCGGTTGTGATCGCCATGGAGAATCAGAATCAACGAAGAGAGTGGGCGATCAGCTGTGTCGAACCAGTTGACCGGCGGTGGGTCCGAAGAAACGGCCTCTGCTGAATTCGGAGCCAACGAATGGCTCGTAGACGAATTTTACGAACGATACCTCATCGACAAGAACTCGGTGGATCGGTCCTGGTGGCCGATCCTGGACAGTTATCACCAGACGGCCACGGGGCAGGCGAGCGCCGACGCCCCACCGGCGTCGGACGGAGCGGCCTCCCCCGCCGCTCCCGCCGCGGCCGAAACGCCGCCGCTGGCCGAAGAACCGGCCACGCCCACCGCTGAGGCGCACCCGGTGACGGCACCGATCCCCGTGGTCGGCGGCCCGCTCACGGCGCGCACCACCTCGATCGCGCCCAAGCCGGAGCCGGTTCCTGCCGACGCCCCGATCACCAGCCCGCAGCCCGTGGTCTCGGCCGCCACGCCCACGCCGCCGCAGGATGTCGTCACGCCGCTTCGCGGCATGGCCAAGAGCCTCGCGGCCAACATGGCCACCAGCCTCACCGTGCCCACCGCCACGAGCGTGCGCACCATCCCGGCGAAGCTGCTCATCGACAACCGCATCGTGATCAACAACCACATGAAGCGGGCCCGCGGCGGCAAGGTCTCCTTCACCCACCTCATCGGCTGGGCGCTCATCCGGGCGCTCAAGATGTTCCCGAGCCAGAACGTCTACTACGACGAACTGGACGGCAAGCCCTCCGTCATCGCTCCGGCGCACGTGGGCCTGGGCATCGCGATCGACCTGCCCAAGCCCGACGGCACCCGCTCGCTCATGGTCCCGGCCATCAAGCGCGCCGACACCATGACCTTCGGTGAGTACCTCACCTCCTACGAGGACCTCGTCGGCCGCGCCCGCAAGGGCAAGCTCACCGCCGACGACTTCTCCGGCGCCACGGTCTCGCTGACCAACCCCGGCGGCATCGGCACCGTGCACTCGGTGCCCCGGCTGATGAAGGGCCAGGGCTGCATCATCGGCGCCGGCGCCCTCGACTACCCGGCCGAGTTCATGGGCGCGAGCGTCAAGACGCTCACCAGCCTGGCCATCTCCAAGACCATCACGCTCACCAGCACCTACGACCACCGGGTCATCCAGGGCGCCGGCTCCGGCGAGTTCCTCAAGATCGTGCACGAGCTGCTCATCGGCCAGCACAACTTCTACGAGGACATCTTCGCGGCCATCCGCATCCCGTACGACCCGATCCACTGGGCGCCGGACATCAGCGTCGACCTGGCCAGCGCCGTCGACAAGACCGCCCGGGTGCAGGAACTGATCAACGCCTACCGCGTGCGCGGCCACCTGATGGCCGACATCGACCCGCTCGAGTACAAGCAGCGCACCCACCCCGACCTGGACATCGCCAGCCACGGCCTGACCTTCTGGGACCTGGACCGCGAGTTCATCACGGGCGGCTTCGGCACCAAGCGCACCATGCTGCTGCGCGACATCCTCGGCGTCCTCCGCGACTCCTACTGCCGCACCACGGGCATCGAGTACATGCACATCCAGGATCCGGCCCAGCGCAAGTGGGTGCAGGAGAAGATGGAGAAGACGTACGTCAAGCCCACGCACGACGAGCAGATGCGCATCCTCGGCAAGCTCAACGAAGCCGAGGCGTTCGAGACCTTCCTGCAGACCAAGTACGTCGGCCAGAAGCGCTTCAGCCTCGAGGGCGGCGAGTCCACCATCGCCCTGCTCGACCAGATCCTGCAGGGTTCGGCGGATGCCGGCCTCGACGAGGTCTGCATCGGTATGGCCCACCGTGGCCGCCTGAACGTGCTCACCAACATCGCCGGCAAGACCTACGGACAGATCTTCCGTGAGTTCGAGGGCACCCAGGACCCCCGCAGCGTGCAGGGATCCGGCGACGTGAAGTACCACCTCGGCACCGAGGGCACCTTCACCGGCGGAAACGGCGAGGAGGTGGCCGTGTACCTGGCCGCCAACCCGTCGCACCTGGAGGCCGTCGACGGTGTCCTCGAGGGCATCGTGCGCGCCAAGCAGGACCGCAAGCCGATCGGCACGTTCTCCACCCTCCCGGTGCTCGTGCACGGTGACGCCGCCATGGCCGGCCAGGGCGTGGTGCTGGAGACCCTGCAGATGTCCCAGCTGCGCGGCTACCGCACCGGCGGCACCATCCACGTGGTGGTCAACAACCAGGTCGGTTTCACGACGCCTCCCGGCGAGGGCCGCACCTCGGTGTACTCCACCGACGTGGCCAAGACCATCCAGGCACCCATCTTCCATGTGAACGGTGATGACCCCGAAGCCGTCGTGCGGGTGGCCGAGCTGGCGTTCGCCTACCGGCAGGAATTCAAGCGCGACGTCGTGATCGACCTCGTCTGCTACCGCCGACGCGGCCACAACGAGGGCGACGACCCGTCGATGACCCAGCCGCTGATGTACAACCTCATCGAGGCCAAGCGCAGCGTGCGGAAGCTCTACACCGAGGCGCTGGTCGGCCGTGGTGACATCACCCAGGCGGAGTTCGAAGCGGCCCACGCCGACTTCCAGGACCGCCTCGAGCGGGCCTTCATGGAGACCCACGCGGCGCAGACCGCGTCGATCCCGATCATCACGAGCGACGCCGCCGCCGCTCACCGGGAACTCTCCAACGCGGCCGCGCAGGAGGACGCCGTCGGCGAACCTCTCACCACCGGGGTGCCGGAGAGCGTCGTGCACCTGATCGGCGACACCTTCAACAACAAGCCCGCCGGCTTCACCGTGCACTCCAAGCTGCAGCAGCTGCTGCAGAAGCGCCTGGACATGAGCCGCAACGGCAACATCGACTGGAGCTTCGGCGAACTGCTGGCGCTCGGCTCGGTGCTGCTGGAGGGCACCCCGGTGCGCTTCGCGGGCCAGGACGCCCGCCGCGGCACCTTCGTGCAACGGCACGCCGTGCTGCACGACCGGGTCAACGGCCAGGAATGGTTGCCGCTGGCGAACCTGAGCGAGAACCAGGCCCGGTTCTGGATCTACGACTCGCTGCTCAGCGAATACGCCGCCATGGGCTTCGAATACGGCTACTCGGTGGAACGTGCCGACGCCCTGGTGCTCTGGGAGGCCCAGTTCGGCGACTTCGCCAACGGCGCCCAGACCATCATCGACGAGTTCATCTCCTCGGCCGAGCAGAAGTGGGGCCAGCGTTCCAGCGTCGTGCTCCTGCTCCCGCACGGCTACGAGGGCCAGGGCCCGGACCACTCCTCGGCCCGCATCGAGCGGTACCTGCAGATGTGCGCGGAGAACAACATGACCGTCGCCCGTCCGTCCACGCCGGCGTCGTACTTCCACCTGTTGCGCCGTCAGGCGTACATGCGACCGCGCCGCCCGCTGATCGTCTTCACCCCGAAGTCGATGCTCCGTCTGCGTGGGGCCACCAGTCCCGTCGCCGACTTCACCAGCGGCAAGTTCGAACCGGTGATCGACGACGCCCGGATCCAGGACAAGTCCGCCGTCAAGCGGGTGCTGTTCATGGCCGGCAAGCTCTACTACGACCTGTTGGCCGACCTCGAGAAGAACCCGAACCCCGAGATCGCGCTCGTGCGCATGGAGCAGTTCTACCCGCTGCCGGGCGCCGAGCTCAAGCAGGTCGCCGACCAGTACCCCAACGCCGAACTGGCCTGGGTGCAGGACGAGCCGGAGAACCAGGGCGCCTGGCCGTTCTTCTACCTCCAGACCAGCAGCTCGGGCAAGGACAAGCTGGGTCGTCAGGTGCGCCTGTTCTCCCGTGCAGCGTCGGCGTCGCCGGCGGCCGGGTCCGCCAAGCGCCACGCCGCCGAGCAGGCCGAGCTGATCAAGAACGCCCTCACCCTCTAGGCGTCCGGCGCTCGACGTCCGGACGTGAAAAGGGCCGCACCCCCTCGGGGGTGCGGCCCTTTTCCTATCCCGGCTAGAGGGTTTCGCGCGGTGAGGCGGTGGCCAGCTTGCTCGGCCACCAGATCTTCGGGCCGATGTCGTGCGCGAGCGCCGGCACGAGCAGGGACCGCACCAGGAAGGTGTCCAGCAGCACCCCGAACGCCACGATGAACGCCAGTTGCGCCAGGAACAGGATCGGCAACACGCCCAGGGCGGCGAACGTCGCGGCGAGCACCAGACCGGCCGAGGTGATCACCCCGCCGGTGGCCACGAGGCCGCGCAGGATGCCCGGACGGGTGCCGAACCGGATCGACTCCTCCCGCACCCGGGTCATCAGGAAGATGTTGTAGTCGATGCCCAGGGCGACGAGGAAGACGAACCCGTAGAGCGGCACCACCGGGTCGGCGCCCGGGAAGCCGAGGACGCCGTCGAAGACCCAGGAGGACACGCCGAGGGCCGCCGCGAAGGAGAGCACCACGGTCGCCACGAGCAGCACCGGCGCCAGTATCGACCGGAGCAGGAGCATCAGGATGACCAGGATGACCCCGAGGATGATCGGGATGATGAGGTTGCGGTCGTGGATCGCCGTGTCGGTGGTGTCCACGGCGATGGCCGTGGTCCCGCCCACGAGCACGGTGCCCGTGACGTTGTCGAGTTCCACCCGGAGCTCGCGCACGGTCTCCTCGGCCGCCGCCGAGTCCCCCACGTCGGTGAGGGTCGCCTGCAGCATGACGTCGCCGTCGATCACCGTGGGGTCCCCGGCGGGGGTGCCCGGGGGGCCGAACGCCTGCACACCGTCGGCGGTGACCGGCAGCGACCCGCTCACGGAGTCCTCGGACAACACGGTGACCGAGTCGACGCCGTCGTTGGCCAGCAGCACATCCGTCATCGCCTGCAGCTCGGACTCCGGACCGACCACGACGGCCGGGGTGCCAGAGCCGCCGGGGAAATGCGCCCCGACCACGGCCTGGCCGTCCCTGGCCTCCGAGGAGCCCAGCACGAACTCGCTCTGGGAGACCCCGTCCGCCTTGAACTGGAACGCCCCGATGGAGGCCACCGCGAGCAGCACGGTGCAGGCGATCCAGATGAGCCGGGCGCGGCGGCTGATCAGCCGGGCCAGCCACGGCCAGACTCCCTTGGCGTTGTCGCCGTCGAGGCCGGGGTGGGCGGAGCCGAGCTTCGGGCGCACCGGCCAGAAGGCGGCACGGCCGGCCCAGAGCATGAGCGCGGGCAGCAGGGTCAGGGCGCTGAGCAGGGCGAAGGCGATGCCGATGGCCGCCACGGGGCCGAGGGCCTTATTCGAGTTGAGGTCGCTGAAGAGCAGGCAGAGCAGGCCCACGATCACGGTGCCGCCGGCGGCCAGGATCGGCTCGAACGAGCCGCGCAGGGCCACCAGGGTGGCGTCCCACTTCGTGGCGTTGTCCCGCAGCGCTTCACGGAACCTGGCCACGTAGAGCAGCGAGTAGTCGGTGGCCGCACCGATCACCAGGATGAACAGGATGCCCTGGGTCTGCCCGGTCAGGATCAGCACGTCGGCGCTGGCCAGGGCCACCACGACGAGCACGGATGCGCACAGCGCCGCCAGGCTGGTGAACAGCACGATCAACGGCAGCAGCGGCGACCGGTAGACGATCACGAGGATCACCAGCACCGCCGCGAGCGCGGTGAGCAGCAGGATACCGTCGATGCCGGCGAAGGCGCCGGTGAGGTCGGCGATGAGACCGGCCGGGCCCGTCACGTAGGTGGCCACCCCGTCGATGGGGTTGTCGGCGAGGTAGGCGCGGATGGACTCCACGGTGTCCGCCGGTTTCACCTGGGTGTCGAGGGTGAGGATCGCCTCAGCCGCCTCGCCGTCCTCGGAGAAGATGGCCGGTGACACGCTCTCGGTGACGACACCGTCCAGCTCGGCCAGGTCGGAGACCTGCGCGGTGATGGCCGTGCGGTCGGCCTCGGTGAGGCCGCCGGCGCGTTCGTAGACCAGCACGCCGGGCAGCACGTCGTCGCCGCGGAACTCGGCCTGGAGCGCCTGCACGCGGGTGGCGTCGGCGCTGGCGGGCAGCTGCTGCACCTGGTCGTTCGTGGACACGTCGCTGATCCGGCCGAACGAGGCTCCGCCGGCGCCGAACACCACGAACCAGATCAGGATCAGCGCGGTGGGGATCAGGATGCGCAGCCACAGCGGCACCCTGCTGGACGAGCCGGTCTTCCGGGCCCGGCGGCCCGCATCCGTGGGCGGCTCGGGGGCAGTTGTCTTCATCACAGTCCCGACAGTAGACCGGGGTGCGCCATCCGGGCATCGACCGAAAGTTGGAAGACCGGGCCCGGAACGCCGACAGGCGGCACCCGAACCCGTGGGTTCGGTGTGCCGCCTGTCATGCCGGTAGAAGACCGGAGGAAATTACGCCTTGCGACGGCCCACGAGGAGGCCGTAGATGAGGAGAACGATGATGGATCCACCGATGGCCAGGAGCCAGGTCTGGATGGAGAAGAAGTCCTCGAGCGGTGCGTTGAAGAGCAGGCTGCCGAGGAACCCGCCGAGCAGTGCGCCGACGACGCCGAGCAGAAGCGTGACGAACCAGCCGCCGCCCTGGTTGCCCGGGAGGATGAGCTTGGCGATGGCACCGGCGAGGAGGCCGAGAAGAAGGAATCCGAAGAACCCCATGGAGTGTCTCTTTTCTGTTGGTGTGGGTACTGCTGGTCATTCGAACGCGCTGTGCTCGTTCGACCGGGCTCTGGGGAGCCGGCTTGATTACGTGGCCGGAGAGTCAGTCGACGCCATTGTCGACCTGCTCTTCGGCCACGTAAATGTCTGTGATGGTCACGTTCACGGCGGAGACGGGCATGCCCACCAGCCCCTCGATGGCCCGGGTGACGGATGACCGCACCTGGCCGGCGAGTGCGGTCAGGGAAACCGGGTATCCGGCAACCAGCACGATCTGCACCGTGACGCCGTCGTCATCGAGCTCGATCGAGACACCGGGGTTGGCGTCGGTGCTGGTCACGGCGTCGAGGATCGCGCCGAGCGCCCGGGTGGGCACGCTGCCCAGGGCATGGACGCCCTCAACCTCGCGCACGGCCAGGCTGGCGACCTTGGCGATGACACCGTCCTTGATCGTGGTCTCCCCTTCGCCGACCCGCTCCGCGGACGCGTCTGAGACCGCGCCGGCGCTGGCCGGCAGGGTCGTCGACGAGCGCGGCTGGTCGGAACTGATGCTGTTCATCTGGGAGTTCTCCTTGGTTCGGATGGGCCACCGGAAATGCCGGCGATCGGCTCGCCACGCTCGGGCTGGCGATGGCGCCGAGCGCCGGTCCTGGTGTCCGCAACGCCCGCACTGGGGGCTGGAGTCTGACGAATATGGGGGAAGTTGTCGACGATTTCTCAAGGCCGATTCTCAGCCCCGAATCGGGGCAGGATTGGCATCGTCATAGTTATGACGCACACACCGGCCGGTTCGTCACGAAATTGGCAGGAAAGTTTTTTTGGGGCCCGGGGATCTACACTGATCTGGCCCACACGATCCGTCAGACTGGAGACGCCATGAGCACCACAACGAACCGCAGCGCCGAACTGGCCGCTGTCGTCGAGCAGGTCCCCGGCGTCGACGAGGTCTATCCGGCCACGCCGGTCCTCACGGCCGTGCTGAACCACGTGGTCGGGGCGCTCACGCAGAAGCCCAGGGACCCGGAGTTCGTGGCGCTCACGGAGACCGACGAGGGCGTCACCGCATCCGTGTCGATCGGCGTCGCGGACGCCGGAGCCGCCACCGAGGTGTGCCGCAAGGTCTACGACACCATTCAGGAGTACTTCGTGGAGTCCGGCGACCCTGCCGTGACGGCCATCGAAGTGACGGTGGCGCGGATCGGCTGATCCGCCCGCGCCGGGTGAGCTACGGCGCTAGTGCGCCGACTGGATGGCGCGCAGTCGCAGCAGCACCTGGTCGCGCAGGTCTTCCGGCGCGGTCTCCTTGCAGGCACGCTGCATCACATCGGTGAGGGTGCGGCCCACGTTGTGCTCGCTCCGGCAGTCGGGGCAGTGCTCGAGGTGCTCACGAATGTCGAGGGCGTCCTCCTTGCGGAGTTCGTTGTGCAGATACTCTTCGAGTTCGGCCTTGGCCTTCTCGCAACCGCAATCGGTCATTTTCCTGTGCTCCCGGATGTCTTCTTCGTGCTCGTGCCTGTCTGGTTGCCGCCCAGGCCACGCTCGAGGGCGTAACCGGACAGCAGATCGCGCAGCAGCCGGCGCCCCCGGTGCAGACGGCTCATCACCGTTCCGATGGGCGTCTTCATGATCTCGGCGATCTCCTGATAGGAGAAGCCTTCGACGTCGGCGAAGTACACCGCCAGGCGGAAGTCCTCGGGAATCGACTGGAGGGCGTCCTTGACGGCACTGTCGGGCAGGTGGTCGATGGCCTCGGCCTCCGCGGAACGGCTCGACGTCGCCGTCGTGGATTCCGCCCCGCCCAGCTGCCAGTCCTCGAGGTCGTCGATGGTGCCCTGGTAGGGCTCGCGCTGCTTCTTGCGATAGGTGTTGATGAAGGTGTTCGTCAGGATCCTGTACAGCCAGGCCTTGAGGTTGGTGCCCTGCTCGAACTGCTTGAACGATGCGAACGCCTTGACGAAGGTTTCCTGCACCAGGTCCTGCGCGTCAGAGGGGTTCCGCGTCATGCGCATCGCCGCTGCGTACAGCTGGTCGATGAACGGCATGGCCTGTGCTTCGAACAGGTCCCGCATATCAGTCGTATCTGTTGTCATCACGGGCAATTCTAGGCCAGCGATAGGCGCGGATGCCGCGGGTGTGCGCTCCATGAGCAGAGTTGCTGCCACTGCTTCCTCCCGGTGTGCGGCCGCAGGATGGGCCGCCGTGTTCGGAAACGTACCTGTCAAGGCGGTCCCGGCCAGGATGATCCCGACTATTCTGATAACCGATGTTGATCTCGAGATATTCCAAGCCGGAGTTCGATCCCTACGGAGACAGTTCACCCGAGGAGATCGATGCGCTCTGGGCCGCGCCCGTCGCCGCTGTGCCGCTGGCCGCGACGCTGTCGCTGCCCGGCTCGAAGTCGCTGACCAACCGGGAACTCGTCCTGTCGGCACTGGCCGACTCGCCGTCGCTGCTGCGGGCCCCCTTGCATTCCCGTGACAGCGACCTCATGGTCGACGCGCTGCGGCAGCTGGGCACCACCATCGAGGCCGTCGACGGCGCCGGCGAATACGGTGCCGACCTGCGTATCACGCCCGGCGAGCTGTTCGGCTCCACCACGGTCGACTGCGGCCTGGCCGGCACCGTGATGCGCTTCCTGCCTCCCGTCGCCGCACTGGCGCTGGGCCCCACCACCTTCGACGGCGACGCCGGTGCCCGGCGCCGTCCGATGTCGACGACGATCAGTTCGCTCCGCGACCTGGGCGCCGACATCAACGACGACGGCCGCGGTGCGCTGCCGTTCACCGTGCACGGCACCGGCGGCCTCGAGGGCGGTGAGATCACCATCGACGCGTCTTCGTCGAGCCAGTTCGTCTCCGGCCTGCTCCTCGCCGCGGCCCGGTTCCGCACCGGCCTTCGCCTCCGTCACGCGGGCGAGCGACTGCCGAGCCTGCCTCACATCGAGATGACCATCCACACCCTCGCCCAGCGCGGCGTCGCGGTCACCAGCCCGGAAGAGGGCGTCTGGCTGGTCGAGCCCGGCCCGATCCAGGGCGCGGAGGTCGACATCGAACCCGATCTCTCCAACGCGGCCCCGTTCCTCGCGGCGGCCCTCGTCGCCGGCGGCTCCGTCACCATCACGGGCTGGCCCACGACGACCACCCAGGTCGGCGCGCACCTGGCCGAGCTGCTGCCGCTCTTCGGCGCCACCGTGTCGATCGACGGCGACCGGCTCACCGTGACCGGCACCGGCCGCATCACGGGCGTCGACCTCGACCTCTCCACCGGCGGCGAACTGGCGCCCACCCTCGTGGGCCTCGCGGCCCTCGCCGACTCGCCCAGCACCATCACCGGCATCGGCCACATCCGCCACCACGAGACCGACCGGCTCGCAGCGCTGGCCACCGAGATCAACAACCTCGGCGGACACGTCACCGAGCTGCCCGACGGGCTGGCCATCGACCCCAGACCGCTGCACGGCGGCACCTGGCACAGTTACGACGACCACCGGATGGCCACCACCGGCGCTCTGATCGGCCTGGCCGTCGCCGGCGTGGAGGTCGAGGACATCGGCACTACCGCCAAGACCCTCCCCCAGTTCGCCGATCTCTGGCACGGACTGCTCGCTGGACCGGGCACCGCGTGACCTGGTGGGCGACACCGGACGATGACGAACCGGAGTACGACGAGTCCAGTGTTCGCGTGCGGCCGGGCCGCAAGGGCACCAAGCCGCGCACCAAGACCCGTCCGGAGCACGGCGACGCCCTGACCGGGCGTATCCTCTCCGTCGACCGCGGCCGGTACACGGTGATGCTCGACGAGAACGAACCCACCGAACGCCGGGTCACTGCCGCGCGGGCCAGCGAGCTGCGCAAGCACGCCGTCGTCACCGGCGACCGCGTCGACATCGTCGGCGACACCACCGGGGCGGAGGGCAGCCTGTCGCGCATCGTGCGCATCGTGCCGCGCGTGACCCTGTTGCGCCGCAGCGCCGACGACACGGATGCGGTGGAGCGCGTCATCGTCGCCAACGCCGACCAGATGCTCATCGTCGTGGCCGCGGCGAACCCGGAGCCGCGCATCCGCCTGGTGGACCGGTACCTGGTCGCGGCGTACGACGCCGGGGTCTCCCCCATCCTCTGCATCACCAAGACCGACCTCGCCGACCCGGCCGAGTTCCTCAACAATTTCGCCGGCCTCGACCTGCCGGTGTTCCAGAGCCGCGACGACGCCATGCCGCTTGACGCCATCTCGGCGGCCCTGGTGGGCCATGACACCGTGTTCGTCGGCCACTCGGGCGTGGGCAAGTCCACGCTCGTGAACGCTCTCGTGCCCGACGCGCACCGCGCCGTCGGTGTGGTGAACACCGTCACCGGACGGGGCCGGCACACCTCGTCGTCGACGATCTCGCTGCGGCTCGAAACGGATGCCGGCCGCGGGTGGGTCATCGACACCCCCGGGGTGCGCTCCTTCGGCCTGGGTCACATCAACACCGACAACATCCTGCGCGCTTTCACCGACCTGGCCGTCATCGCCGAGAAGTGCCCGCGCGGCTGCACCCACCTGCCGTCATCGCCCGACTGCGCCATCAACGAGGCCGTCGCGGCCGGAACCCTGGGCGACACCGGCAAAGCCCGCCTGGACTCCCTCCAGCGCCTCCTGGAGACGTTCGCGGCCGCTCCGTCGCACCGCCAGGGCGAGAACTGACTCGTATAACGTGGGATCATGACGGATTCCACACGGCTTGCAGCCGGCGACACGGCCCCCGAGTTCACCCTGACCGACCAGAACGGCCAGAGCGTCTCTCTGGCCGACTACCGCGGCCAGAAGGTCGTGGTGTATTTCTACCCGGCCGCGATGACGCCGGGCTGCACCACGCAGGCCTGCGATTTCCGGGACAACCTCGCTTCTCTCGCGCAGGCCGGCTACCAGGTGCTGGGGGTGTCGAAGGACACCCAGGCGAAGCTGGCGAAATTCGCCGAGAACGACCACCTCACCTTCCCGCTGCTCAGCGATGAGGATCTGACCGTGCACCGGGCGTACGGCGCCTGGGGCGAGAAGAACCTCTACGGCAAGGTCGTCACCGGGGTGCTGCGCTCCACCTTCGTGCTCGACGAGGCCGGCGTGGTCACGCTGGCGCTCTACAACGTCAAGGCCACCGGGCACGTGGCGAGCCTGCGCAAGAAGCTCGGCCTCTAGCTACGGCTCGCGGGTGCTGGTGGCCTCGAGCACACTGCGGGTGAAGAGCAGCACGATCACCAGCGCCGAGGGCACCAGCAGCGCCCAGCCGAGGTCCGGCCGGGCGTAGAGGCCCTGGAAGCAGCCGATCGCGACGAAGACCTGCACGAGCTGCCAGGTCACCGCGGCGGCGCGGATCCACGGGCGGGCGCGGAGGGTCGCCACCGCAATGGTGCTGACCCAGAGCGCCGCGACGATGGTGAGCACCAGGATGGCGATCGCGCTGGCGAAAGACGTGGGCCGGTCGGTGAGCAGCTCGAGGATGAGCCAGATCACGGCCGCCCACAGGAGGGCCGCCTCCGCTGCCAGGAGCGCCGCGAGAACTGTCAGAGCGCGGGGCCGGCGGGCTCGACGGGGCTCGTCAGCACCCCCCTGGCCGGGGTCGAACGGTTGGCTCACAGCGTTATCCCATACAAAACTATTGATTTGACACCCCTATTATGCGACCATATTTGAGGCCCGGTTGACGCTCACAGGGTGGTGAGCAGATCTCCATGTAGATCCGACCTTCCTGCAACCTGGTCTTCCCCCCGCATCTTCGGCCGATCGGCCAGGCATCCCCCCGCAATAAAGGAGCACCCCTATGGACTGGCGCGATAAAGCTGCCTGCCTCACCGCCGACCCGGAACTCTTCTTCCCGGTTGGTAACACTGGTCCCGCAGTCGACCAGATCGAGAAGGCCAAGTCCGTGTGCGCCCGCTGCAACGTCACGGAGGTGTGCCTCCAGTACGCTCTCGAGACCGGTCAGGACTCCGGCGTCTGGGGTGGACTGAGCGAAGACGAGCGCCGCGCCCTCAAGCGTCGCGCCGCACGCGCCCGCCGCGCGTCCTGAGACACTCGGCGTCACGCTGACGAAGCGGGCGAGGAACGGGAATCCCGCTCCTCGCCCGCTTTTTTGTGCCCGCGTCACGCCGGCCGCCGTGTACGGCTTCAGTCGAATTCCATGAAGCGCAGCGGGATCTCGATGGTGACCTCGGTGCCGCTGCCCATCATGGTGTGCCAGTCGATCGATCCGCTGAGCTCGCCCTGGATGAGGGTGCGCACGATCTGGGTGCCGAGGCCCGAGCCGACCTTGCCCTCCGGCAGCCCGGAGCCGTTGTCGCGCACGCGCACCGTGAGGGTTTCGAGGTCGCGCTCGGCCTCGATCGACACCTCGCCCTCCCGGCCGGCCAGGCCGTGCTCGACGGCGTTGGTCACGAGCTCCGTCAGCGCGAGCGCGAGCGGCGTCGCGTAGGCGCTGGGCAGGATCCCGAAACTGCCGGACGACTTGGGGTGGGCCGTGGTGTTGTGCGCCGACGCCACCTCGGCGATGAGCAGCAGCACCCGGTCGAACACGGCGTCGAAGTCGACGTTCTGGCTGAGCCCGCTGGAGAGCGTGTCGTGCACGACGGCGATGGCCGCGACCCGGCGCATGGCCTGGTTGAGCGCCTCACGGGCAGTGTCCGAGTGGGTGCGGCGAGCCTGGATGCGCAGCAGCGACGCCACGGTCTGCAGGTTGTTCTTCACCCGGTGGTGGATCTCCCGGATCGTCGCGTCCTTGGTGATCAGTTCGCGTTCCTGGTGCCGGAGCTCAGAGACGTCGCGGGAGAGCACGATGGCGCCGATCCGCTCGCCGCGGTTGCGGATCGGGATCGCGCGCAGCGACACCGTCACCCCGCGGGCCTCGATGTCGGTACGCCAGGGCGCCCGGCCGGTGACGACCAACGGAAGGGACTCGTCGACGACGGCCTTGCCGCTGAGCAGGCTCGTGGTGACCTCGGCGAGCGACTCGCCCTCCAGCTCGTCGGCGAAGCCCATGCGGTTGAACGCGGACAGCGCGTTCGGGCTAGCGAAGGTGGTCACGCCGTCCAGGTCCAGCCGGATCAGGCCGTCCGAAGCGCGCGGCGCGCCGCGGCGCGGGCCGGTCGGGGCGCCCAGGTCGGGGAAGTCCCCGGAGGCGATCATCGCGAAGAGGTCGTTCGCGCAGTCGTTGAAGGTCAGCTCCTGGCGACCCGGCGTGCGGGTCTCGCTGAGATTGGTGTGCCGGGTGAGCACGGCGATGGGCTCGGGGGTGATCTCGGCGCCGCTGGAGCTGATGCGGCGGCGCACCGGGATGGCGCGCACCCGGGTGGGCGTCTCCTCGTACCAGTCCGGCGCGGTGGTGTCGATGATCTTGGCGGTGTCGAAGGCCTCGGTGACCTGCTTGCGCCACTCGGCCTTGATCTCTTGGCCCACGAAGTCGCGGTAGAACAGCGTCGCGGCGCTGGACGGCCTGGCGTGGGCCACGGCCACGAAGCTGCCGCCCAGGGTGGGCACCCACACGACGATGTCGGCGAAGGCGAGGTCGGCCAGCAGCTGGCCGTCGGCGACGAGCATGTGCAACCAGTCGACGTCCTCCGCGCTGTTGCGGCCCTGGGCAAGTACGAGATCACTGAGCGTCGACACATGAACAGCCTACGGCCGCCCGGCGCCCGGCACGCACCGGATGCTGGCGCCACCGCACCGGATGCGCCATGCTTCGCTCATGAGCCCAGACACCGCGCCCCCCGCCCTCACCGGCGAGCCTGCTCCGCCGGCCCGGCGCGACCCGGCCCTTCTCGTGGTGCTCGGCCTGATCGCCCTGCTCGTGCTGGTGGCGCTCGTGGTGGTCTTCACCCGCGGTGCACCCGAGCTGCTGGACGCCGGCACGCCCGGCGGAGTGGTGCAGCGGTACGCGGCGGCCGCGGTGGAGGGTGATGAGGACACGGCGGCGCGGTATCTGACCGCGACCGCCCTGGCGAACTGCGACCGGTACTCCGAACCGGGCACGGAGGACATCCGCGTCACGCTGCTGGACACCACCGAGCGCGTCTCGAGCGCCGACGTGCGGGTGTCGATCGTCACGTTCTACGACGCCGGACCGTTCGGTTCGTCGGAGTCCGAGTCGGAGGACGTGTTCGAACTGGTCAGGGCGGACGACGGCTGGCTCATCGATGCGGTGCCGTGGCAGCTCATGGTGTGTCCGTCGACCGGCAGCGGAGACGGGCTGTGACCGGGCCGGGCACCGCGCCGGCGGGTATCCCGCCGGCGAGGGTCGTTCCGCGGGCCTCCGCGGCGCCGGTGCTGCGCCGGGTGGTGGTGTACGGCATCCTCTTCGTTCTGGTGCTGCTCACGGCCGGTGGTCTCGCCGACCTGCTCGGCCGGTTGTTCGACGTGGTCACCGGAACCGCCGTCGTCGGCGGCGACACGGCGGGCCTGGCCGTGTCGCTGAGCTTCACCCTCGTCGGCGGGCCGCTCGCCGCGCTGCTGGGCTGGTTCGCCTGGCGACGCCTGGCCGACCCGTCCGAACGTGACTCAGTGGCCTGGGCCCTGTATGTGGTGGGCGTCTGCACCGTCGCGCTCATCGTCGCCAGCACCGCACTGTTCTCGGCCGTGTCTGCGGTGGTGCGCGGCGACGACGCCACCGCGGAGGCGGCGACGGGTGTGGTCTGGGCGGGGGTCTGGGCCGGGCACCGGTTCGTCCTGCGCCGGAGCACCCGTCGCCCCACCCGGCTCCCCGGAACTGCCGCAGTGTTGGGCGGGGTCGTCGGACTGCTGCTCGGGGCCGGCGGCGCGGTCTCGGCACTCACGGTGCTCTTCGACACCGCGCTGGCGGGCGCCACGGATGCGCCCATCGGCGTTCCCTGGTGGTGGGCCGCACTGCAATCGCTGGTCTGGGCTGCCGGCGGCGGCCTCGTCTGGTGGTGGCACTGGGACCGGGACAGTGGCCGTGCCGTTCGCACCGGTCTCGCCGCTGTCGCCCTCGTCGGTGTGGGCATCCTGGGCGGGTGCCTGCTCACCCTCGCGGGTGCGGGCACGACGCTGTTCGTGCTGCTCCGGTTGGCCGTGGACCGCTCGGATCCGCTGCGCGTCCTGCTGGATCCGCTCGGTGCGGCCGTGGCGGCCGCCCTCGTCGGCGGACTCATCTGGGGGTATCACCGTGCCGTGGCGGCACGGCGCTCGGCGGGGGTGAGCGGCGCAGGCGTTCTGGTGACCAGCGGGGTCTCGCTCGTGGCCGCCGCATCCGGCATCGGCGTGATCGTGAACGCCCTGCTCGCCACCCTCACGACGCCCCTGGCCGCGTCCGACCCGCGCACGCTCCTCCTCGCCGGCATCAGTTCGCTCGTGGTGGGCGGTCCGCTGTGGTGGTTCACCTGGCGACCGACCACGGCCGTGCTGCCGGAGCGGCGCCGCAGCACCGGCCGCAGCGCGTACCTGGTCGTGGTCTTCGGAGTCAGCGCCGTCGTCGCGCTGGTCGCCCTGCTCGTGATCGGGTTCCGCCTCTTCGACTCGCTCTTGTCCGGCGAGGCCGGGCTGCTCGACCGGCTCCGGGCCTCGCTGGGCCTGCTCCTGGCCACGGGTCTGGTGGCGGGGTACCACTTCAGCGTCTGGCGGGGCGACCGAGCGGCGATCGCGGCGTCGGTGCCCGCTCCGGTGCCGGATGCGCCGCGCGGCCCCGCAACCGGCATCGGCGAGCTGGTGCTCATCATGGGCCCGGGTGCGGAGCCGGTGCTGCGCCACCTGCGGCAGCTCACCGGTGCCACGGTGAGCTGGTGGCAGCGCGCCGGCGGGTCCACGGCCCTGCCGGACCCGGCGGAGGTGGCGAGCGCTCTCGAGGGCGTGCGCGGCGAGCGCGTCGTGCTCGTCGTGGGGGCCGATGGGGAGCTGAGCGTCATCCCCCTGGTCGCCCCGCAACCGCCCGGGCTCTGACCACGACCGGGCCCGCAGACCGGTCATGGCCCCGGTCACGGCCCCGGTCAGACGGCCCCGGTCAGGTGGCCGGCGCGGTGCCCCGCCAGGGCGTCGCGCGGCGCCAGGGCCTGCGGGCCGGTACGGCGTCGGGCGCGTCGAGCAGGTCCCGTTGCACGAAGCCGAGGATTCCGAGCCGGGCCGGTGACCGCGGGGCCGCGTCCCGCAGGGTGCGGCCGGTGAGCACCGCGGCATCCACCCCGGCCTGGTCGTGCGGCACGAGCACCGCGGCCTCGATCCCGCCGAACCGGCGCAGCGCGCTGCTCACCTGCCCGGCCGCCCCGAGGCCCACCGCGCTGGCGCGCACCCGGTTCATCACGACGTGCACCCGGTGGGTGCTGATCACCTCGGTCAGGTCGCCCCAGGCGCGCAGGAACCTGGCCATGCCGACGGGGTCGGCGAGGCCGCACGCGACGACCCGGTCGGCGATGCCCAAGGCGGCGAGGGTCGCGGCGTTCCGGCGTGGGGCGAACAGGTCACTCGAGATCTCCTCATCGCTCTCGAGGCTGAAGCCGGTGTCGAGGACCACGTAGTCCGCCCAGCCGCGCAGCGCTGCGATGGTGCGGCTCACCCGCTCCGCCGACAACTCCGGCCACCGCGACGGCCGCCCGATTCCGGTGAGCACCTGGAAGGCACCGCGGGGCGAGTTGTAGCGATGCGCGATCCGGTCGAACTCGGACCGGGTCAGCGCGTCGGCTCCGGACAGCCGGCATGCGGCGGCGAAGCCCGGCGCCTCGTCGAGCAGGCCGAGGCTCGGCGCGATCGAGCCGCTGTAGGTGTCGACATCCGCCAGAATCACAGTGTGCCCGGCCGCCGCGATCTCGGCGGCGATGTTGATGGCCAGGGTGGTGCGGCCCGGGGCCCCGGCCGGCCCCCAGACGGCGATCACGATGCCGGGTCCCTCCAACCCGCCGGCCGGTTCCGCGGCGGCGGCGGGCTCCGGCCCGGGCGACGGCTGCCGTGCCGGCTTGGCTCGCCGGCCCGGCACGGCCCGCCTCCCCCGGTGCCGGCCGGGCGCCGGGGCTTCCGGGCTTCCCGGGGTGCCGGTGACGCCCGACGCGTCATCGGCGTGGCCGCCACGGTCGGGCGGGTCGTCGATCCGCAGCGGGATCGCCGCGCCCATGGTCAGCACACTCTCGATCTCGAACCAGTCGGCGTCGGCCGCTACGACCTCGTGCAGCCCCAGTTCGGCGACATAGCGGCGCTCCTGGGCGGTGGCGGCCAGGGCGACGACCCGGATGCCGTTCGCATCGCTCGCCGCCAGGAGTTCAGCGGTCAGGGTGCCGGCAGAGGCCCCGACGATGAGGCCGTCCGGGCTGTGCCTCTCGATCGCCGCCAGGAGTTCGGACACCGTGGCAGGACGGGCCACGATCACGTGGCCGTGGTCGATGATGTCGGGCAGCAGCCGGTCCTCGGTCTCCCGGTCAAGGGCCAGCGCCAGCAGCACCACCGTCAGCCGCCGATCGGTGAGTTCACGGCCACGATGGAAATCGCATCCTCGTTGGCAATGGCCTCAAGCACCTGGGCCACCTTCCCCTTGGGCACCAGCACCTCCACGGCGAGGCCCCCGCCGGACTGGATCAGTCCCGTCGGCTCGAGGATCCGCACGATGCTTGCCCGCCCGACGAGAACCGCCGGGGGCCCGAAGGAGTCGCCGTCGGCCTCCCGGGCCGACCACACGTCCACCACCGATCCCGCGGCCAGACCCGTCGACAGGCGCCCCCGCAGGTCCACGACCAGGCTCGTGACCGATTCGCCGGAGCGGTCGCCCACGGCGGACGTGGGCACCAGCTCTCCGGTGCCAATGGTGCGGGTCACCGTCAGGCCGCCGGCCGGGATCCGGGCCGGGGTGAGGTAGAGCGTGTCGCCGGCTCCCAACCGCACGCGAGTCTCGACGAGGTCCGCCGTGTCGAGACGGTCGCCGACGGTCAAGGGCACCCGGGCGGCGTAGACGGCGACGGTCTGGTCGCTTCCGGCGACGACGACGGCGACGCCCACGATCGACGCGATCACGAGGACCAGCCCGAGTGCGAACCTCGGGTCGAACCAGAACCGCGGCCGGGTGGACGACGCGGCCCGGCCCGGCCCGCCCTCGTGGCGCGTCTTCACCGGTCCACCCCGGCTCTCGGGCACTGCGCCTCCGTGTGAGCCACCCCGTCACCACCTGTCCGCTGTCTTGACCGTGCCCGTCGGCCGCGGGGGCCGACCTCCCTGTGGGTACCATCGTGACCCTCCGCGGACGAGCCCGCTGAAGTTATCCACAGCTCGGGCGCAAGCCGTGCGGGGCCGCCCGGATCGACGGATAATCGTTCGCATGAGCGATCCCGTCTCCTCCGCGTCCGTCGGCAGGTTCCTGACCCTCGCCGACACCGCAGAGATCCTGAACCTCTCCCTCGCCGCCGCCCTCGACCTGGTGCGCACCGGTGAACTTCCGGCCATCCGGATCGGCGCGGCGGGCGCCTGGCGCGTGGAACGGGTGGTTCTCGAGTCGTACATCGAAGCGAAGTACGAAGAGGCCCGGCGGATGTCCCTGTGGGAGCAATCCGACTTCGCGAACATCCCGGAGCTGTCCGGAGGACGGATTCTGCGACCCGACGGGGCCGGGCCGTTCGACGGCGACACCGGCCGCGGGGACGCAGACGTCAACGGAGACGCCGGCGGAGCTCAGTCCAACCGCACCAACTGAATCTGCGGGATCGGCACGATCCGCAGCTGCTGCACCTCGGACGCCCGCCTGAGGGTACCCGGTGCGTGCACGGCCACGTCGACGTGGTCGCGCCCGACCCTGTCGATGGTGCCGGTGACCTGACCCGCACCGGTGTGGATCTGCAGGCTCTTGCGCCGCCGGCAGAGATCGCGCAGCACGAAGGGCAACCCGATCCGGTCCACCATCCGGGCGGGCTCGTCGACGGCCTCCGCCAGGGAGGCGGCCACCTGGTCGGGCTGCAGCACGACGGCCGCGATGGCCGCGAACGGCACGACGCACTGCGGGGTCCCCGTCCCGGCCTCGAGCAGGTCGGCGGCGAGCCAGTCGCGCCCGAAGGTGGTGGGCCGCAGCGTGATCGTCTGGGCGCCGACCAGCACCACCCGCAGCACCCGGGAGGCGGTCGGCCCGTCCTGCACCCCGGTGAGGCGTTGGCGCAGGCCGAGCCGACCCAGGCGCAGCCGTTCCTCTTCCGCGCGCAACTCGGCATCCTCGGCGGTCAGCTCATTCTCGAGCTGACCTTCGAGGTCGTCGAACAGATTGTCCCAGCGCACACCACGACGGTAGTCGGCCACCGCCACGGACGCTGACGTTATCCACAGCCGGCCAAAAGCCTAGACAGGCAGGTTGACGGGTGATTGAGTGTCGGCCAAGGCCTCGGGTTCCACGGGGGTCGATCCGGTGTTCCACTCGCACTACAGCGCCAGCAACGCCCTGCTCTCCTCGCCGACACCACGGATCCACGCATTTGGAGCAACCCATGAGCGATCCACTTGCCGAGCCAGCGCCTGGTCCCATGTCGCAGGCGAACGCGCCCAATCTGCCCGACGCGGCGGGCGGCACGTCCGACGTGTCGACGGGCACACCGTCCGGCGCACCGTCGGGGCAGCCCGCGCGGCGAGGGGGCCACGAGTCGGCCGACGGGTTCCTCGACGATGACTTCTTCGGCCATCAGCCGAGTTCGCGCAGCACGTTGCCGGATCCGGAGCCGTTGCTGGTCAACCTCACCCGGTGTGTGATCGAGGTGCTGGCCGGGGCGAGGGAGCTGGATCAGCTGGCCAGGTGGGTGAGCGACGACGTCTACCGGCACCTGCTCAAACGTGTGGTGCTCTCGGCCCGGGCGCGGGCAGTGAAGGGCCAGCGGGCTCAGCGCCCGGCCATCATGATCGGCCGGGTCACCATCAACGAGCCCAGGGACGGCATCATCGAGGCCGTGGTGATCGTGCACAGCAAGGTGCGGGTGCGGGCGGTGGCAGTGCGCCTGGAGGGGCTGGACAACCGGTGGCGGGCCAGCGCCATCAACGTGCTGTGACGCGGCGGCAGGAACATCCACCGCCCGAGCGAGTGCCCCGCCGGCCCAAATACTGCCCGCGCGGACAACTGTGCCCGGCATACCGGACGCAATTGTCCGGACCGGGCACAGTTCCGTTACGGAGGGCTTTTACTTCTTCTTGCCCTGCGCGCGTCGCTCGGTGCGGTTGTTGGCCGCCGGGGTCTCGCCCTCGGCGCGCTGGCCGAAGGCGCCGCGCTGGGGCGGGCCGGTGGGAGCGGCCTCGGCCGGTTCGGCGGGTGCGGACGCCACGGCGGCGCGGCGAGCCCGGTCCGTCGCGGCCTGCTGGATCTGGCCGCGCTGGTTGCGCACCTCGACTCCGCCGGAGTCGCTCGGAGCGGTGAAGCTCAGCTTCTCCTCGGACGATTCGGCGGGGGGCGTGAGTCCCTTGGCCGCGACGACGGGGGCGTCGACCGCGCCGGCGGGCTGGGAGACCTCGACCTCGAGGTTGAACAGGAAGCCGACGGTCTCCTCGCGGATCTGGCCCATCATCTGCTGGAACATGGCGAAACCCTCGCGCTGGTACTCGACCAGCGGGTCACGCTGCGCCATGGCGCGCAGGCCGATGCCGTCCTTGAGGTAGTCCATCTCGTAGAGGTGCTCGCGCCAGCGACGGTCGATGACCGACAGCACCACACGACGTTCGAGCTCGCGCATGGCCGGGGAGCCCAGTGATTCCTCACGACGGGCGTAGGCGACCTTGGCGTCGGAGATGATCTCCCGGCGCATGAAGTCGCGGTTGATCTTGCCCTTGTTGCCCGCTTCTGCGATGACCTCGTCGATGGTCAGGCCCACCGGGTAGAGGGTCTTCAGCTCGGTCCACAGGGCGTCGAAGTCCCAGTCGTCGCCGTTGCCCTCGCCGGTGTGCACCTCGAGCACCTCGTCGATGACGTCTTCGAGGAAGCGCTGGGTGCGCTCGTGCAGGTCGTCGCCCTCGAGGATGTGCCGGCGGTCGCCGTAGATCGCTTCGCGCTGGCGGTTGAGGACGTCGTCGTACTTGAGCACGTTCTTGCGGATCTCGGCGTTGCGGCCCTCGACCTGGGACTGGGCGCTGCGGATGGCGCGGCTGACGACCTTGGATTCGATGGCCATGTCGTCGGGCACACCCTGGCGGCCCATCAGGCTCTCGGCGGCACCGGCGTTGAACAGGCGCATCAGGTCGTCGGTCAGCGAGAGGTAGAAACGGCTCTCACCCGGGTCGCCCTGACGGCCGCTGCGGCCGCGGAGCTGGTTGTCGATGCGGCGGGATTCGTGGCGCTCGGTGCCGAGCACGTAGAGTCCGCCGGCGGCGATGACCTTCTCAGCCTCCTCGGAGACCTCGGCCTTGACGGCGGCGAAGACGTCGTCCCATTCCTTCTCGTACTCGTCGGGGGTCTCCACCGGGCTCAGGCCCTTGGCGTTCATCGCGGCGACAGCGAGGAACTCGGCGTTGCCGCCGAGCATCACGTCGGTTCCACGGCCGGCCATGTTGGTGGCGACGGTGACGGAGCCGAGGCGCCCGGCCTGGGCGACGATCGCGGCCTCGCGAGCGTGGTTCTTCGCGTTGAGGACCTCGTGGCGGACACCCTTCTTCGCCAGCAGGCGGGACAGGTATTCGCTCTTCTCGACGCTCGTGGTGCCGACCAGGACCGGCTGGCCCTTCTCGTGGCGTTCGACGATGTCCTCGACGACCTGGCCGAACTTGGCTTCCTCGTTCTTGTAGATCAGGTCGGACTGGTCGATGCGCTGCATCGGCTTGTTGGTGGGGATCGCGACGACGCCGAGCTTGTAGGTGCTCATGAACTCGGCGGCCTCGGTCTCGGCCGTTCCGGTCATGCCGGAGATCTTGGAGTACAGCCGGAAGTAGTTCTGCAGGGTCACCGTGGCGAGAGTCTGGTTCTCGGCCTTCACGGCGACGCCCTCCTTGGCCTCGATGGCCTGGTGGATGCCCTCGTTGTAACGGCGGCCCATCAGGATACGGCCGGTGTGCTCGTCGACGATGAGCACCTCGCCGTTCATGACGACGTAGTCCTTGTCCTTCTTGAACAGGGCGTTGGCCTTGATGGCGTTGTTGAGGAACGAGATCAACGGGGTGTTCGCGGACTCGTACAGGTTGTCGATGCCGAGGTAGTCCTCGACCTTTTCAATACCGGGTTCGAGCACACCCACGGTGCGCTTCTTCTCGTCGACCTCGAAGTCCTCGTCGGGGACGAGACGCTTGGCGAGGCTGGCGAACTCGGTGAACCAGCGGTTCGCCTCGCCCGACGCGGGGCCGGAGATGATCAGCGGGGTGCGGGCCTCGTCGATGAGGATCGAGTCGACCTCGTCGACGATGGCGAAGTAGTGGCCGCGCTGCACCATGTCGGTGGCCTGCCACGCCATGTTGTCGCGCAGATAGTCGAAGCCGAACTCGTTGTTCGTGCCGTAGGTGATGTCGCAGGCATACTGCTCACGGCGCACGGCGGGAGTCTGGCCGGAGACGATGCAGCCTGTGGTCATGCCCAGGGCGCGGAACACGCGGCCCATCAGCTCGCTCTGGTAGCTGGCGAGATAGTCGTTCACCGTGATCACGTGCACACCACGGCTGGTGATGGCGTTGAGGTAGGCCGCCGTCGTGGCGACCAGGGTCTTGCCCTCACCGGTCTTCATCTCGGCGATGTTGCCGAGGTGCAGGGCCGCCCCGCCCATCAGCTGCACGTCGAAGTGACGCAAGCCCAGGGTTCGGGTGGAGGCTTCGCGCACGGCGGCGAACGCCTCGGGCAGCAAGTCATCCAGTGACTCGCCGCCCGAGTAACGCTCACGCAACTGCACGGTTTCGTTCTTCAACTCCTCATCGCTGAGGGTGCTGAAGTCATCTTCCAGCGCATTGATGGCCTTCGCATAGCTCTCGAGCCGGCGCAGAATGCGCCCCTCGCCAACACGAAGAACTTTTTCCAGGATTGAGGCCACGAATGCACTCCACTAGTCGTCACGGCGTGTGAACACGCCTGTCGTCCGGTCGGACGCACGTAGCGCCGACCTAGCCGGCAACTATAGCAATGCTAGTTGGTCAGGAGCTGGACTCGCTGGACGCCGTCGCCAGCACCCTGCCCTCCTCGGCATTCGGGTCCAATTCGATGACGCCGTAGTCCCACCCCTTGCGGCGGTAGACCACGCTGGGTCGGTGCGTCTCGGCGTCCTGGAACAGGTAGAAGTCGTGTCCGACCAGTTCCATGAAGTAGAGGGCATCGTCGACGGTCATGGGAGCGGCCGAGAAGACCTTGCGGCGGATGACGACGGGCGAATATGCCTCTTCGACGTCCTCGGCGGCGGCGGTCTCGTCCTGCACGACCGGGATCGCACCGGTGCGCACACGCTCCAGGGTCTCTCCGTCGGCCGGGATGATGTCGATCACCGCGAACCCCGTGGAGGACGCGTCGTGCAGCGACGTCGGGCGGTGTGCGCCTCCGCGGTGCACCTTCTTGCGGTCCTTCGCGCGGCGAACCCGTTCGAGCAACCGTCCGAGAGCGATGTCGAAGGCGGCGTACTTGTCGCCTCCCTCGGCCTCGGCCCGCACGATGGGGCCCTTGCCGATGAGGGTGAGCTCCACACGGTCGTTACCGGCGGCGCCGCTCTTCTCGGTGTGACGACTGACCTTGATTTCCAGGGCGAGGGCCTTCTCGGCGAGGCCGGCGATCTTCTCGGCCTTCTCCGTCGCATAATCCCGGAAGCGATCAGTGATCCCCAGGTTTCGTCCAACGATGTTAGTTTCCATGACGACCTCCAGATCTGGCGAACCGCCCCTGATCCGGGCGATTGGTACGCGCCTTTGGCCCTACCGTAGTCGTGCGGGCTGGATAAGTCACAGTATTTGTCAATCTGTTTCCGGTGAACTCTCGGTGACGGGATGACGCCGCCGGGTTTCCGCCACGGTCGCCGCGCCGATCACCTCCCCACCGGCGAGACGGATGGCACGCCGCGCGTCGAGCAGGGTGGCCCCGGTCGTGACGATGTCGTCGACGAGCAGCACCCGGTGCCCCGCGAGCCGCCGAGTGGGGACCAGCGCGCCCGTGCGATTGTCCAGCCGCTCCTGCCGGCCGAGGCCCACCTGGTCGGCGACCCGGCCGCCCGGCCGCAGCAGCCGCACGGGGCGGAGTTCCGCCCGGCGCAGCAGCAGCTCCACGGGGGCGAACCCCCTCGCCCGCCAGGCCCGCCGTGAGGACGGCACGGCCACGAGCAGGACGCCCTCCACAGCCGCCGGCGGCCGCCCGGCCCCACCGGGTGCGGCCGACGTCGGTGCGGCCGCCAGGGCGGCTCCCACGGCGGCGCGCAGGGCTCCGGCGAGCGCCGGCGCGGCGTCGGTGCGGCCACCGTCCTTGTAGGCCAGGAGAACCCGGGCGGCCACGTCGCGGTACTCCAGGGCCGACCAGATCGTGAGGTCGTTGCGCGTGCTGAGCGCCGGGGCGGGCCGGAGGGCAGCGGCGCAGCCGGAGCAGAGGGCCCGGTCCACGGCTCCGCAGCCGCTGCAGTCTGTGGGCATCAGCACCGCCCAGGCGTCCAGGACGGCGGCCGGAGCGGCGGCGAGCAGGGTGCGGAAGGGCTGCGAGGACATCATCGCGCCAGCCTGGTTGCGACGGCCTCGTCTCCGACGCTGCCGGCCGCATCCGTGCACGGCCGCGGCCCGGCGGGCCCTGTGCAGGAGCGGCCTGTGCAGGAGGCGCCCGGGCCGGCCCTACCGGATCAGCCGCCGATGCCCTGCTGGGTGGCCACCAGGGTGACGCCGTCGATGCGTTCCTGCCAGCCGACGCCGCGCTGCACCAGGAGGGCGCCCTCGCTGTTCAACGCACGCAGGTCGCGCAGCAAGTTGCTGCCCGTGATGCTCCTGATCCCCATCGATGATTCGAGCGGCACGCTCGTGCCGCCGATCTCGTGGGAAACCATGCGGTCCTCGCCGTCGGGCTGCACGCTGAGGTACGCCACGGTGCTCTGGTCGATCCAGGTCGCGTCCACCGGGGTCCCCGTGTCGGTCGCGAGCTGCACGGGATCGCCCAGTCCCACCGGTGCGCCGTTCTCCCGCAGCACCGCCGCCACGACCAGCCGGGTCTCCCCCGCGGTGTTCAGCAGCGCGATCACCCGGGTCCCGTCCCTGGAAACCTTGAGGGCGGCGATCGTCGACGCATCCTGCCAGGGGGTGGGCACCGCTACCGCGGCGCCCTGGGTGTTGTACACGAAGAGTTCGTTGGGCCGGTCGGCGGGTACCGACCAGATATACGCGGATCCGTCGATCGCCGGCGCGATCAGGTTGCGCCTCGGGTCGAGCAGTCTCGCGTCGTCGCCCACCCGGATGCCGTACACCCCGTCGTTGGTGAGAACGGCCGCCGCCGTCTGTGACGGCGACAGGGTGACCGCGGTGGGCTGGAGGGCGGCGATGCCCTCGGACAGCCCGGGCAGGGCCGTGATGGTCTTGCCGGTCGCCGCCAGGAAACCGAATTCGCCGTCGCGCAGGACCAATGCCCGCGCATCCACCCGCGGGTTGACCTCGGGCTCGTTGGCGCCGAGCGTGCCGATGTCCTGCGAGTTGCGGTTAATGGTGATGGTGACCGTGAGCCCGCTCGGCAGGCTCTGCTCGAGTTGGCGTTTCATCCGCTGCAGGGTGATCCGGTCGGCGTTGAGGGCCTCGCTGTTCAGGTCCACCTTCGCGTCCCTGGCCACCACAGTGACGGCGTCGGCGGTGAGGGCCGTGCCCTCGGGGAACGCGCTCGACACGGCGCCGACGAGCCATTCGCTCGGGCCGCCGAGCACGCCGTTGACGATCTTGGTCGGGGTGGATGCGCCGCGCGGGAACCAGCGCACATCGGGCACCAGGAAGAGGAAGTCCGGATCGTAGAAATACAGCGACTGGGCGCTGAAGACATCCTTGAAGGTGGTCTGGTCGAGCACGGTGCCGTTCGGGGCGGCGCTGATCCGCCACTCCCCGTCCACCTGGGCGAACGCGTACCGCAGCGGCACGCTGGCCGAGAGGGCTTCCTCGTGGTATTCGCCGATCGCGTTCACCTCGGCGACGGGGCGCACCGAGAATTGCATGGTGTGGTCGTCGACGGGGGTGATGCTGCGCCCGGAGAGGTCGTCGACGGTGACCCCGGTGTCCGATTTCCAGGAGTCGGCGAAGTCCGTGGTGAGGAACTCCCGGGCGATCTCGTAGTTGTTGTCCGGGCTGGTGCCCGCGGCGATGAACCCGGTGAGGACCTCCTCCATGCTCGCCCCGGCCTGCGGCCGGAACGGCAGGAACACCGGAGGCGGGTTCTCGCCCGTCACGGCGTCCTGACCGGCCTGCACCGACCCGCTCCGGGGGATGCTCGAACATCCGGTGAGCAGCACGGCCAGCGCCGTGACGACGGCGAGGAGCCTGGTGGGGCTACGCATGGTGGTCTCTTCTCGGCTCGGCGTGCGGCGACACGAATCCGGGCGCGGCGGCATCCGCCGGCGGGAGGGGGTTCGGCGACACCTTGAGCGAACCGCTCTTGCGGCGGGGCAGGGTCAACCGGAAGCTGGAGCCCGCTCCGGGGCTGGACCAGACCTGCAGCCAGCCGCGGTGGGCGGTGGCGTCCTCGAGCGAGATCGCCAGGCCCAGCCCGGTGCCGCCGATGGTGCGTTTGCGGGACGGGTCGGCCCGCCAGAACCTGTCGAAGACGTGCAGGATCTCGGCCTGGGTCATGCCCATGCCGTAGTCGCGCACCGACAGGGCCACGGCTGACTCGTTGCTGTCCACCGACACGATGATGGGTTTGCCCTCACCGTGCTCGATGGCATTGCCGATGAGGTTGTTCACGATCCGGCGCACCCGGCGGGGGTCCATCTCGGCGGCGAGATGACCACCGGGCGCGATCAGGCTGATCTCGCTGCCCTTGGACTCACCGAGCGAGCGCATGCCGTCGATGACGTCCTCGGCCAGGTGCACCAGGTTGGTGGGTTCGGATTCGAGCTCGACGGAGCCGGCGTCGTACCGGCTGATCTCGAGAAGGTCGGAGAGCAGCAACTCGAAGCGTTCCACCTGGGTGTGCAGCAGTTCCGCGGTGCGTTCGGTGGCGGGCGGGAACGTGGTGCGCTGGTCGTAGAGCAGGTCGCCGGCCAGCCGGATCGTGGTCAGCGGCGTGCGCAGCTCGTGCGAGACGTCGGAGACGAAGCGCTGTTGCACCTCGGAGAGGTCCGCCAGCTCCTTGATCTGGCTCTGCAGGCTGTCGGCCATGCCGTTGAACGACCGGGCCAGGGTGGCGATCACGTCCTCACCCTTCTCGGGGATGCGCACGCCCAGATCCCCCGAGGCCAGCTTCTGGCTGGTCTCGGCGGCGACCTGGATCGGGGTGACCACGAACCGCACGACGATCCAGGTGACCGCGCCGATCAGCAGGATCAGGGCGAGCCCGGCGCCGCCCAGGGTGCGTTGCACGAACAGGAGCGTCGATTCGGCGTCGGCCAGGCTGTAACCGATGTAGAGCTCGTACCGGCCCGCGACGGGAACCGTGATCTGGGATCCCACGACGATGCCCGGAACCGACGACCCGTCGTCCGAGAACAGCGTCACGGATTGCCAGAACTGCCCGTCACCGTCCTGTTGCACGGCCTTGCGCAATTCGGGGGCGATGACGGCAGTGGAGGTGCCGAAGGTGGAGGAGTCCTGCGGCGCGACGGTGGAGGACTCCTGGCCCGGCACCCGGAACAGGGCCACAAGCCGGCTGGAGGACGCGGCGGAGATCGAGGTGCGCGCCGATTCCAGCAGCGTCTGCACCTGCACCCTGTCGACAGCGTCGGACGAGTCGAGGATGCCCTGGGCCGCGGATGTGGCCCGGTTCGAGTCCACCAGCACCTGGTTGAGCCGGGACTGGAAGAGGTCGTTGCCGACGCTGACGGACATGTAGACGCCCACCAGCGCGATGGCCGCACTGGCCGCCGCCACGGTGATGGCCACGGTGCGCCACTGCAGCGACCGCCGCCAGCCGCGGCGGAACCGGCGCATCGAACGCCGCCACGACCCCCACGAGCGCCAGTCGACCCTGTTCACGTCGAACCGCGCAGACACCGCGGGACCTAGCCGGCCGCGCCGGCCCGGTAGCCGACACCGCGCACGGTCATCACGATGCGCGGGTTGTCCGGATCGTCTTCGACCTTGGCGCGCAGCCGCTGCACGTGCACGTTCACCAGCCGGGTATCGGCCTTGTAGTGGTAGCCCCACACCTGCTCGAGCAACATCTCGCGGGTGAAGACCTGTTGCGGCTTGGAGGCCAGGGCCAGCAGCAGATCGAACTCCAGCGGGGTGAGGTTGATGCTCTGGTCACCACGCTTGACCTCGTGACCGGCGGCATCCACGATGAGGTCGCCGATCTGCAGGCTCGCGGGCGCCTCCGCGGGAACGGGGCGGAGTCTCGTGCGGATCCGGGCGACCAGTTCCTTGGGGTTGAACGGTTTGACCATGTAGTCGTCTGCGCCCGACTCCAGGCCCTTGACCACATCCGTCGTATCGGACTTGGCCGTGAGCATGATGATGGGGGTACCGGATTCGGCGCGGATGAGCGTGCAGACCTCGATGCCGTCCAGACCCGGCAGCATCAGGTCCAGGAGCACGAGGTCGGGGGCGACGCTGTGGAACGCGTCGAGCGCCAACGAGCCGTCCGCGCAGAAATGCGGCTCGAAGCCTTCGCCCTGCAGCACGATGCCGATCATCTCAGCCAGTGCGGGGTCATCGTCGACAACCAAAATGCGTGAGTTCATACATCCGTTTTCCGCCCGGTCACCGGGCAATTACGCGCACAACGCGGGCAATCTCTGGCACAAGAGTAGTCGACGCGGCCCTGAGATTTCTGACAGGCACCCGCGCGGCGCCAGGGTATGCCAGCATGGAGGCGTGACGGACCCCGACTGGCACCCCCCGACGAACACTCCGGACGTACCGCGCTACGGCGCGTACGGCCCTGGCGGGCAGCCCGGATACCCGCCGCCACCCGGTGGACAGTGGGCCAACACCGCGCCGCCGGCCTGGACCCCGCCGCCGAAGCCGGGCCTCATCCCGCTGCGGCCGCTGGGCTTCGGCACGCTGCTCGGCGCCCCGTTCCAGGTGTTGCGCCGCAACCCGAAGGCCACCTTCGGCAGTGCCCTGCTGGTGCAGGGCATCACCGTGCTGGTGACCCTCCTGGTCGTGGGCGTGGTCACCTGGATCGCATTCGGCCGGGTCGACGCCGCACCCGCCGACGAACAGGATGCCGTCGAGGCCGGCGCGGTCCTGGCGATCGTGCTGTCCGCCCTCGTGCCGATCGCCCTGTCCATCGTGGCGTCGGCGTTGCTGCAGGGCGTCATCGTGCTCGAGGTCGCCCGGGCCACGCTCGGCGAGAAACTCCGGCTGACGGCGCTGTGGCGCCAGATCGGCCGGCGGGTATGGCCTCTGGTGGGCTGGACCGTGCTCCTGGGCGCGGCGCTGCTGGTCGGGGTCCTCCTGGTCGGCGGCCTGGTCTTCGTCTGCGCGCTGCTCGGCGGGGCCTGGATCGCCCTGGCCGTGGTCATCGGGGTCTTCGGTGGGCTCGCCCTGCTCGCCGCCGCCGCGTGGGTGGGCACCAAGACGGCCATCGTGCCGAGCCTGATCGTGCTGGAGCGACTGGGCATCCGACGTGCCATCCGACGCTCATGGTCGCTCACCACCGGTTTCTTCTGGCGCACCCTGGGCGTGCTGCTGCTCATCGCCGTGATCGTGAACGTCATCGCGCAGATCGTCACAACTCCGTTGACGCTGCTGTTCAGCGTGGTCACCAGCCTGATCGACCCGACTGCCGCCTTCGAGGCCTACATCCCGGCGGCGCTGCTCTACATCCTCACGATCCTGATCGCCGCCGTGATCGGCGCGGTGACGGCCGTCGTGCAGTCGGCCGCCGTCGCCCTGGTCTACATCGACCTGCGGATGCGCAAGGAAGGGCTCGACCTCGAGCTGCAGCGTTTCGTCGAAGCGGTTCCCGGTGACCGCGCGGACCCGTATCTCGTGCCGGCCCAGGGTACGCCCGCAGCCGACGTGCCCCCTGCCGGCCCGGGGGCGCCCTGGGCATGATCGTGGTGTGGGGGCGTGGACTGGCGTGGCTCGGGATCCCGGTGGATCCCGACGCGCCCGAGGCGCAGCAGTGGCTGCGGGACGAGCTTGCCAAGGCTCCGTACCAGGCGGCCCAGCCGACCTGGTTCGACCGGCTGAGCCAGGCGATCCTCGACTGGCTCTCCTCGCTCTCCTTCACCGGTGACGGCAGCAGCGCCTGGATCCCCGTGGTCGGCGCCCTCGTGGGCATCGCCGTTCTCGTTGCGGCGGTGCTGATCTTCGGACTGCCCCGGCGGGAACGGCGCCGCCAGCGCGCCGCCGGGCTCTTCGCCGCCGACGACCGCCGGAGCGCCGACCAGATGCGCCGCGCCGCGCAGGCCGCCGCCGGTGCCGGTGACTGGTCCCTGGCCAGTGCGGAGCAGTTCCGGGCGATCGCCCAATCCCTGGCCGAACGCACGATTCTCCGGCCCACGCCGGGCACCACCGCACACAGCGTCGCCGAGCTGGCCGCGGAGGCCTTCCCGGCGGAACGCGACAGGTTGCGAGAGGGCGCGACAGTGTTCGAGAGCGTGCGCTACCTGGGCGGCACGGGCACCGAAGCCGGTTATCGGGCGCTGCTCGCCCTCGACGCCGCCCTCGTGGCCGCCCGCCCCCGGCTGACGGCACCGACGCCGGTGGCGCCGTGAGCGGCCCCGTCGCGCCGGCCCGGCCGGCCGCGCCGGCCTCGAGCACGCCCACAGTGCGCGCCGCGCTGCGTCGATCGGTGTTCTGGGTGGTGGCCGGGCTCGGCGCACTGCTTGTCGCCGTCATCGCCTTCGTCATCACCGGGGTCGCCGGCACCAGTGGTCCCCCGCTCGCCGCGGACAGCCCGAACCCGGGTGGCGGTATGGCCGTCGTCGAGGTGCTGCGTCAGCAGGGGGTCACCGTGCTGCCGGTCGACACCCTCGACGAGGCCGCCGCAGCGGTCGACGCCGACCCGACGGCGACCGTGTTCGTCTCCGACGCATCCGGATATCTCACCGCCGACCGACTCACCGAACTGGGCACGCTGGCCCCGCACACCGTCGTGGCCGACCCCGATTTCCGGCTCTTGCAGGTGTTGGCCCCCGAGGTGGGATTCGGCGGTGTCTCCACCGCGGACAAGCTCACCGCCCAGTGCGAGCTCCCGGCCGCGGAGCGTGCCGGCAGCATCTCCCCCGGCGGCAAGACGTTGGGCCTGCCGGCGGGCAGCGTCGGCTACACGGGCTGTTTCCCCGGCGACGGCTCCACGTTCTCCGTCGTCGAACGGGTCACGGATGGCCGCACCCTCACGCTGGTCGCCGACACGTCGGTGTTCGCCAACGATGAGATCGCCACCTTCGGTAACGCCGCGCTGGCCCTGAGCCTGCTCGGCCAGGACGACACCCTGGTCTGGTACCTGCCGACGATCGGTGACGTCGCCGCCACCGGGCCGCCGTCGCTCGGCGATCTGACTCCCGGGTGGGTGACGCCGGTGATGGTGCTCCTGTTCGTCGTGGCGATTACGGCCATGGTGTGGCGGGGCCGCCGTTTCGGCCCCCTCGTCGCCGAAGACCTGCCCGTGGTGGTGCGCGCCAGCGAGACCATGGAGGGCCGCGCCCGGCTCTACGCCCGGGGCAACGCACGGCTGCGGGCGATCGACGCGATCCGTATCGGTGCCGTCACGCGCATGGCCCGGGCCGCCGGTCTGCCGCGCACCGCGGCGCTGGACGACGTGGTGCGCACGGTTGCCGCGCTCACCGGCCGCGACCCCGTCGGCGTGCACACGCTGCTCGTCGGCGACGTGCCGGCCACCGACGCGGCCCTGATGCGCCTGTCTGATGCCGTCGCCGAACTCGAGGCAGCCACCATCCGGGCCGTGCGCCCGCCCGGCTCCGCCCCAGACTCTCCCCCGTCAACCGGAAGAATGGAACCATGACCAGTCACGCCGCGACATCCGCCGAGACCTCCCCGCCGGCCGAGGTGCCCGTACCAGACGCCGCCACCCCGGTCGATGAGCTGCGCCGGGCCCTGGCCCAGGTGCGTACCGAGGTCGGCAAGGCCGTCGTCGGTCAGGACGGCGCGGTCACCGGCCTGATCATCGCCCTGCTGGCCCGCGGGCATGTGCTCCTCGAGGGTGTTCCCGGAGTCGCCAAGACGTTGCTGGTGCGCTCGCTCAGCCACGCGCTGAGCCTGGACACCAAGCGGGTGCAGTTCACCCCCGACCTGATGCCCGGCGATGTCACGGGCTCGCTCATCTACGACGCGAAGGCCGGCGAGTTCGAGTTCCGCAACGGGCCGGTGTTCACGAACATCCTGCTCGCCGACGAGATCAACCGCACGCCGCCGAAGACGCAGTCCGCGCTGTTGGAGGCCATGGAGGAACGCCAGGTGAGCGTGGACGGGCTCTCCCTGGCCCTGCCAGAGCCCTTCATCGTCGCGGCGACCATGAACCCGATCGAATACGAGGGCACCTACACGCTGCCCGAAGCGCAGCTGGACCGGTTCCTGCTCAAGCTCGTGCTCGATATCCCCGAGCGGGACGTGGAGCTCGAGGTCCTGCGCCGGCACGCAACCGGGTTCAGCCCGCGCGACCTGACCGCGGCCGGGGTCACCCCGGTGCTCGGCGCGGCCGACCTGGCCGCCGCGCAGGCATCCGTCGCCGCCGTCGGCGCCAGCCCGGATGTGCTCGCCTACATCGTCGACCTGGCCAGGGCCACCCGGCAGAGCCCCTCGGCCAAGCTGGGCGTGAGCCCCCGCGGCACCACGGCGCTGCTCGCCAGCGCCAAGGCCTGGGCCTGGCTGAGCGGCTATGCGTCGATCACGCCCGACCATGTCCAGGCGATGGTCCTGCCGGTCTGGCGGCACCGCATCCAGCTGCGCCCCGAGGCCGAGCTGGAAGGCATCACCGTCGACGCCATCCTGCACGGCGTGCTGCAGCAGGTCCAGGTTCCGATCTAACCGATGACGCTGACCGGCCGGTTCGTCCTCCTCGTCGCCCTCGGCGTCGTGCCCATCGTGCTGCTCGGCACCACGCCGGAGCTGGCCCTGGCGGTCCTGGGCGGCTGGGTGCTGCTCGCCGTGGCGCTCGGCGGCCTCGACCTCAGCCTGGCCGCCTCCCCGCGGCGGCTCACGCTCACCCGCGTGCTTCCGGCCCGGGTGCGCCTGGGCGAGGCGGTGACCAGCGAGCTGTACCTCACCAACGAGGGCCCCCGCCGCTTACGCGGGACCGTTCGGGACGCCTGGCAGCCCTCGGCCGGGGCGGGCAACAACCGCACGCCCGTGACCCTGCCCACCGGCGAACGACGACGGATCGCGCTCACCCTCCGGCCGTACCGGCGTGGGGAGCGCACGGCCTCGCACGTGACCGTGCGGTCGCACGGGCCGCTCGGGCTCTGGTCCCGGCAGGCCACCTTGCAGGCGCCCGCTCGCATCCGGGTGCTGCCGCCCTTCCACTCGCGCAAGCACCTGCCCTCGCGCATCGCCCGGCTCAAGGAACTGGACGGCCGCACGAGCGTGTTGGTGCGCGGTCAGGGCACCGAATTCGACTCGCTGCGCGAATATGTGCGCGGCGACGATGTGCGCTCGATCGACTGGCGCGCGACGGCCCGCCGCAACGACGTCGTGGTGCGCACCTGGCGCCCAGAGCGCGACCGGCGCATCGTCATCGTGATCGACACCGGCCGCACCTCCTCCGCCCGGGTCGCCGACGAACCGCGCCTCGACACGGCGTTCGAAGCGGCGCTGCTGCTCGCCGCGCTGGCCTCCCGGGCCGGCGACCGGGTCGATTTCCTCGCCTGGGACCGCCGGGTGCGGGCTCGGGTGCAGGGCGCATCCGGTGCCGAACTGCTCAGCCGCATGGTCGACGGCATGGCGCTGATCGAACCCGAGCTCATCGAGATGGACTGGACGGCGCTGCCCGGTCAGATCCGGGCGATCACGGGCCAGCACGCGCTCGTGGTGCTGCTCACACCGATGGATGCGCCCGGTGCGTCAACGGGACTGCTGTCGGTTCTCGGCCAGCTCACCCAACGGCACACCGTGCTGGTGGCCTCGGTGACCGACCCCGGCGTGGTCGATCTCGTGCAGAGCCGCGCCACCCGCGAGGAGGTGTACCGCGCGGCATCCGCCGAACGCACCATGCTCGACGGCGCACGCGTCGAGGCCGCCGTACGGCAACTCGGCGCAGACGTGGTGACCGGGTCCCCGGAGCGGCTGCCGCCGGCACTGGCCGACCGGTACATCGCACTCAAGGCCGCCGGCCGGCTCTGACCGACCTGGCTACGCCCCGGGCTCAGCCGGCGAAGACCCGGGCGCTCCCGGCCTCGAACTCGGCCAGGTCCCCGGTCTCGCCGGCGCGGGTCGCTTTGCCGCCGAGCACGAGCATGTAGGCGAGGAACGCGAGCAGCGCCGCAGCCCCGATGCCGATCTTCACCGGCCACGGCCAGGGTGCCGGTGTGACGAAACCCTCGAGGATCCCCGAGACCAGCAGCACGAAGACCAGGCCGACGGCCACGGTGAACAGGGCGCGGGCATCCTCGGCCAGCGCCTGCCCGCGAGTGCGTGCGCCCGGGGCGATCCAAGCCCAGAAGATCCGCAGCCCGGCCGCCGCGGCCACGAAGATCGCGGTGAGCTCCAGCAGGCCGTGCGGGGCGATGTACAGAAAGAAGGTGTCGGCCTGGTCGTAGGAGAACATCACGGCCGCGGTGACGCCGAGATTCTGGGCGTTCTGCAGGACGATGTACGGCACGTACACGCCCAGGATGCCGAAGGCGACACACTGCGCGGCGATCCAGGCGTTGTTGGTCCAGACCCGCCCGGCGAACGAGGCCGCCGGATTCTCCAAGTAGTACGACACGAAGCTCTGGTTGGCCAGTTGCTCGAGTTCGGCGGGCGAGCCGAAGTTGGCCAGGACCGCCGGGTTGTTCAACGCCCAGACGGCGTAGAGCGTGGCGACCAGCACCGTCACCACGGCGACGGCCAGGGTCAGCCAGCGCAGGCGGTACAGCGCGGCAGGCAGCTGCACGAGGAAGAACCGGGGCAGCTGGGACAGCACGTTCGTCCCGGCGCCAGTGAACCGCAAGCGGGCCCGGGACAGGATCACCGACAGTCGGTCGCCCTGCAGCGTCGACCCCGCGGACGTCTTGATCACGGACAGTTGCGTGGCCCCGGCCTGGTAGCCCTGGATCAGCTCGTCGGACTGGGCACCGCTGAGACTCCGCCGGCGGCCGAGGGCGGCCAGGCGGTCCCACTCGGCGCGGTGCGCCGCAGAATACGCGTCAAGATCCATCTGGTTCAATAGTAGACATGGCTGAGCCCTGGAAAGCGGCCGATCATGGTGAAGATTCCCTGATCGAGCATGAGCTGGTGACCGGAGAGGCGGTTGCCCTGGACGTTCGCCCGGCGAGCGTCTTCCTGCGCGGCGCCGGCACCATGATCGACTGGGTGGCCTACGTGGGGCTTTTCCTGCTCATGGCGCTGGTCGTGTCCGTCGTCTTCGGCGATGGCATCGACGAGGCCCTCGCTCAGGCACTGGCGATTTCCGGGCTGGTGTTCTCGCTCCTGATCGTGCCGATGCTCGTGGAGACCGTGTCGCACGGCCGCTCGCTCGGCCGGTGGGCGATCGGGGCGCGCATCGTGCGCGACGACGGCGGGGCCACCGGGCTGCGGCATTCGTTCATCCGCGCGCTCATGGGTGTCATCGAGATCTTCCTCACCTTCGGCGGCCTTGCGGTCACCTGCGCCCTCCTCAATTCCCGCTCAAAGCGGCTCGGCGACTTGCTCGCCGGCACCTACAGCCAGCACGAACGGGTACCGCGGATCAGCGAGCCCACCTTCGTGATCCCGCCCGTGCTGGAGTCTTGGGCCGCAACCGTCGACGTCGCGCGTCTGCCCGACCGTCTCTCCCGCCGGGTGGCGCAGTTCCTGCGGCAGGCACATCAGCTCTCCCCAGCCACCCGGGTGCGTCTGGCCGAGACCCTGGCCGCTGAGGTGGCACCGTTCGTGTCTCCCCTGCCCCCGGTGCCGCCGGAGTACCTGCTCATCGGGGTGGCCGAGGTGCGCCGCAACCGCGAGTACGCCGGCCACCTGCTCGAGCGCGGCCGCCTCGACACCCTGGCCCCGGTCCTCACCGGCCTGCCCCACGACTTCCCCAACCGCTGACCACCGCCCTCCCCCTCCCGCCTCGTCTCCGGGCGAAAGTAGGTCGTTCCCGATCGCTGGTCGAGCCCGTCGAAGCCTGGTGCCGGGTCGGGTGTGGTGCGGTCCGGAGGTCGTCCTGCGGGGTCTCGACAGGCTCGACCACCGTATGGTGCGGAATCCGGGACACGGTCGCGGATGTCTGTGGGACGCACCCGCCTCGCTGGTCGAGCTTGTCGAGACCCGGTGACTCGACCAGCGGGACGCACCCGCCTCGGTGGTCGAGCTTGTCGAGACCTGGTGACGGGACGGGTGTGGTGCGGTTCGGAGGTCGGCTTGCGGGGTCTCGACAGGCTCGACCACCGTGGGGTGCGGAATCCGGGACACGGTCGGGGATGTCTGTGGGACGCACCCGTCTCGCTGGTCGAGCTTGTCGAGACCCGGGTGACTCGACCTGTGGGACGCACCCGCCTCGCTGGTCGAGCTCGTCGAGACCCGGTGAATCGACCTGTGGGACGCACCCGCCTCGGTGGTCGAGCTTGTCGAGACCCGGGTCCGGGACGGGTGTGGTGCGGTTCGGAGGCCGGCTCGCGGGGTCTCGACAGGCTCGACCGACGTGGGGTGCGACGGCCGGATTGGCGCGCGGGCCGTTCCGTTTGAGTGTGGGGGTTAAACGCAGAAAAGCCACCCCGGTGGGGTGGCTTTTCTGTGTGTTTCTAAGTTAAGTCCGGCGGTGTCCTACTCTCCCACAGGGTCCCCCCTGCAGTACCATCGGCGCAAAGAGTCTTAGCTTCCGGGTTCGGAATGTGACCGGGCGTTTCCCTCTTGCTATAGCCGCCGAAACACCTGGTGATGGTGAATCGAATCTATATTTTTAGTTATAGAACACTCCTGGTGGAGTGTGTTTGTTCTCGACCGTACATCGAGAACCACATAGTGGACGCATAGCAGCTTATTCAAACTGAGTGTTATCAAATTATCGGCTTATTAGTACCGGTCAGCTCCAAGAGTCTTTAGTCCTCTCTTCCACATCCGGCCTATCAACGCAGTAGTCTAGCTGCGAGCCTCTCCCCCTAAGGGATGGAAATCTCATCTCGAAGCCGGCTTCCCGCTTAGATGCTTTCAGCGGTTATCCGTTCCGAACGTAGCTAATCAGCGGTGCTCCTGGCGGAACAACTGACACACCAGAGGTTCGTCCATCCCGGTCCTCTCGTACTAGGGATAGATCTTCTCAAATTTCCTGCGCGCGCAGCGGATAGGGACCGAACTGTCTCACGACGTTCTAAACCCAGCTCGCGTACCGCTTTAATGGGCGAACAGCCCAACCCTTGGGACCTACTCCAGCCCCAGGATGCGACGAGCCGACATCGAGGTGCCAAACCATGCCGTCGATATGGACTCTTGGGCAAGATCAGCCTGTTATCCCCGAGGTACCTTTTATCCGTTGAGCGACAGCGCTTCCACAAGCCACTGCCGGATCACTAGTCCCGACTTTCGTCCCTGCTCGACTTGTCAGTCTCACAGTCAAGCTCCCTTGTGCACTTACACTCGACACCTGATTGCCAACCAGGTTGAGGGAACCTTTGGGCGCCTCCGTTACTTTTTAGGAGGCAACCGCCCCAGTTAAACTACCCACCAGGCACTGTCCCTGAACCGGATCACGGTTCGAAGTTAGGTATCCAATATGACCAGAGTGGTATTTCAACGATGACTCCACCTGAACTAGCGTCCAAGCTTCAAAGTCTCCCACCTATCCTACACAAGCCACACCGAACACCAATACCAAGCTGTAGTAAAGGTCACGGGGTCTTTCCGTCCTGCTGCGCGTAACGAGCATCTTTACTCGTAATGCAATTTCGCCGAGTTCGCGGTTGAGACAGCTGGGAAGTCGTTACGCCATTCGTGCAGGTCGGAACTTACCCGACAAGGAATTTCGCTACCTTAGGATGGTTATAGTTACCACCGCCGTTTACTGGGGCTTAAATTCTCAGCTTCGCCTTACGGCTAACCGTTCCTCTTAACCTTCCAGCACCGGGCAGGCGTCAGTCCGTATACATCGTCTTGCGACTTGGCACGGACCTGTGTTTTTAGTAAACAGTCGCTTCCCACTGGTCTCTGCGGCCTTCGAACGCTCCAGGAGTAAATCCCTTCACGCCTCAGGCCCCCCTTCTCCCGAAGTTACGGGGGCATTTTGCCGAGTTCCTTAACCACGATTCTCTCGATCTCCTTAGTATTCTCTACCTGATCACCTGAGTCGGTTTGGGGTACGGGTGACTAAAACCTCGCGTCGATGCTTTTCTTGGCAGCATAGGATCACTGATTTCACCCTTACGGGCTACCCATCGGGTCTCAGCCTTATATGAGAGACGGATTTGCCTATCTCTCGGCCTACATCCTTAGACCGGGACAACCATCGCCCGGCTCAGCTACCTTCCTGCGTCACACCTGTTAATACGCTAACCGCACCAGCATAGGGTCGCACGCTAGGCCTCACGCTTCACCCCGAAGGGATCCATCTAGAGGATTCAGATGCTTAGCATTACTGGATTAGCTTGGACGGTTTTTCATCAGTACGGGAATATAAACCCGTTGTCCATCGACTACGCCTGTCGGCCTCGCCTTAGGTCCCGACTTACCCAGGGCGGATTAGCCTGGCCCTGGAAACCTTGATCTTTCGGAGGACGGGTTTCTCACCCGTCTTTCGCTACTCATGCCTGCATTCTCACTCGTGTAGCCTCCACGGCTGGTTTACACCGCCGCTTCGCTGGCCACACGACGCTCTCCTACCCATCAACACGGCTGAACCAACACCACAAGGGTGCGGCTTACCAAAAATATCAATGCCACAACTTCGGTGGCGTGCTTGAGCCCCGTTACATTGTCGGCGCGGAATCACTTGACCAGTGAGCTATTACGCACTCTTTCAAGGGTGGCTGCTTCTAAGCCAACCTCCTGGTTGTCTATGCAACTCCACATCCTTTCCCACTTAGCACGCGCTTTGGGACCTTAGATGGTGGTCTGGGTTGTTTCCCTCTCGACGATGAAGCTTATCCCCCACCGTCTCACTGCTGCGCTCTCACTTACCGGCATTCGGAGTTTGGCTAACGTCAGTAACCTTTTAGGGCCCATCGGCTATCCAGTAGCTCTACCTCCGGCAAGAAACACGCAACGCTGCACCTAAATGCATTTCGGAGAGAACCAGCTATCACGAAGTTTGATTGGCCTTTCACCCCTATCCACAGCTCATCCCCTCCATTTTCAACTGAAGTGGGTTCGGTCCTCCACGACGTCTTACCGTCGCTTCAACCTGGCCATGGATAGATCACTTCGCTTCGGGTCTAGGACATGCGACTGAATCGCCCTATTCAGACTCGCTTTCGCTACGCATTCCCCTCTCGGGTTAAGCTCGCCACATATCACTAACTCGCAGGCTCATTCTTCAAAAGGCACGCTGTCACACCAACAAAGGGTGCTCCAACGGTTTGTAAGCAAACGGTTTCAGGTACTATTTCACTCCCCTCCCGGGGTACTTTTCACCTTTCCCTCACGGTACTTGTTCACTATCGGTCATGTAGGAGTATTTAGGCTTATCAGGTGGTCCTGACAGATTCACACGGGATTTCTCGGGCCCCGTGCTACTTGGGATACTCTTCGGGCGATTGCTGCATTTCGACTACGGGGTTCGCACCCTCTATGACCAGGCTTTCAATCCTGTTCGTCTATACAACGTTCTAACCCTCACTGTTCGGCAGAAGCAGCAGAAAAGTCCCGCAACCCCGACCATGCAACGCCTGCCGGCTATCACACATGATCGGTTTAGCCTCTTCCGGGTTCGCTCGCCACTACTAACGGAATCACTATTGTTTTCTCTTCCTGTGGGTACTGAGATGTTTCACTTCCCCACGTTCCCTCTACCCGCCCTATATATTCAGGCGGGAGTCACCAGGTCACCTTGCGGGCCTGGCGGGGTTTCCCCATTCGGACATCCTCGGATCACAGTTCGTTTATCAACTCCCCGAGGCTTATCGCAGATTACTACGTCCTTCTTCGGCTCTACATGCCAAGGCATTCACCGTTTGCTCTTAGAAATTTGAAATCACATGAGTTTGAATCGATTAAGTGTCACGAACAAAGTTCGTGACCGAAATTGACCAATGATCACACACTTCGAAAAGTGTGTTGATCTTTGTAATTTGACCCCGAAGGGTTCAAATTTAAGATGCTCGCGTCCACTGTGTAGTTCTCAAAGTACGGGCGGTACCCCTTACGACCAGCGGCTCTCTTACGAAAGCTCGACTGCTGACCGAAAAAGGTCCAGAGGAAAAGTTCACGACCCACCGAAGTGACTCGTGTTCCGGTCCCTCAGGACCCAACAGCGTGCATATGTGTTCGTTCCTCAGACCCGGTTTTCCAACCCCCGAAGGAGCGTACTTACCGGAACTGGATCAGTTCCACATCAATGTCAATGTTCCACCCATGAGCGCCATCGAAGAACATTCGTCTTCGTATGACTTGGCACCTTGAATCTCCCTGTATACAGAGGAGAGGTGCTGTGCTCCTTAGAAAGGAGGTGATCCAGCCGCACCTTCCGGTACGGCTACCTTGTTACGACTTAGTCCTAATCACCGATCCCACCTTCGACAGCTCCATCCCTTGCGGGTTTGGCCACTGGCTTCGGGTGTTACCGACTTTCATGACTTGACGGGCGGTGTGTACAAGGCCCGGGAACGTATTCACCGCAGCGTTGCTGATCTGCGATTACTAGCGACTCCGACTTCATGAGGTCGAGTTGCAGACCTCAATCCGAACTGAGACCGGCTTTTTGGGATTCGCTCCACCTTGCGGTATTGCAGCCCTTTGTACCGGCCATTGTAGCATGCGTGAAGCCCAAGACATAAGGGGCATGATGATTTGACGTCATCCCCACCTTCCTCCGAGTTGACCCCGGCAGTATCCCATGAGTTCCCACCATTACGTGCTGGCAACATAGGACGAGGGTTGCGCTCGTTGCGGGACTTAACCCAACATCTCACGACACGAGCTGACGACAACCATGCACCACCTGTATAGAGACCTTGCGGGGCGACTGTTTCCAGACGTTTCCTCTATATGTCAAGCCTTGGTAAGGTTCTTCGCGTTGCATCGAATTAATCCGCATGCTCCGCCGCTTGTGCGGGCCCCCGTCAATTCCTTTGAGTTTTAGCCTTGCGGCCGTACTCCCCAGGCGGGGAACTTAATGCGTTAGCTGCGACACGGAGACCGTGGAATGGTCCCCACATCTAGTTCCCAACGTTTACGGCATGGACTACCAGGGTATCTAATCCTGTTCGCTCCCCATGCTTTCGCTCCTCAGCGTCAGTTACGGCCCAGAGATCTGCCTTCGCCATTGGTGTTCCTCCTGATATCTGCGCATTCCACCGCTACACCAGGAATTCCAATCTCCCCTACCGCACTCTAGTCTGCCCGTACCCACTGCAGGCCCGAGGTTGAGCCTCGGGTTTTCACAGCAGACGCGACAAACCGCCTACGAGCTCTTTACGCCCAATAATTCCGGACAACGCTTGCACCCTACGTATTACCGCGGCTGCTGGCACGTAGTTAGCCGGTGCTTTTTCTGCAGGTACCGTCACTTTCGCTTCTTCCCTACTAAAAGAGGTTTACAACCCGAAGGCCGTCGTCCCTCACGCGGCGTTGCTGCATCAGGCTTGCGCCCATTGTGCAATATTCCCCACTGCTGCCTCCCGTAGGAGTCTGGGCCGTGTCTCAGTCCCAGTGTGGCCGGTCACCCTCTCAGGCCGGCTACCCGTCGTCGCCTTGGTGAGCCATTACCTCACCAACTAGCTGATAGGCCGCGAGTCCATCCCAAACCGAAATTCTTTCCAACTCCTAGCCATGCGGCTGAAGCTCGTATCCGGTATTAGACACCGTTTCCAGTGCTTATCCCAGAGTTTGGGGCAGGTTACTCACGTGTTACTCACCCGTTCGCCACTGATCCAAGGAGCAAGCTCCTCTTCACCGTTCGACTTGCATGTGTTAAGCACGCCGCCAGCGTTCGTCCTGAGCCAGGATCAAACTCTCCGTAAATGTTTAATAGCCTCACCACCGAAGTGATGGGCACATCTAGTGCTGAAAGCCACCGGAATAGGCGAACAATCAGCAAGTTTGAAACTGACAGAACAAATCATTACTGACTTGCTTTGTTGTTTAAATGTTTTCCAAAGGAATCTCTTGGCCCTTCACCGCTAGAAACGGATCCAAACCACGAGGTTTTTGGCATTTGACATTGTGCACGCTGTTGAGTTCTCAAGGATCGGACGCACCCGACTTCAGGCCTGAAAGGCTGTCGCTCCGGGGCAACTTTACGATCTTAGCGTCCGCGCTGATCCGTGTCAAATCAACTGAACGGCGTGTCCCGGGCAAAATGATGCCGTGGAACGCTTCGTTCGATCAATCTGAGTGATCGTGCGAGGAGCTGGTTTCCGCTTCAGTAACAGAAAACGTCGATGACGAGTTGTGTACTGAAGGTGGGAGGTGGTCCCGCTTGAGGCCGGAAGCTCTGCGGCTTTTCCGAACCTGTGGGGTGACGAGAGATGACATTACGGGGATTCCGGAGGCGGGGCAAATCACCCCAAACTCCCGGGCGTGTCACGCCGGTTCATCGCCCCCGAGGTGGCCGAACCGGGGCACCCACCGGGTGCACAGAATTAGTGCGGAACGGCTGGATGGTCCTCGGCAACATCGGCTTCGGCCTTGAGGCGATGCCGGATCATCTGCCATCCCTGCGGCGGAGTGGTCAGGCGGGCGTGCCTGTCACAGAGGTCGTAACTATGCGGCTCATGCGTGCCGGCAAGGGGTCCGAGCACCGCCATCGAGTCGGCGTAGGAGAAGGTGAGGGTCGCCACGGCCTCATCACTACAGGAGATACGGGTGCACGCTCTGGCTGACATGGTGATTGAAGGATACCGCCGATGGCCCGGAAGTAGACTGGGGACATGTCTCGTTCACGCCGCACAACCGTGCAGACTCCGACCCAGCGCGGTCGGGGGCGGGACCGTCACGGCCGTGGCATCCGCAGTTCTGCGACCGGGCCGTTTCTGCCGCCGCTGCGTACGCGCATCGACACGTTCGACATGACCATCGCTTCAACCGTGGACTATCTGCGGATGGTCTGGCCGGCCGAACTGGCCGATGTGACCTTCGAGGTCGCCCCCGGTCCGGTCGGCGTGATGGAGGGTGTGGGGGTGGAACGATATGCGGTCGATGCCCGTTCACGACGCATCACGTTCTATAGGCTGCCGATCCAGCGGTTGAGCCGGCTGCACCGCAATGACGAGTTCCATCAGCGGATGGTCATCGAGAGCTGTGTGTTCCGGGGAGTAGCCGAGTTGCTCGGCAAGGACCCCTGGGATCTGGCCCCTGACCGCTTCCGTCGCTACTAGGCCAGCACTCTTCCCCGTCACCGGTATCCACAGGCCGGATGGCTGTGCGATGCCGGGTATCGGCACGCTCACCTGGGTTTGACGATCCCTCTGAATGCGAGCCGGGCCGACGCCGAGAACTTTTTTTGAGACCGACCAAACCTTTTCTGCCGGGGGGCCGAACCACCTGCATACCAAGCAACACCCCGCAGTATCCCCCACAGCAAAGGAACACATCATGCGCAGCTTCACCAAGACCGCACTCGGACTGACCACCGCCGGCCTCCTCGTCGCCGGCCTCGCCGCCTGCTCCACGGACGAAGGCACGGCGTCGACGCCGTCCTCCAGCTCCTCCTCCAGCAGCAGCTCCGCCGAAGCCACCCCCACCCCGGTCGCCTCGATCCCCGCCCTCACCGGCGTCGACACCGCCGTCCTCCTGGACGCCGACTTCGCCGCAGCACTGACCAGCCTCGGCCTCACCCCCGGCACCGTCGGCACCGCCACCCTCGAAGAAGGCAGCCTGCACTTCCCCATCACCGGCGGAAACGTGGACTACTACGACCCGGCCGAAGACTACCGCCCCTACGTCCAGGGCAACATCGAGCACGAAGGCTCCGGCTTCTCCCTCACCGCCGGCGACACCGTCGTCGAACTGACCAACTTCACCATCGACCCCGGCACCTCGGAGCTCTTCGGAGACGTCACCGCCAACGGCGAGTCCGCCGCCACCCAGGTCAAGCTCTTCGACCTCTACGGCGGAACCCTCAAGCCCCTCCAGATGGACGGCGACAACGCCATCCTCACCGGCACCACCGTGCACATCTCCGCCGACGCCGCCGGCCTGCTGAACACCACCTTCGGCACCGACGCCATCGCCGACCAGCTCCTCGTCGGCATCGCGACCATCACGGTCAACACCAAGTAACACCCCGCAAAACACCCGCAGTACACAAGAACGGCCGAGCACACGCTCGGCCGTTCTTCTGCGTCACAGCACGACACACACGCACGTCACGAGGTCTCGACAAGCTCGACCAACGTATGGGCGCGAACATCCCGCAGGTCACGGGGTCTCGACACGCTCGACCGACGTATGGGTGCGACGATCCCGCAGGTCACGGGGGTCTCGACACGCTCGGCCGACGACTCGGGCGCGTGTATGAGGGTGCCCCGCCGTTCTGCCGGTGTCCGGCTCCGGGTAGATTCCCGGGAAAGGTCGCCTACGCTCGAACGGGGTCGTCGCGGCCACATGCCCAATACGACCTGGCAGGAATCGGAGAGCGCAGGACCATGACCACCGCCCTTCCGTCCTCGCGTGCGCTTGCTGCGCCGAACGGCCGCATCTCGGTACGACAGGCCTGGCCTGATGCGCTGCTGATCGGTATTTTCGGCATGATGCTCGGTCTTGCGTTGGCCTGGCAGCCGTCGCTCTGGTTCGACGAGGCGGCCACGGTGTCCGCCACCATGCGCAGCTGGCCCGAGCTCGGCCGGATGCTGCAGAGCGTCGACGCCGTGCACGGCTTGTACTACGCCGGCATGCACCTGTGGCTCGACCTGGTCGGCTACTCCCCGATCGCTCTCCGGCTTCCGAGCGCCGTCGCGGTCGGCGTCGCCGCGGCCCTGATCGTGCTCCTGGTGCGCACCCGGGCCGGTCGGGGTACCGCCGTGCTGGCCGGTGTGGCCTTCTGCCTGCTCCCTCGCGTCACCTGGATGGGCACCGAGGGGCGCTCCTACGCGCTCACGGCAGCCCTGGCGGTGGCTCTGACCCTGGTGTTCCTGGCCGCCTGGCGCCGCGGACCCGCTCCACGGCGCATCCGGGCACTCTGGTGGACGCTGTACGCCGTGGCCGCCGTCGGCTGCACCCTGGTCTTCATCTATCTCGCCTTCCTCGTGGCCGCCCACGGAGCCACCGCCCTGTGGACGGTCTGGGCAGGTCGCCGCCGCGACCGGGCGGCCCGGGCATCGCTCATCGGCTGGGCCATCGCGGCCGGCGCCGCCGCGATTCTGTTGCTGCCTTTCGCGCTGGCCGTGGTGCGCCAGTCCGGTCAGGTGAGTTGGATCGCCCCGATCAGCTGGGGCACCTGGAACGGTGTGTTCGTGACGCAGTGGTTCTACCTGAACCCGCTCTTCGCCGTGGTCGGCTGGGTTCTGGTGGCACTGGGCATCCTGTTCTTGATTCTCGCCGGCCTTCGTACCAGGAGCACGGGCGCCGGTGCCCCCCGAAATGTGTCGGGCAACCCGTCCTTGCTGTCGATCGCGGTGCCGTGGCTGGTGGTGCCGACCATCGGCGTGATCCTCGCGTCGCTGGTGGTCTCGCCGCTGTACTCCCCGCGCTATCTCACCTACTGCGCCCCGGCCGTCGCGATCCTGATCGGGGTCGCCCTCGGACGGTTGCGGCGGCGCTGGCTGGCCGTGACGGCGGTGCTGCTTCTGGCCGCGCTGGCCGCGCCGCAATTCGTGGCCCAACGCCAGCCGGAGGCCAAACAGAATTCATCGTGGAGCGAGGTGGCCAGCCTCATCGAGTCGGAGCGCGCCACACGCCCCGGCGAGAGAGCCGCCATCGTGTACGGGCCCGTGCGGCAGCATCCGGCCGCGACCACCCGGGTGATCGCCTACTCCTACCCGGATGCCTTCGCCGGGCTCATCGACGTGAAGCTCAAGACGCCCGCCGCCCAGACCGGTCAGCTGTGGGAGACCCGGTACCCGCTGGACGAGGTGACCGACCGGTTCGACGGGGTCGATGCGGTGTGGCTGGTCACGAGCAACAAGCAGGACTGGCGGCCGAGCGTCACCGCGAAGCTCGCCGACCTGGGCTACTCGCTCACCGAGGAGTGGGCGCTCACCGGCGTGAACGTGCTCCGCTACGAGCGCTGACCCGGCTGCCCGGCGTCTAGTTCTCGGCCGACCGCTGCCGGTCGGGAGCCCTGGACCCGATCCGGGCGAGCGCGGCGCGGCCACGCCCCAGGGCACCCGGCCCGGCCCGGCGCACCGACACGACGACGATCACCAGGAGGGCCACGGCCAGGGAGACCCGGGTGACCGTGAGCGACGGAACCAGGAGCCGCAGGGTGAGCGCGAGCGGGATCGCCAGCCACTCCCACCGGCCGCTGAGAGCCACGAACGGCAGCAACAACAGCGCGTACCAGGGGTAGCGGGGGCTGAGGATGAGCAGGGTGCCGCCGATCATCACGAGTTGGCCGAGCCACGGCCGCTCGGGATCGGTCTTCCAGATCGTGAAGGCGGCCAGGCCGGCCAGCAGCACCGCGACCAGGACGATGCCGGCGCCGCCGGGGGCGATCAGGGACACCAGGGCAAACCGGGAACCGTCCTCGTAGCCCTCTTCGCTGAGGTAGCCGGGCAGGTAACCAAGCACCGCGATCCCGGTGGAGAGCACGTAGGGAACGTAGAGAAGGGCGAAGGTGGCCGCGGCCGCCACGACGACCTTCCAGCCCTGCCGCTTGAGCATCGCCGGTGCCGCGATCGCTGGGATCAGCTTGACCCCGATGGCCACCCCGAGCATGATTCCGCCGCGGACGCGTTTGCCGCTACTCACCCAGAAGACCGCCGCGAGGGTGAAGGCCACACCGAGCAGGTCCACATGGGAATTGGTGATGCCCTCGGTCGCAACGAGCGGGCACCAGGCCCACAGGGCGGCGTGGCGCTGGTCGATGCCGCGGCGGCGCATCCCCACCAGCAGCATCCCGGTGATGCCGAGACTGAGCAGCAGTCCGGTCAGCTGCAGCGGCCAGTAGCCGGCGTCGGAGCCGACCACGGCGCGCACGGCCGCGAAGTAGATCTCCGCAGCCGGCGGGTAGATGGTGGGCACCGTGGTGCGGTTCAGTGCGGAGCAGAGCGGCTCGCCGGAGTCCCGCTGCACGGTTGCGATCCGCTCGCCCGTGCAAACCAGGGCGCCGTCGATCTCGGTCGGGGCGGGGAAGAGCCAGGTGGGCCGGAGGTCGTCGAGCCGCTCATCGGCGGGCACATACGCGTAGGGAGAGATCCCGGCGTTCTGCACCACCCCGTCCCAGGCGTACCGGGCGGAGTCGGTGCTGGTGTTGGGCGGTCCGGCCATCGCGGCGCCGCCGATCAGGAGCGATCCGGCCAGGATCAACACCCCCACGGCACGACCCCGTACCCCGCGCAGGGCGACCAGGGCGGCGGCGAAGAGCAGCCAGAGCAGCGCGGTGCCGATCAGGAGCTGAGCGGTGTCCCGGTGCGGCCGGAACAGGTCGAAAGCCACCACCACGACCCCGGTGACGGCCGCGCTGACGGCCAGGAGAATCGAGACGACGGCAATACGCACTCTGCCATCCTCCCCGAGCGGGTACCGGGGCCCCGACCGAACCACGCCCCGTCACCGAACCGTAAGGATTGCATACACTGCCGCGAGCGACAAGGTGGTGGAATGGACTATGCGCCGATTGATGTACGAGGCCAGGGCTCAGCTCGCCTCTCCGGTGCGGACTCCGCGAATGGCCACCGTGATCGGCCGGCTCCTCGGCCTGGCATTCCTGATCTGTTTCGGCACCGGTCTCTACAGCCATTTCCTGCAGCAGCCGCTGCCCTGGATGCGCTTCCCCACCCGCCCGACCGGGCTCTACCAGCTGACTCAGGGCACCCACATCATCGCCGGGATCGCCTGCTTCCCGCTGCTGCTGGCCAAGCTCTACGTCGTGTTCCCGCAGCTGTTCCAGTACCCGCCGGTGAAGTCGTTCGCCAATTTCCTCGAGCGGGCTTCGATCGCGCTCTTCGTCGGTGCTTCCCTGGTGGAGATCACCATCGGCCTGCTGAACACCTACCAGTGGTACCCGTTCCCGTTCTCGTTCAAGCAGGTGCACTTCGCGCTCGCGTTCGTGATCATCGGGTCCCTGCTCGTGCACATCGGCGTGAAACTGCCCCTGATCTCGGCGCACTGGCGTGCCACGCCCGCGCCCGGCCCCGATGAGCGGCACCCCGTCGACTCCGCTGACGGTACCGCGGAGGACACCCCGGTCGACGACGGCCCGGGCCTGCCGCGCACCCGCGGCCTCACCGGGCGTCTGCTCGCCTACATCGATGCGACCCCGCGGATGGCGCCCCGCACGAGTCGCCGCGGTTTCCTGACCACGGTCGCGCTGGGCGTCGCCGCCGTTGTGGGTCTCACAGCCGGCCAGACCGTGGCGCCGTTGGATGCCGCGAACGTGTTCGGTCCGCGCAAGAAGGGTGTGGGCCCGCAGGGCGTTCCCGTCAATCGCACCTCCGCCCAGGCGAAGGTCGCCACCGCGGCCATGGCCGCCGACTGGGTGCTCACCGTGGCACACGGGGGAACCGAACGCAGCTTCAGCCGGGCCGAGCTGGCCGAGCTGCCCCAGACCGCCGTTGACCTGCCCATCGCCTGTGTTGAGGGCTGGAGCCAGATGGCCTCCTGGCGCGGCGTGCGCCTGCGCGACCTGGTCGACCTGGTCGGCGCCTCCGCCGACGCCGATTTTCGCATCATCAGCCTCGAGCAGCGCGGCGGGTTCAAACAGACCGAGATGGGCCGGGAGTATGTGCGTGATTCGCTCACCCTCGTGGCGCTGGAGCTCAACGGCGGCGTCCTGGACCTCGAGCACGGCTACCCCGCACGCATGATCGCGCCCGGGCGTCCTGGCGTGCTGCAGACCAAATGGCTCAGCCGGATCGAGGCGATCGACGCATGATGACGACAACCCCCGCCGTGTCACCGCGGATGCGCACCGCCCGCGTCGCCCTCGTCGGCCTCGGTGTGCTCGGGCTCGCCTGGGGCGCCTATGTCCTGGTCGACACCGTCGCGCTGCAGCGGCTCCCCGGGGTCGCGCTCTGGATCGGCACGGCCATCGTGCTGCACGACGCCGTGCTCTCGCCCCTGGTGTTCGGGTTGGGTGTGCTCATTCGGCGGGCGGGCCATCGGCTGGCCGGCGGCATCATCGTGACCGTCCAGGCCGCGATCGTGCTCGGTTCGCTGTTGAGCCTGATCGTCGTGCCCGCGATCGTCGCCCAGAGCCTCGGCGCGAAGAACCCCACGGTGCTCCCGCTCGACTACGCCCTGAACCTGGGCGTGGCGTGGCTGGTGCTCGCGGCCGGGAGCATCGCGGTGTCGGTGTGGTTCTACGTGCGCACCAGGCGGGCGAACCAACGTCCGTCGCTCTTCCAGTCCTGAACCACCCGCAGTCCGGCATCGCCGGCCCGGGCGCGGAGCGGACCGATGCCCACCTCGGCCCACGGGAAGACCGCGCTGGTGCGCCCCTGCGCGTCTTCGAGGGTGCCGTCGAAGGCGTGGTCGCGCTCGGCCTCGGGGTGGACCTCGACGAGCACGGCTCCGTCGGACGAAATGAGCTCGGCACATCGGCCGAGCAGAGCGACGATGTCGCCACCGATGCCGATGTTGCCGTCGAGCAACAGCGCGGTGCCCCAGTCGCCCTCCCCCGGCATCGCGGAGAAGACCGAACGCTCCAGCACCGTCAGACCGGACTCGGCGGCGATGCGCACCGCCGTGGGTGACACGTCGACGCCGGTCGCGGCGAGACCCTGTGCCAGCGCGGCCCGAACCATCCGCCCGGGGCCGCATCCGATGTCGAGAACGGGGCCGGCGGCCCCGGCGAGCAGTTGCACGTCGGTGTCGTCGGCGGCGGCGCTCCAGCGACCGGCATCCATGGTCGCCGCAGCCCTGCCGGTGGCGTGCCGGAGGTAGAGCACGGCCGATTCGTTCTCCAACGCCGCCGCGTACGGTTCGGCGCCGCCCGACCCGAAGGTGGTGGTGCCCGGGACGCCGGGACGGGCCGACAGCATGGTCATCGGTTCGCTCCGCTCAACTGCAGGGCGTCGAAACCGGCCAGGGTCTGGGCGAAGCCGCCTCGGGGGGCCAGCGCCGCGACGGTGAACGCGTCCTCGATGTGGTCCACGTCGGTGAGGGTCGGCAGCATCCGGACCCGGAGGCCCATGGTGCGCAGTCTCTGCAATTGGCGCGCGCCCGTGTCGGACCGGGACATCGGCACGCCCCGGATCAGGTCGCCGTCCGGAGTGCGGAGGGCGAGGGCCCAGAATCCGCCGTCCGCGGCCGGCCCGAACCAGGCGTCGACGTCATCGGGCCACGGTGCGAACACCGGGGCGAGCAGCTCGGCCGTGACCTGCGGGGTGTCCATCCCGATCAGGACGGCGGGCTCGGTGCAGCCATCGAAGATGGCGCCCAGGCGCGCATCAAGGCCACCATCGATCTGCGGCACGACGTCATACCCGGCCGCAGCGGCCGGCACGACCGACCCGTCGAAGGCCAGCACCCGGCGGGTGGCGGGCAGTGGCGCGACGGCCGCGAAGGTGTCGTCGAGGCTCGCGGCGGCCAACTGGGCCGCCTGCTCGAGGCTGAGCGGAGGATGCAGGCGGGTCTTCACCCGGCCGGGCAGACATTCCTTGGCGATCACGATCAGGGTGGTCATTTGCGGGCCTCCTTCAGCAGTCTCGACATGTCGGCGACGGCCGTGAGGGTGCCCCGCACGGTGCCGGTCACCTTGCTGCGCCCCACCCGTGGGGCGTACGAGGTGTCCACCTCGCGGATGCGCCAGCCCCGCTCCGCCGCCTTCAGGAAGACCTCGAGCGGATAGCCACTGCGCCGGTCCTGCAGATCGAGGGCCAGGAGGTCCTCTCGTCGTGCGGCCCGCATCGGGCCCAAGTCGTAGATGTTCACACCTGTTATTCGGCGCAGTCGCCAAGAAAGAGTGGAATTGGCTATCCGGGCGTGTATCGGCCAGGATCCGGCCGTTGTCGGACGGCGGCGGCCGAGCACCAGATCGGCCTCGCCGGCGGCCACCGGATCCACCACGAGGGGCAGGTCCTCCGGGTCCATCGACGCGTCCGCGTCACAGAACGCCACGATGGGCGCCGTCGCGTGCAGGAGCCCGGCGTGCGCAGCCGCCCCGAATCCGCGGCGGGCCTCGTAGACGACGAGGGCACCGGCCGCCTCGGCGATGCGCGCGGAATCATCCGTCGACCCGTTGTCCACCACGATGGCGCGGTAGCCCTCCGGCAGCCGGGCCAGCAGCCAGGGCAGCGCCCCGGCCTCGTTCAGGCAGGGCATGACCACGTCGACCCGAATCTCACTCATCACTCGACCCTATGTTGGGGGCCTGTACGACACTCCGCGTAAACGTTACGGAGTGGGGAAGGATTGCGGCCGGGCCGGATGTGCTGCGTGCCCGCCGCACACCGTTTATCCTTCAGAGGTGACTCCACCGCCCCCGACGGGCCCTCCCCGTGCCGACTCCGAACGCCGCATCCTGGTCATCGACGACGACCCGACGGTGTCCGAGATCGTCTGCCGCTACCTGGTGGCCGCCGGTTTCAAGGTCGAGCAGGCTCAGGACGGCCAGAGCGGGCTCAGCCAGGCGGCCGCGACGCGCCCCGACCTGGTCGTGCTCGACCGGATGCTGCCGGCCCTGGACGGCATCGAGGTCTGCATGCGGATCAAGGCGGCCTGGGGCACCCCGGTGATCATGCTCACAGCGCTCGACCAGGAGGAAGACCGGATCGACGGGTTGGAGGCCGGCGCCGACGACTACCTCGCCAAGCCGTTCTCCCCGCGCGAACTGGTGCTCCGGGTACAGTCGGTGCTCCGGCGCACCGTGCCGGAGACCGTGCACGGCGGCGCCGTCGACGCCGGACCCTTCACGCTGGACCTGGCGGCGCACGAGGTCCGGCTGAACGGCGAGGCCCTGGTGCTCACGGCCCGGGAGTTCGACCTGCTCGCGTACCTGATCGGGCATCCGCACCGCGCCCTGAGCCGGGAGGACCTGCTGAAATCCGTGTGGGGCTGGGACTTCGGTGATCTGTCCACGGTGACGGTGCACGTGCGGCGGTTGCGGGAGAAGATCGAGGCCGATCCCACCCAGCCCATGCTCTTGAACACGGTCTGGGGCGTCGGCTACAGGTTCGACCCGGAGCCGCTGGTCGCCGCGCACGCCGACGACCGGGATGCCGGAGCACGACGGTGACCCCGAACGGGATGGTGAGCGTGGTCGTGATCGCCCTCGCGACCGCCGTGATCGTCGGGGCGGCGGGCCTGATCACCCTGCGGCTGCTGGCGCGGTACTCCCTCGTTCTGCAGTTGCTCGTGGTCGCCCTGGCCACGGTGGTATCGGTGGTCAGCGGCATGGCGGCGGCCGCCTCACTCATGTACGTCTCGGCCCACGACCTCACGGTGTTCTACTTCGTGGCCGCCGCCGCGGGCAGCGTGTCGCTGGCGATGGCCGGGCTTCTCGGGCGCTGGATCGTGCGCGACAGCCAGTACCTCACGCTCGCGGCGGCCAGCCTCGGCCGGGGCGAGCCGGTCGCCTCCGCCGAACGGCACAGTAACAACGAATTCGCCGCGCTGGCCGGCCAGCTCGCCGCGACCGGGGAGCGCCTGCAGGAGTCCCGGGACCGGGAGGGCCGCATCGAGGCGTCGCGCCGGGAACTGGTCGCCTGGATCTCGCACGACCTGCGCACCCCGCTGGCCGGCATCCGTGCCATGGCCGAGGCCCTCGAAGACGACATGGTCGAGGACCCCTCCCGGTACTACGGCCAGATCCGCAGCCAGGTGGACCGGCTGAACGGCATGGTCGACGATCTCTTCGAGTTGTCCCGCATCCAGACCGGAACCCTGCGCCTGACCCAGGAGACCGTGGCACTGTACGACCTGATCAGCGACACCGTCGCCGATCTCGGGCCGGTCGCCAGGGCGAAGTCGCTCGACCTGCGCTTCGAGGGCGCGATGGGACTGTCGATCCTCGCGGATCCGCGGGAGTTGTCCCGCGCGGTGGGCAACCTGGTGATGAACGCGGTGCAGCAGTCGGCGCCCGGCAGCGCCATCGTGGTCGCGGTCACCGAGCACGCCGACGGGCGGGCCGCCATCTCGGTGCAGGATGCCGCGGGCGGGATCGACCCCGCCGACCTGCCCCGCGTGTTCGACGCCGGCTGGCGCGGGAGCGAACCGCGCACCCCCGACGCCGATCTGGTGCACGGGCGGGCCGGCCTGGGCCTGGCGATCGTCGCCGGGATCGTGGCGGCGCACCAGGGCGAGGTCACCGTGCGGAACATCCCCGGCGGATGCCGCTTCGACGTCCTGCTGCCGCGGCACGCCGAGGCCGTCCAGGCCTGAGCGCCAGACAGCGGAGCGCGGGTCAGAGCACCGCGGCGCGGAGCGGGGCCGTGGCGAACTCGAGCATCCCGGCCTCGAAGCTCATGGAGGGCTCCCAGCCGAGCTCATCGCGCAGCCGCTGGGACGATGCGGTGATGTGCCGCACATCCCCCAGCCGGTACTCGCCCGTTACGACCGGGGCGGGGCCGTTGGCGGCCACGCTGAGGGCGGTGGCCATATCGCCGATGGTGTGCACGGTGCCGCTGCCCACGTTGAACGCCCGGAAGGTGCCGGCCGGGGCTGGTTCGGTCCAGTCGACGGCGGCGAGGTTGGCCGACGCGATGTCCCGCACGTGCACGAAGTCCCGGCGCTGGCGGCCGTCCTCGAACACCGTGGGCGCCTCGCCGCGCTGCAGCGCCGAGCGGAACAGCGAGGCGACGCCTGCGTAGGGCGTGTTCTGCGGCATCCCCGGTCCGTAGACGTTGTGGTAGCGCAGGGCCACGGCGCGCCCACCCGTGCTACGACTCCACGACGTCGCGAGGTATTCCTGGCCCAGCTTGCTGCTCGCGTACACATTGCGCGGGTCCAGCGGGTCGTCCTCGCCGACGAGCAGGGGTTCGAGCGGCTGCCCGGTCGCCGGGTCGAGCGGGTCGAAAACGCCGGCGTCGAGGTCGGCAGCCAGCCGGGGGCCGGGGCGGGTGAAGCCCGCGGAGCCACGGTAGCTGCCCTCCCCGTAAACGACCATCGAGGAGGCAAGCACCAGGCGGTCGATCCCGGCGGTCGCCATGCCGGCCAGCAGCACGGCCGTGCCCACCTCGTTGCTGTGCACGTAGTCGGGGGCGTCGGAGAAGTCCACGCCCAGGCCCACCTTGGCGGCCTGATGGCACACCACGTCGATGCCGGCGAGAGCGTGCGCAACCACGCCGGGGTCGGTGACGTCGCCGACCAGGAACTGGATCCGCGGGTCGGCGGCGGGCAGGCCGCCGTGCACGTCGCTGCGGAGGGAGTCGAGCACGCGCACCCGCCAGCCGCGGGCCAGCGCGGCCTCGACGACGGCGCCGCCGATGAAACCGGCTCCGCCGGTCACGAGCAGGTGCGGGGCGGCGGCGGCCGGGCTCGCGGTGGTGGTGTCGGTCACGACGGGCTCCTTCGGCGGGCGGGGCACGTGCGTGCCCTCGGGGTCAGTGCGAGTAGACCGGGATGGCGGCGGCCATCGGCCCGATCGGGCTCAGGGCGTAGGCGGAGGACTGGCCGTCTCCGGTGTAGCCGACCGTGGCCGCGATGCCCGCTCCACCCTCGACCAGGTAGCGGGCGGATGCCTCGACCGGCACGACGATGGACTGCCCGGCGGGCACGGTCAGCTCGGTGGCCGGTCCGCTCTCGGGGGTGAGGGTGAGTGCGGTGTCACTGCCGGTGGTGTTGGCCAGGTGCAGGGCCGGGGACGGCCCGGCGGCGACGGCGACCAGGAAGTCACTGTCCTGGGTGGCGGCCGCGGACGACCAGGTGAAGTCGGGGCTGATGGTTCCGCTCGTGGTCGTCACGGCTCCGGCGACGAGGGGCTGGTCTGCGCTCAGGCGCACGGTGTAGTTGCCCGCTCCGACTCCGCTGAGCGGCACCTCGGTGGCGACGCCGGCCTGGATGTCGACCTCGAGCGACGTGCCTGTCGAGGTACCGTCCTCGCTCTGCACGCCGACGCTGACCGTGGCCGCGGTGGTGCCGGGAACCAGGATCCGCACCGACGGCGTGTCCTCGGACACGGCACCGGCGTCGACCGAGGCGTCGGCGGCCTGCTGGTCGTTCACGACGACGCCGGGGATGATCTGGGTGGTCGACGGTCCTGCCGTCGGTCCGGCCAGTTCGACGCCGCCGGGCTGGATGCCGCGCACCACGCTCTGCTGCAGCGACGCGGCCACCTGGCCGCCGGTGGCCTGCACCCGCACGACGGGCGAGCGCAGGTTGGGGGCCAGTCCCGCGAGGGACACGATGCGTTGTGCGCCGGGCTGGACGAGGATGCCGGTGGACCCGGGGGCCTCGACGAGTCCCGCCTCGCCGTAGACGGTGAGGTTGACCGACGCGACGACGGTGGTCGGGTTGCTCAAGAGGACCAGGCTGGTGCGGCCCACGTCGGTGGAACCGCTGACCAGCCAGGAGTCGCTGGACGCTTCGGTGCACGCGGCGACCGCGAGGCCGCCGACGGTCTCGCTCGACACGGTCTGGGACTGGGCACCGGCGACCAGCGGCGCGTCGGTGGCGCCTTCTTCGACGGGGACGCTGAGGGCCAGCGGTCCGCCGTCCCGGTCGCTCTGCGTGTTGTCGGCGGCGACGAGCTGGCTGCGCTCCACGTCGACCTCGGTGGAGTCAGAGGCCTGAGTGCGCGCCGAGTAGACCGTGTCGTACCGGCCGACGGAGGTGGCGGCTTCGGCCTGGCTGGAGTCCTCGGCAAGGGTGAGAAGAGGCCCGGGGCAGACCCGCACCTGGTCGCTGGCCACCGGCGTCACGAGGGTTGAGGGGGCGACGTCGACGATGCTGGGCCACGGCACCAGGGCCGCTCCGCCGACCACGAGAATCACGCCGGCGATGCCGACGAGGCCGGCGGTGAGCCGCACGCCGATGATGGCCACTCTGCGCTTAGTGGCCATGGTCTGCATCCTTCGGGCTGGTGCTGTCGGTCCTGGCGTCGGTGCCGCTGGTGCCGGCGCTGTCGGTGTCGGGACTGCTGTTCTGCTCGACGGCGGGGCTCGGGGCCTCGCCGGTCTCGCCGGTGCTCAGCGGCACGGCGCTCTCCACTGCGGCGGATCCGCGCACGCGTCGGCCCGTGGGTCGCTTCGAGCGCGGGATCCGCGCCGGCTTCGGTGCGCGCGCCGGGCGGGTGGGTTTGACCGGTTTGCTCAGCCGTGAGGCGCGCCGAACGGCGTCGCGGTGGGCCTGGCGCACGGCCTCGCGGCCGGCACCGGTCGGCACCGAGAGCAGGATCGTCGCGCCGATGACGACCAGGGCGATGATGCCGGTGACGAGTCCGAAGACCCCGCCGGGGTCGGCCGGGATCGTGCCGTTGGCGTTGGCGTCGGCGGGAGCATCCGAACGCCAGAGCTGACCGAAGACGGTGTCACCGACGGGCGCCAGGGCGGCGTTGCCGTCGAGCGAGGTGATGGTGCGGGCGGTCGTGTCCGCCGCCGCCTGGCTGACGCCGGCGGTTTCGCCCCACGACGCGGGGGTGCTGGCGGCCGGCCTCAGCAGCACGAATCGGATGCCGAACTTCGCCAGGTCGGCGGTGGCGTCCAGGCCGCTCCGCGAGGCCAGGTTGCCCGCAAGGGTCGCCAGCTCGGTCTGCTCCTCGGTGAGCGTCGTGGCCGTGCTGTTGACGGTGGCCTGCACGTCGAGAGTGTCCCCGGTGCCGCGCACGATGGTGGCGAGGATGCCGCCGTCCGGTTGCGCGACGATCTGCAGGGTGCCCACCCTGGGGTCGACCGCAGCTTCGGCGGTGACGAAGGCCGGCTGGATGCGACCGATGCCCTCCTGCACGGCGGAGGTGCCGAGCGGGATCGCGGCGGCCAGCGGCAGGGCCACGACGGCCAACGCGACCGCGGCCACCGCGAGGGGGGCGACGGCGGCGCGGTGCAACCCGCGTGCGGTGAAGACGACGGCACCGACGATTCCGAGCCAGTACAGGCTGAGACCTGCGCCCGGCCAGATGCCCACGGCTTGACTGCCCACCGAGGCGACCGACAGCGACCCCGCGAGGATCGCGGTGAGCAGTCCGAGGAGGGCGGTGAGCAGCGCGAAGGCCGCTCCACGGGCGCCGGGCAGCAGCAGCGACAGGAGCGCGAGCACGGCGATGGGGATCAACAGAAGCGGAACCAGATAGCCGGCCACGGAAGCGTCGGCACCCCACACCGGCAGCAGGTGGGTCCACCCGCCGAAGTCGCCGGACGGGAAGCCGAGGATGAACTGCCACACCGGAACGCTTGCGGTCGGCACAGGGACACCGGGATCGGCCAGCAAGGCCAACCAGTTACCGCGGAGGGCCTGGTTCCAGATCAGCGGGATGGCCAGCGCGAGAGCCGGCAGCGGGATGCCGATGAACCGCATCACACTGCGCCCGCTCACGAGCACGCACAGCAACCAGCCCACCAGCAGGGCGGGCGCGAGCGACGGGGCACAAGCCACGATCGCGGCGAAGAGCAGCGCGGCGGAGCCGGACGCCGACCAGGACCTGGCGGCGGCGAAGGCGGCGAAGAACAGCCACGGCAACAGCAGGTGCACGATGATGGCCGCGGGTCGGCCCGCCGCGATGGCGGTGAGGAAGGCCGGCGAGAGCGCCCAGAGGGCGGCGGCGATGGCCCGGATCGCGCCGCGGTGGGTGAGCCGGGTGGCGGCCATCCAGGCGCCGACCGCGGCCAGGGGCAGCGCCAGCAGGTAGAGGAGCACGAGCGCGAACGACGGCGACCAGAAGCTGAGGGTACCGAGGATGGCAAGGACGACGGCGAACGGGTCGCCCGCGCCGACGAACCCCAGACCGATGTCGCGCCAGCCGTAGCCGACGTTCGACCACAGTCCACCGACTGTCGCCGACAACGGCAGCAGGCCCCCGCCGGTGAGGGACTGGGCGCCGATGAGGGACGCGAGCATGGCGACGCCGACGGCTGCTGCTGCGAGGGTGGTCCAGGCTCCACCACCGGAGAAGAACCGGATCTCGGGCCGGTCGCCGCGCGCACCGGTGAGGGCGGCTTCCCGGGTCAGGGCGTGACGACGCCGCACCTCGGCGGCCGATACCCGAAGCGACGAGATGGCGGACCAGCCCAGCGTGCGGGTCGCCGCGAGCCGGCGCCGGGCCGTGCGCACCCGTCCGCCCTGGAAAGCGGCGGCGAAGGCGGCCGAGAACTCGCCCAGGATGGCGCCGGGCTCCTTGCGGAGCAGGTCGCCGATCGAGCGCAGGAAGGCCAGCGGGATGAGGGAGAGCCAGTGCACCGGCAGCGCCCAGGCCGGGGCATAAACCAGCCGGCGATGCAATTGGGCCGCGCGTTCGGCGCGCACGCGCCGACGTCGGGCACGTCCGCGGGAGGACCCGTCCGGGCCGGCCACGCCGTCACCGGCCGAGCTGACCCTGGCGGCGGCGACCACGGACACGCGGAACCCGGCCAGGCGCACACGCACACAGAAATCGAGGGAGTCGTCGACGACGGGCAGTGCGGGGTCGAAGCCGCCGAGCCGGTTCCAGACCGTGTGCCGCACGAGCATGCCGGCGGCGCTGACCGCCAGCACGTCACTCATGCCGTCGTGCTGTTCCTGGTCGAGTTCGCTCTCGACGAGGGTGACCGTGGAGCCGTACGGGGTCATCGACTCGCCGAAGTCGTGGATGTAGTCGTCGGCGACCCATTCCATGATCTTCGGACCGGCCACGGCCACCGAGGGAGCGATCTCGAGTTCCCCGACCAGGTTCTGCAGCGCGCCGGGCTCGGGGGCACTGTCCTGGGCGAGCAGCCAGAGCAGTTCGTGGTCGCCGGTGGGCTCGCCGATCACGCGCACGGCGGCGTTGATGGCCGCCCCGAACGAGAGAGACGAGTCCGCGGAGATGAAGTGCGTGGGTCCGAACGCGGCGAGCAGGTCGGAGGTGGCGTCGCTCGATCCGCAGTCGACAGCGACGACGGTGTCCGGCTGGCGGGTCTGCTGACGGAGGGCCTCGAGAGTTCGCTCGAGGTGCGAAGCGCCGTTGCGGGCGACGATGATGGCGGTGACTCTGGCTTGCATATCCTGAACAGCCTAGGTCGGATAACCGCTGAGAGTGCTCAACCGGTCAGGCGCGCCCTGAACCCGGCTGCCGTGTGGAAACAGGTCAGCCCGCGCGTTTGCGCAGTTTGCGGCGCTCGCGCTCTGAAAGTCCGCCCCAGATTCCGAAGCGTTCGTCGTTGGCGAGGGCGTACTGCAGGCACTGCGGACGCACCTCGCAGGAAGCGCAGATCTTCTTCGCGTCCCGCGTGGAGCCACCCTTTTCAGGGAAGAAGGCTTCGGGGTCGGTCTGGGCGCATAGCGAGTCCGACTGCCAGCCCAGCGGGTTATCGTCGGCACCGTCGGCAATCGCCGGATCCTTGCGGACCCCCGGCACGCCAAGGCGTACAGGATCGACGAACCAGTCTTCAGGTACCCCGGAACGATATTCAGACAACGTCATATCGCCTCCACCCATCAGCTCATGCACGTTTTCGCGCTAGAACTAATTACACCGGTGTAGTTCGCTGCCGTCAAGTCGCAGATCGTAAACCCTCAATACGGGCTGGAGGGTTCAGACTCGCCCACACTGCCCGAATCGTGTTCTGATCACACTGAGGATGCTTGCCGGGCTTCCCAGGCACTCTGCACCATGTCCTGCAGGCTGTGCCGCATCTTCCAGTCGAGGTCACGGGCCGCGAGCTCGCCCGATGCCACGATGCGGTCGGGGTCGCCCGTGCGACGCGGTCCGATCTCCGGCGTGAACGGGATTCCCGTGACGGCCGCGACCGTACTCATGATCTCGCCGACGGAGACACCGTCGCCGCTGCCGAGGTTGTAGACCGGGGCGATGCTCTCGCCGGCGTCGAGGCGACGGGCGGCCGCCACGTGCGAGATCGCCAGGTCGGCCACGTGGATGTAGTCGCGCACGCAGGTGCCGTCGGCGGTCTGGTAGTCGTTGCCGTTGATCCGCGGGGTGCGCCCCTCGACCAGGGCGTCGAACACCATCGGGAACAGGTTGTGCGGGCTGGTGTCGCGGAGTTCGGGCGTACCGGAGCCGACGACGTTGAAGTAGCGCAGCGAGGTGTGGGCGAGGCCGGCGGCAACCGCCTGGTCGCGCAGCAACCACTCGCCGATGAGCTTCGATTCGCCGTACGGCGACTCCGGGCTCTTGGCGGTGTCCTCGGTCACCAGGTCGGTGAACGGAGTGCCGTAGACGGCCGCGCTCGATGAGAAGACGATGCGGCTCACGCCGGCATCCTGCATAGCGGCCAGAAGCAACGCGGTCGCCGTGACGTTCTGTTCGTAGGTGTGCAGCGGGCGGGTCACCGAGACGCCGGCGTACTTGAAGCCTGCGACGTGCACGACACCGTCGATGGAGTGGTCGGCGAAGGTCTGTGCCAGCAGCGCAGTGTCGAGAAGGGTCCCCTGCACGAACGGCACGCCGTCCGGAACGAATTCAGCGTGCCCGCTGGACAGGTCGTCGAGGACGACGACCTCGATGCCCTCAGCCAGGAACGCGCGAACGACGTGGGAGCCGATATAGCCGGCCCCTCCGGTAACAAGCCAAGCCATGTGGTGCCCCTGCGCTCTTTCGCAGCAGCCGTGCGCTGCCGTTCAGACCACACTATCGGTCGCGCGGGAACGACTCGGGAAGCCGGTTGCGCCGGGTCAGCTCGACGTCGCCATAGCCGTCGGAGCGGAGGGCGCTCAGGCCCGCCACCACGGCCCAGACCAGGAGAGCCAGCAGAATAATCAGGAACAGGATCATGGCACTAACGCTAGGTCTTGCGACTTTCTGCCACGAGTGGCAGAGTTGCCGACTACCGACACATTCCTGCCACTCGTTGAAGGACCCCATGCTCAAGAAGATCGTCTGCGTCGCCATTCCGGGCATGGCCCCGTTCGAATTCGGGGTGATCTGCGAGGTTTTCGGCATCGACCGCTCCGCGCACAACGGTCCGGTGTTCGACTTCGAGGTGGTGACGGCCGTTCCGGGGGCGCTGCGCACCAAGCTGGGCTTCGACATCGTGGTGCATCAGGGCCTCGACGCCGCCGCGGACGCCGACCTGATCGCCATCCCCGCCTACGAGGCGGGGACCGAGATCCACCCGGACGTGCTGCGGGTGGTGCGGGAGGCGGAGGCCAGGGGCGCCTGGGTGCTCAGCGTCTGCAGCGGCGCCTTCATCCTCGGTGCGGCCGGGATCCTCGACGGTCGCCGCAGCACGACCCACTGGATGTACGCGGACGCCCTCGCCGCCGCGTACCCGAACACCACGGTCGACCCCGATGTGCTTTTCGTCGACGACAACCGGGTGGTCACCGGGGCCGGCACCGCGGCGGGCATCGACGCCGCACTGCACGTGGTGCGCCGGGAGCTCGGCGCGACAGCAGCCAATGTGATCGCCCGCCGCATGGTGGTGCCGCCCCAGCGCGACGGCGGGCAGTCCCAGTTCATCCAGACGCCCGTGGCGGAACGCTGCAGCGATTCTTTCGCCGAGATCATCGGCTGGATGATGCAGACCCTCGACCAGGACCTCACGGTGGATCAGCTTGCTCGGCGCGCGCTGATGTCACCGCGCACCTTCGCCCGCCGGTTCCGGGCCGAGCTCGGCACCACTCCGACGGCCTGGCTGAACCGGCAGCGCCTGATGCTGGCACAGCAGCTGCTCGAGGAGACCGACGACACCCTCGACTCCATCGCCGCGCAGACCGGATTCGGCGCCGCGGCCGTCATGCGGCACCATTTCGTGCGCACCCTGCAGACCACGCCGACGGCCTACCGGCGCACGTTCGGCATCCCCCGCCCGGCGCCGGATTACGCCGTGGTAGCCAGGAAGACCTCGCCGGAGCCCGCAAAGGTGACCGTGCTCTCGTCGGGCGTGATGTAGATCGATTCGCCCCTGGCCAGGCTGAGCGACGAGCCGGCGCCGGCGACCAGGAACCGGCCGGAGGTGCAGATCGCGATGGCCGGTCCTGTGAGCGTCACCTGCCGGAGGGGCACGCCGACTCGGCCGGCCTCATCGGCCGCTGCATCCGCCGTCACCGAGATGTGCGCCAGCTGGAAATCGGGCACGTCCGGCCGGTAGACGGCCACGCCGTCGGACTGCACGACCGGGGCCAGATAGGGCACCGGCAGCGGGTGGAAGTCGAGCACCTCGAGCAGTTCGTCAACGTCGATGTGCTTGGGGGTGAGGCCCCCGCGCAGAACGTTGTCGGAGGAGGCCATCACCTCGACGCCCAGCCCGGAGAGGTACGCGTGGATGTTGCCGGCCGGCAGGTACAGAACCTCGCCGCGCTTGAGCGACACCAGATTGGTGAGCAGGGAGATCACGATGCCCGGGTCGCCCGGGTAGGCCGCCGCGAGGGAACGCACCATCGCGAGTTCGGCGGCGAAGCTCACCTGGGCGCCGCCCTCGATGAGGAACGCGGCCCGCTCGGCGAGCGCCACCACCCGTTCGACCAGCCAGGAGACCTCGCCGGAGTCGCCGCCGCGACCGTCGCGCAGCAGCCAGTCCACGACGTCGTGCAGCGCGTCCGCGCCGAGCAGCCGGTTCTCCAGCCCCGCAAGCGCGCCGGGCTGCGGGTCGTCCATGGTGGCGTCCAGCGCGCGGAGCTCGGCAAGGATCGAGCGGATCTGGCGCGGATCGCGGAACCCGCAGAGCGCCTCGAAGGTGTCGCTGAGCGCGAAGATGATCTCCGGCTTGTGGAAGGGGTCGCGGTAGTTGCGGTCGGCGGCATCCACGGGGATCCCGGCGGCGTTCTCCAGCGCGAAGCCCTCCGCGGCGCGTTCGGGCGACGGATGCGCCTGCAGCGACAGCGGGCTGTGGGCGGCGAGGATCTTCATCAGGAACGGCAACCGTCCGGCGTCGGCGAACCTCGAGCCGAGCGCGGTCTCCGGCGCCTGGGCGATCCACTCGGCCAGGTTTTTCGCTCCCCCGGCGAGCGCCGGGTCGAGGATCACCGACGGGCTGCCGGGGTGCGCGCCGAGCCAGAGCTCGGCTTCGGGGCCGCCGGAGGCCGGATGCCCCAGCAGCTCGGCGATCGCGGTCGGCGATCCCCAGGCGTAATCCCGCGGTGTGTTATCGATGCCCACAAACATGCTTGGCTCCTGAGTCGAAAGGTTTAGACCAAACTACCAACCGCTTTCCCCTTGCCGATCAGGGGTCCTAGGCTTTCGTCACCCGGTGGGCGATTCCGCCCGGCCGCCCATCCTCGTCGCAATGGAGCACACAGATGACCTTCGAGCCCCTCGGCAGTGATTTCTTCGGATACGAGAACCTCCTCAGGCCCGAGGAGAAAGCCGCCCTCGCCCGCATCCGCGACTACCTCGAGTCGGATGTGCGTCCGGTGGTGAACGGATGTTGGGAGCGCGCCGAGTTCCCGACGGAGATCATCAAACCGCTCGGCGCCCTCGGGGCGTACTCCTTCGGGTGGGAAGAGACCCGTCCCTTCGAGAACTCGGCGGTCTTCCGCGGCTTCGTGGCGCTGGAGCTGGCGCGGGTGGACGCATCCGTCGCCACCTTCGTGGGCGTGCAGAACGGCCTCGCGGCCGGGTCGATCGCGGCCTGCGGGTCGGCCACCCAGCGGGCGCACTGGCTGCCCCGGCTGGCCAGCGGCGACATCGTGGGCGCCTTCGCGCTGACCGAGCCGCTGTCGGGATCGGACTCCGCACAGGGGCTGCGCACCACCGCGACGCGGGACGGCGACAGCTGGGTGCTCAACGGCGCCAAGCGCTGGATCGGCAACGCCACCTTCTCCGACATCACCATCGTCTGGGCCAAGGACACCGCGGACGGCGCTGTGAAGGGCTTCATCGTGCCCACCGACACCGCCGGCTACACGGCCACGAAGATCGAGGGCAAGATCAGCCTGCGCTCGGTGCAGAATGCCGACATCACCCTGGAGAACGTGCGGGTGTCCGAGCAGAACCGTCTGCAGGAGGCCAACTCGTTCCGGGACACCGCCCGGGTGCTGCGGTTCACCCGAGCCGAGGTGTCCTGGGCTGCCGTCGGCCTGGCCATGGGCGCCTACGAGGCCGCCGCCGCCTACGCCGCCGAGCGGGTGCAGTTCGGCAAGCCGATCGGCGGCCACCAGCTCGTGCAGGATCTGCTCGTGAAGAGCCTGGGCAACATCACGGCCAGCCTGGGCATGGTGGTGCGCGTCTCCCAGATGCTCGACGAGGGCACCCAGCGCGACGAGCACTCGGCGCTGGCCAAGTCGTACACGACCTCGCGGATGCGGGAGACCGTGGCCTGGTGCCGGGAACTGTTCGGCGGCAACGGCATCGTGCTCGACTACGACATCGCCCGGTTCTTCTCCGACGCGGAGGCGATCTACTCCTACGAGGGCACCCAGGAGATGAACACCCTCATCGTGGGCCGCAGCATCACCGGACTGGCCGCGTTCGTCTAGGACCAGCTCGGATGCCGCCCCCAACCGTTCCCCATCCGGACATCTGCACCCGGCACACCGGGCGCAGACCTCCGCTTCGGGAACAGTTCGGCAAGAATGGAAGCATGGACGGCGAAGTACTCGAACGGGAAGACCGGCCGGCGTGAGCGTGCGGCGCGGGCGACCGGAGATCGACGCCGTCGTGGTGGGCTCGGGGCCGAACGGCCTGGCCGCCGCGGTGACGCTGGCCAGGGCCGGGCTGAAGGTGCGCGTCTACGAGCGGTCGGCGCAGGTCGGCGGCGGCGCCGCCACCGCTGAGCTCACACTGCCCGGCTTCCACCACGATGTGTGTTCCGCCGTGCACCCGCTGGCGCTGGCGTCCGAGTTCTTCCAGCGGTTCGGCCTCTCAGATCGTTTGCAGTTGACGGTGCCCGAGGTCTCTTACGGGCATCCGCTGCCCGGCGGCCGGGCCGGACTGGCGTACCGCAGCCTGGCGCGCACGGTCGACGAGCTGGGCCGGGACGGCCCGGCGTGGCACCGGTTGTTCGCCCCGCTCGTGGAGCACTCGCAGCAGGTGGCCGAGTTCACCGGAAACCAGTTGCTGCGGGTGCCCCGGCACCCGGCGACCGCGCTGCGTTTCGGTCTGCGCACCCTCGAGCAGGGCGGCCCGCTGTGGGACTGGCGGTTCAGCGGCGACGAGGCCCCGGCGCTGCTCACCGGCGTGAGTGCGCACACGATCAGGGCGCTGCCCAGCCTGGCCACGGCCGGCGCCGGGCTCACCCTCTCGACCTACGCGCACGCGGGCGGCTGGCCGATCCCGGTCGGCGGCAGCGGCGCCATCGTGACGGCGATGGTCGACGACCTCCTGGCGCACGGCGGCGAGATCATCACGTCCACCGAGGTGCGACGGCTGAGCGAGCTGCCGCCGGCCCGGGTGGTGCTCCTGGACCTCACGCCCCGTGCCCTGCTGCGACTGGCCGAGGGGGAGTTGCCCGCCGGGTACGCGCGGCGCCTGGCGGCCTTCCGGTACGGAAACGCCGTCGCCAAGGTGGATTTCGCACTGTCCGACCCCGTGCCCTGGCAGGCGCGGGGCCTTTCCGCCGCGGGCACCGTGCACGTCGGCGGCACCCGGGCAATGATCCGGCGGGCCGAGAACACCGTGGCCCGCGGCCGGCACGCCGAGGAACCCTATGTGCTGGTGTCGCAGCCCAGCGGAATCGATCCGAGCCGCGCTCCGGCGGGCCGGCACACCCTCTGGGCCTACACGCATGTTCCCCGTGGCTCCACCGTGGACCAGACCGAGGTGATCATCCGCCAGATCGAGCGGTACGCGCCGGGCTTCCGCGACACCATCCTGGCGACCGCCTCCCGCACCGCGCAGGACGTGGAGCGGCACAACCCCAACTACGTCGGCGGGGACATCTCGGCCGGCGAGGTGAGCCTCACCCAGCTGGTGCGACGGCCCGTGCTCTCCCCCGACCCCTGGCGCACACCGCTGGCCGGGGTGTACCTGTGCTCTTCGGCCACCCCGCCCGGCCCCGGCGTGCATGGCCTGGCCGGCTGGCACGCCGCCCTCAGCGCCCTGCGCCACGACCTCGGGGTGCGCGTCGCCCCCGACCTCTCCCCGACAGCCGGCTGACGAAAGGTGCCCCCGTGGCCGTGAACTACCGAACCATGCAGTGCTCCCCCGAGAGCGTCTTCGCGGTGCTCGCCGACGGCTGGCTCTACCCGGGCTGGGTGGTCGGCGCCTCCCGCATGCGGGACGTCGACGCGACCTGGCCGGCCACGGGCAGCACCATCCATCACTCCGTCGGCGTCTGGCCCGCCGTGCTCGACGACACCACGTCGATGCTGGAGTGGGACCCGCCCCGGCATGCGTTGCTCCAGGCGCGGGGCTGGCCGATCGGCGAAGCCCAGGTGGCCGTCGACGTGCGGCCGCAGGGCGACGGATGCCGCGTTCGCATCACCGAGGACGCCACCGCCGGACCCGGCCGGTTCGTGCCGCTGTTCCTGCGCGATGCGGCCATCTCGGTGCGCAACACGGAGACCCTGCGCCGCCTCGCCTACCTGGCCGAGGGCGGCGCCGGCTCCCCGCAATAAGGATCGCGCCGGGATCAGGCCAGGGCCAGGAAGAGCTTCTCCAGCTCGTCGACGGTCAACGATTCGGCGTTGTCGGGTTCGGCGATGCAGTCGCGCATCGCCGACGAGACGATGGTGAACCCGGCCCGGTCCAGCGCGCTCGAGACCGCGGCGAGCTGGGTCACCACGTCCTTGCAGCTGCCGCCGGCCTCGACCGCCGTGATGACGGCGCTGAGCTGTCCCTGGGCGCGGCGCAGCCGGTTGAGCACCTTCTTCTGGTTCGCGGCGCGCTGGTCGTCGGTCACGACGGGGGTGCTCATGCGCTCACCCCGTCACTGATCGTGGGCAGGCCGGCCTGCTGCCAGGCCGTCATGCCCCCGGTGACGTTGACGGCGTCGACTCCGCGCTGCGCGAGGAACGCGGCGCCCTGCGCGCTGCGGCCGCCGGCGGCGCAGATCACATAGACGGGCACGTTGCGCGGCACCTCGGCGAGGCGCTCGCGCAGTTCGCCGAGCGGGATGAGCTGCGCGCCGTGGGCATGCGCCGCGTCGAATTCGTACGGTTCGCGCACGTCGACCACGACGGGGTCGGCCAGTGCTGCGAGTTCGGTCACCGAGATGTCGGTCATGGGGGTCCCTCCGGGGCTGCGCGGGGCGGTGCGGCGCACAGAACGCGCCGACATCCGCTCGGGTTATACCCCTCAGGGTATCAGAGGATCCGCGCCGTCCGGCAGAGGCGTCCCCAGTACCCTAGACACATGCCCGTCGTGCAGAGCCGTCTCACCGTTCGCCTCTTCGCGACCCTGGTGTTCTTCACCGTGTTGGCCGGCCAGGCCTGGCGCAACCTGCTCGGCTGGTGGGGATTCGGCGCCATCGCCGTGGTCGTCCTCGTAGGCAGCGTCGGCTACCTCCTGTCCATCCGGCGGGAGTGGACCTGGCGGGGCTTCCCGAAATCCCTGGCCGCGTTCCTGTTGCTGGCGACCCTGTCTCTGGCCTGGTCGGCGTATCCAGGCGCAGGGGCCATCGGGGTGACCCTGCAGTGGGCGACCACCATCGCCGGGCTGTTCCTCGCCCTGTGCCTGAGCTGGACCGAGTTGCTGCGTACCCTCGGCGTGGCCCTCAAGCTGATCCTCGGCCTGTCCGTCGTCTTCGAGTTCATCGTGGCCGTGTTCATCGGGCATCCGGTGCTGCCGTTCTGGGTCGAGTACAGCGGCAAGATCCCCGCCGCGTTCTACTGGTCGCGGGCGCTGCTGCTCGAGGGCGGCCCGATCGAGGGCATCGTGGCCAGCCGCAACCTGCTGGGCTTCATCGCTCTGCTGGCGTTGATCGTCTTCGCCGTGCAGCTGGTCGGCGGCACCGTGACGCGCTGGCGCGGCATCTTCTGGGTGGCCGTGGCGCTGGTGATGCTCTGGCTGACCCGGTCGGCCACCGTGTCCGTCGCCCTCGTCGCCGTCGCCGTCGCGCTGCTCTTCGCCCTGTGGGCACGCCGGCTGCCGCCGCTGGGCCGCCGCCCGCTCTACGTCACGGCGGCGGCGGCGCTGGCCGCGGCCGTCGTCGGGCTCGTCGCCTTCTCCTCGACCCTGCTCTCTCTGCTCGGCAAGAGCGAGGACCTCACCGGACGATTCGACATCTGGTCCCGGGTCATCGGCCTCGCCGGCGAGCGGCCGGTCGTCGGCTGGGGTTGGGTGAGCTACTGGGCGCCGTGGGTGGAGCCGTTCAACGGCCTGGCGGTGCGGAAGGGCGTGCAATACCTGCAGGCCCACAACGCCTGGCTGGACGTTTGGCTGCAGCTGGGCATCCTGGGCCTGATCGTCTTCGCCGCGCTGACCCTGTCGACCCTGTGGCGGGCCTGGTTCCTCGCCGTCGACCGGCCGCGCCTCGGCGTCGCCGACACCGAACCGTTCTCCGTCGTCTCGCTGCTGCCGCTTCTGCTCACGGTCGCCCTCCTCGCGCAAAGCCTGGCGGAGAGCCGCATCCTGGTCGAGTCCGGCTGGGTGCTGCTCGTGATCCTCGCCGTGACCACCAAACGCCCCGGCGCAGACGCCGAGCTTCTGGGCGTGGGCCGGCGATGAGGGACCAGTCCCGGCCCCGCCACATCCCCGCCGCGGTCTCCGCGGCCTTCTCATCGCCGCGGTTCAGCGCGACGCTCACCCACCTGATCCTGGGCCTGGCCTTCGCCACGCACCTGGTACGCAGCCTGATGGGGTGGCCGGGGCTCCTGGGCGCGCTGATCTGCTTGGTGCTCCTGGCCGCGGCATCCATGATCGCCCGGCGGCACAGCATCGAGTGGCACGGCCTGCTGCCGGTGTCGATCCTGGTGTTCCTGGTCTGGTGTGCCCTGTCGGTGCTGTGGAGCGAGTATCCCCTGCGCACGCTCAGCGGCGTCGGCTACCAGCTGGCCTTCGCATTCCTGGCCATCTATGTGGCCCTGGTGCGCGACACCATCCAGATCGTCCGCGCCACCGGAGACGTCCTCCGGGTGCTCCTGGGGCTGTCGATCGCCCTCGAGGTGCTCTCCGGGCTCCTGCTCGACCTCCCGATCACCTTCCTCGGCGTGCAGGGCAACATCGCCCTGCTCGGCCCGATCCAGGGCATCTTCGGTTCCCGCAACGTTCTCGGCCTGGTCTCCCTGATCGCCGCGATCAGCTTCATCATCGAGCTGCGCTCCCGCTCGGTGCGTCCAGGCCGCGCCGCCTGGTCGATCGCCCTCGCGGTGCTCGGCCTGATCCTCACCCACTCCCCCGTCTTCGTGGTCGTCGCCAGCGCCGTGGGTATCGCCGCCCTTGCGCTGTACTGGCTGCGGCGCACGCCGGCCGAGAACCGCTGGCTCCTGCAGCTGAGCCTGCTCGGCGCCGCGGTGCTCACGGCCCTGGTCGTCTTCGTCGCCCGGGCCGGCATCATCAGCCAGTTGAACGCCGGCAGCGAGTTCGAAACCCGCTCGTCGCTCTGGCGCGAGATGTGGCGCCTGGTGGACCTGCATCCGCTCGAGGGCTGGGGCTGGACGGGCATCTGGCCGGAGAAGATCAGCCCGTACGGCTGGCTGGACTTCGTCACGAACAGCCAGCACGCGTCAGCCCTCAACGCCTTCCTCGACGTATACTTCCAAGTCGGCCTCGTGGGATTCCTGTCCTTCGTGACGCTCGTGATCCTGGCCTTCGTGCGCTCCTGGCTGCTCGCCTCGAACAAACGGCCCGTCGTGTACGTCTGGTCGCCACTCGTTCTGGTGGTGCTGCTCGTCACCTCCGCGGCCGAGAGCACGGTCCTGGTGGAGTACGGCTGGGTGCTGCTGTTGATCTGTTCGGTGAAGGCCGCGCAGGGGCAGAGCTGGCGGCGGTTACTGGGGCCGAGCCTGCGTAACAGCCTGGACGGCTAGGCTCGCGGCGAACGGCCTGCGCCGGTGCCAGCACCGAAGCACGCACAATGGAACGACCAGTCGAGGAAGCGGGACCCGTGCACGTGAGTCAGACAGAAGAGCCAGACCAGGAGTTGCCCGTCGTGGAGACGGCGACCGCGAAGACCGGCAACGGCTTCATCCTGATCGTGGCCGCAACGGGCCTAGTGGGGATCGCCGGCTATCTGATCACGGCGTGGGTGCCGAAGCTGATCGGCGTCGCCCCGTACGCGACCTTCGCGGTGTTCTGGGCCTTCACCTTCCTGGTCGCCGCGGCTCTCACCGGCATTCAGCAGGAGATCACCCGGGGCACCCAGGCCAGGCTCCCGGGTGACACCACCCGGTCCGGCCAGGCCGGCAAGTTCGCCCTGATGGCGTTCTTCGGGGTCCTGGTGCTCGTACTGGGCACCGCACCGTTCTGGCAGGCCGCTGTCTTCCCCGAACACGGCTGGGCCATGGTCTACCCGCTGGCCGTCGGCGCCGCCTCCTACGTGCCGCTGGCGGTCCTGGCCGGTTCCCTCTACGGCGTCAGCCACTGGAAGGCCCTGTTCGCGCTGATCAGCATCGAGGGCCTGCTGCGCCTGGTGCTCGTGATCGGCGTGGCCTACCTGATCCCGGATGCCGTCGCCTTCGCCTGGGCCATCGCCATCCCGTTCCCGGTGGCCGTGCTCGCCGTGTGGCCGTTCGCCCGCGCCCGCATCGTGGGCAAGACCCGGCTCGACGTCTCCCTGCCGCAGCTCACCTGGAACGTCGGCCGAACCATCGTGGCCGCGGCGGCGATGGGCATCATGATCAGCGGGTTCCCGCTCGTGCTCAAGCTCACCTCGCCCACGGTCTCGGCCGACGATCTGGGCATCATCGTCCTCGCGGCCACGCTGACGCGCGCGCCCCTGATCGTGGTCGGCATGGCGCTGCAGAGCTTCCTGATCGTCTTCTTCCGCACCAGGGCCGCGCAGTTCTGGCGCACCCTGCTCATGTTGGAGGGCGCTGTTGTCGCCGTCGGGCTCGTGCTCGCCGTGCTGGGTTACCTGCTCGGTCCGCCGATCTTCGCCTTCGTCTACCCGGAGGCGCCGACGGTGGGCGGTTGGATCATCGCGATCCTCGTGCTCTCCTCAGCTCTGGTCGGCGCGCTGTGCGTCAGCGCCCCCGCGGTGCTCTCCCGCAACGCCCACGCGGCGTTCAGCGCCGGCTGGATCGTCGCCGCCCTCACCACAATCGGCTGCCTGCTGCTGCCCCTCGGCTTCATCGAGAAGACCGTGCTGGCGCTGCTGGTGGGCCCGGCGGCCGGAGTCCTCCTGCACGCCGTGTACCTGATCCTGGTGCGGAAGACTCGCGTCACCGCCGCGTAAGCAGCTGCCGCCGGGTGCTTACTCCAGGCCCCAGAGCGTGATGGTGCCGCTCGAGCCGTCGGCCTGGGTGTACGGCAGGCTGCTCTGTTCGACGAGGTCGTCCGCGTAGCGGTCGCCCCAGTCGTCGCCGCAGTCGCTGTCGGTGAGCACCTGGGTGGCGTTGCCCTCGATGGCTGCGTCCCGGTCGATGGCGCCGCTCAGCCGGGCTGACACGATCGTGGCGATCGCGTCGTAGTCGGTGGGCCAGGCCATGCCGAGGTGGTAGTACGCGATGGGCACGCCAGAGGTGACCTTGAGCACCCGCGGGTCGATGCAGGAGTCCACCATGACCAGGGTGCCTGGATGCGTCCGGGCCGACTGCTGCGCCAGCTCGGTCAGCGCCTGGTCGCGCGGTGAATCGGTCACCATCAGGGCCCGGGCGATGCCGCTGCGGTAGAACACCCACCAGTCGGTGAGCGACACTGTGGCGATCCCGACGCAGAGCAGCGCGGCCACGAGGACGGCCCAGCGCGGCACGGAGCGTCCGGTCACGGCCGGCGCGGGCGCGACCGCATCCGCTTCGGCACCGCTGGGGTCCGGCTGCACCTGCCCGGCCCGGGCGCTCCAGAGATCGGTCAACACCAGCACACCGATCGGCAGGATGGTGGCCGCGACGAGGAAGAACACGTCCATGTAGAGCCGGTACGGCTCGGCGTTGGCACCCCAGATGTCGTTGGTGCCCAGCATGACCCAGGCAAGGGCGGCGCCGAGCGCGTAGGCACCCCAGAGCGGGCGCTTGCGCCAGATGGCGGCGGCGAGGATGACGATGAGGGGAACGATCAGCGCGAGGCCCGAGATCAGCCCGGTCTCCAGCGGCACGCCGAGTTTGGTGTTCGAGGCCACCCGGTAGGCCAGGAACGGGTCGCCCGTGACGAGGCCGACGACGGTCTGGACCACCTGCGGAGACGCTCCGAGCACGACCGCGACGCAGTACAGCAGCACGGCGCCGCGGCTCCGCACGATGAGGGCGATCATGCCGGGCACGGCGGGAAGCAAACCGAAGACCAGCGCCGGCAGCTGGCCGCCCGCGTCGGCCACCGTGGGTCCGGCCAGGAAGACCACCGGGATGAGGACGACGGACAGGGCCGCGAGCACGTAGTGCCGGCCGCGGAGGATCACCCAGGTGGCCAGCCCGAAGGCAAGCAGGTAGATCGCGGCGATGAAGGAGTAGGTCTGCACATTGGCCAGGCCGCCGAGGACCAGGCTGATCAGCGTCGTGAGCAGCACCCGGGTGCGCGGACGGGCCGGCCGCAACCAGAGCATGCCAAGGGAGAGCAGGCAGATGGCGGCGAGCGAGAGCGACACCGATTCGCCGTTGAGGGTGTGCAGGATCCCGAACGGGCCCCAGATCACGGCGTGCGACTCGAGCGGGGTGTACCAGCCGGTGACCGTGAGCCGGGAGAAGGTGCCGAGCATGAAGGGAACCGGCGCGATCAGGCCCACCCACCAGCGCCGGCTCAGGCCGACGAGGATGCCGGCGAGCAGCCCGACGAGCACGAGCTGCACGGCCATGCCGCACACGTTCCACGCCACGATCGGGTCCCACCCGGTCACGCGGGCCACCAGGCCGATGGCCTCGTAGTACATCCGCGGGTAGGTGTTCGCCCCGGTCTCGGTGTCCGGCTCGACGGCGGCGAAGAGTCCCTCTGAGAAATTCTTCACGATCGCCAGGTAGCCGAGCTGATCGTGCACGAAGTAATCGCGGAACCGGCCGAGCGAGAAACCCGGGGTGGCCAGGTACATGCCGGCTTGCGTGATCAGGTGGAGCAGAAGAGCTGCCACCACCACTGCGCCGGTTCGGAATCGGCCGCGGCCGGATACTCTGGCCACTCGTGCGTCTGTCACTGATTCACCATACCTTGGGGCCATCAGGTGAAACTGCCGCGAAGACCGACCATACGGCCCCTCCCAGGCCATTCGGACGCGGCCGGGGCACCCCAAAAGGGGACCCTCCCAGCAAGCATCGGCTATCGTGGAACGTTGCAGGAGCGTGGCTGCACCATCCCAGACAAAGGACTTTTTTGATATGACGGTTGACCTTGTAGTCGTCGGCTCCGGCTTCTTCGGCCTGACCGTGGCGGAACGTGCCGCCAGAGAACTCGGCCTCAAGGTTGTGGTGATCGACCGCCGCAGCCACATCGGCGGCAACGCCTACAGCGCCCCGGAGCCCGAAACCGGAATCGAGGTGCACCAGTACGGAGCGCACCTCTTCCACACCTCCAACGAGCCGGTCTGGGAGTACGTCAACCGCTTCACGAAGTTCACCAACTACGAGCACCGGGTCTTCACCAACTTCGGCGGCGAGGTTTTCCCGCTGCCGATCAACCTGGGCACCATCAACCAGTTCTTCCGCGCGGCCTATTCTCCCGACGAGGCGCGGGCCCTGATCAAGGGCCAGGCCAGCGAGTTCGCCACCGGCGAGTCCCGCAACCTCGAGGAGAAGGCGATCTCCCTGATCGGCCGACCGCTGTACGAAGCGTTCATCAGGGACTACACCGCCAAGCAGTGGCAGACCTCCCCGACGGCGCTGCCCGCCGAGGTCATCAGCCGGCTGCCCGTGCGTTACAACTACGACAACCGCTACTTCAACGACACCCACGAGGGCCTGCCCGTCGACGGGTACACGGCCTGGATCGAGCGGATGGCCGACCACCCGAACATCGAGGTCCGCCTGGACACCGACTTCTTCGACGAGTCCCAGGAATACAACAAGAAGTCCGTCGTCGGCCGGGTACCCGTGGTCTACACCGGACCCGTCGACCGCTACTTCGACTACCAGGGCGGCGAGCTCACCTGGCGCACCCTGGACTTCGAACAGGAAGTGCTGAACGTCGGCGACTACCAGGGCACCCCGGTGATGAACTACGCCGACTCCTCCGTGCCGTACACCCGGATCCACGAATTCCGCCACTTCCACCCGGAGCGCGCTGAATACCCGAAGGACAAGACCGTGATCATGCGGGAATTCTCCCGCGCCGCGACCCGGGCCGACGAGCCCTACTACCCCATCAACACCCCGGAGGACCGGCAGAGCCTGCAGTCCTACCGCGCCCTCCAGGCGGGCGAGCCCGACGTCTTCTTCGGCGGCCGGCTGGGTACCTACCAATACCTCGACATGCACATGGCCATCGGTTCTGCGCTCTCCATGTTCGAGAACAAGCTCAAGCCGCTCCTTCGCGGGCGCACCGAATAGCGAGTCGGAGTCTCACCATGTCCACCCCCATCGTTCTGCAAAAAGTGATCTTCCCGTCGTCGTCCGACCCCGACGTCGCGCCGCTCTACGTCGACCCCGACGAGTGGACCCAGATCGTCACCCCTGGCGCCGTCACCGGCCGCGGCCGCGGCGCCGCATCCGACGAGTCGACGCTGCAGCCGTTGCGCCTCACCCACCACAACGTCACGCCCATGCTCGACGGCCGTCGGGGCCTCAAGCCCGGCCTCGACAAGCGGGTCTCGCTGGGCACCTACTTCAACGCGTTCCCCGCCAGCTACTGGCGTCGCTGGACCAAGCTCACCGGCGTGCGCTTGAGCATCTCCACCACGGGCCCCGGTGACATCATCGTCTACCGCTCCAACGCACGTGGTGTGATCCAGGTGGTCGACTCCGCTCACGTAGAGGAGGCCGGCACGGTGGACTTCGACCTCGGCTTCGACTACTTCATCGACGGCGGCTGGTACTGGTTCGACCTGGTCTCGCGCGGCGAGGACTTCGCCCTCACCAGCGCCGAATGGCAGGCACCGCCCTCCGACGAGCCGGTCGGCCCGGAGCGCACCCTCACCATCGCGATCACCACACTCAACCGCACCGCCTACTGCCTCGAGCTGCTGGCCACCATCGCCACCGACGCGGACGTCTTGGCCGGACTCGACCAGATCCTCGTGGTCGACCAGGGCACGGACAAGATCCGCGAACACGCCCGGTACGCCGAGGTGGACGCCGCACTCGGCGGACGCCTGCGCGTCATCGACCAGGTCAACGCGGGCGGCTCCGGCGGGTTCTCCCGCGGGATGCTCGAGACCGTCGCGGCCGGAACCAGCGACTACGTGATGCTGCTGGACGACGACGTGGTCGTCGAGCCCGAGAGCATCCGCCGCGCCCTGGCCTTCGCCCGTCTGTGCACCGACCCGACCATCGTCGGCGGTCACATGTTCGACATGTTCGACAAGACCAAGCTGCACGCCTTCGCCGAGTCCATCGACACGTGGAACTTCATGTGGGGCCCGATCACGCCGTCGCGGCACGACTTCACCGCCATGAACCTGCGCCAGACCACCTGGCTGCACCAGCGCAACGACGTCGCCTACAACGGCTGGTGGATGAGCCTCATCCCGATCGAGATCATCCGTGAGGTCGGCCTGTCGCTTCCCGTGTTCATCAAGTGGGACGATGCCGAGTTCTCCCTGCGCGCCTCCGAGCACGGCTATTCCACCGTCAGCCTGCCCGGCGCGGCCGTATGGCACGTGTCCTGGGTCGACAAGGACGACTCCAGGGACTGGCAGGCGTTCTACCACGCCCGTAACCGTCTCGTCGCGGCCCTGCTGCACTCCCCGCATGCCAAGGGCGGGCGCCTGACCATCAGCAACCTGGCCTCCGACGTGCGGCACCTGCTGACCATGGACTACTACACGGTCAAGCTGCGCCAGCTGGCCTACGAGAGCGTCATGGCCGGACCGGACGCCCTGCACGGCGAGCTGACCACCCGGCTTCCCGCCATCCGCGCCCTGGCCGGCGACTACCCCGAATCGGCCCTCATCAAGGACCTCGGCCGCTTCGGCCGGTTCCCGATGACCAATCTCGTCGGCAGCGACGAGCCGCGCCCGAGCGGTCGCCAGCTCTACTCGTTCCTGATCAAGAGCTTCGTGCGGCACGGCCTCAAGAAGCCGCACCCGCAGGCCAGCGTCCGCCCGGACACCCACCTGCCCCGCACGGCGCCGTGGTGGACCGTGCCGAGCATGGACAGCGTGGTCATCACCAACGCCGAGGGATCAGGCGTGACCTGGCACATCCGCGACCGCGGCATGTTCCGGTCGCTGCTCTGGTCGAGCCTGACCCAGAACCTGCGCTTCCGCCGCCGGTGGAGCACGCTGAGTGAGACGTACCGCTCGCGTGAGCACGACCTCACGTCGCTGGAGTCCTGGACGTCGACGCTCGGACTCGGCCCGGTCGTCCCCGCGTCCGTTCCGGCAGCCGACACCGCTCCGGTTCCCGCCGAAAGCACCCGCGAATAGGGACGAGTCCCGCGCCGCGGCATACAGCTAGAATCACGGGTGGGCCCGTTGCCCCCTCCCGGTGAAACCCAGGCAGGCGACTCGATGATAGGACCCGCGTGACGCAAATCGCTCCAGTACCCGACCTCGACGGGTTCGTCCGGCCAGGTCAAGGGGCGGGACTGATCGACGTATTCCGCCGGCGGTACCTGCTGTCCCTGCTCGTGCGCAAAGAAGTGCAGGTGCGCTACCGCGGTTCGGTGCTGGGCTGGATGTGGTCCTACGTCAAGCCGATCACGCAGTTCCTGGTGTTCTTCGTGGCCCTCGGCGTGTTCCTGCAGCTCAACGGCAGTATCCCGAACTACCCCGTGTACCTGTTCTCGGGGCTCGTGGTGATCAACCTGTTCAGCGAGGCGTTCAGCAACGGCACCAAGTCCCTCGTCGACAACGCGCCCCTGATCAAGAAGATCTACCTGCCCCGGGAGCTGTTCCCGGTGTCGTCCACGCTTGTGGCCTTCATCAACTTCCTCCCCCAGGCCCTGGTGCTCGCGGTGGTCTGCGTGCTCACCGGCTGGCACCCGAATCTGGTGCAGGTGCTGGGCATCCTGCTCGGTGTCCTCATCATCGTGCTCCTGGCGATGGGGCTCAGCCTGTTCTTCGGCTCCATCAACGTCTCTTTCCGCGATGCGCAGAACTTCGTCGAACTGATCCTGCTCGTCGCGACCTGGGCCTCCCCCGTGCTGTACCAGTGGACGATGGTCGAGAAGATCCTGCCGGACTGGCTCATGGTGATCTACCAGCTCAACCCGGTCACGGCCGCGGTCGAGTTGTTGCACGCCGGCTTCTGGTACCCGACGACCGAGGGCCAGATCCCGATGCCGACCGGCCTGTGGTTCTACGGCCTCTGCGCACTGGTCACGGCGAGCGTCCTGCTCGTCGTCGGGCAGCTCGTCTTCCGCCGATTGGAGCGCCGCTTTGCCCAAGACCTCTAACGCCCAGGCCGAGGCGCAACCGCGCCTGGCGATCATCGCCTCAGACCTGAGTAAGACCTTCCTGCTCCGGCACACCCACTCCCTCAAGGAATCGGTCATCGCGGCGCTCCGCCGCAAGCCCATCTCCTCGAGCTTCAACGCCCTCGACGACGTGAGCTTCCGGATCAACACCGGCGAGTCCGTCGCGCTGCTCGGCTTCAACGGGTCGGGCAAGTCCACCCTGCTCAAGCTGATCTCCGGCGTTCTGCGCCCCGACCGCGGCGAGGTCCTCACCCGCGGCCGCGTCGCGGGCCTCATCGAGGTGGGCGCCGGGTTCCACCCCGACCTGTCCGGCCGGGAGAACATCTACCTCAACGCCGCCATCCTGGGCATGTCCCAGAAGGAGATCGACGCGCGCTTCGACGACATCGTCGAGTTCAGCGAGATCGCCAAGTTCATCGACACCGAGGTCAAGCACTACTCCTCCGGCATGTTCCTGCGGCTGGCGTTCTCCGTCGCGATCCACACCGAGGTCGACATCCTCCTCGTCGACGAGATCCTCTCGGTGGGTGACGAACCCTTCCAGCGCAAGTGCCTGGCCAAGATCCGCCAGCTGCACGCCGAGGGACGCACCCTCGTCGTGGTCAGCCACGACCTCGGCATGGTCGCCGACCTGTGCGAGCGCGGCATCCTGATCGACAAAGGCCGCGTCGTCTTCGACGGCGAATCGCACGAGGCCGTCGCGCGCATGCGCGCCCAGTAGCGACCACGCGCCACAGTCGCCTTCCGGCCGCACCGGTGTGTCGCGACGCACCCACTCGGCGGTAGCCGTCAGGACGCTCTCACACGCGTCGGCACGCTCGGCCCCGGCGCGTGGCCGTCGTCGCGCTCCCGGCGCCTGAGAGCGCCCTGGGGCGCCGCGCCGGGGTATCCGGCGGGGCATCCGGCGGTCTGCCCGCACCCCACCGGCCCACCGGGGACGTCGCGCCGTCGCGCCGGGGTGTCGGTGCCGTGGTACCGGCCCCGCATACACACAGAAGCGCGCCCCGACCGAAGTCGGGACGCGCTGTGTGTGATGCCCGGTTAGAGGGTGGCGGCCCCACCATCGGGCAGGGTCGACACCTCCGACGGGTTGACGGTGAAGATCTGCGGAACAGACCCGCCGTTCAGTGCCACCAGGTCGGACCAGGAGTTCACCGCGCGGCGCTGGCCACCGGCGAGGTAGTAGACCACGGAGGACGTGCTGGACTTGAGGAACACCCGGTCGAGTGGCGCACCGCCGGAGCGGTTGAGCAGGCCGCAGGCGTCACCGAGAGCGACAACCGGAAGCCCGTGCGGGTTACCGGCCGACACGGAGTACAGCGTGCCGCCCAGGCCGACATAGGTCGTTCCGGAGCAGGACACCGCGCGGCTGAGCGTGGCACCCGTGGTGCCGTAGGCGTTCAGCAGCTGATCGGGCACGACCCGGTAGGACCCGAGGCCCAGGGCGTCGCTGGTACCGAACGAGTCCAGTCGCAGCTTCTTGTCCAGACCGTCGGTCACCCACACCGTGGCATCCTGGTTCGACTTCACCAGCGAGTACGGGGCGACGACGCCGCCGGGCTGGGGCAGTCCCTGCACCGTGCCGCCGGCGAGGGCGGAGATGACCGGAGCTGACCCGTTGTTGAGGCGGAGCACGTCGTTCCAGCCCCACACGGGCCGGGCGGCGCCGCCGGTGAGCAGGTATACATCGGGCGAACCCGGCGTGAGCACGAACGCGGCCGACGCGATGGCGGCCCCGCCGGCGAAGGCGGCGCAGGTGGTTCCGTCGAGCCCGGTGACCGGGATGCCGGTTCCGTTGCTGTTCAGCGCCGAGAACGCCCCGCCGTGCACGAGTCCCTCTGTGCCGTTGCAGTTCGCGACGATGGTGAGGTCGGCGCCGGTGCGGGGGTAGCCGTTGATGGCGTTGTCGCTGAGGGTGCGGATGGAGTTCAGGCCGTACTCGGACAGGATCGCCATCGACGGGATGCGGATCCGGGATCCCCAGCCGTCGATCAGGAACACATCGCTCGACGACGCCGACTTGACCGCTGTCGCGGGCGTCGCCAGCACCCGGCCGACCGGGAACCGTTCCGCGGCGGAGTTGCGGATCGTGCCCACCCAGGGTGCGCCGCCGCCGTTCAGCCGCAGAACGCCGGCCCACTCGTCGACGGGGAACCGGGTCGCCGCGTTGAGGTAGTAGACGGTTGAACTGCCCGGCTGTACGACGAACGCCGAGACGTCACCGCTGGACGGGAGCTTGGCCCACTGGCCCGGCATCAGGTCGATCGCCGTGGAGCAGTTGTATCCCCAGTCCGAGACCTGGTTGCAGGTGCTGAAGCGGTGCCGGCTGTTCGCCTGAACCAGCGCGATCTCCCCGGTCAGCGGGTTGCGCACCAGCTCACTGGCGGCGGTTCCGGTGCTGTACCCGGCGAGATAGGAGGCGGGCACGTCGCGGTAGCTGCCCAGGTTGGCCAGGGCGTAGTACACGTCCATGGTCGGGATGGGGTACTTCGACGTTCCGGAGATGAGGAAGAGGCCGCCGCTGGATGTGTCGCGCACGATGGAGCTGCCGCTGTGGGTGTCACCGAACCAGTCGGTGAAGAGACGCCAGAAGTTGCGGTTGCCGTAGGACGAGCATCCGTCGCCGGTGCCGTACAGGTTGTTCAGCGCGGCATCGTTCGGACGGTACGGCGTGTACAGGTAGAGCCCGGCGGTGGCCTGGTTCTCGATGTAGACGTTGGAGGAGCCGCAGGAGGAGTTCGGGTTCCACTGGATGGTGTTCCAGCGGCCCGCGACGTAGCCGCGCGAACCCGGGTTGGCCTGGTACTTCTTGAACTGGTAGGCCGCATTGTAGAGCTGGTTGAAGAAGCCATAGTAGTTGGCGTCGCAGTCGGCGGTGTCCGGGCAGCCGTAGCCCACGGCCTTGCGGTACTGCAGGGAGGACGGCCAGGTGTCGCTGACCAGGCTCGTCTCCTTTTCGAGGAGCACGAGGAGCGCCTGCGGGTTGATCCCGCACGCGGCCGCGACCTTGGCGATGATCGTGGCGGCGGATTCACTGCCGGAACCGGGGTACGCGGCGCAGCCCTCGCTCTTGGCGCTCTGGCTGGCGGTGGCCTGGGAGTAGTCCTTCAGGCAGACGAAGCCGGACCGGCAGTTCGGCACCCGGGAATTCAGGAATCCCTGGATCTCGTTCGCCGTCATGGTGCCGGGGTTGTAGAACTCGGCGTCGCTGATGATGTTGCCGGGATTGAAGTCACCGGCGCTGGCGGCCTCAGCCGAATCCTGGCCCGTGGTGGCGCCGACGGTCAGCAGGCCCAGCACGAGGGCGAACACGCTCAGGATCGCGACGAGGTTGCGGGTGACCGGGCGCCGAATGACGCCGGCTCCCCGCTCTGGGTCGGGTCTGTACACGTGTGGCCTCGGCTATCTGGTCGGTGGTCGTGCGGCCAACCGCGGGAAACGCCCAACGAAAAGCCCTGAAACCAGCCCCCCACTGCACCAACCACGCCTCTGCGCACGTCTGACCACCCTAACGCCGAGTGCACGCCTGAGAAGGTCTACAGGTACCGGACGCGCCGGTCAGTCGGGGTCATTTGCGTAATTTCTCACGATGAAGCGGCGGTACGCCACCCGTCTGAGGGACACCGGGACGAAACGGTACCCGCCGCGCACGAGCACATTGCGGATGAACTGGCGACGGGTGACGAAACGGTCCTTGAGCAGGCTGCGCTGCAGGGCGATCTCGCTGCGGAACAGGGTGAGGCCACCGCGGCGGCCGTACGCCCCCGCATCCACCCGGTACATCACCAGTGGATCCGGCAGGTTCGCCACGAGCGCTCCGGCCTGGATCATCCGGGCGAACAACCAGTAGTCCTCCATCAGCGGAAGTTCCCGGTAGCCGCCGGCGCGCGCCACGACCGAGCGCCGGTACACGACCGTGGGGTGGTTGAAGGGGTCGTGGAAGCGCGCGGACACGACGATGTCGTCGGCGTCGGTGGGCGGGATCCGCTTGCCGAGCACCCGGCCGGCCTCATCGAATTCCAGCATTCCGGTGCCGACCAGGTCGAAGCCGGCCTCGATGACGGCCAGCTGCAGTTCGAACCGGGTCGGCAGCGAGATGTCGTCGGCGTCCATCCGGGCGACGACATCGTGGGCGCAGTGTCCGAGCCCGGTTTCCAGCGCACGGGCAAGGCCCACGTTGGCGGGCAGGCGCACATGGTTGACCGGAACGGGCGATGCGGCAGTCGCGGCGGCCACGGCGGCGGCCAGGTCGGTGCCGATGGGTCCGTCCTGCACGATCACGACGTCGCTGGGCCGCCGGCTCTGGTCGACCACGGTGCTGGCGAACGCCTTGGCGAAGTAGGCGGCCTTGTCTCCGGCGTAGACCGGGAGCAGGAGTGAGAACTCGGTGCCGGTCATGCCCGGGCCACCCCGGCTTCGCAGGCGGCGACGTCGTCGGAGGCCTCGCCCAGACCGGCCAGCGCCACAGTGTTGGGCCGCGGGCGGCTGCGGAATCCGTCGCGGAGGCCGCGGCGGAGGCCAGACACCAGGACCGGGCGGTTGGCGGAGGCGCGGAAGGTGCGCGCCCACCGGCGCACGGTCGATCCGGCGTAGAGCACCTTCTCGGCCGGGCTCAAGCCCCGGGCCAAGCGCAGCAGCCACACCTTGTTGCGCACCTCGTAGTAGAAGCGCTCGCCCGGGTCGATGTCGGTCGCGCCGAGCTTCACAGTCTTGTGCACGACGACGCTGGCGGGCACGAACAGGCCCCGGCTGCGGCGCAGGATGCGCGTGGAGAATTCGAAGTCGTCGTTCCAGATGAAGTAGTCGGCGATCGGCAGGCCGTGCCGGCGCACCGCGTCCGCGCGGACGAGCATCGACACGAACGACGAGCTCCGCACCGGAAGCGCCTCCCGTGCGGTCGCGGCGGCGCGTTCGCGCGACCCGACGAACGGCTTGACCCGTGGAGTGTTCATCGGGTGGTCCTGGCCGTCGGTCCAGACGACTCTGGAGCCCGCGATGGTGACCAGGGGGTCGTCGCCGACACTGCCGATGAGGGCCTCGAGGGCCGTCGGGGTGGGCACGGTGTCGTCGTCCATCAGCCAGACGAGGTCGGCGTGCTGGCGCATCACGGCCCGGGCCGCACCGATCGCGAAGCCGCCGGCGCCGCCGGTGTTGCGGGACACCGACACGAGGTCGGCGTACCCGAACCGGTCCCGCACGAGCGCGGCGGTGTCATCCGTTGAGGCGTTGTCGACCACCACGACCGCGTCGACCGGAACGGTCTGCGTGGCGAGGGCGTCGAGTACCTCGATGAGCAGGTCACGCCGGTTGTACGCCACCACGACCGCGACGGTGCGAGCCGCCGGCGTTCGGGTCATACCGCGACCTCGGGTGCGGGGACGCGGCTGGCGCGTGCCACGCGCACGATGCGGCCGTCGCCGTCGCGGCGGCGTCCGACCAGGCGCAGGATCGGCCAGCCGAGCAGGATCAGCAGCAGCAGCGCGGCCGCGGCGAGCTGGGCCGGGTAGCCGGGCGCGTAGAACGACACCGTCACGGTCTTGCCGAGCTGGTCGGCATCGAGGTCGACGCCGAGCAGGAAGGTGTCGACGGGTTCGGCGGACACCGTGCCGCCGTCCACCTGGTAGCCGGGCCACGGGATGCGGCTGAGCGCCACCTGGCCGCCGTCGGCGCCGATCTCGTCGACGCGGAACGACACGCCCATGGCGTCTTCCTTCAACACGGTGACCTGGGTGCCGTCGGAGGCCCAGACGACGGAGCCGGCTCCGGCGACGGGTTCGTCGCGCACGATCAGCCGGGTCTTGGCGGTGTCTTCGGCGACGTGCCAGCCCTCAGGGACAACCGACCAGTCCTTCTTGGGAACGACGGCCTTGACGGCCTGCACCGAGCTGACGCCCATCAGGTCGGCGACGGTCTTGCCGGTCTCGGGCATGGTGGTGAACAGGCGCGAGTACAGCGCACCGCAGGTGGAGCCGTTGTACTGCATGCAGGTGAGCGAGTTGTACGGCGTGTAATACACGGCGGAGTAGGCGTTCTGCACGTCTTCCTCGGTGACGTACCAGAGGTTGCCCACCAGGGTTTCGTCCCAGGCGCCCGGGGCGCCGAGGTCTCCGACGCCGCCGGCGATGATGACGTCACCCTCCGCGTTCTCGAGCTGCTGCTGGTAGTCGCTCACATCGTTGGGGACCCCGTAGTCGGGCAGCGGCGAGGTGGGCGAGGAGATGTGCTGCGGCACCAGCAGCAGCACGGTCAGGGCGATCGCGGCGCCGGCGACGACGGGGACGCCCCGCCCGGCCAGCCGGCCGGCGGACTCGCTGCCGAGCACCGGCAGTGGGCGGTCGCCGAGCACCCGGTAGGCCACCCACACCGCGGCCAGGATCACGACGGTGACCGCGGCGAGCACCTTGACGTACTGCGGGCCGGCGCTGAAGGTGAGGCCGGCGCCCAGCAGGACCAGGCCTCCCGCGACCAGGAACCGGTTGCGGCTGAGGACGGCCGGGCGGGCGTGCGACAGTGCGACGGCGACGAGCAGCAGCACAGCCAGGGTGAGGTACGGCATCATGCGCACCGGGAAGCGCAGCGGCCCGAAGTCGCTGGGCAGCAGCACTCCGACGAGCGCGGCGGTCAGCACGATCACGATGCTCAGCCGGCTCCGCAGCAGGTGGCGCAGGCGCGTCAGGTCCACGAACGCCAGCAGCGGCAGGAACCACGCGATGTACAGCAGCGGGGCGTAGGGGAACTGCGCGTTGAAGAACAGGATGCCGGGCGTGCCGACGGGGGTGCCGGAGGCGAACAGTCCGCTGAGGTTGACGGTGAGCAGGTCGGTGTTGCCCACCCCGCTCGTGCGGCCGGTGACCGGCGCGGTGAGCAGGCCAGGCAGGTGCACGATCACGGCGAAGCTGCCGGCGGCGAAGGCGAGCACGAACGCGCGCACGATGGAGGGCCGGTGCCGGGTGAGGAAGGCCTCGACGATGAGGGCACCCAAGGTCAGGGCCAGGAAGATCGTGGCGTGCGCGTAGCCGATCCCGACCAGCGCGATGCCGGAGAGGATCGGCAGGGTGGGCGACTTCGCCTGCAGCACGGCCCGGCGGGCGAGTACCCACGTCAGCGGCAGGAAGCTCCACGCCATCAAACCGTTGGCCCAGGAGGGCGCATCCATATACAGGGTGAAGCCGGCCAGCGGCGCAGCGACGGCGACAAGCGCAGCCCAGGGGCGGAGGGCCCCGAAGTTGCGCGCAAGGGCGTACACGCCGAGGCCGCCCAGAAGCAGGCAGAGCATCTTGATGACGGTGCTGAAGATCAGTGCGCTGCCGGCCAGGTGGGCGCCGATGCCCACCACCCAGAGGACCGGGCTGAGGATGCCCCAGGCGCCCTCTGCGAGGTAGTTGCCGGACTGCCAGACCCGCGGGTTGATCAGCGACCAGTCCAGGTCGAGCACCCGGCGACCGATCTCGTACCACTGCCCGAAGGCTCCGGATTGGCTGTCATCGACGTAGTAGAAACCGGGGTCGAAGAGCAGCGGGATGGACGCTCCCGCCAGGACCGCCACCACGACGAGAATGGGCCACACTATTTTGGACTGCACCAGAAGATTATCCCTCACGGTGCCTTCACAACCGCACGACGGGGGTCAGCCGGTATCGTGGTGGGGTAGTTTCCCACAACGAAACGAGCCATCACCTACATATGAGTACCAACTCGCTGCCTTCGGGCCCCACTCCTTCCAGCCAGGACGAACCCCTCGTCTCCATCGTGATCCCCGCGTACAACAACGCGGATTACCTGGACGACACCATGAAGTCGGTTCTCGGTCAGACCTACACCAACCTCGAGGTGATCGTCTCCGACCACGCGTCGACCGACGACACCTGGGCGGTCATGCAGCGCTACAGCTCCGACCCCCGGGTCACCCTGCTGCACACCGAGGGCGGCGGCGGGGCCTTGCGCAACTGGAACCGGGTGAGCCAGGCGGCCACGGGCGAGCTGATCAAGCTCGTCTGCGGCGACGATCTGCTCTACCCCACCATCGTTGCCCAGCAGGTGGCCGCCCTCGTGTCCACTCCCGGCGCTGTGCTCGCCGCCTCGCCGCGCGACATCGTCGACGCCAACGGCGTTCCGGTACTCAAGGACCGCGGCCTGGCCGGCCTGACCGGCGTGCACGACGGCACCGTCGCCGTGCGCAAGACCGTGACCCAGGGCACCAACATCTTCGGCGAGCCGGGCTGTGTGCTCATGCGCCGCAGCGTTCTCGAGAAGGTCGGCTGGTGGGATTCCCGCTGGCCCTACCTGATCGATGAGACCTCTTATTCCCTGGTACTTCTCGAGGGCAAGTTCGTCGGCGTTCCCGGCAGCCTGGCCGGATTCCGCATCTCCGACAGCCAGTGGAGCGTGCGGCTGGTCAACGAACAGGCCGAGCAGGCCATCGGCTTCCACAACTGGATGGCCCAGACCCGGCCCGACGTCGTCTCCGGCCTCGACCGGCGTATCGGCAACACCCGCGCCCGCATCATGGCCCAGGTGCGCCGGCTGGCCTACCTCTGGCTCGGCCGTCGCATGTCCAAGGCGGTGAAGGCGGATGCAGCAGCCTGAGCTCCCGGCTGACGAAACCGGCCGTGTGATAGGTTCTGAACCCGTGACACTCCCCTCTGCAGAACCCGACGTCGCCGACCACAGCATCTCGATCGTGATCCCCGTCTACCAGGGCGAACGCACCCTGGCCGCCGTGCTCGGCGAGATCGAACCGCTGACCCGGCTCAGCATCACCCCGGACGGTTACACCTTCCAGGTGGAAGAGGTTCTGCTGGTCTTCGACCACGGACCGGACAACTCCGCCTCGATCATCCGCGACATCACCGAACGCTACCCGTTCGCCCGCGGCATCTGGCTGAGCAAGAACTTCGGCCAGCACGCCGCCACCCTGGCCGGCATGGCCTCCTCCGGCGGAGACTGGATCGTCACCCTCGACGAGGACGGCCAGCACGACCCGCGCGCCATCGGCGGGATGCTGGACACCGCCATGCGGGAACAGGCCTCCGTCGTCTACGCCAAGCCCACCAATCCTGCCCCGCACGGCGCTCTCCGCAACGGTGCGTCCAAGGCCGCCAAGTACCTGCTCACCAAGCTCTCCGGCTCGGGTGCCGCCGCCGACTACCAGAGCTACCGGCTCATGCTCGGCAACATCGGCCGCAGCGTCGCCGCGTATGCCGGCAGTGGCGTGTACCTCGACGTCGCCATCGGCTGGGTCGCGGCCCGAGTCACGACGTCCCCGGTGGAACTGCGCGAGGAGGGCGAACGCAGCTCCGGCTACTCCGCCCGCCGGCTGTTCTCGCACTTCTGGCGCATGATCCTCACCACCGGCACCAGGGGGCTGCGGCTCGTCAGCGGCCTGGGCGTGATCTTCGCCCTCGTCGGTGTGGTCTTCGCCGTGGTCATCTTCATCCAGCGGCTCGCCGGCGACATCGCCATCCAGGGCTGGGCGTCGTTGAGCGTTCTCGTGCTGCTGAGCGCCGGGTTCATCCTGTTCTCGTTGGGCATCATCGCCGAGTACATCGGCATCAACGTGAACATGGCCATGGGCAAGCCGCCGTACCTGATCACGACCGACCCGGCGGATGGGCCTCTCGGGCGGACGCACAAAGCCGCGAAGTGACCACATACGCCTGGGTGATCGGGGCCCGCGGCCTGCTGGGCAGCGCCACCGCCGCCGCCATCGAGCGGCGCAACGGCTGGGTGCTGCTGCCCGCTGACCCCCTGCCCTGGGCCGACGATGCGGCGATGGCCGATGCAGCCGCGGCCACCGCCGAGCGGCTGCTGCGCACCGCCGCCACGGAGTCCGCCGACTGGGCCGTGCTCTGGCTGGCCGGAAACGCCGTCACCTCCACGCCCCCGGCCGCCATCGCGGCGGAGCTCGCCCAGCTCAGGCTGGTGCTTGACGCCGTGGCCCTGGCCGCCGGCGCGCACGGCACCGCCGCGCGCGGCGCGCTCTTCTATGCTTCCTCGGCCGGCGGCGTCTACGGCGGGTCGGCGCATCCGCCGTTCGACGAGACCAGCCTTCCGGTGCCGATCTCCGGTTACGGCCGGTTCAAGCTCGACGCCGAGGCGAGCCTGTTCGCCTTCTCCCGCGCATCGGGCGTCTCGGTCCTGGCCGGCCGGATCGCCAACCTCTACGGCCCCGGCCAGAAGCTCGGCAAGATGCAGGGGCTCATCTCGCATCTCGCGAAGGCGCAGTTCTCCCCCAAGCCGGCGTCGATCTTCGTTCCGTTGGAAACCATGCGCGACTACATCTACGTGCGCGACTGCGCCGAGCTTGTCGTGGACTGCGTCACCAGACTCCAGTCGGTGACCGCTTCCGGTGGCCGCACCGAGGCGATCAAGAACCTCGCCTCCGGCCAAGCCGTGACGATCAGCAACCTGCTCGGGCACATCCGCACCCTGGCCAAGAGCAAGCCCAACGTCATGCTCGGCTACTCCGCCGAGGCCTCCATGCAGGGCCTGGACCTGCGGATCACGTCGACAGTGTGGCCCGACCTGGACAAGCGCCAGCTCACCAGCCTGCCCGCCGGAATCAAGGCCACCATGGACGACGTGCTCGCGCACATCCAGTCCGGCGGCTGAGCCGCCCTCGCCCGCCAGCCGAACCGCCCGGCGGGAAGCATAATTCCGGCAGTTCTCCGCCGTTGGGGCATACTCCCGCGTGATTCCGGCATCCGCTGTGCCAGCCGGCGCGCAGTGCAGGAGTTATGCACACAGAAGGCCCCCTGGACGGCGTCCAGGGGGCCTTCTGCGGCAATTCGACGGGCTCTAGTCGGTGCTGAGCAGGCCCTTGAGGTACACGCCGTAGCCGCTCTTGGCGAGCGGGGCGGCGAGGCGGGCGAGCTGGGCGTCGTCGATCCAGCCGGCGCGCCAGGCGATCTCTTCGATGCAGCCGATCTTGTGGCCCTGGCGGTCTTCGATGACGCGCACGTATTCGCTGGCCTGCATCATGGATTCGAAGGTGCCGGTGTCCAACCAGGCGGTGCCGCGGTCCAGGACCTGCACGTGCAGGTTGCCCTGGTTGAGGTAGCGCTCGTTGACGGTCGAGATCTCCAGCTCGCCGCGGGCGGAGGGTTCGATGGACTTGGCGATCTCGACGACGGAGTTGTCGTAGAAGTACAGTCCGGGCACGGCGTAGTTGCTCTTGGGCTTGGCCGGCTTCTCCTCGATCGACACCGCGGTGAACGCGTCGTCGAACTCGACCACACCGTAGGCGGTGGGGTCGGAGACGTGGTACGCGAAGATCAGGGCGCCGTCGATGGCCGCGTTGTTGCGGAGGGCCGTTCCGAGCCCAGCGCCGTGGAAGATGTTGTCGCCGAGGACGAGGGCGACGCTGTCGTCGCCGATGAAGTCCTCACCGATGATGAACGCCTGCGCGAGGCCGTCCGGGGACGGCTGCACGGCGTACTCGATGTTGATGCCCAGGTCTGACCCGTCGCCCAGCAGCGCCTTGAACTGGTCGTTGTACTCCGGGGTGGTGATGATGAGGATGTCCTTGATGTCGGCCATCATCAACGTCGACAGCGGGTAGAAGATCATCGGCTTGTCGTAGATCGGCATCAGCTGCTTGGAGATGCCCTTGGTGATCGGCCACAGGCGGGTGCCCGATCCGCCGGCGAGAATGATTCCGCGCATGTCTAGTTCCGTTCGTTCAGCGAGTCGTAGTAGGCGCGGGCGGCGTCCCAGGTGGGAAGCAGTCCGCTCGCGGCGGCCTCGGCGAGGCTCGGGGCGTCGGTGTCCTTGGGCGAGAGCAGCAGCTCACCGGCCGACGAGGGGAAGACCAGGCCGACCTGCTCGTCGAGCGGGTTGATGCCGTGTTCGGCGCCGGCGCTGTAGGTCGAGGAGACCAGGTAGCTCACGGTGGCCTTGTCGGTCAGCGCGACGAACGCGTGGCCGAGGCCCTCGGCGAGGTACACGGCCTTGCGGTCCACGTCGTCCAGCAGCACCGAGTCCCACTGGCCGAAGGTGGGCGAGCCCACCCGGATGTCGACGATGAAGTCGATGATCGCACCGTGCGTGGCGGTGACGTACTTCGCCTGCCCCGGCGGGATGTCGGCGAAGTGGATGCCGCGCACCACACCGCGGCTGGACACGCTCGTGTTCGCCTGGCGCAGGTCCAGCGGGTGCCCGACCACCTCGGAGAGCTTGTCGAAGCGGTACCACTCGAGGAAGACCCCCCGGTCGTCCCCGAACTGCTTCGGGGTCACCTCGTAGGAATCGGGGACGGAGAGTTCGCGAATCTGCACGGTTGCCAGCCTAGCAATGTGCGTCCAGTACAATCGCGTAGGCCCTTTACGCAAACGGAATGGTTACCTCTCTATGAAGATCCTCGTTACCGGCGGCGCCGGTTTCATCGGTTCGAACTTTGTTCGCCGCACCCTGCAGGACGCCTACCCGGGCCTGGAAGGCGCTGAGGTGGTCGTTCTCGACGCCCTCACCTACTCCGGGAACCTGGAGAACCTGGCCCCCGTGGCCGACTCCCCCCGGTACTCCTTCGTGCAGGGCGACATCCGTGACGGTGCCCTGCTCGACACCCTCTTCCCCGGCCTGGACGCCGTGGTGCACTTCGCTGCGGAGTCCCACGTGGACCGCTCCGTGCGCGACGCGTCGATCTTCGTCGAGACCAACGTGCTCGGCACCCAGCAGCTGCTCGACGCGGCGCTGCGCAACGACCTGCCTCGGTTCGTGCACGTGTCCACCGACGAGGTCTACGGCTCCATCGCCGAGGGTTCCTGGAACGAGGAGCGGGCCCTCGAGCCCAACTCCCCGTACTCCGCGTCGAAGGCCGGCAGCGACCTGCTCGCCCGCAGCTACCACCGCACCCACGGCCTGAACGTGTCGATCACACGCTGCTCGAACAACTACGGCCCGTACCACTTCCCCGAGAAGGTCATCCCGCTGTTCGTGACCAACCTCATCGACGACCTGCACGTCCCCCTCTACGGCGAGGGCAACAACATCCGCGACTGGCTGCACGTGGACGACCACACCCGCGCCATCGCCATGGTGCTGGTCAAGGGCCGCGCGGGCGAGATCTACAACATCGGCGGCGGCACCGAGCTGACCAACGTCGAGCTCACCCAGCTGCTCCTCGACGCGACCGGCAAGGACTGGTCCTACGTCGACCGCGTCGCCGACCGCCTCGGCCACGACCTGCGCTACTCCGTGGACATCTCCAAGATCCAGGCCGAACTCGGCTACTCGCCCGAGGTGCCGTTCGCCCAGGGCCTGGCCGACGTCGTGCAGTGGTACCGCGACAACCGCTCCTGGTGGGAACCGCTCAAGGCCCGCGCGGCGCTGAGCTAGCATGACCCGCTATCTGATCGCCGGGGCGGCCGGGATGCTCGGCCGCGATCTGCAGACGGCCCTCGCCGGACGCGACGTGACGGCCGTTGACCGCACCGAACTCGACATCACCGACCTCGCGGCAGTCCGCGAGGCGGTGACCGGGTTCGACGTGATCATCAACGCCGCCGCGTACACCGCGGTCGACGCGGCCGAGGAGCACGAGGCCGACGCCTACCTGGTGAACGCCATCGGCCCGCGCAACCTGGCGATCGGCTCGAACGCTGTCGGCGCCAAGCTCGTACAGATCTCCACCGACTACGTCTTCGACGGCACCGGCACAAGCCCGTACCCCGAGGACACCGCGATCGACCCGATCAACGCGTACGGTCGCACCAAGGCCGCGGGCGAGCAGTTCGTGCTCACCGAGAACCCGGCGGCCAGCTACATCGTGCGCACGGCCTGGCTCTATGGCGCCCACGGGCCCAACTTCGGCCGCACCATGCTCACCCTCGCTGCGGGCCGCGACACCGTCTCGGTGGTCGCCGACCAGTTCGGCCAGCCCACCTGGACCGTCGACCTGGCCGCGCAGATCGTGGCCCTGCTCGACGCGGATGCCCCCGCCGGGATCTACCACGGCACCAACGCCGGGCAGACCTCCTGGTTCGGCTTCGCCCAGGCTGTGTTCGAGAGCGCCGGCCTGGACTCCGAGCGAGTACTGCCCACGGACAGCACCACGTTCGTGCGCCCCGCCGCCCGGCCGTCCTACTCGGTGCTCGGGCACGACGCCTGGGCCGCAGCCGGCCTGACCCCGATGCGCGACTGGACCGAAGCGCTCACCGAGGCCGCCGGCCGCGGCGCCTTCGACCCGTCATGATCACCCTCCGGGTCGTCGTGGACCAGCTGATCTCGCCCGTTCCGGGCGGGCTCGGCCGGTACACCGAGGAACTCACCCGGTCGCTGATCAGCACGGCACCGACGGACTGCGCGGTCGAAGGCATCGTCTCGGCCAGCAGCGCCGAGAACTACGCCCAGATCGAAGCCGCCCTGCCCGGGCTGGCCGGCCTGCACAAGATGGCGCTGGCCCGCCGCGAGCTGTCCGCCGCCTGGCAACTGGGCGTAGCCACCTCGGCGGGCCACGGCCTCGTGCACGCCCCCGGACTGTTCGCACCGCTCCGCCGCCACGACCGGGCCAGGGACGAGACGCAGGTGGCCGTAACGGTGCACGACGTGCTCGCCTGGACGCATCCGGAGTCGCTCACCCCCACCACCGTGGCCTGGACCAAGGTGATGCTCAAGCGCGCCCGCAAGCACGCCGATGCCATCGTGGTGCCCAGCCACGCCCTCGCCGATCAGCTTCGGGAGGTCATGGACTTCGGTGACCGGGTGCGCGTCATCGGTGGCGCCGTCAGCAGCGGACTGACCCTCCCCACCAATTCGGCCGCGGCAGAGGCCCTGGCGGTGTCCCTGAAGCTCCCCGACCAGTACATCCTCACCGCGGGTACCCTCGAGCCGCGCCGTGCCGTCACGGCCCTCATCACGGCCCTGGGCCTTCCGGGCGCCGCCGACCTGCCGCTGATCGTCCTCGGCCCCGATTCCTGGGGCGATCTCACGCTGGCGTCGGTCGCCGACGAGGCGGGCCTTGCGCCCGACCGGGTGCGGGCGATGCACGGGCTGACCGACCAGGAACTCGCGCTCGTCATGAGCCGAGCGTCGGTGTTCGTCTACCCGAGCTTGGAGGAGGGCTTCGGTCTGCCCATCATCCAGGCGTTCCAGTTCGGCACCCCGGTCATCCACTCCGACGCCCCCGCCCTGGTCGAGGCCGCCGGCGACGCGGGTTTCGCCGTGGAGCGCGGCGACGCGGCCGGCTACCCCGAGCGGCTGAGCGCGGCACTGGAGCGTGTGCTCGGCGACACCGAGCTCGCCACCCGTCTGCGCATCTTCGGCAGCGACCGGGCCAAGGCCTTCACCTGGCGCGACACCGCCGAGCGGGTCTGGCAGCTGCACGCCGACCTCTGAGCCAGCGCGTCTGCGCTGATCGGCCGCGAACGGCGGCCGCTTCAGCACCGACCCAACGCGGATGCGTCAGCCGCGACCTCAGGGTGCGGGCGTCTCCACGACCGGGTTGAGCGCCGCATCGATGAGTCCGGCGATGTAGCCGTAGTCGGGGTCGGTGGGATCGACGCCGTTGTCCGGCACCAGTTCGACGGCGCCCACCGGCAGTTCCTTGGTCTTGGCCGCGAGGGTGGTGAAGTAGCCGAGCATGCCCTGGGGCACATCGGTCTTGACTACCTCTTCGCCGGCCTGCGCCACACCCTGGAACTTGGTGAGCACGTTCGCCGGGTTGAACTGCTTGAGGATGGCTTCCTGCAGGACCCGCTGGCGGGACATCCGGTCGTAGTCGCTCGAGCCGTGCCGGGCGCGGCCGTACCAGAGGGCGGTGAAACCGTCCATGTGCTGCTGTCCGGCTTCCACCCAGCCCTCGACGTCGCTGAGGTCGTCTTCCTGGCCGCCGATGGGCAGTCGTTCCGCCACGTTGATGTCGACGCCGCCGAGGGCGTCGATGAGCTGGGCGAAGCCCTGCATGTCGATCAGGACGTAGTACTGGATCGTCAGGCCGGTGACGCCGCTGGCGGCGTCACGCATGGCCTCGATGCCCGGTTCGCTGCCCTCCGCGACCGCGTCGGGGTACATGTCCGGGCTCTTGAGCTCGACCTCGGTGTAGATCGAGTTGAGCTGGCAGACGTCCACGTCGCAGGTGTCGTTGTAGCCGTAGCCGTCCGGGTAGGACGCGTAGAGCGGGGAGTCCTCCGGGAACGGCACGTTCTCGAGGTCGCGGGGCAACCCGATGATGTCGGCCTTGCCGGTCTCGGCGTCGATGCTCACCACGGAGGTGCTGTCGGGGCGCATGCCCAGACGGTCCGCGCCGGCGTCGCCGCCGAGCAGCAGAATGTTGTAACGGCCGTCGACGGGAGGTTCGGAGGGGCCGGCGGCGAAGACGGAGGAGAGGAATCCGCTCGTCGTGGTGGCGAAGTAGGCGCCGTACCCGGCACTGCCGGCGACCGCGACCATGGCCACGGTGGCCAGGCCGGCGATGAACGGCCGCACCTTGGGCCGCGCCTTGATGAGCCGGATCAGGCGCATGGTGTCGAAGGTCAGGATCATCCACACCACGGCGTAGAACACCAGCGCGATGGCCAGCACCCAGAGGGCGATGGAGTTGGTGGCGATCGTGAGCAGAATCTCAGGATTCACGGCGTAGACGATCGCGGCGACCACGGCCACGACCAGCAGGGTCAGGGTGGCGCGCAGGCCGAACCGGCCGAGCTTCCGGCTGCCGGCGAGCACCTGCACGGACCCCGGGATGACGATGTTGAGCACCACGAGCCACCAGGCCCGGCGGGTCATGACCTGGCTGGAGCCGGTGTTCGGGTACCGGATCGGGCTGCTGGCCTGACTCATAGTTTCGCTTGCAGGGCCGTGTTCTTCTGCTCCACCTGCTCGGCCAGGTCTGCGGCGTAGCCTTCCAGCTTGAGACGCAGGGAGTCATCGGCCGTGGCCAGGATCTTCACGGCGATCAGCGCCGCGTTGCGGGCGCCGCCGATCGACACCGTCGCCACCGGAACGCCCGCGGGCATCTGCACGATCGACAACAGGGAGTCGAGGCCGTCCAGGCGGCCCAGCGGAACGGGAACGCCCACGACGGGCAGGGTGGTCACCGCGGCGAGCATGCCCGGCAGGTGGGCCGCGCCGCCGGCGCCGGCGATGATCACCTTGAGGCCGCGGGCGTGCGCCTCCTGGCCGTACCGGATCATCTTCTCCGGGGTGCGGTGCGCCGAGACGACCTGCACCTCGTGGGCCACGCCGAAGTCGGTCAGCAGTGCCGCGGCGTCGCTCATGACGTTCCAGTCGGAGTCGGATCCCATCACGACGCCGACGAGGACGTCGGGCGGGGAAACGGGCTCGGGGGCTGTCGTCGAGTGGTTGTCTGGCACGGAGATGATCTTAGGCTTCAGTCCTGGAAAAACGCCGCAGTGGCACGCGCCTGGTAGGTGACCGAGTCCAAATCCGCGCCGGATGCCGTGACGTGCCCGATTTTGCGCCCCGGACGAGGGTCCTTGCCGTAGTTGTGCACCTTCACCAGCGGCTGCTCGGCGAACGCGGCCGGGTACCGGTCGGCCATGCTGCCCTCGGCTGGGCCGCCGAGGACGTTCACCATCACGGACCACGGTTCGCGCAGGCCCGTTCCGCCCAGCGGCAGGTCGAGCACGGCACGCAGGTGCTGCTCGAACTGGCTGGTGACGGCCCCGTCGATCGACCAGTGGCCGCTGTTGTGCGGGCGCATGGCGAGCTCGTTGACGAGCAGGCGGCCGTCCGTGGTCTCGAAGAGTTCGACGGCGAGCACGCCGGTGACGCCGATGCCTTCTGCGACCCGTTCGGCGATGTCGGCGGCCACGTCGCTCAGCCGGCCCGCTGACTTCGGTGCGGGGGCGATGACCTCGGCGCAGACGCCGTCCAACTGCACGGTCTCCACCACGGGCCAGATCGCGATCTCCCCGGACGGGCGCCGGGCCACGACCTGGGCGAGTTCCCGGCGGAAGTCGACGAGCTCCTCCACCAGGAGGGCGCCGGCATTGCCGTCTTCGGCGAGCGCGAGGAACCAGTCGTCGGCCTCGTGGGCGTGCTGCACGACCCGGACGCCCTTGCCGTCGTAGCCGCCGCGGGCCGTTTTGACGACCGCACGGCCGCCGTGGTCGGCCAGGAAGGCGGCGAGTTCGTCGGCGTCCTGCACACGCGCCCAGTCGGGAACGGGAAGCCCGAGTTCGGTGAGCCGTTCGCGCATGAGGAGCTTGTCCTGGGCGTAGAGGAGCGCATCCGGACCCGGGTGCACGCTCACCCCGCGCGCGACGAGCTCACGCAGCACAGCCTGCGGAACATGTTCGTGGTCGAAGGTGATGACGTCGACGGTGTCGGCGAAGGCCAGCACGGTGTCCAGGTCGCGGTAGTCCCCCACCGACACCGCGGCGAGCGCGGCGGACATCCCATCCGCCTCGGCGAGCACCCGCAGGTCCAGGCCCAGGTTCACCGCGGCGGGGATCATCATGCGGGCCAGCTGGCCTCCGCCGATCACACCAACGATCGTGCTCATCTGTTCACCAATTTCTGTGCGAGCGTTCATCCAGAGGGCTACGAACTCCCAGGATGGGAAATATGTCGCGTCGTAGACTGCGAAAGAAGCGCGTTATCCCGCTCCACCTTCTATTTTGACCTATCTTTCGGACGGAAGCATGCCGAGAATGACGCCCCGCAGACACCGACTCTTCGCGTTCGCCGCGCAGCTTGCCAAGTTCGGCATGGTCGGACTCGTGGGCTTCGCCGTCGACGTGACGGTGTTCAACCTGCTGCGCTCGACGATCTTCTCGCCGGAGAACCTGGACTCCGGGCCGATCTGGGCCAAGGTCGTCTCGACGGTCCTCGCGATCCTGGCCAACTGGGTGGGCAACCGGTACTGGACCTTCTCGAAGAACCGGCAGTCGCAGACGCTGCGCGAGGGGCTGGAGTTCTTCTTCGTCAGCTTCATCGGCATGGGCATCGGCCTGGCCTGCCTGTGGGTGAGCCACTACGTGCTCGGCTACACCAGCGTCGTCGCCGACAACATCTCGTCCAACGTGGTCGGGCTCCTGCTCGGTGCCGCATTCCGGTTCGTGCTCTACCGCTACTGGGTGTTCGCCCCCGACCGGCGCACCCGGGTCACCGCACCGGCCACGGCGCCGGTGTCCGGTCCCGTCCCGGCCACGACGGGTTCGTTACGGCTGGCGACCCGTCCAGAAAGCTGATTCCTCACCGAACGCCGACTGTTCCTGACGTCTGGTGCTCATCACGGTCTGCGAGCGTTCCATGAGGTCCTGCAGAACACGCTGCAGCAGCCCGGCATCGGGCACATCGCGCAGCAGCAGCGGATGCTCCAGGCCGGAGTTGATCCGCACGGTGCCCGACCGGAACAGCGACTGCAGCCAGGTGCGCTGCACACTGACGTCGTAGCCGCGGCTGTGCAGCAGCTCCTGGCGCACGTGCACGAAGATGCCGTGCACCACGATGAGGCGCCGGGTGGTCACGGTGTAACGCCGGGTGAGCCAGGCGATCAGCGGGATCAGCCAGAGCAGCACCACCACGAGGGCGGCGCCGACCAGCACCAGCACGTTCTCCCAGGGCTCCGCGAAACTGCCGTAGAAGTAGCCGGTGGCACCGCACACCCCGATCAGGATGAGTGTGGGCCAGAAGAGCACACGGGCGTGCGAGCGCAGCCGGGCCACGACCACCTCGGGTGGGGCGGCCGCCGGCGCGGCACCGGGGGGCGTGCTGGCTGGGTTGGTCATAACCCATTAATACCTCAGATGGGTCACGTCTCCCGCGGCCACGGCCTGCAGCTCGCCGTTGGTCTGGTCCTCCACGATCAGCCGGCCGTCGGTGTCCAGGCCGACGGCGGTGCCAACCAGGTCGTTGCCTCCGGGCAGTTCCACCCGCACGGCGCTGCCCAGCGTGCCGCACAGCTCGCTGACCTCCGCGCGGAGGCCGCTGGCGTCGGGGTCGGCTCCGTGCTCGAGGAACTTCGCCACGAGAGAGCTGAGGCTGGTGAGGTAGGCGGCCAGCACCGCATCCGGGTCGGGCACGCTGCCGGTCACCAGCAGCAGGGAGGTGGAGGTGAGCGTGGGCAGGTCGTGTTCGTCAAGGGCCAGGTTCACGCCGGTGCCGATGCACAGCCCGCTTGCGTCCGGCAGCAGCTCGGACAGCACCCCGGAGACCTTGTAGCCGTCGATGAGGACGTCGTTGGGCCACTTGAGCGTGACCTCGTGCCGGGGAGCCTCCTCGCCGTCGGTGCCGCCGGGAGCGGCGGCGTCCACGACCGCTCGGACGGCCAGGGTCATCGCCGCGCCGGCCAGGAGCGGGAACCAGCCGAACCGGTTGACGGGCAGCGGCCCTGAGGCCAGCCGGGGGCGCAGGAGCACCGAGATGGCCAGCGACTTGCCGCTCGGCGCCATCCAGACCCGGCCGAGCCGGCCGCGGCCACCGGTCTGGTTGTCGGTGACGATGACCGACAGGTCGGGCCAGGCCCCGGCATCCGGCCCCGTGGCCCGGGTCACCAGCACGTCGTTGGTCGAGCCGGCCTCCGGGAGGTACTCGAACCGGGCCCCGATGGACCTGCTGATCGGAAATTCCATAACCTGCGCCTCTTCCCACACCCCTGCGGGTGCATAACTCCTGCAATTCTGCCCAGTTTGGCCGGGCACCGCAGGATCCGGCCGGGGCGAGCGGGAATTGCAGGAGTCATGCGCGGCGGCGGGGACTCTGGGAGGCCGGCGGGGTGGGGCCGGTAGAGTGAACGGCGTGACTGAGAACTCGACCGGACCAGACCTGTACACGACGGCTGGGAAACTTGCCGACCTCAAGCAGCGCTATCACGAGGCCGTGACGGCGAGCGGCGACGCGGCCATTGAGAAGCAGCACGCCAAGGGCAAGATGACCGCCCGTGAGCGGGTGGCCGAACTGCTCGACGAAGGCTCGTTCGTCGAGCTGGACGAGTTCGTGCGGCACCGCACCGTGGCTTTCGGCATGGAGAAGAAGCGTCCGTACGGTGACGCCGTCGTCACCGGTACCGGCACCATCCACGGCCGCCAGGTGGCCGTGTACTCCCAGGACTTCACAATCTTCGGCGGCTCGCTCGGCGAGGTCGCCGGCGAGAAGATCATCAAGGTGATGGATCTGGCCCTCAAGACCGGGGTGCCCATCATCGGCATCCTCGACTCCGGCGGAGCGCGAATCCAGGAGGGCGTCGTGGCCCTCGGCAAGTACGGTGAGATCTTCCGCCGCAACACCGCAGCGTCCGGCGTGATCCCGCAGATCTCCATCATCTGCGGCCCCGCCGCCGGCGGTGCCGTGTACTCCCCCGCCCTGACCGACTTCGTGATCATGGTCGACAAGACCAGCCAGATGTTCGTCACCGGCCCCGACGTGATCAAGACCGTCACCGGCGAAGACGTGGGCATGGAGGAGCTCGGCGGCGCCCTGACCCACAACTCGATCTCCGGCGTGGCGCACTACCTGGCCAGCGACGAGTCCGACGCCCTGGACTACGCACGCACGCTGCTCAGCTTCCTGCCGGACAACAATCTGGCCGAACTGCCCGTCTTCGACAGCGAGGTCGAGCTCGAGACCACGGATGCCGACCTCAAGCTCAACACGCTCATCCCGGACTCGCCCAACCAGCCGTACGACGTGAAGACCGTCATCGAGCACATCGTCGACCACGGCGACTTCCTCGAGACCCAGCCGTTGTTCGCGCCCAACATCGTGGTCGGCTTCGCCCGCATCGAGGGCCGCAGCGTCGGCATCGTCGCCAACCAGCCGAACTCCATGGCCGGCACCCTGAACATCCCCGCCGGCGAGAAGGCCGCCCGGTTCGTGCGGTTCTGCGACGCGTTCTCGATCCCGATCCTCACCCTGGTCGACGTGCCCGGCTTCCTGCCCGGCACCGACCAGGAGTGGACCGGCATCATCCGCCGCGGCGCGAAGCTGCTCTACGCGTACGCCGAGGCCACCGTGCCGCTGATCACCGTCATCCTGCGCAAGGCCTACGGCGGCGCGTACATCGTGATGGGCTCCAAGCAGCTCGGCGCCGACATCAACCTGGCCTGGCCGACCGCCGAGATCGCGGTGATGGGCGGCCAGGGCGCCGTGAACATCCTCTACCGGGCCGAGATCAAGAAGGCCGAGGCCGCCAACGAGGATGTCGCGGCCGTGCGCAGCCGCCTGGCCAACGAGTACACCTACAACGTGGCCAGCCCGTTCCTGGCCGCCGAACGCGGCGAGCTGGACGGGGTCATCGAACCGGCGGCGACGCGGGTGTCGGTGGTGAAGGCCCTGCGGGCCCTTCGCACCAAGCGCGCCAGCCTGCCGGCCAAGAAGCACGGAAACATCCCGCTGTAGGCGGCGCCCCATGACCGACACAGAGCACCCGGCCGGCTTCGACCCGGCCGACCTGACCTTCATCACCACCGGCGTCACCGACCAGGAGGCCGCCGCGGTGACGGCCGTGCTGCGGGCGATGCTGCGGGCCGAGTCCGACAACCTGCGCGCCGCTCCGCACGAGAGCCGCAGCCCCTGGCAGGACAGTCAGCGCGCCATCCGCGAGCCGTTGGCCCGCGGCGACGAACGCTGGCGGGGCTTCACGGCGTAGGCCGCGGCACCCCCTGGCGGAGGCCCGGTGGACTGTCCCCCTAAATGACGACTTTTCCCCGGTGCCGCCAGGCAGCATTATTACTAGTGCTGGGTGTTGCTTTCGGGTGACACCACCAAATATTCGCCGACTAGGGTAAGCAGGCGAATGTTTGGGGGGCGCGTCAAGGCGACATTCGGGTTGTCGCCTCGACACGGAAATGTCGGAAGGGGATCTGCTTCGGTAGGTCCCCTTTCGCATGTCTGCGCTCGGTGCCGTCGGTGCCAGATGCCGTCCGTGCTCGGTGCCGCCGGGTCGCTCAGTGCCGCCGGGTCGTCGCCCCCGCCACGCCGAGGGCGTGGTGCGCGCGCGGGATCTCCAGCCAGAGGTCCACCTCTTCGTCGGAATCCTGGCCGAGAGCGCTCAGACGCGGGTCCGGGCTGTTCAGGCCCACCACGGTCACGGCCGTGCCCGATCCGTCGGCCGCCGTGCGGGCGATGATCGTCGACGCCGAGGTGCCGGCCATGGCGTCGGCCAGCGTGTTCAGCACGACCTCCAGATCGGTGCCCACCAGGTCGTCGATACCGCCCTCGTCGAGCAGGGTCACGGTGGCGCCGCGGCGGCGCGCCGACATCACCTCACGGCGCACGGCTTCGTTGAGCAGCCGGCGTCCGCGGATCTCGTCGCGGATGGCGGCCTCCAGGTAGCGGCATTCCTGCCGTTGCCCCTCGGAGAGAGCACCGCCGGCCGCGATGATGTGGCGCAGCATCGGCGCGGCCAGGCGGATGGTCTGGGCCAGGCGCACCTGCCGTTCGTAGAGGTGCGCTTCCTGGGCCGCCTGCCATTCGGTGGCCTCCCGCTCGGCGAGGCCGTACTGGCGGGCGTCCCGGCCGGCCTTGGCCAGCGCGCGGGCCAGCATCACCGCCACCACCACCCAGACCACACTGCCGATGACACCCATCGACGCCAACGCCCCCGCGCCGGCCCAGACGACCGTGTGGGCGACCAGGAAGGCCACCCCCACCCAGGCCAGGGTCGCGCGCCTCCGCGTCGCCGTGATGGTCATCAGGGTGCCAACGGCGGCCACGTACCAGGTGGCGTAGCCGTTGTCGGGCACCGACCCGTCGAGCTGGCTGCCAACGAGCAGCGGAACGGCGATGCACACGGCGACGTTGAAGAACCCGAGCCACAGCGACATCCGTGCCGGGCTGGTGGGCCACAGGCTCATGGTGGTGGCCACCGCGTAGAGCAGGATCGCGATCAGCGGCGGGACCGGCGACGCCGGCACGCCCAGCGAATAGAGCGCCAGGATCACGTGATAGGCCGAGAACAGCGCGGCGAGCGAGAGGATCAACCCGCGGGGAACCGTGATCACGCGTCGTCACCGCCGTCGCTCAGCGGCCACTCGATCTGGATCGACGTGCCCCGGCCGAGGCCGCTGCGCACGTGCACCGTGCCGCCGGCCGTGGCCACGCGCTCCCGGATGGAGATGCGCAGGCCCAATCGTTCGCTCGGCACCAGCTCGGGGTCGAAGCCCACACCGGAATCGGCGATCTCGATGGTGCAGCCGCCGAGCAGATTGGCGTTCATCCGCACCGACCGCGGCACCGGCGCGCCGGGGGCTCCGGCGTGCTGGACGCTGTTGCTGACGGCCTGCGCGGTGGCCGCGTAGAGCGCCTCGCTGGCGTAGGCGGGCAGGCTGAGGTTCTCGGCGTCGCAGTCGATGAACTCGATCGGCTCTTCGAACCGGCCCGCGAGGGCCCGGATCTTGTCCTTGAGTTCACTGAAGGGCACCATGCTGTCATCGCCGGCGGGGATCGAGCCGGCCTCATTGAGCCGGGTGATGGCCTCCCTCGCCATCGTCGAGGCGAGCTCGGCGCCCTTGGGCGTTCCGGCCGCGGCCGCCGAGAGCAGGGCGGCCAAGACGCTGTCGTGCACGATCGAGTCCACCTGCACCCGCTCCACCTCCGTGGCGTGCTGGCGCACGGCCGCTGAGTAGGTCTGCAGGGCGTTCGTCTGCGCCGTGTCGACGGCCGCGGTCGCCTGGCGGAGCATGGTGATGATGATGAGCACGACCTGGCCGAGCAGGATCGCGTAGACGGCGTCGAGAGCGCCGAGCATGGGCTCCGCACCACCGCCGGCCGGCAGCACGCGCACAATGCCGTAGGCGATCGGTGCGAGGAGGGTGTAGGTCATCGCCCACCAGAGCGGGAACGACACAGCGGCGCACGAGGTGGCGACGGTACACAGGTACCAGAGCCAGGATTTGCCGTCCAGCATGCCGTCCGGGGTGTTCAGCATGGCCGGCCAGGCGACCAGCGCCACCAGGTAGAGGATCGCGAAGAGCCCGCTGGTGAACCGGATGAACCTCTTCACCAGGGTGGCGATGATCGCCAACCCCAGGCCGCCGAAGATCGCCACCGTCAAGGCGATGCCCAGGCCCGGCTTGAGGCTGTCCAGCTGGTGCAGCATCGCCGGATAGGTCTGCAGGGCGAAGATCGCACCGACGCCACCGACGGCGCGGGAGACCACCCGCTCGATCTGGGCACGGGAGATGGGCTTACGCGGTTGCTTCGATTCGTTGAGGAGGTCGGCGCCGAGTTGTTCGGGGGCGACCCGTCCGGGCGCGAGCCGGAAGGACCGGACCGGCGGGGCCTCCACCGGCCTAGGAGCGCCCATCCCCGCCGTCCGGGTCCAGCCCGGGCAGGATGCCGTCTTCCACGGCCCGCCGCAACAGGTCCACCTTCGTGGGCGCCGGGCGGCCCACCTCCACGTACTTGACCCGGATGCGGTCGAGGTATTCCCGGGCCGTGGAGTGCGCGATGCCGAGCTGCATGGCGACCATCTTCAACGGCAGGCCGGAGGCGTACAGGTGCAGGACGTCCCGCTCCCTGCGACCCAGCTGCGCCTTGGCGAAGTCCCGGTCGGCGTCGATCGCGGTGGCCCACTCGAGGTTGTTGAGCACATCGCCGCGGGCGACGGAGGCGACGGCGGCCATCACCGTGGTCGTCGGCGACGACTTGGGGATCACGCCGGCCGCGCCGGCGGCGAGGGCCTCCCGCACCAGGGCGACCCGGTCGGCGATGCTGTGCACGAGCACCGACGCCCCGGTGCTGCGGGCCAGGTGCACGTTGTCGGTGACCAGCGAGCCGTCGCCGAGGGACAGGTCAAGCACGATCACGTCGACCGGGCGCCCGGAGATGCCGTCGACGAGTTCCCGCACCGTGGCGGCCGCGAAGACCACCTCGAAGCCGGCGTTCTCGCAGGCGGCCTTGATGCCCAGCCGCACCGATTCGTGGTCGTCGGCGATTCCCACCCGGACGGGGTGGTCGACCAGGTCGGGCGCTGCGTCAAGCTCGGTCACGATGTGCTCAATCCTTCGTTGCGGGTACTCCGCTAAGACTAGCTATTTGGTCAGCAGCGCGACGGCCTCGACGTGGTGGGTATTGGGAAAGAGATCGAACGCGCGCAGGGTCTTGAGGGTGTAGCCGTACCCGGCGAACAGCGCGATGTCCCGTGCCAGAGCAACGGGGTCGCAGGCCACGTAGACCACCTGGGCGGGCGAGAGGAAGGCCAACTTGTCGACCACATCCGCCCCCGCACCCGAACGCGGCGGGTCGAGGACCACGGTGGCGGCCTGCTGGCGACCCTGGTCTGCGTTCTTCGCGTCGCGGGCGAGGCCGGCCAGGAACCTGTCGACCCGGTCGGTCTGGGCGGCGGCGCCGACCCACTCGGCCAGGTTCTCTGCGGCGTACCCGGTGGCCTGCGCGTCGCTTTCCACCGAGGTGATCCGCACGGACGGGCCGAACCGCTCCCCGACGGCGGCCGCGAGCAGGCCCACCCCGCCGTAGAGGTCGAGGTTGGCGGCCTTGGGGTCGAACAGGTCGGGGTCGATGGCGTCCTGCACGGCGCTGAAGAGGGTCTCGGCAGCGCGGGCGTGCACCTGCCAGAAGCCGGCGGCGTCGAGCCCGAACTCCCGGTCGCCGACGAGCTCGGTGATCGGGTTCGGGGCGGTGCGGCGGCGCCGGCCCTTGTCGTCCTGCTCGGCGGGCAGGATCTGCACGGGGCCCACGCTGGGCGCCACGACGTCGACGGAGGCTGCGCCGGCGAACAACCGGTCCAGCGGCGCGGCCATCTCGAGGGCGTGCACCGCCAGCGGCAGGTCGTCGACCGGGATCACCCGGTGCGACCGGGCCGCGTAGGGGCCGACGATTCCGGTGTCGGTCACGTGCAGGCGCACCCGGGTGCGCCAGCCGGTGCCGTCCATCGCGTCGCCGGGCGACGCATCCGCGGCCACCGCAACGGGCTCGACGGTGACGTCGGTGTCGATGCCGGCCATGCGGTGCAGGGCGTCGGCGAGCACCTGACGCTTGAGTTCACGCTGGTGGCCGAGTTCGATGTGGCCGAACTCGGCGCCGCCGGCACGGTCGGCCGGGTCACGGTCGATGGCCGCGGCGGCCCAGATGTGCGGCTGGCGTTCCGGGGCGGCCTCGAGGACCTCGACGGTCTCGGCGCGCCAGAAGCTCTTCTTGTTCGCGTCGGTCAACCGCGCACGCACCCGCTCACCCGGCATGGTGTCGCTGACGAAGACCACCCGACCCTCGTGCCGGGCCACGAAGATGCCGCCGTGGGCTACATTTGTGACGTCGAGCTCGAGTTCCGTGCCGATTTCGCCTTCGGGATTGCCCTGTCGTGCCTGATTATTGGTGTTGGTGCCCATTGAACGAGCATCCCACATCTGCTGAGACACCGAAGGGTTCCATGCGCCTGTACCTCGCCTCCACCTCCCCCGCCCGCCTGTCGCTGCTGCGGGCGGCGGGCATCGAACCCGCCACGATCTCGCCCGAGGTCGACGAGGATGCCGTCGCCGAGGCGGAGGCGGTGCGCACCGGTGCACCGCTGACGCCGCACCACGTGGTGGAGCTTCTGGCCAGGGCGAAGGCCGAGGCGGTGGCCGCGGACGGCGCGACGCACGGCATCGACGGCCTGATCCTGGGCGGCGACTCGGTGTTCGTGCTCGACGGCGTGATCTACGGCAAGCCGCACACCCCCGAGCGGGCCCGCGAACGGTGGCAGGGCCAGCGCGGCCGCACCGGCCAACTCTTCTCCGGCCACTGGCTGATCGAGTACGTCGACGGCAAGCCTGGGCGGGCAGTCGGGGCCGTGGCCCAGGCTTCGGTGACCTTCGCCGACGACATCCCGGATGCCGAGCTCGACGCCTACATCGCCACGGGCGAACCGCTCTTGGTGGCCGGCGCCTTCACCATCGACAGCCTCGGCGCGCCGTACATCACCCGCATCGAGGGTGACCCGTCCACGGTGGTCGGGCTGTCACTGCCGACCCTGCGCCGATTGGTGTCCCGGCTGGGCTATGACTGGCCAAGCCTGTGGAATCGGGGTACTTCGGCCCTACCGGACTGACCACCCGAGGGGCGTCTTTGTAGCCCGACGCAGGGTTCTGGCATCCGTTTTTGTGGGAAAGAACCAAAAAAGCTGGGGTGCTGACCAATAGGCTCAGTACCTATGTCGCGTATAACGAAGGTCCTCATCGCCAACCGGGGCGAGATCGCCGTCCGAGTGATCAGAGCGGCGAAGGACAGCGGCATCCTCTCGGTCGCCGTGTACGCCGACCAGGACCGCGACGCCCTGCATTCCCGCCTCGCTGACGAGGCCTACGGTCTGGACGGCACGACGAGCGCTGAAACCTACCTCGTCATCGAGAAGATCCTCTCCATTGCCCGCCGCTCGCGTGCCGACGCCGTGCACCCCGGCTACGGCTTCCTGGCCGAGAACGCCGACTTCGCCCGCGCCGTGATCGGCGCCGGCCTGATCTGGATCGGGCCGTCGCCCGAGGCCATCGAACAGCTCGGCGACAAGGTCTCCGCCCGGCACATCGCCGAGAAGGTGCACGCCCCGATGGCACCCGGCACGCTGAACCCCGTCGCGGACGCATCCGAGGTGCTCGACTTCGTCGACCAGCACGGCCTGCCCGTCGCCATCAAGGCGGCTTTCGGCGGCGGCGGTCGCGGTCTCAAGGTGGCCCGCACCCGCGAAGAAGTACCCGAACTGTTCGACTCCGCCGTGCGCGAGGCCATCGCGGCGTTCGGCCGCGGCGAGTGCTTCGTGGAGAAGTACCTCGACAAGCCCCGGCACGTCGAAACCCAGTGCCTGGCGGATGCGCACGGCAACGTCGTCGTCATCTCCACGCGTGACTGCTCCCTGCAGCGTCGCCACCAGAAGCTCGTCGAAGAGGCGCCGGCGCCGTTCCTCACCGAGGCGCAGACGACCGAGATGTACCGGGCATCCAAGGCGATCCTCAAGGAGGTCGGCTACGTGGGCGCCGGCACCTGCGAGTTCCTGATCGGCCAGGACGGCACGGTCTCCTTCCTCGAGGTGAACACCCGCCTGCAGGTGGAGCACCCGGTGTCCGAGGAGGTCACCGGGATCGATCTGGTGCGCGAGCAGTTCCGCCTCGCCGAGGGCGGCGTGCTCGACTACGACGACCCGATCGCTGTGGGCCACTCCTTCGAGTTCCGCATCAACGGCGAAGACGCCGGCCGCGGCTTCATGCCCGCACCCGGCCCCGTGCACGTGTTCCGTCCCGCCGGCGGCCCCGGTGTGCGCGTCGACAGCGGCGTGCAGTCCGGCGATGAGATCTCCGGCTCGTTCGACTCGCTGCTGGCCAAGCTCGTCGTCACGGGCGCCACCCGGGAGCAGGCCCTGGAGCGCGCGCGTCGCGCCCTGGACGAGTTCGAGGTCGCCGGCCTGCCCACGGTTCTGCCCTTCCACCGCATGATCGTGCGCGACCCGGCCTTCGCCCCCGCCGACGGCGCGCCCTTCTCGATCTACACGCGCTGGATCGAGACCGAGTTCGACAACACCATCGCGGCCTGGAGCGGCACGGTCGAAGACCGCCCCCGCTCGGACGCCCGCCACAGCGTGGTCGTCGAGGTCGACGGCCGCCGCATCGAGGTGAGCCTGCCCAGCCGCCTGCTGCCCGGCACCGCGTCGGAGAAGACCGCCGGCCCCGCGCCGCGCCGCCGCACCGCGGCCCACTCTGTGAGCGCCTCGACGGGCGACGCGGTCAAGGCGCCCATGCAGGCCACTATCGTCAAGATCCTCGTCGCCGAGGGCGACACCGTGGTCAAGGGCGACCTGCTGCTCGTGCTCGAGGCCATGAAGATGGAACAGCCGCTCACCGCCCACAAGGACGGCGTGATCGGGGCCATCGGCGCCGACGTCGGCGCCACGGTCTCCAGCGGCCACCTGCTCCTGACGGTCTCCTAACCCGGCTGACTGTTCCCCAAGCGGGAACAGTCAGCGGATGCGCGTGCGGAGCTAGGTCAGTAGTGCACCTTGTGCATGGCGCGCGCGGCATCCGTGATCGAGCCCGTCAGCGACGGGTACACCGTGAAGGCCTCGGCGACCTCGTCGACGGTGAGGCCGTGCTCGACGGCCAGGGTGAGCGGGAAGATCAGCTCGCTGGCCTTGGGGCCCACGATGACGCCGCCGATGACGGTGCCGGTTCCACGGGAGGCGATGAGCTTGACGAAGCCGTCGGTGATGCCCATCATCTTGGCGCGCGGGTTGGCCTCCAGCGGCATCTTGTAGACCTCGCCGCGGCGCAGGCCCTCCTCGATCTCCTTCTGTGCCCAGCCCACCGTGGCGATCTCCGGCTGGGTGAAGATGTTCGCGGCGACGTTGCGCACATCGATGGGCTTCACGGCATCGCCCATGGCGTGGTAGACGGCCGTGCGGCCCATCATGGAGGCCACGGAGGCCAGCGGCATCTCGGTGGTGCAGTCGCCCGCCGCGTAGATGTTGGGGATCGAGGTGCGGGCCACCCGGTTGACCCGGATGTGGCCGGACTCGTCCAACTGCACGCCGGCTTCGACCAGGCCGAGGCCCGTGGTGTTGGGCACGGCGCCCACGGCGATCAGGCAGTGGCTGCCCTCGACGGTACGGCCGTCGGAGAGGGTCACGGTCACGCCTGTCGTGGTGCGCTCGGCGGATGCGGCGCGGGACTTGCTGAGCACGACCATGCCGTTGCGGGTGAACACGTTCTCGATCACGGCAGCCGCGTCGGCGTCCTCGCCGGGCAGCACCTGGTCGCGGCTGGAGATCAGGGTGACCTCGGCGCCGAGGGCCCGGTAGGCGGATGCGAACTCGGCGCCGGTGACGCCGGAGCCCACCACGATCAGGTGTTTGGGCACCGACTTGAGGTTGTAGAGCTGCGTCCAGGTGAGGATGCGTTCGCCGTCGGGCATCATGCTGGGCAGGGTGCGCGGGCTGCCGCCGACCGAGAGCACGATGGTGTCGGCCTCGATCCGGTCGAAGTCGGTTCCGGAGCCGTCGTCCCCCGTGGAGACGATCACGGCGTCGCGGCCGTCGAGGCGGCCGTGGCCGCTCTGCAGCTTGACACCGGCCTTCACGAGGGTGGCCCGCATGTCTTCGGACTGCTCCCGGGCCAGAGCCAGCAGGCGCTTGTTGACGGCGGCCAGGTTGATCGCCACCTCGGGGTGGAGCGGCTTGCCGGTGTCTCCGCGCACGAAGAACTGCACACCGAGGTCGGTCGCCTCCCGGATCGAGTTGGACGCCTCGGCGGTGGCGATGAGCGACTTCGAGGGGACCACATCCGTGAGCACCGCGGCCCCGCCGACACCGACGCGTTCGATCAGGGTCACCTCGGCGCCCTGCTGGGCGCCCGCCAGGGCCGCCTCATAACCGCCGGGGCCTCCGCCGATGATGGCGATCCGCTGTTTTCTCTCGAACTCGTAAGACATTCACTTATTCTGTCGCGCCACCCGCGCCCGGCCAAACCCCGCCCGGGCAATTAGAGTAGGGGGATGCTCACGACCGAGATCAATCCCCTTGACGCGCCGGAAACCAACCCGTTCGACGTGGCCAAGATCGCTGCCCAGGAAATCGCCGACGCCACCGGAGTCGACCACCACGACATCGCCCTCACCCTGGGCAGCGGGTGGGGCAAGGCCGCCGACCTGATCGGCGAGACCACGCACACCATCCCCGCGCAGGAAATCACCGGTTTCAGCGCGCCGGCGCTGGCCGGCCACGCCGGCATGCTGCGCTCGGTGCTGCTGCCCACGGGCAAGCGTGCCCTCGTGATCGGCGCCCGCACGCACTACTACGAGGGCCACGGCGTGCGCCGGGTCGTGCACAGCGTGCGTACCGCGGCTGCCACGGGCGCGACGACCATGATCCTCACCAACGGAGCCGGCGGCATCCGTGAGACCTGGACGCCCGGTACACCGGTGCTGATCAGCGACCACATCAACCTCACCGCGGACTCGCCGCTCGAGGGCGCCACCTTCATCGACCTCACCGACCTGTACTCGCAGCGCCTGCGCGACCTGGCCCGGGGCATCGACGCCTCGCTCGACGAGGGTGTGTACTGCCAGTTCCGCGGCCCGCACTATGAGACGCCGGCCGAGGTGCAGATGGCCAAGGCCATCGGCGGTCACATCGTGGGCATGTCCACGGCCCTCGAGGCCATCGCGGCCCGGCAGGCCGGCATGGAGATCCTCGGCATGTCGCTGATCACCAACCTGGCCGCCGGCATCCAGAAGACCCCGCTCAGCCACGGTGAGGTGCTCGAGGCTGGCCAGCAGGCCGAAGCCACCATCAGCGCCCTCCTGGCCAAGATTGTGGCCTCGCTGTGAGCCTGGACAACGGCATTCCGGAAGAGTCCGCGGCCGGCGACACCCGCCGCCGCGGCGCGCACGCCGCCGAGCCCGTCGCCGAGACCGGCCAGGAACCCGTGCCCGCCGAGGAACGCGAACCGAGGACCGCCGTGCTCGAGACCGTCGCCGCACCCCTCGACGAGGTCCCGGCCGCGACCGCGGTGCTCGACACCGTCGTGATCGAGCCGGCCGCGACCGACCCGGTGGGCGAGCTCATCCTGACCGCCACCGCCTGGCTCGCCCAGGACCCCGACCCGGAGACCCGCGCCGAACTGCGCGTGCTCCTGCAGCAGGCCCAGGATCGCGACCCGGCCGCCGTGGCCGACCTGCACTCCAGGTTCGACGAGCGCCTCGCGTTCGGCACTGCCGGCCTCCGCGGCGAGATCGCCGCCGGCTCCAACCGGATGAACCGGGTGCTGGTCTCCCAGGCCGCCGCCGGTCTGGCCGCCTTCCTCCTCGAGCAGGCTCCGACGGTCCGGCCCGGCGGCATCCCCTCCGTGGTCATCGGCTATGACGGCCGCCGTAACTCGCACGTGTTCGCCACCGATACCGCCGCGATCATGGCCGGCGCCGGCGTGCGCGCGATCCTGCTCCCCCGCCTGCTGCCCACCCCGGTGCTCGCGTTCGCGGTGCGCTACCTCGGCGCCAGCGCCGGTGTGATGGTGACCGCCTCGCACAACCCGCCCAACGACAACGGCTACAAGGTCTACCTCGGCGACGCCGATGCGGGCTCCCAGATCGTCTCCCCCGACGACGTGGCCATCGCCGCCCAGATCCAACGGGTGGCCGACACCCTCCTGGTCTCCGACCTGCCCCGCGCGGCGTACGAGACCGCCCCGGAGTCCGTCGTGCAGGCCTACGTCGACGCCACCGCCGCCATCGCCCGGCCGCCGCGCGCGCAGGTCAACGCCGTCTACACTGCCCTGCACGGCGTGGGCTGGGACACCACCCGCCGGGTGCTCGACGCCGCCGGATTCGCGTTGCCGACCCTCGTCGACGCGCAGATCGCCCCCGACTCGGCTTTCCCCACCGTCGCCTTCCCCAACCCTGAGGAACCCGGCGCGATGGACCTCGCCTACGAGACCGCCCGCGAGGTGGGCGCCGAACTCATCATCGCCAACGACCCGGATGCCGACAGGCTCGCCATCGCCATCCCCGACGCCGACGCGGCCGAGGGCTACCGGCGCCTGAGCGGCAATGAGATCGGCGCGATCCTCGGCTGGCGCGCGGCCGTCGAGGCCCAGAACGCCCCGGGTGACGGCGGCGCCAACGGCACCCTGGCCTGCTCGATCGTGTCGACCCCGGCCCTCAAGGCCGTGGCGGATGCCTACGGACTGGCCTTCGCCGACACCCTCACGGGCTTCAAATGGGTCTCCCGCGCCCCCGGGCTGATCTTCGGTTTCGAGGAGGCCCTGGGCTATCTGGTGAACCCGGGCACCGTGCGCGACAAGGACGGCATCTCAGCCGCGGTCGCCCTGCTGTCGCTGGTGAGCGACCTCAAGGCCGACGGCTCCACCCTTGCGGAGCACCTGGACGCCTTCTCGGAGAAGTTCGGGCACTTCGCCTCCGGCCAGATCTCCGTGCGGGTCACCGACCTCACCGAGATCGACCGGGTGATGGCGCGCCTGCGCGACAGCCCGCCGGCGATGATCGGCAGCAGCCGGGTCGACCACATCGACGACCTCTCGCAGGGCTTCAACGGCCTGCCGCCGAGCGACGTGCTGCGCATCGTGCTCACCGACGGGTCCCGCGTGATGGTGCGCCCGAGCGGCACGGAGCCCAAGCTGAAGGTCTACCTCGACACCAGCAGCGCCGTCGGCAGCGTGGCCGAGCGGCGTCTGGCCGCATCCGACGCCCTGGCCGAACTCGACCGCGGCATGCGAGCGCTGATCGGCTGAACCACGGCGCCCGGGTCGCGCTGCGACCCGGGCCGGCCGGGCTAGCCCAGCGCGGTCTCGAGCTTGGCGGTCAGTTCGTCGAGGTCGAAGAAGTTGTCGATGATGATGACGTCGGCGTTGGTCTTGCCGATCGACGGCACCAGCTCGCTCGACGTGAGGATGACCTGCGCGTCGGCGGCGGCCAGCTTGACGCTGGCGATGTCGGCGGCGGTGACGTCCGCCTGGATGTCGAGGCGCTCGAGGGCGCGTTCGGCGTTGACCTTGAGAATGGCGGACGTGCCGATTCCCACTCCGCACAGTGCGACGATCTTCATGATGACTCCTCTTCGGTGGCTGCGTGCCCTGTTGGTGCCGCAATGCCCAGAAGTGAGCGTACGGTTTCGGCGTCCGGCGCCGCTGCCAGTGCCGGGATGATGCTCGAATCGTTGAACACGTTGGCGAGTTCGGCGACGAAGTGCACGTGCTCGTCCCCCGTGGTCACGGCCAGGCCGAGCACCACGCTGACCGGGTCGTTGTGCGGATGCCCGAACGCGACGGGATCGGCCAACGTCACCACGCTCAGACCCTCGGTGAGCACATCGGGCCCCGGCCTGGCGTGCGCCAGGGCCAGCCCGGGCGCGATCACCACGTAGGCGCCGAACTCCTCGATCACGCCCACCATGCGCTCGGTGTAGCCCGGGGCGGTGGAGCCGCTTCTCTCGAGCGCCGCACCCGCGGCTCCGATCGCGGCACGCCAGTCGGGAACGTGCAGGCCGACGTCAATGGCGTCGAGGGGAAGCGGGGGAAGCGACATGGCTGCTTTCGGGGTTGGGGTGGGCCGGGTCAGGCGTTGGCGAAGCCGTCGACGATGGCATCCGCGAGTTCTTCGCGCTCCTCGAGCGGCAGGAACGCGCTCGACGCCGCGTTCAGCTGCAGGGCCTCGAGGTCGTCGAGGTCGTAGCCGAAGGCATCCGTCAACAGCGCCAGCTCGCGGCTGAGCGAGGTGCCGCTCATCAGACGGTTGTCGGTGTTCACGGTCACGCGGAAGCCCAGCTGGTAGAGCAGGTCGAACGGGTGGTCGAGCATGTCGTCGCCCCAGGCGGCGATGGCGCCGGTCTGCAGGTTGGACGACGGGCTCAGTTCGAGCGGGATCTCGCGGTCACGCACCCACTGGGCGAGCGGGCCGAGGGTGACGTAGGTGTTGTCCTGGTCCTCGCGGCCGATCTCGATGTCCTCGGCCAGGCGCACCCCGTGGCCGAGGCGAAGGGCACGGCCGTCGAAGAGCGCGCCACGGATGCTGTCGAGGCCGTCGGCCTCGCCGGCGTGCACGGTGACCGGGAACAGGTTGCGGGCGAGGAAGTCGAATGCCTCGGTGTGGTCGGCGGCGGGGAAACCCTGCTCGGCGCCGGCGATGTCGAAGCCCACCACGCCCAGGTCCCGGTGCCGCACGGCGAGCTCGGCGACCTCGAGCGAGCGGTCGGCGTGCCGCATCGCGGTGATCACCTGACCGATCTTGATGACCAGCCCGGCCTGGGCGACGCGGTCGATACCGGCCTCAATGCCCTCCTGCACGGCGTCGACGGCCTGATCCAGGCTCAGCCCGGCCGTGAGGTGCTGCTCGGGTGCCCAGCGAATTTCGCCGTAGATCACGCCGTCAAGGGCGAGGTCTTCGACGAACTCGCGGGCGACGCGCGCAAGGGAATCGTGGGTCTGCATGACGGCGACGGTGAGGTCGAAGGTCTTGAGGTAGTCCACCAGCGACCCGGACGTGGCCTGGGCGGTGAACCAGTCGGCCAGGTCGTTCTCGGTGTCGGCGGGCAGGTCGAGGTCGATGGCCTCGGCCAGCTCGATGATCGTGGCCGGCCGCAGACCACCATCAAGGTGGTCGTGCAGCGAAACTTTGGGCAGCGCGTTGATACTCACGCCGCTGCCGGGCATCAGGTATTCCTCGGGGCTCGTATTCACCCCCCTAATCTATCGCCCCGCCGCTGTGTGCACCCCGATGCCGCCACATCCGCCCGCCGCCTCGCCAGAACCGACCGACCAACTGCCAACTTGCCCATTTGCCGCAAAATGCCCTCTCAAGCCGCTCGAGAGGGCAGTTCTCCGCAACTCATCGACAGCGCTCGCGC